>CALUWF010000013.1 GCA_944324405.1 Candidatus Gastranaerophilales bacterium | reverse complement strand
GAATTCGGAGGATCAGGAGGAGGGGGAGGAGGAGTTGTTGATGATTCCTTTGAACTCGGATCAGGAGGTTCAGGGTCCTCAGGATATCTGAGGATAAGATGGGATGCAAGCGAACAGGAGTGAAGAGAAGCTTGAAGGCATGGTGCGACTGCACCGCCTGAAAGCAAACGACCGACAGGATGTGAGCACAGGCACAGCGGTGACGAACCGGTGGGCTTGTGCGACACTGGACTAGGAAAGAAATGAGAATTGTAAGCAATAGTGTACTTGTGTACACTATTGCAAACACTCAGAAGTTACATAAGGTGTGTGATTTAATTTTTAACATTTATAACGTCCGGATTTAGTGCAAGCCAAGTATATGCCTCTCTTGCATTTTGGGGCATTTCAAGGATAAACACACCGCCGTATTTACCGCGTCTTGCTATCAAATATCCGTCCTCGCACATCATTGATACTGCGCGTCTAACCGTGTTTGTACTTACATTTAATATGTTTGCGAGTTCTTTCATTGAAGGGATTTTATCGCCCGGTTCGTGATTTTGAGTTATATATTTTTTAAGGGTGTCAAGAGTCTTTTCCCAGCAGTACAGATAAGACTTTTGCAAATTTTTTTCATCAGGATGGCTCATAAAAAGTGATTTTTCTTCACGCTCTTTCATTTTTTTAATCTTTTGCGGGTCATTGAGATAAATTGTACCGTACCTGCCTCTTCGCGAAAGGATTATATTTTGCTCGTTTAAAAGCTTTGACGCTTCATTTACCGTTCTTATACTGACGTTAAATAATGTGCAAAATTCTTCATTCGATATTATTTTATCGCCGGGTTTGTAATTTTTGATGATATATTCTTTCATTTTTTGCGCAGTCATTGCCGCAAGACTTGTTTTCCGGGGAAATTTTTCGACACAGGCGCTGTCAAAAGTTTTTTTATATATTCTTGAAATTTTTCCGCCCTTTTGGGATTTTGCTTCAAGAATACCTTCTTGTATCAGGGCATTTAAAGCAAGCCGCAGGGTATTTTCACCGACATTTAAAATAGTGCACAATTCTTTTGCACAAGGAAGGGGTGAGCCGATTTTAAGCTTAAAATCAAGAATATATTTTTTTACAAGCACTGCCGCGGCGTCTTTTTTTGAACAAGTTTTCTCAAATTTTTTTTCTTTTATTTGAGGATCCCTGACCACTGTCCCGACGGATTGGCGTGAATCAAAATAACCCATATCTTCGGCTTGTCTGATTGCATTTTGTATAGTTCCGGTGCTCACGCCAAGATATTTTGCAAGTTTTGGCTTATCCGGCAAAAAATCGCCGTATTGGATGTGCGAAGATTTTATTGAGGTTTTAACCCATTCAATCAGCCAGTTTAAAACTGCTTTTTCTTTTGTAAGCGGTATAGCGGCAAAATTCGGCGGTGCTAAATTAATTTGTGAAATGTGAATTTTTCCCATGGTTTATCCGTTTGTTTATATAATTATATAACATAATAAAAATCAAACAAAATTATTTTTGCCACAAATAACAAGTTAAAAAGGGGCTTGTCGCCCCTTTCTTTTTAAAAGACAAATGTTATATATAAATAAAGTATTTTTGGCGCCTTGTTTTTCAAATTGTTTGGATTTTTTACAAAACTTATTATTTTTATACTTCCTGAGCTCTTCCGACACAGTAATATTCAAAACCTAATTCCCTTAAGGTTTTCGGGTCGTATTGATTTCTGCCGTCAAAAATAATTTTTTGTTTCATAATTTGGGCCATTTGTTTAAAATCAGGCAGACGAAATTCGTGCCATTCGGTCAAAAGCAGCATGGCATCAGCGTCTTTAACGGCTTCATAAGAATTGTTTGCATATTGAATTCTATCTTTAAAAATTCTTTTTGCTTCTTCAAAAGCCTTGGGATCAAAAGCTTTTACCGTGGCACCGTTTTCCAAAAGCTTATTTATTATTGTAATTGAAGGCGCCTCGCGCATATCGTTTGTCTTTGGCTTAAAAGATAACCCCCAAACCCCAAAAGTTAAGCCTTTTAAATTGTTTGAAAATCTTTTTAAAATTTTGCCCGCAAAAATTTCACGCTGTTTTTTGTTTGTATCATAAGCCGCAAGAAGAATTTGCGGCTCGACGCCGTTTTGTTTTGCAGTATGAATAAGGGCCTTCAAATCTTTAGGAAAACAACTTCCGCCAAAACCAAGGCCGGCAAAGAGGAATTGATGTCCTATTCTTCTATCTGCACAGACAGCGCTTCTAACTGCGTTTACATCAGCGCCTGTTTTTTCGCAGATGTTTGCAATTTCATTAGCGTAAGAAATTTTTAGCGCAAGAAAGGAATTGGAAGCATATTTGGTCATCTCGGCCGATTTTATATCCATAACCATAACGGGATTTCCATTTAAGAGATGCGGCGCGTATAATTCTTTCATAATTTTTGTGGCACATTCGCTGTTTGAACCGATTACGACCCTATCGGGCTTTAAAAAGTCTTCTACTGCCGCGCCTTGTTTTAAAAATTCAGGATTTGAAACAACGTCAAAATCCTTATCGGTCAATGATTTAATTAAATTATAAACTCTTTCTCCCGTGCCGACAGGTACGGTTGATTTATCCACAATTACTTTATATCCGTTTAAAGATTTTGCAATCTGCTCCGCTACTGCAAAAAGCGCGCTTAAATCCGCATTTCCTTCCTCATCTTCCGGAGTTCCGACTGCAATAAAACAAACAAGGGATTTTTTGACCGCATCATCTAAATTATCGCTGAATTTTAAGCGCCCGTCTTTTACATTTGTTGCGATAAGTTCATCCAGCAGAGGTTCATAAATCGGAACTATTCCTTTTTTAAGGTTTTCCACTTTTTCTTTATTGTTGTCAACGCAAATTACATTGTTACCCATATCGGCAAGACATGCTCCGGCTACAAGACCGACATAGCCCGTCCCCACTACACATACATCCATTACTTTTCAATCCTTTTCCTAAAATATTCCATAGTTTTTTTAATTCCGTCTTCAATTTTTACTTTTGGCTCATAGCCAAGGTGTTCGCGCGCAAAAGAAATATCCGGCCTTCTTTTAGCGGGGTCATCCTGCGGCAGAGGAAGATAGATACATTTTGAATTTGAATTTGTTAATTCCAAAACGAGTTTTGCAAAATCGCATATTGTAAATTCGCAGGGATTGCCGAGATTAACTGGCTGCGAAATATTGCTTTTCATAAGCAAAATAAGGCCCTCAATTAAATCATCAACATAGCAAAAAGATCTGGTTTGGCTGCCATCGCCATATATTGTAATATTATTACCGCAAAGCGCCTGCGTAACGAAATTCGAAACAACTCTGCCGTCATTTATGTCCATATTTTCGCCATATGTATTAAAAATCCTGGCAATTCTGACATCAAGTCCATAGAGTCTTTTGTAATCACAAATAAGCGTTTCAGCAGCCCTTTTTCCTTCGTCATAGCAGGCTCTTATGCCATTAGGATTAACATTTCCGAAGTATTTTTCATCCTGCGGGCAGATTTTTGCATCGCCGTAGACCTCACTTGTAGAAGCCTGCAAAAGCTTTGCGCCGGTTTTTTTTGCAAGTTCCAACGCGTTTAAAATTCCAAAAACCGAAGTTTTAAAGGTAAAAATCGGATCTTTTTGGTAGTGCGGAGGACTCGCGGGACATGCAAGATTATATATTTCATCCGCTTCAATCTCATAAGGTTCAATTACATTGTGTTGAATAAATTTATAATTTTGATTTGTCAAAAAAGGTTCTATATTTTCCCTGAGTCCTGTATAAAAATTGTCTAATCCGATTACATAATTTCCTTCGTTTAATAATCTTTTTGTCAGATTAGACCCTATAAAACCTGCCGCGCCCGTAATAAGTATTTTTTTCATATCGACCTCTTTGAGAAAATTATATACCAAACATTATTTTATAAAAAGTTTCCTTAACGGAAGATAAATACTTTTAAATGTTTTTAACATAAACCTGTCGATTTTTGAAAATTTATAAATTAAGGGAAAATATTTTCGCCAGATTAAATCTTTTTCCCTGTCAAAAATTTCAAGATATTTCATATTTCTTGAAATGCCCGTTATATCAAAATTGCACACCGCAAAATCCATCCTGTGCATTTTTACTTTTTTAATTTTTATACAGCGCGCGTTAAAATCCCAATCCGCATATATTTTGAAATTTTTGATATCGTAACAATCATTTAAAAACAGTTCCTTTTTGTAAAAAATTGCCTGGTGACAGATATTTTCGCTTAAAAAGAAGTAATTCCTGTCAAAATTGTCATAAGTATTTATTTTGACACAATTCCCGTTTTCATCCACATCTTTTGAATATCCGAAAACAAAACTGCAATCAGGATTTTTTGAAATTTCCGCCGCTGTTTTTTCTAAGACATAATCATCACAAAAAGTGTCACCGGCATTAAAAAATAAAATCCAATCGCCCGTAACTCTTTTAAGCGCGCAATTCATTGCATCATAAAGACCTTTGTCTTCTCCGCTGTGAAAAAAAGATACATTATCCATGTATTTTTCAATAATGTCAACGGTTCCATCACTTGATTTGCCGTCAAATATAACAAGTTCGATATTTTTGTACGTCTGGCTAAAAATACTTTTCAGCGTTTTTTCTATTGTATTTTGAGCATTTAGACATACCATAACAATTGATATTTTCATAAATTTTATATTATCACAAACTTATGATATTATTGTTTTGTAAACAAAAAAAGGATAAAGTTTTGAGCATTAACTCTATTGAAAGTGCAATATTTGACCTTGACGGCACTCTTGTAGATTCAAAAGCGGGAATTGTAAACGGACTCAAAGATGCTTTCTTGCGCTGCGGATTTAAAGTGCCTGAAAATGCCGTAATACCTGTGGGGCCTCCATTGTATGACACAATTTTAAACGTTTTTCCAAATATTGACAACAATTCAATTGAGCGTATAACCGAAACCTTTAGAAATACATACCACAGCTTTGACCTTCCTTTATCAAAACCTTTTGACAATATGGTTAATTTGCTAAAAACACTTAAGGAATACGGGGTAAAGACCTATATTGCAACGTATAAACCAAAAGTTTTTTCTTCAAAAATTCTTGAAAAATATTTCACAGGGCTTTATGAAGATGTAATAACACCGACAGAACTTCCCACCTGGACAGATATTTATAAATACGACTGCACAAAGTCCGATATCGTTGAATTTCTCGTTAAGAAGCACAAAATTAACCCCTCAAAATCCTTTATGGCCGGTGATTCAATAACGGATATTGAGGCGGCTCATAAAAATAAAATGATAAGCATTGCCGCAAACTACGGCTACGGCGACAATCTGCACTTTGCACACTACAGCGCAAATACACCTTTGGAACTTTGTAAAATTATATTAAGTTTAGTCAAAAAAGAGCAATACCAACAAGAAGCCGTGTAATTTAATAAAACTCCCGGGCAATTTTTCCAGAGCAAATGTTTTTATTAATGCAAGAGGAGAATGCTTTTTATAGGGAGAATTTATTATGTCACAACCTTTAGATTACAGTGAATACAGACTTCATGATTCAAGTGCATACCAGATACTGAGAGGCATACACAGGGCAGACCCTTATTCTATGGAAAACTGTACCGATACTTCAATAATGGATCTTGCGAAAGAAAAAGCACAAGATACAAAGAACAAATCTGCAATGACAATTGCCCTTGAGGATTTTGCCGAAGCCACAAACGGTTTTAACGGTTCAAATTCAAGTAATATCGTACCTGACGATGTCAGAACAGGAGTTTTTGACAAAGTTTTGGGATTTTTCGGAATAAAAAGTGACAATATCTTTAAAAGTGAAGACGGCCAAGAACTCGTGGAAAATGAAGAAAAAATTTATCAAAGTGATATATTTAACAGTTCTGTTGCAAAATACGGCGGCATTGAATACGCAAAACAAGGTGATGACCTTGCACAAAGCGCACTAAACTTTGCAAAAGCAGATATTGAAGCAATTGAAAAAGCGTATCAGATGGCAAATGTTGACGCTGATAAAAACGGAAAACTGCAAACTGGAGAAGTAAATTCTTATATTGATTTTGACGGATATGCTCCAAAATGTCTTGACGGACTTGAATTTGCTGACGGCAAAAAATCGCTCAGCGCACAAGAGTATGCAAGCTATATGCTGGCAGCAGACGGACTTATAGCAATAGGCGATGGCGTCGGACACAGTGAAAGCAGTATGGATGGCATAATAACACCCGAAGAAGCACAACTTGTACAAGGTTTGGATGATGAAGAATTCAAAAATCTTGCTTCGCAAATGTATCAAGAATACTTTGACTAAAGTTTTTAAATAATATAAAATCCATATATGTTTTATTTTGAAAAAATTAACGGCAAAAAAGTGCTCAAGTCTGATTTATTAAATGAAGCGGAGCACTTTTTTACAACAAAAGAGAGCTTTATTAAAACAAAGGAGGAAGAATTTTTTGATACAGTTGAAAAAAATACAAACAATATCAAAAAATACCTCAAAACCGATATTTTAATTTCACCCCGGCAGACTCATGGCGACAACATTGCTTTTGTCGGAAACAAAAGACTATATCCAAACACCGACGCGCTTATTTTAAAACGTACGGATTGCGCGATATTTCTCAATTTTGCGGACTGTACTCCTGTTATTTTGTATGACAAGCGCAACAACACAGGCGCCATAGCCCATGCCGGCTGGCGTGGAACAGCCTTGCAAATTGCACTTAAGACACTTAAAAAAATGGGGTCAAATCCAAAGGATGTAACGGCGCTCATCGGGCCTTGCATCTGTTTTAAGTGTTTTGAAACATCAGACGAGGCAATTTCATTGCTTAAAAATACTCTAAACGATACCAAAGACTTATTTTTGGGCAACTATGCCGATCTTAAAGGAATAAATGCACGCATGCTCGAACAAGAAGGGGTTGAAAATATTGACATATGCCCATACTGTACCTGCTGCGATAACGATTTATTTTTTTCATACAGAAAAGAAAACAAAACAACAAACAGAATAAGCGCAGTTTTAAAACTTAATCCCTAATGAGTTTTTTCATCAATTTAAAATTAAAAAGCTTTGCTTCAAAACCGGCGCGCATATTTACCGCCTCATTAACTTTTTCCAGCGCATAATAAGGCAGCGCATCTGTTGAAGAAAAGTACTTGAAATATTCGCAGTTTAAATGCATATCCATAAATGTCGGAATGGTAAGGGAGGATTTATTCCTGACTTTTTCCCAGAGTTTTTTATACAATTTCATAAAATCAATAAACTCTGCTTTTGTTTCATCAATGCCGACCTGCGGACTTGTAAGCAGATTTTTTACAGTTTCAAGAGTGGCGCCAGACGAACAGTAATCCGCAAAAATAAAATGCTTATCCGAATTATTTATTGTTTTGGCATCAATTCCTATTTTTTCAAGGTATTTTAAATATTCTCCAAAACCCTTTTGGCAAGTTATATCCGAAATATCCACCCTCTTGTTATGAAGCTGTGATATAGGCAGTATGCAGGTATTTGCGCCCATATACCCCATTGCCTCCTTAATTGTTTCAAGAGAACGCCCGATTGAAATAAAAACATACTTACCAATACCATATTTCTTATCAAAATATTTTTTAAGCAAAAGAGCGCCGTCAAGTGTCGCATCATAAGCATAATCTTGAAATCCTGCCGATTTCTTTGAAAGAATTAATTTTTCTAAATTATTTAATTTTAAATATTCTCCAAGCCCGAATTTTGAATATTTTGACAATATAATCCGCGAGGCTTTATCCACAAGGTTGTCAGAAATTTTTTTCGCAAAGGGATTTGAAGTAAATGCAATTTGTTTCTCTTTTACAAATACATCTCTTTGCGTTAAATAAAGCTGCTTTTGGCTGTTATAATTATATGCACTGTATGTTCTTTGCGCTAACTGCACAACAGGAGTAATTTTCATAACATGCATATAAAAAACTTAAATAATTTATTTTGCGCAGGAAGGGCAGTTTTTATTTTTTCCGATTTTTATTTTTCTAAACTGCTCACCCAGACCGTTGTAAAAAAGCATTGTGTTGTATAAAGGTTCGCCTGTGCCGGTAATTATTTTAAGAGCTTCCATACTCTGGATTGAAGCAATTGTTGAAACAACGGGACTTATTGTTCCGGTTTTAATTTTTATATCTTTTGAACAGTTGTACAGCTCGGGAATAAAACAGGCAAGGCAGGCTGTATCTTTTTTAATAACACAAACCTGGCCGCAAAATTCTTCCACTCCGCCATGGATTAAAGTTTTTCCCGTCTTAACGGCGGTGTCTGATAAAATAAATTTTGAATAATAATTGTCAAAACAGTCAATTATTAAATCGTAACTTACAAAAATATCCCGGGCATTGTCTTTATCAAGCCTTAATTTATACGGCATAACGTCAACTTCGGGATTAAATTCGTTTATCCGTGATTTTGCACTTAATACTTTATCCTGTCCAAGCGTTGTCATTTTGTGGATATACTGCCTGTTAAGATTAGATAATTCAACCTTATCATCATCGACAATTCCAATATGACCCACCCCAAGACAGATAAGATTAACAATAACGCCGGAACCTAAGCCTCCAGCGCCGCAGACAAGAACACGCGAATTTCTAAGCCTTCTTTGCCCTATTTCGCCTATTTCCTTTATTAAAATATTTCTCTCATATCTGCCCATAAAATTATTATCGACTAAGAGCAAAAAAAAATCTATAATTATTTTATGAATAAAAATGAAATTATTGAAATTCTAAAACTCAAAGACGCCGATGACATATATAAAAAAGCGGACAAAATAAGAAGGGAAAGCTGCGGCAATTTTGTGCATTTAAGGGGGCTTGTCGAGTTTAGTAATTTTTGCAAAAGAAACTGTATTTACTGCGGGATAAATTCCAAAAATAAAAATGTAAAAAGATACAGATTAAGCGAAAAAGAAATCTTAAATGCACTGCAACGGGCAGATAAACTTGGTTTCAAGACAATTGTACTTCAAGGAGGCGAAGACGATTATTTTAACATAAACAGAATGTGCAAAATAATTGAAAATGTAAAAAGCTTAGGTTTTGCACTTACTTTAAGCCTCGGAGAAAAAACAAAAGAAGAATATAAGGCTTATAAGGACTCAGGCGCAGACAGATATCTTTTAAGAATTGAAACAACCGATGAAAAACTCTATCAGAAACTTCACCCGGGCGCGGATTTTAAAAATAGACTAAAGTGCATATATGAGCTGAAAAATCTTGGTTATGAAACAGGAACAGGAATCATGACGGGACTTCCCGGACAAAGCATTGAATCCATTGCAAATGATATTTTGTTTTTCAAAAAAGTTGAAGCTGATATGATTGGTATAGGGCCTTTTATCTCTCATAAGGATACACCGCTCAAAGACTTTCCCTGCGGAACTTTTGAACTTGCTTTAAAAGTTACGGCACTTACAAGAATAATACTGCCTGATATAAATATTCCGGCGACAACGGCCATGGAAACACTTTTAAAAAACGGAAGAAAAATCGCCCTTAAAAGCGGCGCAAATGTTGTTATGCCAAATATTACACCCAAAACATGTGCAAAAAAATATTCAATATACCCGAACAAGCAAGGAATTAACGCTCTTGACACATCTTCTTTAAATCTTTTAAAAGAAGAAATTGCCTCAATCGGTGATAGAATATCGGAGGATTTCGGTACGAGTTTACACTATAAAAAATAGGCACTTTCTTTAATGTTTTAAAAAATAAAATTCCATATTATTTAAAGTATCAAGGAATTTTATATGAATAGTGTAAATAAACTTTTAGATGCTTTTAATTACCGGCCGGAGCTTGAATATGATAAGTTCAGCGAAGAAAAGGCCTATTATGGCATAGGCAATGTCGGCAGCAGAAAAAAATGGCTTTCAAATGTCACCCCTTACGAACTTTTGACAAGAAGTTTAAAGGATAGTGTAAATTCAATTATGACACTGTCTGAAGGCGAATTTTACAAAAATTTTCCCGATAATATTCAAACCCCTAATTACGGTGATAATTGGGGAAGATTTGCAAATTACATTGAAATAAACAATCGCTCCATTGCAAAAATGGAGGGTAATTGCTGCAAGGACGGAATTTTAAGCCTCATTAAAATGCTTCCCGCAATTGCGCCGAGCGCGAAAAGCTGGGCAAGCTGCATAATTGTATCACATGTTTTTCCGATTATCTTTGGTGACGGATATAATAAACCGGTATGGGAAGAAAATTCCGCATATACGATGAAATTAAACTCCGGGTACTCAAATAACCTTATTGTACGCGAAATTGAGGATAAAATAAGCGATAAAGAACAGCTGAAGGCTTTTTGTGATTTGGCGCATTTTAGAGGAATTAAAACAGGTTTCCGCGTGCTTATCTCAGAGGATCAAATAAAGGTTATAAACAAAGACGGCCGGGAAGAAAATTTCAGATGGCACAATGATGAACATGTGCAGCTATTTATAAATTCCTGCGCAGAGCTTATAAATCTTGGCTTTGAGGCTATTTTTGTCGATTCCGCAAAGCACATCGGCGGCTATGATTGTCCAAATTACACGGGAATTGGCAAGCTGCCTTATTATCATCAAATGCAATATATCCTTGATGAGATAAGAAAACGTTCAAACAACACCCATGTGAGCATTGTAGGTGAAAAAAGTTCTTTTGATTTTGACAGGTATAAAAATATGGGCCTGACAGCAGGAACCGCAATAATTAACGCCGATAATGAAAATGAGGTGAGATACTGGAGCAATAAATTAAAATATTACAGAGAATATGCGCCGGGCCCCGAGGTTTCAAATGACAATGACACCGGCGGAAGAAGCTATGAAGACCGGTTAAGACGCATACACTCCTGCCTTTTCGGATTTGAATATCCATCGGACAAACTGCCTTCATTTATGCAAATGGAGGACTTATTCCCGCTGAGATACGATACAAACACGCATCAACTTATGATGACAAACCCGAATTACTCGCTTGATAATACACCCGAAAGCCACTGGCATGAGCTTTTTGCATATGATGACGGAAGGGCGTATAATTCCCGCGTCGGAGAAGAATTTGCCTGGGCCGTAGGTTTATAAATATTAAAAATAAATATAAGGAGAAAAGATATGATTTTACTTTTAAGATGGGTTTTATTTGCACTTGCTATAATGTTTACCGCCTGGCTAATCCCCGGGATTGAGGTAGACGGCTTTAAGAGTGCCATGCTTGTTGTTGTAATTATGGCGCTTATAAATATTTTCATAAAGCCGCTTATTATGCTTATTACCCTTCCGATTAACATTATTACTCTTGGCTTGTTTATTTTTGTAATTAACGCAGCATTACTTCTGCTTCTTGGCAAACTTGCGCCGGGATTTGAAGTGGATGGCTTTTTAAGTGCACTTTTAGGCTCATTTGTAATATCTTTTTTAGGAACACTTATAAGCAACATAGAATTTAACGCTTAATATTTTGCGCCCTTTAAAACTTTTTTGCTATACTTTACTTGTAAAAAGAGGATGAAAAATGCTTACACTTGATAAAGTATACGATGCCCAAAGAGTTTTAAAGGACAACATAAGAAAAACAGATTTAATATATGCGCCCGCATTATCCGATAAGGCACAAATTTATCTCAAAGCGGAAAATTTGCAAACAACCGGTTCTTTTAAGGTGCGCGGCGCATATTATAAAATCTCACGTTTGAGCGATGAACAAAAAAGCCGCGGAATAATAGCCTGCTCGGCCGGAAACCACGCACAGGGCGTTGCACTAAGCGCACAGAAAAACAATATAAAATCGGCAATTTTTATCCCAAGCACGGCACCTATCTCAAAAATAGAAGCCACAAGGAAATATGGCGCCCAAATTATGCTTGTGGACGGTGTTTATGATGATGCTTATCAGGCGGCAATAAAATATCAGCAGGAAACACAGGGCGAGTTTATACACCCCTTTGATGATATAGATATTATTGCGGGTCAGGGCACAATAGCGCTTGAATTAATGGAACAGCTGAGCGATATGGAGGCCGTAATTGTACCAATCGGCGGCGGGGGCCTAATTTCGGGGGTTGCATATACAATTAAAATGCTAAACCCCAACTGCAAGGTCTACGGTGTTCAGGCGCAGGGCGCGCCGAGCATGGTAAATTCTCTCCATGAACACAAAAGAGTAGAACTTCCTTCCGTTTCAACCTTTGCGGACGGAACGGCGGTAAAATTGCCCGGGGAAAATACTTTTAAAATATGCGAACAGTATGTGGATGAGGTTGTAACCGTAAGTGAAGATGAAATCGCAAATGCCATCTTATCCCTTATTGAAAAGCAAAAACTTATAGCGGAAGGCGCGGGCGCACTAAGCGTTGCAGCCGCCATGTTTAATAAATTGCCGCTTGAAGGCAAAAAGACGGTATGTCTTGTATCGGGCGGAAATATTGATGTTAATATACTATCGCGCGTAATTAACCGCGGACTTATGAAAGAAGGCAGGCTGAGCGATTTAACAATTGAGCTGCTTGATAAACCGGGGCAGTTAAGGGATGTTTCGACAATTATAGCTAAGCTTGGCGCAAACGTAATACGCGTGCGGCACAATCAGGGCGGAAAAGGTACCGAGATTAACGAATGCTATTTAAGCGTTACTCTTGAAACCAAAAACGCGCAGCACCTTGAAGAAATAAAAAGAACGTTTATCGAAAAAGGTTACAAAATTTCATCAAGTTTTTAAGGAGTAATTATGAATAAAGTTATTTATACAAAAAATGCACCCGATGCAATAGGCCCCTATTCTCAGGCGTATTTGTGCGCAAATACCCTGTTTACTTCGGGACAAATTGCAATTAATCCTAAAAATAATGAGTTTATCGGCGGCGATATAAAAGAGCAGACAAAAAGAGTTATTGAAAACCTTGCCGCGGTTTTAAAAGAGGCGGGTTTTGGCTTTGAAGATGTTGTTAAAACGACATGTTTTTTAAAGAATATGGAAGATTTTGGCGCATTTAACGAAATTTACGGCGAATACTTTACCTCTAAACCCGCCCGCTCCTGTGTTGCGGCAAAAGAGCTCCCGAAAGGCGCCCTTGTTGAGATAGAACTCATTGCAATAAGGAGCTAAAACCAATCTATAAGGGCTTTATCCTCGCCGAAATGCATATTTGTAAGCTCGGCAAGCTTGGAATTATAGAGAAATTTTTTGCTCAAATTGTATGCCAGGGGCTCATTTTTAAAGCCCGACAGGCGAAATTTTTCATCGCTGAATTTGTGTATTGCAGGGTCATAAACTTGATGATAATTTAAACCGCGCTCCATACAAAAAGGCGTTTTTATTTTTCCTTCATCATTAAAATACGGAATGCCAAACGTTCTGCAAACAATAAGCCTGTTATTATACACGCTGCAAACGTTATCAATTAAAAACGGGCATTTATAAAGCCATTTTTTATCACCGCGTTCTTTTTCTTTTTGCTCTTTTAAGCGCTTTATTTCATCTTTTATTCTCTCTTGCAAATCCTTATCAAGTCTATCCATTGCGCTTTTTATATAAAGATATTCAATATTTGATGCCGGATAGCACCCTTCTTCGCAACAAAAAGAACAACCGCGCTTGCAGCAGACATACTCTTTTTGTTGTTCAAAAAATTGTTTTAATTTTTTATCTAAAACCGCCAAAAATGTTTCATAGTTCTCGAACATATTTTTCCTTATATGGCAGAAGTAATAATTTTCCATTCTAACATTAACGCCTAAAAGTGCGCAACCGTCAGCAAAAGAATTTGCAGCATTAATGTCATCGCGCAATACCTTTATTTCAATTTTATTAATGGGTGGCAGATGAGCTTTATTGTATCAATATCGCTTACAAAAATTTCCTGTTTTAAATTGTTAAAATCTTGTTAATGCTTTTTTGTGATTAATTGTACAAATTACACGTTTAATGTAAAAAATGCTTAATATTATAACAATTTTTGTTATTTAAGTGTTTTAATTATCTTGTAGAAAAGGATAGAAAATGACAAAAGCATTAACAATTACGCCAAAAATTTCAAACAGCTGCAACAGCCTTAGAACAAGTGTCATAAAAAATGCACAAAACGCTTCAAGTTACTTGCCTAAACAGGAAAAAAGCAAAGCAACAAGAGGACTTGTGGGCACGGTTATTGATTTATTCAAAGCCGTTTTAAATAAAATTTCAAAACCTGAAGACGTCGTTTCAAAATTCAGCAAAAATACACAGTTACCCTCGCACAAAGACCCCGCGGCAATTGTTATGAAAAGTATGCATGGCTGATTTATGTTAAAATGTTTATGTGCAATACATAGTCAACAACAGCTATGAAGAATTTTCAACAAGGCGCAACGGTTTTGAATTTCATTTTGACGGCAAACGCGCCGGGGTTATTATACTGCGGACAAATACTGACGACGAACTTGTACATATATTTGACAACAATGAAGTGTTTTTTCAACTCTTTTTAAGAGAAGAAATAGTTTTTCTTTTAATAAAATTTCAAGGTTTAAATTGGGTTGATATACCTTTCATTGCCCACAAGCCGCTTAATCTTCACCCGCCGGATGAAACAAAAGGTTATGATATAGATATTTTATTTGCTAATTCCACAAGCGGAAAATTATATGTAAAAAGGTCGGAAACACTCTCGCCGGGACTTTCAAAAGCACTTTTTTGGGCGGCATACAGACAGATTAAAAATCCGCCGGGCAATATTCAATCAAGGATTAATAAAGTCCATGCCTGTTTTTCATCTGATGAAATGGCAAGACTTTCGCTTGGAAAATAATTACTTTTCGCTGTAATCAAGCAATACAAGCGATGTTGATTTTATAAGGTTATACGCCCAAATGCAAATCATAACCCCGCCTATTATTCCGACAAACGGGTCTAAAAATACAAGTCCGAAATATTTTCCCGCAAGGAGCGCAAATATCGCAAAAAACGATGTCAGCGCATCTGCCAGAATGTGCATATATGCCGCAATGAAGTTATAGTCTTTTTTCTCGGTTTCATTGTGCTCATGTTCATGGTCATGTTCATGTTCGTGGTCATGGCTGTGTCCGTGGCCGTGTTCGTGGCTGTGCACACCCATTATAAGCACGCTTACAAGGTTTACAATAAGACCTATAACCGCAACGATTATTGCTTCGTTAAATCCTATTTCATACGGATTAAAAAACCTTAAAAAAGATTCGTATAAAATTGCAACACCCGTAACCCCGAGCAGTATCGAGCTTACAAAACCGCCAAGAGTGCCGATTTTATCCGTTGAAATACTGAATTTTGGCGAATTTTGAAACTTCGCAGCCAAAATATAGGCAAAAAACGTTATAGAAAGAGCAAAAGCGTGCGTTCCCATATGCCAGCCGTCAGCCGTTAATGCCATAGAGTGGGTAATTATACCAAAAAATATCTCAAACACCATCGTTACAAGTGTCAGTATAATTACCGTTAACGTTTTGTTTTTGGCTTGCATATTTGTCATAGCATCATTCCTATTCTTAAATATATATGCCCTACCAGGGTATAGTATAATCATAACACTTTTTTTAATTTTGTCAAGCGCTAAGCTTTATTTTAAGTATTTTTTCTTGTCTTCTTCCGTTATCTGTCTAATCACTTTACAGGGCGAGCCAAAAGCAAGAGTATTTGACGGAATATCTTTTGTAACAAGGCTTCCCGCACCGATTACCACATTGTCACCTATTGTAACATTTGGCATTATATGACAATTTGCGCCAATCCATACGTTATTGCCGACCGTTATAGGATATGCAAATTCAAGCCATTTGTTTCGCACGGACGCATCAAGCGGGTGACCGGCCGTATAAAATCCGCAATTGGGAGCAATTAAAACGTAATCACCAAATTTAATTTTTGCGCAGTCCAGCATCACACAGTTATGATTAACATAAAAATGAGTACCTGCTTCAATATTATAGCCGTAATCACACCAAAAATCCGACTCGATGTTAAAAAATTCGCCGATTGAGCCAAAAAGTTTTCGTATAATTCCCTCGCGCTTTTCAGTATCCGAGGCTTTTGTTGTATTGTATTCGTGGCATAAATCTTTTGCATAAAGCCTCTCTCTTAAAAGTCCTTTATCGCCCGAATCGTAAAGATACCCGGCAAGCATTTTTTCTTTGTTATTCATTTTTTAAAACTCCATATATTTTAAAAATATATTACCATCTACCGTACAAAATGCAATCTGCAATGCGCCTTGACTATTAAACACAAGATTAATTTAAAAGCTTTTATTAAATGATTATTATAATCATTATGCCTTTTAAAATATTTCTCATCATATTTTTTGCATTTTTTACACATTGTGCTTATTGTGCCGATATTGAAGTTACAAATTTTGACGAACTTATAAATTCGACTCCGCAAAGCGGAGATACAATTACATTTGGCAATAATCTGACTTCAAGCAGTTCAATTGCCGCGCATTTTGAAAATTTAAACATAACTTTTGACGGAAATAATTTCTATATAGATGGTTCAGATACCTTTGGCGGTTTTATATTAAATCGCGAAAGCAATTTTAACTCGGTAAGAATAATTAATTGCAAAGGCCAGGAATACAACAATTCTTATTATGCCGGTGCAATATACAACGAAGGAGGTACGTCAAGTATTTTCAACGCCGATTTTGACGGAAATTTCGTAGATGCACAAGGGGTAAATTTTGCTGTCGGCGGCGCGGTTTACAACCTTCTTGGCGGCAATATGAAAATAGATACCGCACTTTTTTATGATAACTATGCAAATGCCGCAGATGCCTATGGCGGAGCGCTTGCAAACGGATACCAAAACGATACGGATGCAATAATGGAAATTACAAAAAGCGTTTTTGAAAACAACCACAGCGAAGGCAGTGTTTTATCCTACGGAGGAGCATTTTATAATGCAGGAAGCGCCAATATAACATCCAGCGTCTTTGAAAATAACTATGCGGACAGTACAAACGGCTTTTTTGGCTATGGCGGCGCAATTTATAATATGGGCAAGATGAATATAGATAATTCCCTTATAAATTCTAATCATGTGGATGGCGAAAACAGTTTTGCAGCGGCAGGAGGGGCCATATACAACAATTCCGATTTATCAATTACAAATTCAATACTTAAAGACAACCATGCATCATCAGACAACGGTGCAACAGGAGGAGCGATATTTAACGATACCGGCGGAATGCTGACAATCAAAAATTCAACACTACAGGACAATTACCTTCAATCACAAGACGCCAGAGGGGGTGCAATCGGCAACAGGGGCACACTTATAATTTTAAGCTCCACGTTTAAAAATAACCGTGAAAACGAAAATACAAACGATATTTATAACGAAAACGGCACAATAAGATTTCAAGGAGAGGGCACAACGGAGATTTTAGGAGGGATCAAAGGCAATGGCGAAATTTATAAAGAAGATAGCGGAGTTTTAAATCTTGGCGGGAATAATAGTGATTATACGGGTAATTTTACATTTAACGGAGGAACTATAAACCTTTTAGCCGACAGTGTTTACTTTGGCGCACAGGATAATACATTTGGCAACAATGTGAATTTTAACATGCAAAACAGGCAGATTGATAACGTTAATTTTAACGATTTGACTTTGTCCGGACGCACAAATATCTATCCCGATGTTAATTTTAACACTAATTTGATGGACACAATAAGTGCTTCATTACTTGAGGGAAGCGGAAACATATATGTACCCCGCCTTTTAATTTCAGGCACGCCCGAGGGGCAGTTTATATCAATACCATTTGCAAATACTACCCTTAAAAATTCAATAAGCTATACACCAAAAATAATAAACACGCCTATTTACAACTATAATTCTTCTTATAATTCGCAAAACGGACATTTTGATTTCACGCGCGGGGGCTTTTATCCCGGAGTTTTGGCAGGAGAAGTCGCGACACAAATTGCCGGCTATCTTGGCACAATCGATACTTTTTACAATGTGTTTTCAAACCTTGATATGGTTTTAATCGGGGATAAGTATAAAGCAGCGTCCTTAAAATTTAAAGACAGATATGCCTCAATCGGTACAAATCCTCTATTTTCCCCGAACAATATACCCGAACAAAATGCCGGAGTATGGTTTAAACCTTATTCTATATTTGAAAACGTACCTTTAAAAAACGGGCCCGAAGTATCAAACGTGCAATATGGCACAATGTTCGGTGCGGAAAGCGAGCTTAAGCGACTAAAAAATGGCTTTTTTGGACTTTTTGGCACGTATGGAGTATACAAGGGCTCGCATTTAGCTTATGATGGCATCGGAATAAACAACAACGGAGGGCTTTTCGGACTTAACGGCGCAATATATAAAGGCGGGTATTTTACACTTATAAGCGCTAACGTCGGCGCAAACACGTCAAGAGCTTATACTGATTTCGGACATGAAAATTTTGCAATGCTCAACACCGGCATTTCACAAAAAACAGGATACAATTTTTCATTTTTTAATAACAAACTAATCTTGCAGCCAAGCATCATGACCTCATATGTTTTCGTAAATACATTTGATTACAAAAACGCTTCAGGCCTTGATATCAATACCCATCCCCTAAATGCAATTCACATTGAGCCGCAGATAAAATTAATCGGCAATTTTAAAAATTACATCCAACCCTATCTTAGCGTGTCTTTTGCCTGGAATATAATTGATAAAACAAAATTTAAGGTAAATGACATATATTTAAGCGATTTATCCGTAAAGCCTTATGTAAAATATGGCGCCGGTATACAAAAACGCTTCGGAGAAAGATTAACCGGTTTTTTTGAAGCAATGATTAGAAATGGCGGCAGAAACGGCGTGGGCTTACAGCTGGGCCTAAGATTCAGCATATAAATTATTAAATATTATTACAAAATACTTTTAAAATATTTTTGTTTCAAATATGCTTTGAGAGTGTGCAAAATGGCAAAACGAGGAAATATTATGCCGAAATTCAATCTTATGTCTTATATAATGCCGCCGGAGGATAAAGTTTTTTTCACGCTTTTTCAGGACAGTTCGGAAATTTGTAAAAATGCGGCAAAACTTTATGCCGAGGTACTTGAAACAAAATTAGACCCTCAAAAAAAAGAAGAAGCGCTAAAACTTAGAAAAAAAGGGAAGTTGGCGTATAAACTTGTCTTAAAGCATCTGAACAAAAGTTTTATTACTCCTATTGAGCGCGAAGACATTCAATACATTGCAGTACAATTGAATAAAATTAACAAAAAAATTGTAAAAGCCTGTTTAAATCTTGAAGTTTACCACCTTACAAACTATACGGGTGAAATGAAAGAACAGGCGCTCACTCTTGTCAATGCAACGGAAAGCATGGGCGAGATAATCGGAAAATTTAAAAAAGTAAGCGATGTCGAAGATATGACCAAAACAAATATTCAGATGAAAGAACTTGAAACGCACGGAGACGAAATACATCTCAAGGCTATGAGCGAACTTTTTTCCGGTAAATTTGATGCACTTGATGTCATAAAGCTGAGGGATATGTATAAAGAAATCGAAAACGCGCTTGACGCTTGTTTTAATGTATCTGATACCATTTTAAACGTAGTACTCAAGCAGGCTTAGGGGCAATTATATGACATTAACGCTCATAATTTTAACTTTTACAATCCTTGTGGCTTTAGCGTTTGAATTCATAAACGGTTTTCATGACTGCGCAAATGCCATTGCAACGGTTGTTTCAACAAAAGTCCTCTCGCCAAAACAAGCCGTGCTCTTTGGCGCAAGTCTGGAATTTATAGGCGCCTTAACCGGAACACACGTTGCAAAAACAATAGGTTCGGGCATTGTAAATGCCGAACTCGTCACACTTACGGTGATTTTCTGCGCACTTTTGGCCGCCGTTATATGGAATTTATTTACCTGGTGGCTCGGGCTTCCTTCAAGCTCCTCCCATGCGCTTATAGGCGGTCTTTTAGGGGCTGCAATTGCAAAAGCGGGCGTTGATGTTGTCAATGTAAAAACGCTTTTTGACAAGGTTATTATTCCTATGTTCACATCTCCTGTTTTAGGATTTTGCGTAGGTTTTATTTTAATGTTGCTTATTGCAAGGTTTATAATATCCCTGAAATACAGCCCGCAAAAGGCAAATAAGAAATTCAGAAAACTGCAGCTGATATCCTCGGGGCTTATGGCGCTGAGCCACGGCTCAAATGATGCACAAAAAACAATGGGGATAATAACTTTGGCTCTGTTATCCGGCGGTGTCTTACACAGTGCTCCGGGCGGAGATTTTGAAATCCCTATTTATGTCATAATAATATGTGCTTTTACAATGGCGGCAGGAACAATGAACGGCGGCTGGAAAATAATTAAAACCATGGGGCATAAAATTATTAAATTAAAACCGGTTCATGGTTTTGCAGCGGAAACTTCCGCCGCAGGCTTAATTTTGACTGCTTCGCATTTTGGTATACCCCTCAGTACGACACATGTTATCTCAACTTCAATTATGGGTGTGGGTTCAACCTTTCATGCCCATGCGGTAAAGTGGAGAGTTGTCGGGAATATAGTAACCGCCTGGATTGTAACCATTCCGGCATGTATGCTTTTATCCTCTTTAATTTACACTTTTGTCTACAAAATTGCAGAATTGCTTTAAAAAATAAGTACGAGGCATTTGCCCCGTACTTAGATACAAATCATTAAACACTATTTTTACCAAGGAATGTATCTGTCATCCCTTTTGCTGTCCGGGGGATATTCAATCGCACTTACCCGTTGCACAAGATATTGCAGCTTATAATCATGCAGCAGATCCTTAAACGCGCAGTCAGGAATTAAATCAAATTTGCTTCTAAATCTGTTTTCATCAATATACTCTTCGTTTTTTCTGACAAAAATATCCTGTCCGTCCGTGCTGAAAGTCAAACACCTCATCGTTTCAGCTTCATACATTTCATCTTTAGTTAAGTATCTGCTTGCCAACTCCCTTGTTTCTTCGTTTGCAAAAACGCCAAAGTTTATACGTTTCGAAGAGGGAAAAATATTTGTAGCTTTTATCTGCATAATTTCACCTTTAACAACCTGAACAAATTAAAATAATTCTACAGCATAAAACTCTTTTGCTTCAAGCAGTTGTATATACTATATTTACAAAAATTAAAAAATTTTTGTTAGATACAAATTCAAATTTATTGATTAATATCAACAATAGATTGACACATTTATTGCGAAATGAATATAAAAACATATAATGCAACAAACAAAGCGTTGACTTTTAAGGGTGCAAAACACCTGATATTAACAAACTTCTAAAAATAAACAAAAAAGCTCTTAGGTAAGATAAGTTATTTTTTAGCAAGAAAAATTATTCAGGCGTATTATAATATCAAAATATTCAAATAAATGTTGTGCCATGAAAGTGAATTTTAATAAAACCCTTACATATCCCAATGCTATTGATCGCAAAATTGCGTTCAGAGGTGTTTCTCTCGGGATTTTGACGGTACTGACCGTTTTGATTATACAAACATTGAAATTGACAAAGATGAAGATATTGCCAAAAAATTTGAAACAAGCTTAAAAAATATCAAAGACGCCTGTGCACAAAAGAAAAAACAAGTAACAGGTTTTTTCAAGAAAAAGAAAAAAGCGAGGATACTAAAGGAAGCAGACGATAAAATTAGCGGCTTTTTAAGGGCTCAGGAAATATCACTTGAAACACAAAGCAAAATTGTAGAGTTGCTTGAAGAAAAATGTGAATTATTAAAGAAGAATAATGCCGATAAAGCCCAATTGGAAGAAGCCAAAAAAGCACTTTTGATTGCAACCCGCATAAAGCAGGAAAGAGCAGAGCTTATTGCAAGCAATAAAAGCAAGCATAAAGGTTTTAATTCTATTGCAGGTTATGAAAAAGAGAAATTCATATTAACAGATAGCTTCATAAACCTCCTGCCTTTAGAGGCAGCCGGACAAGATGTTGAATTCCCAAATTCAATATTATTCTTTGGCCCGATTGGGAATGGAAAAACCAGCTTTGCAAAAGCATTTGCAAATAGTGCAAATTGTAATTTTGTTGAAGCGAAATCTTCAAAAACTGCAAGAAACAAAGACGATAGAGAAAAAAGTTTTTATGATAATCTTTTATCAAATGCAAAAGTGGCACGACAAAATTTTCTTGATACTGGTAAAAGAACAATTATTCTCGTTGATGAAATTGACAGATTTGCTTACGAAGATTCTTCTATTAATGCCAGACTAAAAAAAATTTTTAAAAAACTGTTCCGAGGACTATCGTTGTACTGTTTTTGCAACAACAAATAATCCTATGGAAATTCCCCCTGCAATACGCGGGCCAAAAAGAATGCCTATAAAAGTTTGCATTGACCCGCCGGATGAAACAAACGCCGCATTGGTATTTGAACATTATTTAAAAGATTGTGATAATATAGATTTAAGTAAGATTGACCTTGATGAACTTGCGCAAACTTTATGTTCGGTACAACCAGAAAGAGCCTACAACAATTCTCAAATTGAGAGCATTTGTAATGAATGCATAGAAAGTTCTGACACCATAACTCAAGAAGATTTAATTTACCATATCAAGAGAGAGACTCCCGGCATAGATAGAGAAAGTATGGCAAAATACAACGAAGAAAAAGAACTTTTAGTTGGGGGTGATGAATAATGACAGGAATAAATAGCCTTTTTTCACAGTTTAATATCCCTTATGCACCGCCTATCTATAAAGGTAATGCCCCGGCGCAAAATAACATTGCACCAAAAGGACAGACTATACGAACAAATAAAAAGCAATTTAATTCCAAAGATTTATTAATTCCTGTTGGAACAACTGCCGCAGGTGGAATTGGTGGTTTTACTTTTGCACAATTGAATAAAAATAGAAATAATAAAAACATTGAATCGCAAATAAAAGAATACAAAACATTATTACTGCAAAAATTTAACGAAAATTCCGAAGTAAAAACAATAAATGACAAACTGCAAGGTGCAAATGAATTGTTAACAACACTTAAAAACTCAATTAGCAGTGTCGAAAATTTAATTAAAAATGAAAGTTCTACAACAAAAATTACCAAGCTGAAAGACGGTTTAGATAGAACAATTCAAGCAAAAGAGTGCCAAGAATCAAATTTAAGCAAATTAAATATGAGTCTAAAGACAAAATACGAAAGCATAGTTGAAGAACCATTAAGGAAATTTGCAAATAATCTTAAAAACAAAGCTACACAACTTAACAAAACCCTTACAAAAAAAGCCGTTGCTATCGGCATGTTAATTGGAACAATCATTGGGATGGTTGCGGTATTTTATATAAAAAATAAAGAAAAGAAGATAAATGAAAATAACAATACAATGTTTTAATAACTACAATGTTTATAAGAAATCTCCCATTAAAAATGCCTTTAATCATCAATTAACTTTTGGAAACTCTGTGCAACATGATGAATTTATAAAACATCTTAAAGGCGCAGATAATAAAAATGAACGCACAACCATACTTAGAGAACTTTTAGAACACAAACAACACGAAGTTGAAAAAAATAAAAATCATTTAATGCAACTTAATAAGGAGCTGCAAGATGCAATTACAACTTCATTTAGACCATCCGAATACTATTCACCGGAAATTATGAATTATGCAAAAGATTACTTGGGAAAAGAAAATTGGGAAGAAAGTTTAAAAATAGAACATATGCAAAAGCTTATAAATCAAATGGGGTTTTTTAAATATTGTTTCACAAGCGCACCGGAAAAAGAAACAGAACAAGTTATAAGAAAAGTAAGACATGCCATGGTTGATCTTAATAACCAAAAATTAAGAGAACTGCAATTGGCAGAGAAAAAAGCAAATGAAAAGCGAAAACAACTTGAAGCTGAATTAAGAAGAAAAGAAGCGCAAAGAAATGAACGCCTTAGAAAAGAAGAGCTGAATTCTAAAATCAAAGATAGATTAACAGCATATTTTCTTACATCAGTAGAAAAGGATTCTGAGCAAACACCGACAGTAATTATGCTTGAAGGTACGGAACAAAGCAGGAGAGATGAAATTTTTAACTGGTTAAAAGATGAAGTTGAAGCCAGAACTGTTTCCTTTGTACTTCCGCAAGGCGAAGACGATGCCCTATATAGATTAAACACCGAATTGCAATATGCTCAGGAAAATTATGAAAAGAGCGGCAAAAGAACAGTCTTATTTATTGAAGATTTTTCCCATGTTCTAAAAAGTTCAGAAGTAACGAATGAAACAATTGCCGAAATGAAAGCATTTTTATTTTCACTGTCCGAAGATAAAGAACCTTTAACAATAGTTTTCAAAACCCCTAATTCTTCAAATATCGACAGTGCATTTTTGAAAAATAAAAGAAGAATCCCTTTAAAAATAAATATAGATGATTTAACATTAGGACAAAAGAAGGATTGGAAGCTCCATCTTGACCCGTTTATAGTAAATATGAACCAGCACCGGCTTGAAATACATAAATGTTGGTATACGGAGCGCGCCGAAGAAGCCATAAAGAAAGAAGATTACAGAGAAGTTGTGCGTTTAAAAGAAACACTTGCTATGATTTGTGAAATGCAAGGGAAAGAAAGAGATGCATATCTTTTAAGATGTGATATAGAAAATTATCTTAAAAAGATTTAATTATCAGAATTTATTTTTTTAGAAATTTCCAAAGAGGCATAAGCATTAAAGCCATACCAAGGGTCATTCCCGCGCCTTCAAAAATACAATAGGCTTTTTTCACCCAATTACCTTGCTTAATTCCCTTCTTTATATAAGAAACACCAGGAAATGCAGTCATGCAGCAGGTTAGGCCAAACATTTGTTTATCCCAGGTATCAATTTTAGTTGCCTTGTTATGGGTATCTGTGTTTGCTTTTGCACCAAAATTTCCAAATTTGGTTGTTTTCTTTAGGCTAACCGGTGAAATTTTCATAAACTAATTTCCTTTTATTTCGATAATTTCTTTATTAAATTCATCAAGTTCTTTTTTGCTTATTTCAGGCGGTGTGGTTTGCACTAATTGTATCATAGCATCTTTTAAATTTGCACTGTCTTTGCGAATTGCCCTTGCGCACATACTTTTTATTTGAGAATTCGAAAATGCACTGTCTTGAGCTTTCTTTATAATTGCTTCGACAATTTCATCAGATTCGTCTTGCGTTAAATCTTCAAGATAAAATCTTAAAACCTCTGAAACATCTTTTTTACCGGGAGTACCAACAGGGATATTTATTGTTTGTCTTAAAATGCTTTTATCAATATCCAAGGGATTATTTGTAGTTAGTAGTAAGGTTATATTATTTTGTGCGCAATCTTCTATAAAGTTTGCAAAAATCCTTGCTCCTTCAGGATCTGAACCATAGTCATCGAATTCATCAATAATAACAACACAGTGTCTTTTTTCATTTTTAGCTTTTCTCACTATAGAGTCAAGTTCTTCCTGAAGCTCTGCCGTATCATCGGGGTCTTTAAATCTTGGCATTAAACATTTTCCCTGTTCGGCCATTGCACGGGCAAGTTCACTTTTCCCAACACCGGTCGGTCCAAAAAATAATATTGCATTTGGAATATTGCCGCCAAAATCTGTATCTTTTGTGCTTACCGGCTGGATAAATTTTTGTGTCAAGTCGCTTTTTATATGGTTATAGCCTGCAATTCTTCCATATCCAAAGCCCTTTTCGCTTTTATAAAATTCTTTTTGGGATCGCATAAGGGCTTCAAGTTCTTTTACTTGTTTTTCAACTTCGGCTTGTTCCTCAGGAGTTAATATATTTTCAATTTCTTTTCTTTTTTGTTTCTCATCGTTAATTTTTTTCTGCGCATCATTTATTTTCTGTGCTTGTTTTGCTCTATTTCTGTTAACTATTGCGGTGGAAACCTCGTTAAGCATGTTATTAGAAAAATTTGACAGATTATGCACAAATGTCTTGTTTTTAAATTGCCTTGTAAAAGCTTCTGCACTCAAAGTATCGATATTTATCTTTTCAAAAAATTCATGTTCGGCATTTATAACGGCATGGTAAACTTCCGGGTATTTGTCAAGATTTTCTTGTATATCTTTAATGGTTTCTGCCGCTTCTTTTGTTATGTTTTGTTCAACTGTAATATCGCACAATTGATAAACAGCTGCAGAAATTAAAGATTGTCTTAAAATAGCCTTTGCTCTTGCCGCAATTTTTTGTGGATCAGTTTCTTTTGTTGAGAATAAATCTACGACAAAATTAATTGCAAACATTACTCCCGCTCTATTGGAAAATTCTTTTGCCAAATCAAGAGCTGTAACAATGGCTTCTTGAGAAACATTAGGAATTTGCTCCAGTGCGCTTTTAATTAAATCCGGTGAACTTGCATCCTTAAAATCAACACTCATCATATCGTTAAACGGGTTATCAGACGTTAAAAGCCCTCTTCCTATAAAATAGGCACCTGTTTCTATGGTTTGATCTTTAAAATTCATTCTATTGTTTTTGACACGATTAATGTAGCCTCTACCCATTTTTTCTGTAATAAATACGCTTAAAGTCCCGTTAACAGCGCGGACACTACCCGTTATTGCAGCGTTGGAGCCACCACCTGTAACTACTGATGCACCTGTTACGCCGGAAGCAACATGACCTCCTATACCAAGCCAAGATGTAACAAGTTTAGCTCCGCCAACACCAAGCGTGGCGCCTGCAAACATTTCTTTTGTATAATATTCTAAAGATGGAATCGGAGGTACATTTAAATATGCAGCCATTGTAGAGAACATTGCAAATTGCAAGATTCGAAGCGGCACAGTATCAGCGCCAATGGCTGCCCCTTCGCCCATGGCACCCGAAACTAAACCACAGGCAAGGGCAAAGCCATGAACTATATTTTTGCAATAATTTTCTTCTTTCCTTGTTATACTCCCTGCAAATGCAATTTCTTTAGTATATGCAGGCTTTTTTGACTCAAAGCAGCTTTCATTTTCAGTCCAATAGTTGTCATATTCACTAAAAAAATCCCTAACTTCTCTGAGGTCGTTTCTGTATCTAACCTCATCCATTGTCAGATTCTTTTTAGCATCTAATTTGTCTGATTCTTCCCGCGAGTATTCGGCAAAAAATTTAACTAAATTTCTTCTGATTTTATCATTTTGGATTAATGTTGAAACATTTTTAGGATCGCCAAATACACCTTTACCATCTTTTAGATTTTTTCTGAAAATCTTTTGTGCGGCTTCATAATCTTCGTATCCACTTTTTACCCCATAAACATAATTGTTCGGAGCGAATTGTATAATGGTGTTTTTTATAGGATTTTCAGTAACTTTATGCTGTTTGCTTTTCTTGGATTGAAAATTATCATGATTGTTAAATCTGATGGCAATGGGAGCGATTTTCATATTAATCTACTAATTCCTTAAAAAACCTAAATACAGCTCCCAATATTCCTCCGCTATCTTCGGAACTTAAATCTATTATTCCATCACCGTCTCTGTCGTAATCAGGAATTCCGTCGCCGTCAATATCTATATCAGGCTTACCATCCCCATCTACATCAAGCAGCATATTTGGTGAAATTAAGGGTTTTTCCCAAAAGCCGCTTTTTAACATTATGTTTTGATATTTAGCAAAATTGACCGCCTCTTCACTTCCCGGATCAGGAAAATATCCCCCATCCTCAGATATTTTATTTAATATTTCTTGAACCTGTTGTCCGTCATATCTTTCATGCTCTGGAGCAATGTGGCCGCCGTAAGAATGCCTGCCCCTTCATATACCAAAACTCTTGTACCAAATGAAGGGAAGTTGTCTTCAAGGTATGCTTGTAATCTTGCATTATTAAATGTCTCAACAGCAGTTTCTTTGTCGCCTCCTAGCATAGTTTGGAATTTAGCAAACAAAGGATCATTGACAATACCTCGAGGTATTGAAGTTAAATAAGTATCGCCGTCCGAATCGGTTGCAGTCATAATATCATTACCAAAAATATCTTTAGTTCCCGCCATATCTTCAATAGCAGAATTTCTGTTAAACAGACTCGTTATAAACAAAGCAGCTTTATCTAAGGTAGTTGCATTTTCGTATTCGTCTGCATAATGGGCTTGCATAGTTCCCCATCTATCATCCCATGGAGTTGTCGGATAGCCTGAGCCAAAACTTGGAAAATACGGAATAGCAATGTTTCCAAAATGCTTACCGTCCAAAACAGCTGAAATATTTACATCGGGATCAACAAAAATACCATTTTCTGTATCAATAAATTTATTGGCACCCAAATCAATGTCAACGCTGCCGTCAAAATTCCTGAATACACCGTTTTCCCAGTCTGCATAATCGTAATTATCAGCGTTAATCTCAATACCTGTGCCTTCAAACTTGATTATACCGGCTTTTTTATCGATAGTAAGCATATCTGAACTTACACCATCCGGACTCACCAAATAACCGTCTTCATCACACAATAGATCTTTGGCATCATCTCCCATCTTAACCATTGCAGCAGAAGCAGCCAGTCCCAACAAAAAAGGCAAGCCCTTAATAGAAACGCCCTTAAAGTGAATCGGTTATATTTTTTTCAATTCTGGTTTCGTTAGGTTTTTTCTTTCTAAAGCCTGCAAAAGAAATGTCTGAATTATGTTTCTCAAAAGAGTCCTTTAAATATTGCGAATTTTTAAAATTACTTGTGTAAATGAAATTATTATATTTTTTCGCATCCGCAAATAATCTATATGGTGATGTAGCTTGTATCTGCATTATGACACTTTCTAAATTACTTTGTATTATAGTAACTTCCTAAATTTGATTTTTCGTATTTATAATGCAAATTTTTTACAAAAATTAATATTGCTTATAGCAAACATTTAATATAAACCAAGACAAAAGCCATATGAAAAAATCAAAACCTAATTGTTTCTAATATCAATTCATTCTTTTATAAATATTACAAAATGTAAAGTTTATTCCGGTTTTGCTGTAGTTTTTTTGAATTTATACCGTTATTTTTACTGTACCCGTGAGCAAAATAAGCATTTTGCTACATATAAACAAATGGTTAAAGGCTAGTAGAGATGTCGGTTAATTTTAATTCTGATGATCAAAAATATATTTTTGATACAACAACATCAAATGCAGCATCCGCAAATAATACTCAAATTGATATTTATGATGACAATTCCGCAGATGTCTCAGGCGACAACGGGACAATTTGGAGTGAACAGAAAGCCTCTGAGAATTCCGGTTTTGAGTTAAATCTTGAATCCAAAAAATCTGCGTCAGAATCATATTTAGAAGATTTAGACCTTGATGATACAAGCAAATGGGACAGTGTAGAAGCTCAAAAAAATAAAAAATTTCTTTTCTTTGGGAATGCGGGATATACATTTAAAACATCGTCCGGTATTGAAATAACCATTGAAAACCCCGAAGATTTAGGTGATATTAAAATTTATGAAAATAAAGAAACAGGCGAAGTCGTCGTAATGAATGCAAATGTCGCCAAAATTAAAAGTAATGGTGACGACTCCGTTATTTCTGTATATAATTCCCAAATAGATTCAATTGATACCAAAAAAGGTGATGATACTATAAGCATCTATGATTCAACTGTTGATAAAATTGACGCAGGTAAAGGTTCAGACGACGTTTCAATATATAATTCAATTATTAAATCACTGAAAACAGGTTCAGGCAGCGACATTATTAATATTGACGGTTCTAGTGCCGATAAAATCAAAACAAACAGCGGATTTCTATTTGGCTTACCTGATGGCTCATCTGATACAATCAACATTGATAATACAAATATTGATAATCTTAAAACGGGCAAAGCTAACGATACTGTTATTGCATCCAATTCCAACATTAACACTCTTAAAACAAAGGGTGGAAAAGATTCTGTATCTTTAGTTGATACTGAAGTATTTGAAGATGACTTGGGAAAAGAAGACTTAAAAGTTGAAAACGGAAATTATTTGGCTGATTTTGATGTTTCTAAAATGCCTAAAGTTGAATCAAGTGAAGTAATAACTTTGCAAAGTGGCGTAACGATTTCTGTTTCAGACTATATTTCTTTAATAGCTCAACAAGAAGTGGGCTTTGAAACAGAAATCGAATATCAACAATACGCAATTCAGGCAATGTCTGACAACCTTGAATCCATGAAGCAAGTATTTCAAGCTCAAAATGATAGTGACGGAGTAATGGCAGATGGATTTAGCGGCTTAAAAGAATTAACAGGTCTTGGAATTTCATCTAAAGACGTTGAAAATATTATTGCAGAGCAAGAAGAGATAATTGCTCAATTAACTTTGGCTATGCAAGGCCAAAGCGACTTGACTTTTGAGGAGGCATACGAAAAATATACAGGAACAAAATTTTCAACCGAAAAAATAGATAATTACATGAGAACTTCAAACATTGCAAGCGCAATAAATTCTGCTTGTTATTATGATGAGGATTATGCCGACAAACTAAAAGAAGCAACAGGCAAAACGGTCGAAGAAATAAATCAAGAATTTGCGCTGTGCCAAAATGAAGCCTTGGGAAAAAGTCAAACGCTTCAAAATTTGGTTGATGATTATTCGGCTTCCCAAGAAAGTTTTGCCGATAAACTATCAGCATTAATTTCAACTACAGGCATGGTTTGTATAGTCGCGGGTGCAATTATTTCATTTATACCCGGAGGTGCAGCTATTGGTGTACCCTTGATGACGGCGGGTAAATGGGTAGCTTTTGGCGGTATGCTTGCCGATAATGCAATTGATTTGGTTGACTATTCAACAGATACTGATGGCTTAACAGGTGATGAAGTTAAAAATTTAGCATTAGAAACAGGTGTTGAACTGGTTTCTTATGGCGCAGGCCGGGCAATCGGCTTTGGAACGAGTGCCATAAATAGTTTTGTATCCAGAGAAGCAGCAAAACAAGGAATCGGAACAGTCGGTTCATATATTTTAGGCCAAACGGCAGAAACAGTTGCTGATACTGCTTTGTCTCTAGGTGCAGATTATATAATTACACAAGGTCAATCTTTAATCACAACAGGCGAAATGGTGGCTTGGGATGATTATTGGTCAGTCGATAGATTTTTAGGTGAAGGCAGAAATCAATTAATGGGCATTTTAACAGGTTTATCTTCATCTAAAATCAGTGCATATTCTCAAAGTGTTATTACGACAACACAAATAAAAATTCAAGCGGGTGACATCGAGGGTGCAAAATCTTATTTAAGACAAAGCGGTTTGGGTCAATATGCCAGCGGTACTAAATTTAATAATATAGAAGCAAGTGCAAAAATGCCAACAATTATGCCGGAAGTTAATGCAAGAATTCAAGCGGGAGATGTTGAAGGTGCTAAACAAATTTTATCTGACAATGGGCTTTCAAGCTATACAAAAGGCAAAAAGTTTACTTTAATAGAGCAACAAGCTCATATCTCAAAAGCCCAAGAAATGATAATTGCGGGCAATGTTGAAGGTGCTAGACAATATTTATCTGATAATGGTCTAGAAAAATACTCAACGGGTGATAATTTTAAAACTATTCAAGCCCAAGCTAACGCACCTGAAATTTTAGCCAATGCTCAAAGAATGATTTTAGAAGGCAATGAAAAAGAAGCCCAACAATATCTCAGGGATGAAGGCTTGGGTGATTACGCCACAAGAGAAAATTTTTATCAATTAACTATTCAAACCAAAGCTCCGCAAGTAATGGCAGAAGTCGAAAGATTAATTCTTGAAGGTGATGAAGCGGGAGCTAAGCAATATTTAAAAGATAACGGATTTAAAGAATATACAAGCAACGAAAAATTCAACACAATTGTTGAAAACATTAAAATTGCAAACGCACAAGCTGCTGCCGTTGAAACTGCTAAAACAATGATTTTAGAGGGCGATTTAGATGGTGCCAGAAAACTTTTAGAAAATAGTGGATTAGAAGTTGATGATGAAAGTTTTAAAGCACTGTGTGATGAAATTTTGGCTGCAAAAACTGAAAATGAAGTTAAAACATCCCAAGATGAAGTAGAAGAAGATATCGATACAGATGCAGAAACCTTATCAGGGCGATTGAAAATCGACCTTCAATTCTTTGCTGAAAGACCTAATAATATCGATACTCAAAAATCACTTCAAGAACGAATGGATGAAGTTATTACAATTGATAAAATTTCTACATTAACAGAAGAACAAAAATTAGATATGCTATCTGATGTGGGGCTGACAACTAAAGCTGTATACGAACGAGCATTACTGGATAATAAATCTTTTCAAAGAGTCATTTATTTGTCAAAATTAACATACCCGAACGGAGATTCATTTAAAGGTTCCGATATTTCTCCATTATTAGCTCTTTCCGGCGAAGACTTCCAACGTATTGAGGATTTTATCATCGTTGAAAATCGTTCAGAACAGCTCAGGGGACGCTTTTTGGTTCGTCTTGCAGAATTATCCGATGAAGAATTATCTATAGTAAAAGAATTGCTCTATATCCCTGAAAGGGGTGAACAACAATTTAGCGGCGGAGGCTTGCTTGATTTGTCTGAACTATCGCCAGAAGAATTTGAGCAGGCAAAAAAACTGTTTTATGTTGAAGAAAGAGGCGAGCAACAATTTAGTGCAAGCGATATTATTTCATTGACTGAATTATCGTCAGAAGATTTTGCAAGAGCAAAAACATATTTCGCCTTGGAAGACAAAAATGGCCAAAAGTTTAGCGGCAGCGATATAACAACTTTGTCACAATTAAATGAACAAGAATTTTCAAAAGCACAACGATTGTTTAATATTCCAGAAAGAGCAAATAACCAATTACCATTAACTGATATTGTTAAAATAGCAAGTGAACTTACCGATGAACAATTTGCAAATGTAGAAAAATTATTACAAACTAAAAATATAGATCAGCGCTTCGGTACATCAGACATTATTGAATTGTCAAAAGAGCTTACTACAGAACAAATTGAACATCTTAGCAAGCTTATATATATTGATGGACGAGAAGAACAAATTTCTTCTTATAATATCAAAGAATTTGCCATGCTCAATAACGAACAATTTGCACGTGTAGAGCAACTTTTATATGTAGAAGGAAGAGAAAAACAATTCAATGATTACGATATTAAAGATTTTATTAAATTAAATGATGAACAATTTGCACGTGCTCAACAACTATTTTATGTTGAAGGTGCAGATAGACAGTTTAGCAAATATGATATTGTAAATATGGCTGTAGAATTAAATGATGAACAATTTGCGGTTGCTCAAAAACTTTTATATATCGAAGGACGCAATAAGCAATTAAGCGCTTTTGACATTAAAATGCTTGCAGAAGAATATGATGAACAAGGATTGGAAAATATCGCCCACCTTTTAAATGTTCCGCAAAGAGGTGAAAATCAATTTGGCGCAGGCGAAATTAAATCGTTAGCAGCTCTTACCGCAGAAGAATACGAAAAAGCGAAATCTTTATTTAACGTCCCCGAAAGAGGTGAAAATCAATTTGGCGGATATCAAATAGCCGCACTATCGAGGCTCTCTTTTGAAGAATACGAAAAAGCGAAAACTTTATTCTATATTCCGCAAAGAGGAGATAATCAATTCAGTGGCGAAGATATAGTTAAATTAACCAAGTTAAATGATCAAGAATACGAAAAAGCGAAAACTTTATTCTATATTCCGCAAAGAGGAGATAATCAATTCAGCGGCGGAGATATAGTTAAATTAACCAAGTTAAATGATCAAGAATACAAAAAAGCGAAATCTTTATTCTATATTCCGCAAAGAGGTGAAGCACAATTAAGTGCATACGATATTGCAGAATTAGCAAAATTGAGTGATGACGAATTTAAAAAGGCTAAAACACTTGTCAATCTTGAAAGCAGGAACGAACAATTTAGCAGTTATCAGATTGAAGAATTAGTTAGAGAATTAAATGAAGAGCAATTTGCCCGTATACCGGAATTACTTCAAATAAAAACAGGTGAGGGGCAAATTAGTTTATATAGAATCGGGGATATTGCAAAGTATGACAATCAGCAATACAGTCGTTTTATTGAGCTGTCCCAAGCAGGATTGAACCAATACGATATTGAAAAAAGCTATGATTTAAATGAAGCGCAGTATAGAAATTTTAAAGATATGGTAATTAACAAACAATATAATTCTTCCTATGCAAGAGATTTATGCTTTGTAGATGAAACAAAATATAAAGAGGTGTGCGAAATTGTTAATATCGAAAATTCTTCAAAAGATTATTATATTCATAAAATATGCTGTGAATTGGACGATACACAATATTCTAATTTCAAAAATTTAATAAACAATGGAGTTAAATACAATATCGCAATTGATACAGCTCAACTTGAATCCGAAAAAGTTAATACTATTCTTAAATTATGTACAGAATATGAATTTGATGGTTATGACGCTGTCAAAGCAGTTGAGTCGCTTAGCGCAGAACAAATAGATATGGCAATTGAAATTAGTAATAAATATGACATTCCTCATTATTCTGCAATCGAAATAGGAACGGGTTTAACTTCTTCAAACTTTGAAACTGCAAAAAATCTATTAGATTCAGACTTTACTTCCGGCAAAACTATACTATATCTACTCAATCGCCCCGAATTAATATCCAAGGCAATATTAGCTAAAAAAGCCGATTTTTCAGATACGGCAGCTTGCAATCTTGCATCACAAGGAACAGATATTATCGAACTTGCAATAAAACTAAAGGCAGCAGGATTTGATGAAACCGAGATGAAAGATGATATTTCCAGATACACGTATTATATAGACGTGTTTGGAAATGATTATTTTCCAAATAAACAAAAAAATAGTTATTTTAAATTAGTACAAGCAGGATTTGATGAAAAAATTTCAGACTATTATGTTAAGCTCGGAAAAATCGAGATGGAAAATCTACAAACTGCATTAAAATTAAAAAAATTAAATATTGATGATGTAATTGCTTTAGAATTAGCTTCCAAAAATATAGGCGAAAGCAAGGTTCAAGCTGCCGCAATATTGGCTCAAGGCGGATTTGAAGGAGATATAATTTTAGCCTGCATTCTGAATGAAGAATTTGATTTTAATCTTGAAAGTGCAAAAATAGCAGTTAAGCTGAAAGAACTTGGTGTAAGTAGCCTCGGTGCAGCAATTGGCGGTCTTCAAAGCAAAACTACCGATATTAATATTAAAACCGTAGAAGAATATATAAATACAGGTATTTTTCCGGATAATGCCCTAAAATTAGTAATGGGCGGCATTGATTTACTGTCAAAAATAAATTTAGCCAATGTGCCAAAAGAATCCCAAACCGAAATGTTTAAAAACTTTTTTGCAAATAATTCTAATTCCGATGAAATTATCAAAAGTGCAGACTTTACGCAATTTGGAAAAGAAGGTATTCCCCTTGAATATTCAAGGACAAGTTTTATTGAAGATTTGAATAAAGTATTGTCTGATGTTCCGGAAACTCAAAAAACCGAAATATTAGAAAAATTAAATATTGAATTAACGCAAGACGGTAACGGATATAACGGAATAATAGATCTAACCAAATTGGGCTCCGAAGGCGCAGAAGGTCAGGTACTTGAACATGCCAATCGCTTTATTTTAAATAATAAAGTTACAACAGGTAATGCTGAACTTGACCAAACATTGAATTCATTAATTGCAGGTATGCCGGAATTTGTAAATACTATTGGCAAACAACAACACGATACTCACGGTTATTCGTTAGATGTTCATATTTTAGAAACTTATAGAACCGCAATATCGGATTCGGATTATAACAAATTATCTGACTATCAAAAATTCGAATTAAAATTAATGACAATATTGCATGATATTTCAAAACAAGAAAAAATGGTTGATGACAACCATCCGATTGTTTCAGCAAAATATGCAAGCAATATTTTAGATAGATACAATCTTCCCGAATCAACAAAATATGATATCGTAAATAATATTTTAAATCACCATTGGGGTAAAGATTATAATACACGTGCTGTTTCCGTTGAAAATACCGCTATTCAAATGGGAACCGTTTCAAATTATGATATCCAAAAAATATTTGCAAAAGCAGATTTAATAGGCATGGGCAATACAGAATTTAGCGATGAAAAACTGGAAGGCTTATCAAATGATTCGCAAAGAAAACTTATTCTTACGCTTTCAAAAACAAAAGAAACGACACCGTTAATTTATACCACACCAATAGTAAAACCTAATTTAATTCCAAGTCAAACAATTACACTTGAAGACGGAACTACAAAAAATATAAGAAGCTTTAACCTAAAAGAATTATCTGACGATTACGACATGGAAGAATTCGGTTTTCTTCCCAACACAAAAGCTAAGGATGTGACACTTGGAATACATACTGCAAATTCAACCGCTGATTTCTCTGTATTTAAAATGTTGACCTCTAATCCTGTTGCATCTTCCCCGCAAAGCGTTAGCATAGTATCAAAAAATGATAATGCATTATTTAAAAGATTTGGAGTTGCAATTAATTTGAAAGCCTCCGATGTTTTAAATGCAACTCATTACGACCAAGGATGCGGTACTGCTAAAACTCAAGATGATTTAATTAACATAGCTACCGGAGATGGCGAATATGAATCATGGCGAAAAATAATACCTAACAAAATTCAAGAAAAATTAGGAATAACCGAAAGCGAATATTCAAAATTAGCTTCAATTATGGAAGATTATAAGTATCTGTCTCAAATAAGTGATACAAAAGAAATTACAATAGGAAATAAAACTTTTACAGGTAAAGAAATTAAAAATGCAATCTCAACCTCTGAAGCAGAATTAATGCAAATGGCAACATCGACAAGTCCTAACGATGCATATCATTCCGGTGATATTACAGAATTGGTTGTTAGAAGGGCGGAAGTCTTAAATAATACTTATGTTTTAAGGTATAATTCATTAGATGATTTAAACAACCAAAATATTCCTGAAGCAGAAAGACAGGCCCTTGCCGAATTTTTATCCGATATTCCCGATAATTCAACTATAATTTTTATGGGATACGATGGATACTTATATTCATCACATGCAAATCAATGGAATTCAACTAAATTTACAAAAGAAAAAAAGATTAATTCGTAGATGTAATGCACTAAGACTTAAATAAAATATAATCAAAATAAAAAGAGGCCCTAATTTAGTGCCTCTTTTGTTTTAAACAATTTGCCCACGCCGCACAAAAGGATGGTGTACTAATAAGGATACATTTACCAAAAGACACAAAAGGAATGCGTGGCGGCGCACGTGTAGATGAGTTCTTGCACCCAAGAAATAGTCGGAAAAGTAAATAAGATTGATTTTATAAATGGTGCAAAAGTTGCAGATTGCGAGTACATTCTTCCGAACTAAATGTAAATAAACACCCGGTTTGATTATTTTAATAAACTGCTTAAATATTCTTATTAAAACCTTACCGGCTAGCAATTTATTTATTGCTCTTGTTTTTATATATTTATGGAAATGGATTCAAAAATGCAAAATATTAATCTAAGTCAGGTTAATCAAAAATATATTTTAAATAAGCAAGATAATGCTTCAAACCCAATTGAAGTAAAACAAAATACACAACAAATTAAAGATGGCGACAGCAAAATGAAAAAAGCTCTTGCGGGCTTAGCAGTAGTTGGTACTGTTATTGCAGCTGGTGTTGGAATATACAAGGGTGTAATTAAACCTAAAAAAGCAATAGAGCAAATTACTGATATCAGCCAAGACGGAATTGGAAAGCTACTAAAAGAAAATGACAAATTAACAGGTAGATTCCAAAAGAATATGAAAGATGGTTCTAAGGTTGTTATGGAGTACACAGACGGCATTCTTCAAAGGTCAACCAAAACAGCATATGATGGCACTCAAATATTTGAAAAAGTATATTCTAAGGCACACAATGGTGATTTATTGGTTAATAACAAAGATATTACCGAAATATCAAGACAAGCTAAAAAACATCAGGACAAGGCTGTGTCTCTGTTATTTAAAAAAGATGTGTCTTTAGACGAACTTAAAGGTTTAGATAGAGAATATTTATCCAAAAACCAAATTCGAGAACTTGATTTAAGAATTCAAATCAAACAAGATGTTATTGAATTAGAAGCTAAAAAAGCAAAAGAAGCTGAAGAATTAGCTAAAAAACAGGCTCGCGAAGCTCAAGAGCGTGCTGCCAAAGAAGCACAAGAAAGGGCTCAGAAGGAAGCGCAAGAGAAAGCACAAAAGAAAGCAATAGAAAGGATTAATGAATTTTCAAAGAGCTTGGATAGTAAAAGCGAGGAAGAATTATCACAGCTACTTAAAGATATTAATAAAGAAATAGATTCTATTGATAAAAGACGCGATTTTCTTACCGATAGAATACAAAAAGAAGATATTTTAAGATATAATGAGTTAAAAGAACAAGACACTCTATGTAGAAGTGAAATCAAAAAAAGAAGAACAGAATACAAAGAAAGATTTTTTAATGCGGAACCAAATAAAAAAGTTAAAACTAATCATTTTAGTGATTATACGACAGAAGATGAGCAACGCGCTATTGAAAGTTATTACGACGATTATGTATGTAATTTTGGTTTAAGAAGTGGTAATATTAAAGATAGCGACCTTGTGAAAATAGATTTAATGGATAGTGCTTTTAGAAAAGCTCCAGCATTAGAAAATGATGCAGTAGTTTATAGATGTATTGGAAATATAGACGGACTTGATTCTATAAGTCCAGGGTACATTATGCCACATAAAGGTTATGTATCCACATCTGTAAATTTAAGTAATGACCAGTTTGACCAATTTATTAGCTATGCAAAATCATCTAATGGCTTGTTTATGAAAATAAAAGTGCCAAAAGGAACAAAAGGGATATATGGCGGCATTGAAGAATTTGTTTTACCAAGAGATACTCAAATAAAAATAAATTCAATTAACATAGTTGATGGATATAAAGTTGCAGATTGCGAGTACATTCTTCCGAACTAAATTTTGTTTAAGATTTGTATATTTATTTAATAAGAATACATCCTTGCACTTGAATATGACTACTTCAACAGTTGTACAAATGCCAAACTCATTGTTTTAACATGTAGCTTTCAGTAGTAGGTTGGGCTTTCAGCCCAACAATAAAACTTTGTAAGTACAATACGAAATTAATGCGACACGCACAATATTAGCACCAAATTGTCATGCTGAACTTGTTTCAGGGTCTTAGCAGCGGTGGCATGGTAAGATATAACCCTGCACAAAAACTTAATGTATTTTCCGAAGTTAAGGTATAAATACAATGTATAATATTTACAACAGAGCGTAACGTTATAAGCTGACCTGCCAAATCAATAAGATTCTGAAATAAATTCAGGATGACAGTATAAATTATATTTATAACTTAACCTTGTAAAACGGATTTGGTATAATATGTGTGGTTAAGTTTAGTTGAAGGGGTTGTAAGATATTGTTTAAGAATAAAAAGAGGGCTGTAATATTTGTTGTTATGGTCTTGATTTTGCTAGGGTTAATAGCAAAACAAAGTATTGATGAGTTAACGATAAATAAGTTTGGGCATTTTGTAAAAGGACCAAAGTTTAATGACAAAAAGGGAATATTTAATAGCTATATGACAAATACAGCTTTATTGTCAAATGGTAAAGTTGTTATATTCGGAAGTTACTCAGATGGCACAAAAAGTATAAGGCATAAATCAGAAATTTATGACCCCAAGACAAATACTCTTGAAGTGATAGATATTTTGCCTGATAAAGATTGGCAGTATACTGGTATAACTTTGGGCAATCAAGTATTATTAAGCGTAGGAAGTAAAAAATCCAACCCTGACATATTATATGATATTGAAAAAAATAAAATTACAAAGAATTTCGGACCAGTCATAGGTACACCTTTTGCTGTTATCAATAACAGATTTATAATAAATTATTACACAAAATATTGTACAAAAAACCATGGTTCCACCTATCAAATATCTAAATTTGATATTATTACAGAAAAAAGTGAAGATATAATAAAAGTACAAGGCTCGCTTTTACCACAAGATCCTGCAGC
>CALUWF010000012.1 GCA_944324405.1 Candidatus Gastranaerophilales bacterium | reverse complement strand
CCAAGAGTTGTACTTCCCCTTTTATGAACTACCTTAGTTTGTCCTCCCTGTTTTCCGTTCCCGCTTCGAGAAGATATGCCATTATTTGCATTTGTTCCATACTTTCCTCCATCTCCTCCGGAGCCTATTGATATTTCTAACTTATCATTAGGTAATACATTAATTTCTTTTTCCATGATTGCTCCTGATGCTCCGCCTGAGGCGGAGAAGCGATTGTAACGATTAAGAGAGCGAACTGGGCGTACACTGCCAGTATAATTATTGTTATCAACTACATATTTGTTGCATGAACCGCCCCAATCAAACCTCTTTTCATTTGCAAGCAATACTACGTGTGACGCACACTGACCATTTACAGAGCCTATACAGCCATAATGCGCGGCACATATTGGAACAGTATCAGGCTCATTATAAGTACAACTATACACATCATTATACGAGCAAAGCTGTAATCCTTTTGACCCAGCATTTATTGACCAGTCATCAAGATATTTTATTATTTTGTTGCCCTCAATTTCATCAGGCAACCTATAGACATACATATAATCTCTATTATTATTATATTTGTAATAAGCCACCATTTGTGCAGCACCTTGATATGTGCAAACTATTCTGCTGCAACCCGTTGCGGCATCGCCCTGTTTTGGCGGACTACAATGCGAGCCTGGTGGTTCGGCCTCCCAGCAACAAGTGTCAGTATCACATCTGGTATTCAATGGGAATATTCCAATGATATTTGGCATTGAAACATTGTGATTAACAATACATAAATCAGTTTCATCATTTGAGCCACGAATGGCTAAAAATTCATCACTCAAACATTTGTCATTATATACATATGGGTTTTTTTCATTTATACTAGGTGTCTTGCTGCCATTTGCTCCTCCGCCGCCTCCGCCGGCACCTATGATTTCAAGTGTAATTTTATTAACACCGTTTGGAACAGTCCAAGTTGAATTGGAAGTATAGGAGTCTGTTTTAGATGCTGCTTCGTTTGCTCCCGCTCCTCCACCGCCTCCGCCGGAGCCTTGAATAAATAATGTGTTTATTCCGATTGGGACATCAAAAGTATAAGTACCGGGGTTTGTAAATATTTCTAAACCTTTTTTATTATCAGTAGTTACTGCAATAGAGTCTTTCATTCTTTTTGTAATAACTGGTGCTAAGGCTACCATGATGACTGAGATTATAAGAATTGCCGTTAATAATTCCGCGAGAGTAAATGCGGATTTTTTATGCTGTTTATTATTGTTTTTCAGTGTGCACTTATAAGACCCTGAAACGAGTTCAGGGTGACAATTGCACACTAAATTGTTTTTATCCGAAATGGTAAAAGCGGGTTTATGCGCAGCAAAAGTACCGGTGGCAAAAGCATGCCTTTGACCGCGGATGCGGTTAAAAAATAATTTTTTCATTTTCGTATCTTTCTATTTTATTTAGAATAAGGTATCCGAACCAAGCTGTATCTTAGTTAGACATGCAGCTATAAATTTCCAGGTTTTTTCGTATAAAGATGTCAACATTATAGACATGTTTATACGCATTGTCAATAAAATAAGCACTTGCATATGCATAGTTTTTGAAAAATAAAGATACTACAATACTTTAAAGAGGTATAAATGAGTAAAATTGCGCTGGTTGGCGAAAAAATAAAAGAGATAAGAAGGGCAAAAAAAATTTCGCAAGAAAAGCTTGCCGAGATGATTTCAATGAATCATCGCACGATAAATCGCATTGAAAACTGTCATACAATGCCGACTTTGGAAACTTTGGACAAAATTGCCACCGCGCTTGAAGTTAATTTGGGGGATTTTTTTCAGACTCAGACGTTAAAATCGCGAAAAGAAATAATAAAAGATATTTTAAATATACTTAATCGCCTCAGCGATAAGGAGTTGCGAACATTTTACAAAGCAGTTTACAATTTTTTTATTTGATTTATAAGTCCGCCCAAGTCTGCTTCATTAAGTGCGGCATTAAGGGAAATTCTTAATCTGGCGGAGTTTTTGGCAACTGTCGGATACCTTACCGGAAGGCAGTAATAGCCGTTTTCGTATAATTTTTTAGAGGCGTCAAGAGCTTTTTTATTTTCGCCAAAAATTATCGGAACAATATAGCTTGAGCCAAGAATATCAAGGCCGCAGAGGTTTTTGTGCATATAGTCTTTTAAGCTTAAAAGTTTTTTTGCAAGGTTATCTGATTTAAAAATGTAATTTTCAAGCACAAAATATGCAAACTCGGCGCTTATTTGAGGAAAAACCGTCGAGAAAATAAAAGAGCGCGAAAAATTTATTAAATAATCAATCAAAACCCTGCGCCCGACACAAAAAGCTCCGTAAGACCCGACAGCCTTGCCGAAAGTCGCCATAATCAAATCAACACTATCGAGCATTTTTTCTTGAGCACAAAAGCCCAAACCGCCGCCATACACGCCAAAAGAGTGTGCTTCATCAACAATTAAAATTGCGTTGTATTTCTCTTTTAATTCAGTGAGTTTTTTTATGTCACAAAAATCACCGTCCATTGAAAAAAGAGCCTCTGTTGCAATAATTACATTTTCATATTTAGAAGCGTATCTTTTTAACTTTGACTCCAAGTCCTCATAATTAACATGTTTAAAAGGTATTAAATCCGCGCCGCCAAGGCGTATCCCGTCAATTATACTCGCATGGTTTAACTTATCGCAAAACACAACATCGCCCTTTTTGGCAAGGGCACTATATATGCCGACATTTGCGTGATAGCCGCTGTTAAATAAAAGTGTGGCTTCCTTTTTAAATTTTTGGCTCAATAGCACTTCAAGTTTTTCATACGAAGTTGTATTTGCGCACAAAAGCCTTGCAGAGGGCACACTGAGCGGCTTGTCGTAATTTTTTAAAAATTCCTGCCTGATATCTTCATAGGTGCTAATTCCAAGATAGTCATTGGATGAGAGGTTTAAAAGCCTTCTGTTGTTTTGTATTACATATTTGCCTTCAATTTCAAGTGCATTTAATGAGCGGAAATTAAGGCTTTCTTTCTTTTCAAGAAGTGCATTTCGATAGGCATTATATGGATTTTTCATCACTGAACCATATTTTATTTAATGGATTTATTAATTTATATTTTTTGCAATAGGCAATCAAATCTTGTTTAATTTCGGGTAAGAGAATGAATATTGCAATAAGGTTGGGTGCAGCCATCGCAAGCATTGTAGCGTCCGTAAAGTCAATAACACTTTGAAGATTCATGCAAGAGCCGATTACGATAAATATACAAAACATTATCTGGTAAACTTTTGTACGTTTAAAACCTTCTCCAAAAAGGTAGCTCCATGCTTTCTGACCGTAATATGCCCAGCTTATAATAGTGGAAATTGCAAAAAGTATTATGACTACCGCAAGCACATAGGGGAAGAATGAAATTGTTCCGCCAAAAGCCGCAGAAGTAAGCTCTACGCCTGTTATACCTTCGCGATAGTTCAGATATTCGCCCGTTATAATAATTACAAACGCAGTCAGAGAACATATAATAACCGTATCCAAAAACGGCTCCATCAATGAAACAAAACCTTGTGAAATAGGCTCGTTTGTTTTAACAGCAGCGTATGCAATCGGCGCAGAGCCGGAGCCTGCTTCGTTAGATTGTACTGAGCGTCTGAAACCTATTATAATCGTACCTATAATGCCGCCGACAACAGATTGAGGCATAAAGGCTTCTTTTACTATTACATATATCGCATGCGGGATGTGTTGAAAATTCATAAGGATAATTGCCGCAGCGGCAAACAAATACAGGCCGCACATAATGGGAACGATTTTTGAAGTTACGTTAGCTATGGATTTAATACCGCCAACGATTATCAAGCCTACGATAATTGCAACGATTAAGCCGAATACCCAACTATGAGCCGCAAAAAAGCTGCTTTCTCCGCCTGTAATATTTATTACCTGCTGTGTTGCCTGGTTTATTTGCAGCATATTTCCGCCGCCAAGAGCACCCGGAACACACATAAGTGCAAAAATAAGTGCAAGCGGCTGCCCGAGCCATCTCAAACCCTTTCTTGTAAGACCGTGCGCAATGTAGAACATAGGGCCGCCTGATACTGAGCCGTCCGCATTAAACCTTCTGTATTTAACGGCAAGTGTGCATTCCAAAAATTTTGAAGCCATGCCGCAAAGTGCGCCGAATATCATCCAAAACATAGCTCCGGGGCCGCCTATAGATATTGCTATTGCAACGCCCGCAATATTTCCGAGTCCTACCGTGCCTGATAAAGCGGTTGCAAAAGCGCCCATAGAGCTTACTTCGCCATCGCGATCATTGTCATGTTCTTTATGATATTTTCCGAAAAGCTGTTTTAAAGAGTGCTTGAAACCCCATATGCCTATTAATCTTAAATAAATTGTGTAGAATATGCTTGATAAAATCAAAAACAGAATTATAACCGGCACTTTTGTGCCCGCAATTGTAACCGAGGTAAAAATTGCTCCCGAAAATGCGTCTGAAAAGGGAGCAAAGTACTTGTCCACACAATCACTCACGCTAAGTGCAAAAACACTTTGGGGAATAAGAAACATTGTTGCTAATACTAAAAATAATCGACTAATCATTAAAACCACTCTCTACTTTATAAAAAGACCTTGTCTATATTCGCATAAAATTGACCCAATGGCAAACCATTGGGTCAATTTTGTTACATAAATTTAAAAGTCCTACTGCCTTCTTGTGTCAACAGGGATTAAAATTACTTGTCCTATCTGCAAAGAAGATGGATCGACTATATTGTTAAGTTTTTGAATTGCTTCAATTTTTTCCACGTCATATTTGCCGTAAAATCTGTATGCAATACCATCAAGTGTATCGCCGCTTTTTACTTCGTATTTTTCTTCGCTTGGAACAGAAACCGCTTCAACAGGTGCTTGTGTATCCGGGCCGATTACTGCAACATTAGCCTTTGGTGCTTGTTGAACAATAATCTCTTCGGTTTTTTGGCTGCCGGCAAGATTAGAAAATCCTGCAATGGCGGATATAACCCCCATAAACAAAGCTCCGCATATAAAACCGATTAAAAGATAAACACCTGGAGCCTTTTGCTTGGCAACTCTTGTGTCAGCACTTGTCTTACCTACACTTCTCCAGAGCACATCAAGCTCGGAAGTTTTTGAAGGGGAAGGTTTTGAGTAACGGGAATATTCGCTTCTGTCTAAGTCAAAAGATCTTGAGCTTTCAAGTGCAGACATGTTTTCACGCGATAAACCCGCTCTGTGTAAGGTTGAACTATTCATATTACCTCTTAAGTTTTTACACTTGCCATGTTATTTGAAAAGTTACCTTAAAGTCAAGAATGTTACAAATACAACATTATAAAAATTTACAAATTAATCTTGCGATTTTAAATATTTCTTTGCCCCTTCAAAGATGGCATCTGCGAGTTTTCTGTTTTTTTCCACGTTAAAGCCGCCCTCTTCAAAAAATTCAAGCATTCTTCTTTTCCAAAGTTCATAGAGTTCGTCATTGCTCATATTCAGCACGTCCGCTATATTTTTTAACTCCGAAAAATCAATTTGTATCGGCTTTGCACCTCTTAAAATGTCGACTAAATTAAGCCGTTTTTTTCTTTCAAACATTTTTAAAAATTCAACCGTGCTAAGCCCGTTGTGTTTAATAGTGTCTTTTAAAAATTCGAGGTTTTCATTGTAAACGGGCGGGTCTTGGGGGATTTGATATTCAATAAAATCCTCCGGCCTGATATCCATAACGGTTGCAATGCGCTCAAGAGTTGTTGCACGTGAAGAAAAAGGAATTGTTTCATCAATTAAATTATAAACGTATGAGAGTGTAACGCCTATCATCTGGGCAAAGTCTTTTTTATGGAGATTGTTTTTTTCAAGGAACTTTGCCACTTTTTGAGAGCTTTTTTCGTTTACTATAGGTTTATTTTTTATTGACATAATTCAACTCCGTCTAATATGATATTTTACAGATAACCCCAAAGCTCTTTTTTTTAATTGGTAAAGAGAATACATAAAAGGGGGAATATAAAGAAAGGTAAAAAATGAAAGCGCTTATCGGGCTTGGAAATCCTGAAGTTAAGTATATAAAAACCCGTCATAACATCGGTTTTATGGTTATTGATGAGCTTTTAAAAAGAAAAAATATAACACTTTGCGATAAATTTCAGTCCTTTTTTGCAAAAGATAATGATATTTTATACCTTTTGCCAAAAACTTATATGAATTTATCCGGGCGTGCGGTTGTTGAATTAATGAATTTTTATAAGCTTAATGTGCGCGATTTTATTGTGATTTGTGATGATTTTACGCTTGATTTGGGTATCCTTCGCTTTAGAAAAGACGGCTCACACGGAGGGCATAACGGTTTAAAATCAATAATAAATCTTATCGGCTCCTCTGACTTTGACAGATTAAAAGTGGGCATTGGGCCTCTTGAGAAAAATATTTCGGTTGAAAATTTTGTACTTAGCAATTTTAGGGATGATGAGCTTGAAACTCTGAATAAAATTATTCCGCTTGCGGCGGATAGCATTGAAGATTATTTAAAAACAGATATTCAAACGGTGCAAAATAAATATAATAAAAAACATTTTTAATTTTATACAAAAATTAAAGCGGCATATGCCGCTTTTTTAATATTTTGTCTTTTTAAAATTAAAAAGTATAATTTAAAATATGAAAAAGATTTTTTCCGGGGTTTTAATAGTTATTCTGGCATTTGCATTTTGCATGCCGGTTTATTGTAATGAAAGCGGCACTATAATCAACCCTGACGGCACATATAACCAGCCGAAAAAAGAAAGCATTATCGATAAAATTAAAAATTTTTTCAAAAGAGATAAAAAAACTCCGCAGGATATGCAGGGCAAGGGATATTACGGAAAGCTGCCGGATATAAATACAGATTTTGAATACAGAAGAGAATCAAGCGACACAACGCCTAAAAGGCAGTATAGCGAAAAAGATTTACAAGACGGGCTTTTGCTCGATGCGCCTCTCAATGACCCTTTGTTTTTGGATGTAATAATAAAAAAAGAAAAAACATCTGACTACGTAAATGATATTGTTAAAATAAAAGAAACCCTTGAACGCCTAAGACAGTGTATAAACGATAATGCTTCAATACAATTTTTTAACGCAAATGTAAATGTGCTTGACCTGCAAACAACAAATCTTGAAAGAAAATATCAATACAGCGCTTATGCTCAGTCAAACAGTTTTTATGCAATAAGACACGTGAACTATAGCGCAAAAGTTCTCGGGAATTTAAAATATGATGCTAATTTTTATTCGCGTTATATGCCGCTGCAAGACAGCGTTTATTCTCCTAATAATATAAAAGCAAAGTCGGCTGCACTTTTGGATGAAATCGACAGAACTATATTTGAAATAGGTAATGCCCAGTAGCGTGATGTAAAATTTGTTTTATGTCATAACATCAGGGTATGAAAAAAATTATTTTATCATTAACGCTCATATCTTTTATGCAGTGTGCAAACTGCGAAATTATTATAGATAAACTTCCCGAGGTTAAATTCAGAAATCCTGATGGTACGGAATTTGTGCCAAATAGTGCAAGTTATCCTAAAATAAGTCAAATGGAACAGCTTGTTTTTTCAAAGACTTTTGAGGATGAGCCAATTGAAATAAGGTTAAACCGCCTAGAGAGCAGGCTCTATCGCAAAGACTATTCAAATATGCCGCTGGCCCAAAGAGTTGAAGCAATTGAAAATACTCTTGATGAGAAAAGTGTAAGCAAAAAAGAGAGAAACACTCTTGCAAATTTGGAGAAAAAAATATTCAACAAAACCTATCAAAATGAAGACATTCAAACGCGCATTAAAAGACTTGAAAAGTCGGTTCTTGGTGCAAATCAAAGCGGAAATCTGAACTCTCGCATTGAAACTCTTAAGGTGGCAAGTTCCAGTCTTGAAAATCAATCCAGAGAGCTTGCGCGCGTACAGCAGAGTTACCAAGATTTTCAAAATCCTTACCGGCCGCAAAATGGCCTTAAAAACGCAATAAGAAATATTTTTGGCGGTGCAAATCCGGGTACCCTGACGGGTTTTTCGCCTCCCGTTAATTCTATGACTTATCCTAATTATCAACCCTACAGCGCTTATAATAATCCATATAACGGTGTTTGGAATAATCAGCCGTATTATAATAATGCCGCACAACAAGGCCGGGGGCAGAATTTCTATTATCCCGCGCCAAATAATAACAATTATTTCCAGGACATTTTTAAGGACAACAGCGGAGATGAAATGTATTATACCGATGGGCAGTATTATAAAGATTTAAACTCTGCATCGGGTGGCCTGGGCGTTACAATAATTAACTGAGTTGTTTAAAATTTGAATTAAAATTAAAATGGTTTTTGTAAAATGAATTTAAAAACCGTTTTAATTGTATCAATTTCAATATCTTATGTTTTTGGTATCTGTGCAAAGCTTTACAATCACGCGGAGGCTTTTGCTCTTTTGTGTGCGTTTTGCGTGATTTTAATGTCGTTTTTTAAAATTATTAAACCAAGGCATATGATATTGCTCTTTTTAATATTTTGTACGGGTTTTTATAATGCAGGGAGTTCAATAAAAGATTATGATGCATTATACAATGTAAGAATAAATGATTTTTGCGCAACGGGAAGAGTTTTGTCTATTTCGCAAATTTCAAAAGAAGGGACAAGGGCAAAATTTTACCTCGATGTCAAAAGTGTACTTGCAAACGGACAGAAATACGATTTTAAAGATGCAAAAACTCTTGTTGTAATAAATGATACCAAAAAGCGTTTTAATAATATTCAAATCGGAGATATGATAAGTGTATGCGGAAATTTAAGACCTCCAAAGAATGCCACAAACCCCTCGCAGTTTGATTACGCAAAATATTTAAAACATAAAGACACCTTTTCAATCTTATATTCAGAGGGTAAAAATTATAAAATATTATCAAAGGCTGAGGCATTTAAAACCATCGACGAATTTTGGTGGTACATACTGCAAAAGACTGATAAAACAAGAAAAGAGATAATAAATAAGCACTCAAAGTACATAAAAAGTCCGCAAATAGAGATTTTAGGAGGAATAGTTTTCGGAAATGAGGCGATAAATCCGCCCGATGAAATAAAGCAGAGTTTTATTAACTCGGGACTTTTGCACCTGCTTGCGGCAAGCGGGTTGAATGTCGCATTGATTTTCGGTATATGGTGGTTTTTAGCGCAAAATTTAAGGCTGCCTTATATTGTTTCAATCTGGGGCGGAGTGTTTTTTATAATTTTATATACATTTATGACAGGTTTCCCGCCCTCTGTTTTAAGGGCGGCAATAATGCTTTTGTTTGTACTTTTGGGCAAGCTGATTGACAGGGATTCTAAACCCGTGGCGCTTGTATTTCTTGTCGGATTTTTAATGCTGCTTTTTGAACCTTTAATGTTTTGCGATGTCGGTTTTCAGCTTTCTTTTGTTGTAACCATAGGGCTTATTGTGACAATCGAGCCGATAAATGAGAAATTAAACACTATTCAGAAAAGTTTTATTGACAAAGTAAAGTCAAGACCGTATCTGTTGAGGATTTTTCTTTTTTCAATTTCGCCAAAAGCGCTTATGGCTGCGTTTCTTGTGCCGTTATGCGCCCAGCTTTATGTAGCCGGGCTTCAAATGTATTATTTTAATACGTTCACCCCATGGAGCCTTTTTGCAAATCTTTGTGTTGTACCTTTTATAGGAATTATAAGCTTTTTAGGGTTTGTAAGTTCAATCTTGGGCGCTATTCCTTATTTGGGGGATAAAATAATAGTTCTTTTTGATTTTGTTGTAAATCCGCTGCTTGTGCTCCTTGTAAATATTTCAAATTTCTTTTCGGGCTTTGAATATTCAGTGATTACAACGCCTTCTCCCGGTGTCTTGCAGCTTGTTTTATTTTGGACTTTTTTGATTTTACTTGTTGAAAATATTAAGGCGAATTTTAAAAATAAAAAGTTTCTTGCCGCGGTTTTTACGGTTGCTGTCATATTTTTCGCAACATTTATAAAACTCCCGCAAAAGGATTTTGAAATGCTTGTATTTGATACGGGTAATGCTGACTGTATCCTTTTAAAATCACCAAGAGGCAAATATATAATGATAGATACGGCAATGGCGCCGTATCGCGGTATTTCAAATGCAAAAACAATAATGGAAGAGTATTTTAAGGATAAAAACATAAAAGAGCTTGAAATACTCATTATCACGCACTTTGACATTGACCACTGCGGCGGTGCAAAAGACATCTTAAATGATATGAAAGTAAATAAAGTCTATCTGCAAAACCTTGACCCGAAAGAGCCAAAAGGTATTGAAATTATGCAAATTCTAAAAAATAAAAACATAAAACACTACGCCGCAAAAAACAACGAAACAATATACACTGAGGACGATTTTAAGATTAAAACGTTCAGTGCAAATTTTAAAAACGAACTTAAGGGCGATGTTAAAGATAATGAAAACTCCGTTATAACCCTTTTAACATCAAGCGATGTAAATGCACTTTTTATGGGTGATTCAGGCACTTTGGCTTATAGAAAAATAAAAGAATTTATGCCTGAAATTGATATCTTAAAAGTCGGTCACCACGGCGCAAAACGCACTCTTGATTATGAAATGTTAAATGCTCTTAAACCGAAATACGCAGTAATTTCAAGCGGATATAACATCTACGGACACCCCGACAGGAGCACGCTTGAAATATTAAGCAAATATAACATTAACACCTACAGTACAAAGGACTCGGGTGCAATAAAATTTTCAAAATGTTCAAATCATCTGTGCAGAGTTGAACATTTCAGCGCGCAAAGAGGCAAATTTACAGACTTTGGCTCACCTGATTAATCAAATCTTCGTCCGCTTCAAAGTTTGAATATACATTTTGCACGTCGTCATGTTCTTCAAGCTTATCAAGCAAAAGCAACACTTTCCTTACAATAGCAGGGTCGCTCACCTCGCATGAATTGGAAGGAATACGCGTAAGTTCCGAACTTTTCAGTTTGTAGCCGAGAGCCTCAAGCCCCTCTACCGTGCTTTGAAAATTTTCAACGGTGGTTGTAATTTTATATTCCAAATCTTCTTCCACAACGTCTTTTGGGTCAAAGTCCATGCAGTCCTCAAAAAGCTCGTCAAAAGTAAACATTTTAACTTCTTCTTTAGACTTTTTATCGGGCGCTTTCGGTTTTTCTATGACTATTTCACCCACAGGCTCGAATACCCATCCTACACAGCCTGTTTCGCCAAGGTTTCCGCCGAATTTTGTAAAATAGCTCCTGACATCCCCTGCCGTTCTGTTTCTGTTGTCGGTTGCAGCCTCAATAAATACCGCAACTCCGCCAGCTGCGTATCCTTCATAGGTTATTTCTTCGTAATTTTCACTGCTTGCGCCGCCAGCTCCTTTTTCAATAGCTCTTTTAATTGTATCGTTCGGGAGACCGCCGGCTTTTGCTTTTTCTACCGCGGTTCTTAGTCTGAAATTACCGTTAATATCCCCGCCGCCAATTTTTGCGGCAATTATTATTTCTCTTGAAAATTTGGCAAAACTCACACCTTTTGCGGCGTCCGTTTTTGCTTTTTTATGTTTAATATTAGCCCACTTAGAATGTCCTGACATGCTATTTCCTTATTTTGCCTGTTTGCATTATAATTAAACCATATGAAAAACGAACTTTCAAGAATAGATTACATAAGAGAACTTATTAACGATTGCAGATACGATGAAGCGTTAGAAGCGCTTGAAATCGCACAGGAAAAAGAGCCTGATAACTGGGAGTTGTTTTATGAATTTGCAAGGCTTCAGTTTGAACTCGGGGATTATGCAAGCGCGGTTGCAAATTATGAAGAACTTATTGAACACCATAAGAGTGCAATAATTTACTACAATCTGGGTGAAGCCTACGAGTGCAATAATCAGCTTGATAAGGCAATAGGGGCGTATTTGAGGGCTACCGTTGCAAATGAAAAATTTCCTTTTGCATATAAAAAACTCGGCATGCTTTTTATGGCGCGCGGCGATATGGAAAGTGCAAAAGAATACTTTAGCGACTATCTGAAACTTGACATAGCACCTGATGAAAAAGAGAGCGTTGAAAAAGTTTTAAAAAGGATGGAAAAATGAATGTCGAAATCTACACTGCTGACTATTGCCCTTACTGCAAAAAAGCTCTGGCGTTTTTTGATGAGCACAACGTTAAATATAACCGCATAAGAATTGATGACGATGAAGCCTCCTGGCGCAAAAAACTCGGCGAAATGTTTAACATAAACGGCGATGTTACCGTTCCGCAGATAATAATAGACGGCAAAAGAATAGGCGGCTGGAGCGATTTAGCAAGTGCTGTTGAAGATGGTAAATTGAAATTTTAATTTGTTAATTTTTGTAACAATAGTTAAAGCCTGCGCGGTTTGTGCCGATGTTTAAGCTATAGGATAAGGATGTTTATTTTATGCTTAAAAAGTGCAAAAAACCGGTGTGTAATACTCTTGAATGCGTAGAGCTTATGCTTAAAGGCGCTAAAAAACGCCGCAGACTTGCTGCCGGCGCCATAAGCTCAATAAATACACAGCTTGGTTTTGCGCCAAATATTATGATTATCAAATAAGCAAAGTTAATTTGTAACCGTGCTGTTCTCGTTAAGATTAAATTTGCTTGCAATATTTTGCTCAAAATAAAAGATGACTTTTTCTTTTAGAGTCTTTGGCTTGTGTTTTACCTGCTCGGGTTCATTGATAATTACAAGAACTTCGTTTTTTGCAGCCATTTTTAAGTTGTTTCTTGCAATAGATTCTACTTTTTTTAGCGAATTAAAATTTTCAACTTCTTTTTTAAGCGTTTCGTTTCTCTTTTGAGCTGATGCAAGAAGTTCTTTAGATTTAACTATCTTGCCGTGGTAGATAACAATTTTTGAAATATTTAAAAGTGCGCTGTAGCTAATTTGAAATACACACAAAATAAGCACAATGGTCAAAAAAGAATGATAAAATCTTACTCTCGTACTTTTGTTTTTGCGGTTTTTTCTTACTTTTTGCCGCAGATTGTCACTATTTAGCGTTTTTACGTTTTCTAACTGCATAGAGAAATTTTAGCGCGTATATGAAAATTTTTCCACATTATGTTACAAAAAAGAAAAATTGCACACGTAATTCCCGATTTTCTCGCCCCAATCGTTGTAAAAATGCACGGGAGCGGGATTTTTATCAATCCATTTAAGTTCATAAAGCGCATTTAGCGCCGCAATTCTTCTTGGAAGATTGTTATTCTGCGACATTTTAATTATTAATATTTTGTTCTCTTTAATGTTGTAAATTAAGACAAAACCGCCTGCTCCCACCTTTGCCGCCAGATTTCCTTTTCCGCAGACCATTATTTCGCTGTCCAATCTGCCTGAGCCTCCTGCGATATAAGGATTTTTTACCATGGCATTTTTTATAAAAGAGAATTTTTGATCATTGAAAAGATTGAAAAACATTTTTGCAATTTCATTAATTTTAAAAGAAAAAACAGGTGCCCCGCAGCCATCAAGCGATATTTGTGTTTCTTTTGCGCCACTAAGCTCAAGATGTCTTTTTTGTATTAATTTTTGCACAGGGTGCGATATTTCAAGATAGGAGGAAGTATCCCAATTATTTATCTTTGAAATTGCAAGCATAAGTGCGTGTTTTGCGCTGCAATTGTGGTAAATGGGTTTTTTAATCCCGTCAAAATCGTATGTATCAAGGGGTATTGCGCAAGGGCATTTAAGATAGGATTCATCAAGCCCGGCTTTATTTAAAATTGAGCGCACAAGCGCTGTGTGAGTTTTTGTGCCGGTGTGTGAAGCGCAGCAAATCGCAATTTCTTCATCGGTTAAATTCAGCCGTGATATAAGGTTGAAATCGGCAATTATGCTGGCCTGTACCGGTTTTGACAAAGAACGCATAAAGAAACTTTTTTGTGCATCATCTCCGAATTTTTTTAAAAGTGAAAATTCATCAAACAAAAAAGCACAGCCAAAATAAACTTCGTCAATCACCTGTTTCCTTGTTGAATAAACAAGCGGAAAGTATAAGGGTTTAAAAGGCGCAAGCATATGCACTACTCTTTAATATTTAAAAGTTTTCTCAAACGTGCTTTTAAAATGCGGTTTTCATGTTCTAAGCGTTTAAGCTCACGCTGCATGTTTTGGTAAACTTGTGCAACCGTGGCCTGGTTGTCCATTTTCAGTGAAGCAAGTCCTAAGCCCATAATAAAGCGCTTTTTGGATTCATCTTTAAACAGAAGGATAATTTTTACATCTCTTTCCGTTATGTAGCCAAGCTCTATCATAACATCGGCTATCCGTATATTATTTCCGGCTTCAAGTCTTCTTTTTTGTTCGCGAATTGCATTTTCAAGCTGTATAACGTCAATTTTGCCCAGCCTTTTTAAAAGTTCACCGGTTCTGATTTTATTTGCAAGGAATTGAATGATTACATAATTACTCTCGCATTTCGGAAGCTCGATAAATTCTTTTTCAATGGCGCGTACAAATAAAGACGACGTTTCAGACAGTGTCCAAAAATTTCTGAGAGTTATTTCAAAGATGTCAAATTTTTGAAGACAATTTTCTAAAAAGACGTAAAATTGATCACTAAAATTACCGGCTCTTTCTTCAAGTTCGCGTTTGCCTTTGAAAGTAATTTCAGGAACTAAAAATTGCAGCGGTTCTTTTGGATTTAAAAGCTCCAAAAAATCATCCAATTCTTCAGAAAGCTTTTGTTCCGTCTTTAAATAAACCACCTGTCGTACCCACAGAGGCAGAGCATATATATTATTTAGGAAAAGTTCTGAATTTTTTTGCAGTTCCACAAAATTTATCCCGCTATTTATCATGTTTGATTATAGTTTATAATAAAAATAAATAAAATACACCATTTAATTTATTGAAAAGTTATGAGATAATATAAAATATAATTGTATACAGCGAAAGATAAACTATGGGACTGGACGGAATATCCGTTAATCAACTCAGGATAACACCTGAAAATACTTCAAGAGAAAATGCCATCAACTCAGATTTTCTGGTAAACAGAAACAGTGACTCAAAAAGCGTCAATTCGCTTGATAAAAAGAGCGCAATTGATACTGATGACAAAGAAAATACTTCCTTTTTCGGAGGCGACAGCTCCGGCGCAACAGAAGAAAATGAAGAAGAAACGGATGACAACAATCCTTCCGTTGAAATTGAAAAGATTGACCTTTCAAATAAAGAATTGTATGAAATAAAAGTGGACGAAGACACAAACTCGCTTACTATCTACAATAAAAAAGAGCAAAAACCCGTGGGGGAAATTACACCTGTTGAGCTATCGAGTCTTGTCGACAATCTTAAAAATCCGGGCGGCATACTTGTGAATAAAAGGATATGAGGCAATGAACCAATACGTTAAACAATATCAAAAAACAACGGTAGAAACAGCATCTAATGAAAAAATATTAATTATGCTTTATGATGGTGCAATACAGTTTTTAAACAAGGCTAAAATTGCACTGAGTGAGAAAAACTGGGAGCAGTCACATAATAATCTTATGGGTGCGCAGAGAATTCTTGAAGAGTTTATAAATACAATTGATAAGGAGCCAAATCCCGAGCTTGCACAAAATTTAATAAACCTGTATGAATATTTTATAACAAGACTTGTGCAGGCGAATATGAAACATCAAATCGAACCGGTCGATGAGGTTTTAAAATTTCTAAAAGACTTGAAAGCCACCTGGGAACAGGCGATTGCAATAGCCCAAAAGGAAAGAACCGAGCTTATTTCAAAGGCAAAATCCTTGAGTGATAACAGCGAGGATGAAGAAGACTGCGAAGACGAATACGAGAGCAGCAGCGAAGAAGACGAGGAAGATGACCAATAAAAATTTTAACCACCTTATGATGCTTTACGAAAGGGCTTATAAAATTTGCGCCCAGGCTAAAGACATAATTGAAAACGGAAAAATAGAAGACCTTGATGATATTTTAAGGGTTAAGGGCGAAGTATTTAAAAGCATTTTGCGTTTTGAAAAAACCGTTAAAACAAATGAGGAAGAAGAAGCAAAAAGACTTGAATTGAGGAAAAAAATAGAAGAATTTGAAAAAGTAAACATTGAACTTCTGGAGCATAGGAGAGAAGACCTTAAAAAGGAACTGCAAAGAGTTTCAAAAGGTAAAAAAATAACAAAAGCATATATGGCTTCAATTCCTGAAAAACCCTCATCAATAATAGACGTGCACGAATAATGAGCAGCATTCAAATATCGGAAAAGAAAAAAAGCGCGGCATTGTCCGTAATTTCAAATCTTATATTAATTCTGATAAAACTCACGGCAGGAGTATTATCGGGAAGTATAAGCGTGTTGTCCGAAGCTCTGCACTCACTTGCGGATCTTGGCGCTTCCTGTCTTGCTTATTTTTCTGTTTCAAAGTCCTCAAAACCGGCTGACGAGGATCATCCCTTCGGACATGGAAAATATGAGGACTTGGCAGGATTTATAGAGGCTATACTTATAATCTTAACGGCTGTCTACATTTTAATTGTTGCCTGTGAAAAAATCATAAAAGGCGCAAATACAGAAATTCACACTACAATCGGCATTTCCATAATGTGTTTATCCGTTGTTGTAAACTGGGCGGTTAGCGCATATCTCTATAAAATTGCCCTAAAAACAGACTCTATTGCTCTAAAAACGGATGCTGAGCACTTAAGGGCGGATATATATTCATCTTTAGGTATTATAGCCGGCCTTGTAGCGGTTCACATAACCGGTCTTAATATATTAGACCCCATAATTGCGGTTTTTGTCGCTGCAATAATATTCAGAACAGGAATAAAACTTACAAAACAGAGTTCAAATAATCTCCTTGACGGCTCACTTCCTCAAGAGGACAAAAACAAGATAGATAAAGTTTTGGATGCTTTTAAGGCGCACGGTGTAATTGGGGTAAAGCTAATCAGAACATCAAAATCAGGCTCGAAAAGACTTATTCAGATGATTATTTACCTTCCCTCCGGCATGACTCTTATAGAAGCGCATGATATTTGTGACAAAATTGAAACAAAAATTAGGGAAAATCTCAGAAATTGTGATATAATGATACATGCGGAACCGTATTGTATTTGTTTAAAAAAGTAACAAAAAGTTACATTTACGGTTTTTATATGATTAAAAATCTCAAATCGTGGAATATACTAAAATATAAAAGGATTTTATTAAAGCATTTTTTATCGATAAGGAATCAAAATTATGAGTATACAATTTAGCGGTTTAGGCTCCGGAATGGACTATATGTCGTGGATTGAGCAGCTCGTTGCAGCTAAGCAGACATCCACGGTTACTCCCCTTGAAACAAAATTAAGTGAACTTCAAAATCAAAGCAGTGCACTGAGCACCATAAAAACTTCTTTTGGTGAGCTTCAAAGTGCTCTTAAGGTTTTTACGGATATAATTTCCGGTACCAGTAATGATATTTGGGGTAAGACAAACGTAACTTCAAGCGAGGAAAGCTATGTAAGTGCAACAAGTACAAGCGGGCTTGCAACAGGAGATATTAAAGTTTCGGTACAACAGCTTGCAACAAATACCGTGGCACAAGGTACGCTTAACCCCGGTAAATTAATAACCGCTGACACAAAATACTCGGAAGTCGGCAACAACCAGGCAAAAGACGGTACATTTTCTTTTTATGTCGACAACCGCAGATACGAAATAGAAATTGACAAAGCAAACGATACAATTGGCGACATTGCGCAAAAAATCAACGATGCGGCAGAAGGTAAGGTTGAAGCAAAAGTTAATGACGACGGTACTTTTGAAATATCGACAACAGGCGGTGAAAAGCTTTCAATCGGTGCATTTTCAGATACTTCAAATTTTGCAAGCATAATGAAACTTACCGATACTACAGATACAAGCGCAAAAAGTGCCTATGTCCAAACTTCATTTTTAACAAATAAACCATTGACAAGTGAAGAAAGCGGACTCAGTGAACTTGTAAGCGAAGGTACAATTTCAATCAACGGTGTTGATTTTGAAATTGATTCATCAACTTCTTTGCAGGATTTAATTAACGAAATAAACTCAACCGAAGAAGCAAAAGTAAGCGCAAAATACGATACGCTTACAAATAAATTAGTTTTTACTTCAACAGAAACAGGCGAATTTAATATAAGCCTGGAAGCGCAAGACACTAATTTCTTTGAAGTTTTCGGCTTAACGAAAGACGGTGCATTGGCAGAGGGTTCACAAACTCTTGGCCAAAATGCAATACTTGAAGTTAACGGAAACAGAATTGTATCCTCTTCAAATACGGTTACAAGCGAAACAACGGGTATTAACGGACTTACAATTAATGCGCATAAAGTAACGGATGGCAGCGGTGATGAACCGGTAAGCGAAGTTACTTTGAATGCCAAAAGTGATTTAACTGACGTCAAGGAAGCTCTTAAAGACTTTGTTGACGCTTATAATACGGTAAGTAATCAGATTACGGAAGCAACCGAGCAAGACGGATATCTTGAAATGGATATCAATTTAAGAAGCATAAAAGACCAGCTAAGAACTCTTACAAGTGCAATTGTAAGTGATAACGGCGCATTTGGAATGTTATCGCAAATAGGTATTTCAACAGGTGAGGCAGGCCTTGATGTTTCAGATTCCGCTACAACTCTTAAATTTGACGAAGAAGCGTTTGATGAAGCCTGGGCGAGAGATTCTCAATCTGTTAAAAACCTAATCTCCGGCGGCTATACCGGGGATGATACGGGTATATTTGACCAGATGCTTGCAAAAGTTGAAAATGCGCTTGACCCGGTTAACGGAATGTTTACAACAAAAAGCGACTCTGTTTCAAGACTAATCTCGCTTCAGGAAGACAGAATTACAAGGGCTTATGAAAGCCTTGACACCTATGAAGCACAGCTTACAAAACAATTTCAGTATATGGATGAGATGATTTCAAAACTACAACAACAGTATGCATCATTCTTAAGCTAAACAACCTCATCCCATAAATAAAGCACAAAGGGCGCCTCTTGGATATTTATTGAGAGGCGCTTTTTAAAATGCTTAAATTTTCCCGGCAAGCTGTCCGCAGGCAGCATCAATATCCGCCCCCCGTTCAAGCCTTATTGTCACTTTTTTACCTTGCTCTTCAAGCAAATATTTAAAAAGCATAATATCTTTTTTTGCAGGTTTTTTGTATTTATCAATTCCTATCGGGTTATATGGGATTAAATTGATATTGCATTTTAAATCTTTAATATAATCACACAATAAAGCCGCCATATCCGGAGTATCCGTTAAACCGCCTATTAGAATGTATTCAAAAGTCACTCTCTTGCCCGTTTTTTCACAGTAATATTTAAGCGCGTCTTTAAGTTCCTCCAGATTGTATTTTTTCTCAACCGGCATTATTTCTTTTCTTGTTTTGCTGTCTGCACAATGTAGAGATATCGCAAGCGTCGGGATAAGTTTAGAATTGCATATTTGTTTTATTTTGGGTGCAATTCCGCAGGTGGATATTGTTATTCTTCTTATTCCGATGTTTAAATCCTTATTTATACGCTCTATTGCTTGGCAGACATTGTCAAAGTTATTTAGAGGTTCGCCCTGGCCCATAAAAACAACATTTGTGATTTTAAGTCCGGTGTCTTGCTGTATTGTTAAAATCTGGCTGATAATTTCATAGGGTTCTAAATTTCTTACAAAGCCGCATTTTGCGGTTGCACAAAAGTCGCAGCCCATATGGCAGCCAATTTGCGAGCTTACGCAGGCGCTTAAATTTGTACGGTTATCAAAGCGCATAAGCACTGTTTCCGCACAGTTTCCGTCATGGTATTCAATTAAATATTTTATTGTTCCGTCTTTTGAAATTTGTTTTGCTTTGATTTTCGTATCTAAAATCTGCGCGTTTATTTTTAATTTTTCCCTGAAATCCTTTTTGATATCGCTCATATCATCAAAAGAGCGGGCTGATTTTGAATATATCCAGGAGTATAGCTGCTTTGCGCGGAATTTTTGTTCCCCCGACGATATAATATAATTTTCAAGTTCTTCGTAAGTATATTTCACAAGTGTTTCCATAGTAAAATTGTACCATAATCATACATATAGCGTGTGTATTTTTAAAAAAAGGCGATATAATTGAGAAATGATAGTTGTATCGAGTGAAGAAATAATTTCACAAAAAATACTCCCTTATGATTTATATGATGAAAAGGGTACAAAAATTCTTGAAGCCGGTGAAATTTTGACTCCCGGTAAAATTTTGCTTGTCAGAAACCATGAAGTACTCTACAGAAAAGAAGATAAAAGCACGCAAAAAAGCGATGATACGCAAAAAACAAGTGTAAAAAAGGCTTCCGGTGAAAATTATGTTGAAACCCAGGAGAATGTAAAAAAATACGGCCCTTTTAATAAAAAATCGAAAATAGATTTTGAAACTCAAATTGAATTAAAGTCAGGTTATATTAACGCAATGGGCGCTTTTAACCAAAGTGATGTTATGCGTGCAAAGTCGATGATTCTTGAGATTAGGGACAGAATTATAAAAGATTCGCAGCTAATCAGAAAAAATGTGCAATTTTTTTCGGAACTTAAATTGCTTGGTGAGCATAAAAACATTCATCCCCTAAATACAGCTATCTTTAGTGTTTTCCTTGCAAATAAGCTTGAATATAACGAAGTGCAGATTATGGAAATTGCACTGAGCGCACTTTTACATGATATTGGCAAAATAAAACTCACGGGCGAAATTACAGACACTTCAAAAATGACAAAAGACGAAGAGTATGCATATAAAAAACATCCTCTAATCGGACATAGGCTTATAAAAACTGAGCTTAAACTAAGCGAAAACATTGCGCGCGTTGCTTTGCAGCATCATGAAAGAATGGATGGCATGGGCTGGCCTTATGGTATTTCATCTACCATGATTAGTGAATATGCTCAAATTATTGCGGTTTGTAACCATTTTGATAATATGACTTCTTCTGCCACTAATCTTGAAATTTCAAATTTCCGAGAGGCGCTAAGAGCACTCTTAAAAGCCGGCAGCAGAGCATTTTCCCCTAAACCGCTTTATGCTTTTGTGCATATGCTAAGTTATGGCGATACAACTTCATTTGAGGAGCTTAAATTTTGAACGTAATTGTTGCAGGCGGCGGTTTGGCAGGCTCCGAGGCGGCATTATACCTTGCAAACAAAGGTGTAAAAGTAAAGCTTTATGAAATGCGCCCGAATAAAACAACAGGAGCACACACAAGCTCTGATTTTGCAGAATTTGTCTGCTCAAACAGCCTTGGTGCACTAGATGTAAAAAGCGCTTCCGGGCTTTTAAAGGAAGAAGCAAGACAGTTAGGCTCTATTCTTATTGAGCAGGCGTATAAATCAAAAGTACCGTCGGGAAACTCTCTTTCCATTGACAGGCGGGGTTTTAGTGCTGCCATTACAAAAATAATTGAAGAGCATCCGAATATTGAAATAATAAGAGAAGAATTAACGCACATTCCAAATACACCTGCAATTATTGCAACAGGGCCTTTGACATCAGATGTTTTATGCACTGAAATTAAAAATATCACGGGTGAGGACAATTTTCATTTCTTTGACGCAATTGCACCGATTGTTAAAAAAGACTCGATAAATTTTGACAAAGCATTTTATGCAAGCCGCTGGGATAAGGGTGATGCCGATTTTATAAACTGCCCTCTTGAAAAAGAAGAGTACGAAAATTTTTATAACATTTTAATTAACTCTGAAAAAATTCCTCTAAAAAGTTTTGAGGCAAAATATTTTGAAGGATGTATGCCGGTTGAAGTTCTTGCCGGCCGCGGAAAGGATACTCTTCGTTTTGGCCCTATGAAACCGGTCGGACTTTTTGATAAAAGAACAAGAAAACGGGAGCATAAAAATTATCAGTTTTATGCTGTTGTACAGTTAAGACAAGATGATAAGGAAGCGGATTTGTACAACCTCGTCGGATTTCAAACAAATTTAAAATGGGGCGAGCAAAAGCGCCTTTTGGCCGCAATCCCAGGGCTTGAAAATGCTCAAATTGTGCGCTATGGCGTAATGCATGCAAATACTTTTATAAACAGTCCGAAAATTTTAAATAAAACATTACAGGCAAGATTTAATCAGGATTTGTTTTTTGCGGGACAAATAACGGGTGTGGAAGGATATAGCGAAAGTATTGCTACCGGGCTTTTTGCAGGTATTAATATGTACAGATATTTAAAGGGTGAAAAATTAATTGAGCTTGAGCCAAAATCTATGCTTGGCGCACTTTTGGATTATATCACCTTTGACGGGCATAAATCTTTTCAGCCCGTTAATTCAAATTGGGGTATAATTAAAAAGCCGCAAGGATTTGACCAAATAAAGAAAAATAAAGAGGAGAAAGGCGCCTTGCTTTCAAGCATTGCGCTAGAATACATAAAGGAGATAAGAAATGGATATTTCTGCTAAACATCAGGATTTGACAAGCATCTTGTGTAATATGCTTGTTATCGGGGTTTTTGAAGATGATAAAACACTAACCCCTTCGCAAAAAAAGCTTGACTCGTCTGTGGGCGGCTTAATAAGCGATTATTTGATTAAAAAAGAAGGCTTTAAAGCTAAATTTGCGGACAGTGAAATTGTCCCGACTTATCTTAAAATACCTTCGGATAAGATTATGCTTGTGGGATTAGGCAAAAAAAGAGAATTCGACTGCACAAAATTAACCGAACTTTGTGCAAAAATTGCAAAACAACTCGATAAGGCTTTAAATGTTAAAAATATATGTCTTGAACTTTTGGGTTTGCATTGCGGCAATTTTGACGCTAATAAATGTGCACAGGCAATGTCGGAAGGAATTTTGCTTTCCCTGTATGATTTTGACAAATACAAAAATAAAAAATCAACACCGCAAATTAAAAAAGTGAGAATTGCACTGGATAATCCAAAAGATGAAAAAGCGGCAAAAGCCGGCGTCAGCAATGCAAAAATCATTTGCTCGGCAATGGATTTTACAAAAGATTTAATTAATGAACCGGCGCAAAGTGCAACACCTGAAACAATTAGCGAAATTGCAAAAAATTTGGCTACAGAGCTTAATTTAAGTATTAAGGTTTATAATAAAAAACAGCTTGAAAATATGAATTTTAATACATTTTTGGCTGTTGCACAGGGCAGCGAACGCGAGCCTAAATTTATTCACTTGGTTTATAAACCTGCAAAAAAAGCAAGGAAAAAAATTGTTCTAATAGGTAAGGGCATTACTTTTGACTCTGGCGGACTTGATATTAAGCCTGCAAATTCCATGCTTACAATGAAAACCGATATGTCGGGCTGTGCAACCGTTTTGGGTATAATTCAAACCATAGCGGCACTGAAACCAGATGTTGAAGTCCATGCGCTGAGCGCGCTTTGCGAAAATATGCCCAGCGGCACATCCTATAAACAGGGTGATATAATTACCGCTAAAAACGGCAAAACCATTGAAGTAGACAATACTGACGCAGAGGGCAGGCTGACACTTGCGGATGTTTTAACGTACGCAGATGAGCTTGAAGCGGATGAAGTTATTGATATCGCAACACTTACAGGTGCCTGCATTGTGGCATTGGGGCAAAATATCACGGGCATTATGGGTAATAACCCTGAACAAATCAAGAGAATTATTGAAAAAGGAAAAGAATGCGGCGAAGCACTTTGGGAATTGCCGATTTTTGACGATATGCAGGAAATGTTAAAAAGCGATGTAGCCGATATGCGAAACACCGGTTCAAGATTTGCCGGCGCAAGCGTTGCGGGACGTTTCCTTCAAAACTTTACGAAATGCAAAAACTGGGTGCACCTTGATATAGCGGGAACCGCCTTTATAGATAAGCCTTATAAAGAATTAAACAAAGGTGCTACGGGTGTTTTAATAAGAACGCTTACAAATTATATTATGTCGATATAGTTTATTATAACAGGGTGCACAAAAGCACCCTGTTTTTTATATTTTATTCTCCGTTATTACAAGCTGATTAAACGGCATTTCAATTCCAAGTTCGTCAAATTTTTCTTTAATTCTCAGGTTAAAAATCCTCTTTATTTCCCATTGATGGCGCGGAAGGGTTTTAAAGCGGGTAAGAATTGTAATTGAACTGTCGTTAAATTTGTCCAACCCCAAAACTTCAATCTCGCCAAGGATTTTATCTTTATACTGTTCTTCCCGTCTTAAATCTTCGCCTACCTGTCTTAAAACTTCCATAACATGCGCAACGTTTTCTTTGTATGCAACGGAAATATCAACAAGCGAATAGGAAAAGCCGCGGGTGTGGTTTGTGATAATATCAACAAGCCCGTTTCTGATAAAGTGTGCGGCGCCGTCCATGCTTCTTAATACAATTATCGAAAGTGTAATTTTTTCAACCGTTCCCGTTATGTTTTGAATTTGAACTACGTCGCCCACTCTCAGTTGTCCTTCAAAAAGTATTGTAAGACCGGAGAGCAAATCTTCCACAAATCTTTTTGAACCAAAGCCTACTGCAACACCAAGTACCCCTGCGGCAGTTATAATCGGGCGAACATCAACTCCTAAATGATTTAAAATGTTAATCGCTACAAAAATAAAGATTATAAAATTTATTGCATTAATTGAAATTATACACAAAGTGTCAAAGTTCTTTGCGCTTTCAATGTCCTTCGCCCGTTTTTTCAGGCGCTCAAAAAGATGAAGCATAAAGGTTTTTACAAATTTTGTCGCAAAGACATAAAATATAAGCGTAAAAAGTATATTTAAAATATTCACAAGTTTAACCTGTTCAATAAATTTAAAGATATCCAATCTTTACTCCCTCCTCTTTTAAATATTTTTTATTATACCAAAATAATCCTTTTGATAAATAAAAAATAAACCGTAAGGTTAATCTTTTTTTTGCAAAATAAACATAAACTTAATAAAGAGGAAAATATGGGGATAAAATTTACAAATAATGAACAAGAGCTGGAAAAATATCTCCGGCCCGTATATGCAAAAGAGTGCGAGCATTTTAAGCTTGCAAGAAAGTTTATGCATCAAAAAAATTACAGACAGGCGATAAAAGAATATCTTATGTCAATGATATTTTCAAAGGGCGATATTGAAACATATAAAGAAATTTCCAAAGCATACAAGAAAATAAAATGTTACGATAAAGCAATAAATAATTTGGCAAAAGCCAAAGTTTTAAGCCGCTTTGATTCGGAAATATATTATGAACTCGGCCTTAACCATCTTCTAAATGCAAATTCGGATGAGGCAAGAAAAAATTTTATAAGGACAATAAAACTAAATCCTTCAAATATAAATGCACAAGTCCAGCTTGCAATATCTCATGAGCTTTTAGGTGAGAGTGATATGGCGCTTGGCATTTATCAAAAAATTATTGAGGAAAATCCGCGCTATATACCTGCATATAACCATAAAGCAGGGCTCTATATTACGCTTGAATGCTACAGAGAAGCGGCAATGTTGTTTTATCAGATTTTAAAGATAAACCCGGCTTACTACAGAGCAAATCTGGGCCTTGGTATTTGTTTTGATAAAATGAATAAATTTCCCCGCGCAATCAGGTACTATAAAAAATATATCGCAAGAAAACCGCATTCGGATACAACAAAATCGCTTGTCGGAAGAATTTGTGAAATATATGAAAAAAATCCGTTCAAAGAAACGGGTTTAAGGATTGTAAAATAGTTTAATCTCTTATTATTGCTTTTACAACTTTGTATATTGTCTGTAATTTTTGGGTGTTTGTCGCATTAGCCTTAATGTCATCTATAAGTTCGTTTACCATTTCTTTGTTTGACTTTAAATAGTTAAAGTAAAACATATCCTCAAGAGTTATATTAAAAACTTCTAATATTTTCTCAAGCGTTTGAGAACTCAGGAAATTTGCCCCGCATTCAATTGCACTTAAGGTGCGCTGTGAAATATTAAGTTTTTCAGCCAACTCCTCCTGTGTGAGGCCGTTTAAAACTCTATATTGTTTAATTTTTCGTCCTAATAGTCTTTTTACATTCATAATGCACCATAGAAAATAGTATAAATACATTTTGTCCTATTTATAACGAAATAATATTGGTAATTTTACTAATTTAAGTATTTATACTTCTATTTATGAAAATATTTTATTAAGTTTTGTTAAGCTGAAATGCATTATAAATTCTACATTTTTAATATTTACGAGTTTTTATTTCTAAATTTTAAGCAATTTTTAAAAATAAAAATTCTTTATAAATACATCAAAACGTTTTGAATTAGTATTTATAAAATAGAAAAAGGAGAAAACTATGAACGTAGGATCAACTATTTCAGGTGTGCCATCTGCAGCATATGCATTGACAGATAACACAAAAGGCAGCATAGGGAACAGAATAGACTGCGGAAAAGAACAAATAGCAAACACCGCTAAGGCAAGTATTAAAGGTACAGGTGTTGCTCTTGGTTTGGGAGCGGCTACGGGCCTTGCGGCAACGTCAAAACATGCAAATAAATTTGTTCAAGTTGCTCTTGATAAAATCAAACAAACTGATACATACAAAACATTTGCACCCCAAGCAAAAGAATTGGTAAAAAAAGGTATAGACGCTTTTAAAAAGCTTCCCGGCTCCACTAAAGCTATTGCTCTTGCGGGTGGCGGACTTGCGATGCTGAGCTCTTATATGATTGGTAATCAGTGTTTATTTAAAGCCGGTCAAATTGATCAAAAATATACCGACAAAGCTAAACTTCAAAAGGTTGTTGAATAATATAATCACTTAACACAAGTATAAATAAAGCAGGGCTAAAACAAGTCCTGCTTTTTATTTTACACATATCGTATGCAAAGGGGTGTTATGCATTTTTGTTTCCGAGAAAATATTGGAATGTTTGTTTTTCTGCGGGTTTTAAACTGTTTAATATGCTATAGTCGGGTATGTGCATATTCGGGTCTTCGTATTTAGGATTAAGCGCATAATCTTTTTTGAGGTATTTATTTTTGATTATAAGCTCGTTAATCTTTGGCAAGCCAAAGCCCAAAAATCCGGTTACAATTCCGAGTGAAACTGTTTGGAATATTGCATTGATTTTATTTGCAAAACCTAAAAGCGGGTTTTTAGAGGTGTCATTTAAAATATCCAAAAGCTCGCTAATTGCTTTGTCATCTAAACCGCCTTTTGCGATTTGAGCACTCAGCTGTTCAAAGGTTAGCTCTTTATTGTCTATGACATCACCAAACACTTTTTTTGCAGCATTGTAAAATTCGCTCTTTGCGCCTTTTTTGCTTCCCACATTAAACAGCTTGTGCAAGTTGCCGTTTTTCTTTTCTGTATCTTGCAGGTAACGCATAACCTCATCTAAATTTGCAAAATTAGACATCTGCGCAGTATTTTCCTGCTTGCTTAAAACCTGTACGCCGCCTTCGGGATTGAAAAAGTCTATGAATTTTCTAAAGAAGCCGTCGTTTTTATCAAGAATTTTACTTGTTAAAACAACCCCGCTTTTTTTGGAGCCTTTGTGCGCCATAATTGAACCCAGGCCTTCCATTGCAAAAAGGATTGTTAAAATTGTTGTAACATCACGCCTTAAAATGTTTGATGTTTCATCCCATTGTACCGGACCGCCATTTTTCTTGGAGCTTGCAATATCGCGTTTTGTAGACTGAATAAGCCTCGGTATAAGTGTGCAAGATGTTATAACCGTATAAAATAACGGGCGTGCGACGTTAATGCCTTTTGATTCTAACGCTGCAGCAGCATTTGACATTTTATTGAAGTTTGCAGGGTCAATTTTTGAGCCTAAATCGCTCATTAATTTACTTATGCCTCCGCCAGTAAAGTTTACATTGCCCGAGTTTTCCGATTTTAACTCGGATGCCTTTTGTCTTACAGGGTCGGTTTCAGGGTTTGTTTTGTTAATTGTATACAATCTTGGTATAAACCACATAAACAGACCGGTGAATATGCCCATTGCAACGTTTGTGGCAAATCTGCCGCCCATTCTTTTTTGGGTAAAGTTTTCGACAAACGTACTCAAATCCTTTTGAGAAGATTTGCTGAAAGAGTCAAAAAAGTCATCTGAATATTTACCCATTCTTTCAATCAAATCGGAAAATTTAATTTCAAATTTAGCGGCTTTTTCAGAATCTTTTATGTATTTGTTATCGGTTATCATGGCTTTTAAAAAGTCCGGATAACCTGTGGTATTTGCTTTTTTGTTTTTTATAAACGTATTTATAATGCCGTCAAAAATGTCTTCTTTTGAGCCTGCTGCCGGGGTGTTAAGAATTTTTTTCTTTAAACCCTTGGATTTTGCTTTTTCAAATTGCAGAATTTTATCAATGTATTCTTCAATATTAATACCCTTGCTCAGAAGGTCATCTCCTTCTTTTATGCCGTCAAAGTTTGAGAAAACTTTTTCAAGCACGCCTTTGTAAAACGTTCTTTTAAAAGTTTCCTGTGAAGTTGTATCAATTGAAGAGTTGTTTATGATATCGCTAAAATCTTTTATTGTTTGAACGGGAACCCCGTGGGATTTTCCGCCCATTTTGCTTGAAGCGGCGAGTACGGCTCCCGGGATTACAAACATGCTGGGCCCGGTTAAAAATTCACGGATGGCATTTTCCGCAACGGCACCCCAGTTGTTTTTGCCTGTTAAATCTTTACCTATGTCTTTTGCAGCCCAGGTTCTCGGGATATTGGTGCCAAGCATATCCTGCACGGTAAAGCTTGCGGCAAGACCGCCCCTGTCGACCCCTTCCCAAAATTTAACGAGTGCGTCCGTAACGCCTTTAAAGGATGTTTGATTTGAAGCGCTGTAATTTTGCGCATTTGAAGCTTTGTTGTTGTAGCTTTTTTGGCTGTTCGCCGCGATTTTAATTTCTTGAACTTTCATTTAACCTCTATCTGCCACACTTTTATACTCTTGCAAAAAACAAAAAAAATAAAAATTGCTATTTTTGACCTTTATTGTGTAGTTTTTTTACAAAAATATTTTGTGATGGTCACTTTTTCCTTAAAACAGGAGCGGGTGTCATTGTAACACTTATTTTAATATTTTTCAATATATATTAACTTATGTAAAAAAATAAAATTTATTACCCGCCCGGGCGGTTCACATGCCAAAGCTTAGATAATATTTTATTGTTATCAAAAACACATATATTTTTGTTAAGGAGAAAAGATGAGTATTTCAAAATTGTGCGGAGTGTATATTTTTTATTGCTATGTTTTATTTTTTGTACTTGTAAATGTTATATTAAGATAATCTTGCAAGCTTTTTAGCCGTTTCAACATCTTCTTCGATTTGTTTTGAAAGAGCTTCCATATTTGGAAATTTTATTTCATCTCTGATTTTCATAACAAACAGTACTCTGATAATTTTACCGTAAATCTGTGAATCAAAGTTTAAAATATGCACTTCCACTATTTCTTCATCATTGCCGTCAAATGTGGGTCTTGTGCCCCAGTTGATAATTGCGGGATATGTCTTATCAACAACGGCGTAGCCGAAATAAACCCCATGCGGCAGGTGGACAATATTATTGGGCCAGAAGATATTTGCGGTCGGAAATCCCATTTTGCGTGCTATCATATCTCCCTTAACCACGTTATTTTTAAGCGAAAACGAATGTCCTAAAAGCAGATTTGCATTTCTTATATGCCCGTTTGAAATCATTTCTCTTATATTTGAACTGCTTATAAGGCAGGTTTGAATTTTTTGCGGAGCAAGTTCCGTAAATTGATAGCCGAAATTTTTTGCCTGTTCGGATAAAAGCTTTGTATTGCCTTTTTTTTCTTTGCCGAATTTGTGGTTAAAGCCTACAGTGATTGAACATGGGCTGAAATTTTTTACAAGCACGCCCTCAAGATACTCAAGCGCTTCCATCTGCATATACTCTTCAAAGTCAAGAACGTATGTAAAATCAACACCCAATGCTTCTATCCTCTCCAGCCTTTCTTCGTTGGAGCAGACATTTAAAATTTTTTCTTTTGCAAAATAATTGGCCGGATTTATGTCAAAAGTTATAACGGCGGACTTTTTTTTGTTTTTTTGCGCAAATTCAACCGTTTTTGAGATTAATTTTTGGTGTGCAATGTGCACCCCGTCAAAATACCCCAGAGCCAGGGCTAAATCCGGATTATGGTTAATTGTCTTAAAAATCTTCATTGTTTTTTATCCTGATGATTAGGCTTGTGTCTGTTGGGATGTTTTTTGGCCTTTTGTCCGAAGTTTTGTTCTTTTTGCTGCAAACGGCGGACGGAGTAAACATCGGGAATTGACTGTATGTTTGAAATTACTTTTTTTAGCGTTTCAATGTTATCAAGTTCAATGCCTAAATCTATTATGCCAAATTTTTTGTTTTTTGAATAGCTGTTTGCATAAGATAAATTTGTATCTGCAATTTTTAAAAGTACATCTTTTAAAAGTCCCGGTCTGTCTTGGGTTTCTATTCTGATATGGGCAACATAAGTGCCTTTTGAAACGGTATCAGCCCATTTTATATCCATCATCCGCTCGGGCTCAACGTCATAAAGACACTTACAATCAAGCCTGTGTACGCTTACTCCCTTGGAGCGTGTAATTACGCCTACAATAGGCTCCCCGGGGATTGGAGTGCAGCATTTGGCAAGACTCCAGAGCATATCCTCAAGCCCGACAATATCATATTTTCTTGAATCTTTTCTTCTTTTTTGGCCGTCTTGAGTGGTTCTTTCTGGAATATTTTTAATATCGGGAGGAGTCGCCGAAGCAGGCTTTTTAATTTTATTTGCAACTTTATGCAGTGTTGTTTCTCCGTAGCCGATTGCCGCAAATAAATCATCCTGTGTTTTATAGTTCATTTCATGGGCGGTTCGCTCAATTTCGCCTGATTTTAAAAGCTCATCAAAAACGGGTTTTGTTATATAAACTTCAAGATTTTCACGCCCGATTTCAATGTTTTCTTCTCTGTTATACTTTTTAAACCACAGGCGTATTTTTGAAATTGCGCTTTTTGTAACGACAAAGTTAAGCCAGTCAATTTTTGGCATAAATTGTTTTGAAGTTAAAATCTCAACTATATCACCGTTTTTAAGCTTGGTGTCAAGCTGTGCGATACGTCCGTTTATAAGCGCTCCTACCGTCCTGTGTCCGACTTCGGTGTGAATTCTGTATGCAAAATCGACAGGGGTGGAATTTGCGGGCAAATCTATAACATCTCCGGCAGGCGTAAAGGCAAAGACTTGATCCGAAAAGAGGTCTAATTTTACGCTTTCAACAAAGTCTCTTGCGTTTGAAGAGTCTTTGTCTATTTCCATCATTTTGCGCATCCAGGAAAATTGCATATCATATTTGTTGTCTGATTTAACAGAGCCCGATTCTTTATATCTCCAGTGCGCGGCAACACCATACTCCGCCACTTCATGCATTTCATAAGTTCTTATTTGAATTTCAACGGGTTTATTTTTGGAACCTATGACGGAAGTATGCAAAGACCTGTACATATTGCCTTTTGGCATTGCAATGTAGTCTTTAAACCTGCCGGGGATGGGCTTGAATTTTGAGTGAATAATTCCCAAAACTTCATAGCAGGTTTTCTCATCATCAACTATTACCCGAATTGCGCTCACGTCATAAAGCTGGTCAAAAGTTACGTTTAAGCGCTCCATTTTTTTATAAATACTGTAATAGTGTTTTGCTCTGCCGTTAATTTTAGCTTTTATATTGTTTTCATCCAAACTTGCTCTTATATTATCAATCAGCAGGGATATTGCGGCATCTCTGTCATTTTTTGTCTGCGCCACAAGCTTTGCGATTTCATAATACTTTTCTGGGTTAATGTACCTGAGTGACAAATCTTCAAGTTCCGCTTTAATTTTCCCGATACCGAGGCGGTTTGCAAGCGGAGCAAAGATATCAAGCGTTTCCTGGGCAATTCTTTTTTGTTTGTTTGCCGCCATATAGCCAAGAGTCCGCATATTGTGCAGTCTGTCCGCAAGTTTTAGGAAAATAATTCTTACATCCTGCGCCATTGCGATAAACATTCGTCTGAAATTTTCCGCCTGACGCTCCTCTTTTGATTTAAACTGGTATTTGCCGAGCTTTGTAACACCCTGTACAAGCTTTAAAACATCCGCACCGAAATTTTGCTCTATTTCCTCGGGCTTTGTGTCCGTATCCTCCAGAATATCATGCAAAAAAGCTGCAATAATACTGTTTTTATCCGCTTTTAGCTCGGTCAGAATTTTTGCAACTTCAACAGGGTGAACAATGTATGGCTCTTCAGATATTCTATATTGTCCTTCGTGTAATTTTCTTGCAAATTCAAAAGCGCGCTCGATGTCGGTTATTTCTTCCTTCGGGCGGTTTTGCTTTTTTAACAGTTCTTTGAGTTCTTCAAATATTACAAGATAAGACATACAATTTTTCTAATGTATAATTATATAGGAATTTTACAACTTTGAGGTATTTTTTTCTATATGCCAAATGATGTAAATAAAGCAGCTGTAACTCCTTCTCCTGAAAATTTAGAAGATTTTGTAAATTTTATAAAAAATTCCCCCGCCCCTTTTAAAATCCGGGTTAAGGTAAGTGCAAATTCAAAGAAAAATTCAATTGAATTTCAAAAGGATTATATAAAGCTTAAAATTTCAAAACCGGCGCTTGAAGGCAAGGCAAATAAAGAAATAATAAGTTTTCTAAGCGATATTTTGAATTTGCCTAAAAATAATATTAAAATTGTAAACGGAGAAAAATCATCTCTTAAAATGTTACTTTTTATCCCAAAAACTTTACAATAGTAAAGTATACACTTCATTTTTTAAAATTTTATGTTATAATTCTTAACAAAAAAGGCAATTATTTATCTGTATGTGATTTATAAGAAACAAGTGAAGAATTTTTTATTCGGAAGGTTGACGTGAATTTTTACAAAAATCCCCATAGTACAGACCGGACGGGCGAAAATAACATAAAATCGGAAGATGGCAAATTAAGCATACTTTTTTCCAACCCCATAAATACTCAAAAAAGTATGCCGCAAAACAACAGAACCAGTGCAAACAGGCTCTATGGCGGGTATTCTTCCAATTTAACCGCCGGAAATTTGAATATAAACTATAAACAGATGCTCAGAATTATAAATGAGGCATTTGCCCAAAAGACTGATTTGGGACAGCTGTTTTATGTGTTGCATAATATTTTATCTGCAAATATGCAGTCAAATTTTAGTGCAATAGGGCTTCTAAACTCGCAGTCAAACTGTATCAACGTAAAACTCATAGACAAAATAGGCTCCATTTACAACACTAAAATAATGCTTAACGATGATACAAACCCGATTATTAAGTGTTATACGACAAAAACAATACAAAATTGTAATGATAATAAATTTTTAAAAGCAAACTATTTAAATAATTCCCCTTGTATAATTTTACCGCTTGTTTCTTTCGGGGAGTGCCTCGGGGTATTTATCACGGGCGATAACCATAAAAACACATGTGTTGAGCTTTATCAATTTTTGGCAAGTTATATGGCAATTTTTGCCCATAACAGAAATCTTGCCGAACTTGTGGATAAAAATACAGATATTGACTCTCTTACAGGTCTTGCAAACCATAAGTGTTTTCAGGAAGAATTGATAAGGCAAATTGACAGCTGTAACAAAGCTAACTCAGAACTTTCGGTTTGTATTTTTGATATATTAAACATTTCTCAAATAAACAGGGAATTGGGACATGCTAAGGGTGATGAGATAATTAAAGCGGTTGCCAAAAAGATTAAGCAAAATATCAGAAATACGGACTTTGCGGGACGCTACGGCGGAGATGAAATAGGCGTTATTATGCCAAATACATCAACGGATGAGGCAAAATATATTGCCGAATATTTATCCTATGCACTCTCATGCGTTTTAATTGACGATGTAGGGCCTGTTAAATTGAGCTGCGGTATTGCAACTTATCCGTATACTTCAAAAGACCACGAAAAGCTTGTACTTTTGGCAGAACAAGCAATGTATATTTCAAAAAGCAAATGTTACGAAAGCGGAAATTGCGTTATAGTAACATCCGAAGATTACAATTTCTGGGATGATGAGGCGCTTAAATGCTTCGCGGAAGTCTTAACCAAAAAACATGCGCAAATCGGCGTTGATTTTGAAGAAGAACTTATTCATAAATTCCACAACGAGCAAATTTTATCAAGCAAACATATGCTTGAGGTTGTAACCTCGCTTGCAGGAACAATTGATGCTAAAGACCCTTATACAAAAGGTCATTCAAGCCTTGTTTCCAGATACTCCGAAGCCTTGGCGCGCGCAATTCACCTGCCCGAAGCCGAAGTTGAGCGCATTAAACTCGGTGCGCTATTGCATGATATAGGCAAAATAGGAATTCCTGAAAATGTATTAAGAAAACCGGCCATGCTTGACGACGATGAGTGGGCGATTATGAAGCAGCACCCTGTAATCGGTGCAGAAAAAGTACTTGCCCCGAACGAATCGCTCAGGGATTTAATCCCGATGGTTAAATATCACCATGAGCACTGGGACGGAACAGGATATCCTTGCGGCCTAAAAGGCGAAGAAATACCGCTTAATGCAAGAATAGTATCTATTGCGGATGCTTACCACGCGCTTGTGTCCGACAGACCATACAGAAAAGGCTTAAGTGTTGAAAAAGCCTGCGAGATTTTAAAACTCGGCGCAGGTGTACAATGGGATAAAGAGCTTGTAAGACAGTTTATAATTATTGCCCCGAGCCTGTCAACAAGTGTTTAATTGCTACAGTAATCAAGCTGCGCATTTAAGTCCAGCTTTTTGGCGTTTTGTATAAATATTTTTGACTTATAAATCCCTAAATTTGCAAGTAAATATTCAATGCTCACGCCCAAGACGCCAAATCCGTATTTTAGTGAGCGTTTAAGGTTAATGGAGCTTGCATCTGGGAAATATTTTGTCGGGCATGAAATCTCGCCGATAGTGTAACCATAGTATAAAACAAGCGCCAGCATTTGATTGTCAAAAATAAAATCATTATCACATTCTCCAAGCGGCAGAGTTTTTAAAATTTCGGCACTAAAGGCACGAAAACCGCTGTGGTATTCGGATAATCTTTTGCCGCACAAAATATTTTGAAAAATGGTCAAAAATTTGTTTGAGATGTATTTATACATTGGCATACCGCCCTTTAGCGCGGAACCTGTAAGCATTCTTGAAGCAATAACCGCATCATATTCGCCATACGCTATCATTGAAGCCATAGCGGGAATGAGTTTTGGTGTATATTGATAATCCGGATGCAGCATAACAACAATGTCGGCGTTTTCTTTAAGTGCTGCAATATAGCAGGATTTTTGATTTGCACCGTAGCCAAGGTTATTTTTATGAACAATGGTTGTAATTCCGAGTTTTTTTGCAACTTCAATCGTTTTATCGCTTGATTTGTCATCAACGAGAATAATTTTATCCACGACATTTTTGCTTATTTCGCCAAATGTCATCTCCAAGGTTTTTTCCGCATTGTAAGCGGGCATAATAACCGCAATTTTCTTTCCGTTAATCATATTTTTATTTTAGATGTAAAGTAAATCAGTTGCAAATGATGAAATAAAAAAATATAATAGCATTATGGATTTAAATAAAGAAAGCTCGATGGATTACATAAAAAAGTCTTTTGAGCTAAAAAACTCAAAATTATACAAAGAAGCAATAGAAATGCTTTATAAGGCTCTTGAATGCGATGAAGCCGGTGAAAACAGCGAAATCATCTCTCAGATTGCTGATTTATATGTACTTTTAAAAAACTACGACCGTGCTCTTGAAGAATATGAAAGAGTGCTTGAAACAGATAAAAATCACACGCATTCATTAAATGAAACGGTAAAAATTTATTTTCTTCTTGAACGTTATGACAAAGCTCTTGAAGTTTCAAAAAGACTTTTGGCTGCAACAAGTGATGCGCAATATTACATTAACCATCTGCAAATTCTCTATAAATTAAGTAAATTTGACGAGATGAAAGAGCTCTATGAAACATTTAGTGATGAATTGAAAAACAATGCTCAAATTTTGTATATAATGTCTAAAACCGGGCTGTACCCGCGGCTTGATTTCCTAAAAAGGGCTGCGGATGCGGATGAAAATTTCGTAAATGCTTATTTTGATTTAGGGCTTGAATATTATAAAGAAGAGAAGTATCCGCTTGCAAAAGAATATTTTAAACACGTTTTATCTCTTGAAAAAAATTCGCGTGCACATTTTTACATAGGGCTTATAGAGCACATTGAGGGAAATTTCTTTGAGGCGATTGACAATTACCTTGACTGTTTAAGGCTTGATAAGTCAAATGACGAATGCTGTTTTGAGCTTGCTAAGGCATATATTGATATAAATTGGCTCGAAGAGGCCCAAATTGCAATAAAAAGCTCCATAGCGATTTTAAAATTAAAAGACGAATATTCACCAAAGCTTGATGAACACCATTTTCTTCTTGCTTGGATTTTATCAAAACAAAATGACGCAAAAAGTGCTCTTTTGTACCTTGATTTAATAGATAAAAATTCAAAAATGTACCCCAATGCACAAATTCTAAAGAATACTTTGAATTTGGACGGAGAAAATTACATAAAAGCAAAAGAAATTCTTGAAAATTATTATTTAAATAATTCCGATGAACAAAAAAATCCTATTTTAATTGAATCTCTGGGGAAAATATACAAACAGCTGAAACTGTATAAAAATGCACAAAAACTTTACGAAAAAGCACTTGAAGATTATCCCAATTCTGTTTTTTATGCGCTTGAACTTGCTGATATTTTAATTGACGATAAGCAGTATGACAAAGCGCTTGAACTTACAAAACAACTCGAAAAGACAGCGCCAAAGTGCCCGAGCACCTACAACTCTTTTGCAAGGATTTACTACAGGCTCAAAAATTACGACGCCGCAATTGAAAATCTCAAAATTTTAAATCAGCTTGATATAAATAACGCAGAAGGCTTTTATTTTCTTGGTCTTGTACAAAATGATACTTGCCAAGCGGAAGCGGCGCTTGAAAATTTCAAAATAGCGCTTACTCTAAATCCGATGCCGGCAAAATACTACGCTCAGGCGGCCCGCGCTTATGAAACGATGGGAAATCTTGAAGATGCCATGCTCTATATAAAAGAGGCGATTGAAATCGACCCGGGCGAGATAAACTACAAGCGGCAAGCAAAAAATATTGCACAAAAAATGAATGATAAAGAAAAAACGGATTTCTACAATTCGCAAATTGTCCGTATGGAACAGTTGCTAAGACAAAGAGGCTAAAAGAGCTAAGGTTTTTTGATAATCATTTCGCAGTTTTTACAGTCAAATTCAAGGTTTAATTTTCTGCTGCCCTCATCAACAAGATAAAATTTTTTGTTTTTTAAACTTTCGCCGCACTTTTTTGTACAAATCCCAAAAACCCGCCTCAGGCAGTGTTTTGTGCGCATAAGTTCCGCTTTATCTTTCACAATATCTTTTATTCCGCCGCTCTCAAAAGAACCCTGTGCACACTTCACTCCGCACTTGCCGTAAAATTCAAAAGCTTTTTTATTGTGCACATTAAGCCTGTAATCATTATTTTTTAAAGGAAATTTTGCGGGACGGATTTTTTTTGAGGCTCTTTGAGCGCGCATTTTTTCGTACGCTTCAAGCCTATTTTCCATAAGTCTTTTAAACAATTTCCTTCTTAAATTATTAATATCCGAAATTTTTAAGAAAGGTAAGTTTTCATCCTTAAATTCAATGCTTTTAACGTAAAAATCACTCTCGCCGCTTTTTTTAAGCTGCTTTTCGTAAATATCACGCTGTACCTTCGCATTTTTGGCTTCTTCACCCGAAATTTCAACCTGTGCGGATATTAAATCATCATCTGCCGCTATGATTTTATCCCTAAATACACTTAAGCGCACCCCGATTTGCCTTTTTGTTTTTGAATTTTTCAAAACTTTTTCAAATTCAAAATCCAAATTTCTAAAAACCTTTGTTCCTTTTTTAATTTCCGGCATGGAATTTGGAAAAACCCGCACTGTATTTTTTTCGCGCTGAACTCTGTTCACCAGAAACCCTTGTAAATTACCGTTATCAAAATAACACAGTCCGTCCTGCGGGTTAATTTTTAAATCCGTTTTCAGCTCAATAAAATTCTTTGAAACATTTAAAACCACACCCGCAAACTCGCCTGTTTGCTTCGGCGTATCAAAGTTATATATCTCCTCTCCCGCTCCGTCAAGAAAATACGTACAGTATCCGCGGTTAAAGGTTTTATTCACATCAGGTTCAAAATCATAAAAAACCTTGCCCGAAGATATGCGCCTATAGCCCTCAAGCAGCTTATTATAATACGCTGTCGTATTTTTTACATAATTTTCATCTTTCAGCCGCCCTTCGATTTTAAAAGAAACAACGCCCGCGTTAATCAAATCTTTTAAATAAGGTGCCGCGCAAAAATCTTTTAGCGACAGGAGGTGTTTATTTTTAGCATAAATTTTACCCTCATCATCAACAAGAGTATATTTTTTTCTGCATGGCTGCGCGCACTCCCCGCGGTTTGCGCTTCTTGAGCCAAAAGCGTAACTTAGGTAACACTGTCCGCTGTAGCTGACGCACAGCGCTCCGTGGATAAATGTTTCAACTTCAATATTTACCCCGCCGCAAATTTCTTTTATTTTCTCAAGTGAAAGCTCCCGCGCCAAAATCACCCTGTCCAATCCGATTTTTTCAAAAAATTTTACCTTTTCAATATCTCTTATGTCACACTGTGTGCTTGCGGAAATCAAAAACGGCGGCAAATCAAGCGTAAAAATTGCAAAATCCTGTACAATAATGCCGTCCGCGCCCGCTTCATAAAGCTCATAGAGCATTTTTTGCACATCGTCCAACTCATCGTCTTTTAAAATAGTATTTAGCGTAACGTACACCCTTGCAAAAAATTTATGCGCGTGCCTTGCAACTTCTTTAATGTCAGATAAAGTATTTGAGGCATTTTTCCTTGCGCCGAACGCGGGGGCGCCGATGTATAGCGCATCCGCCCCGAAGTTAATCGCCGCAATCGCGCAGTTTTTATCCTTTGCGGGACAAAGCAGCTCAAGGGGTCTGTCGGACTTCAAACAATCGGGCATAATTACTGCCAATCCTTACAGACATCAATTCTTGAAATTGCTTTTGAATATTTTTCAAGTTCATCCAATGTCAGCTCTATTGCGCTGTTTGCGCTTCCGCAGGCGGGAAAAACCGTATCAAAACGATTAAGTGAAACATCAAGATAAACATCCACCCCTTCTTTTATCCCGAAAGGGCAAACTCCGCCCGCCTTGTGCCCGATGTAACTTTCAATCTCATCAAGCGGAATCATTTTTGCTTTTGCGCCGAAAAATTCTTTATATTTTTTGTTGTCAATCCTTGCATCCCCCGCCGCAACGACAAGTACGGGCTTATCCCCGACAAGGAAAGAAAGAGTTTTTGCAATGCGTTTTCCTTCGCACCCGAGAGCCTTTGCCGCAAGCTCAACCGTGGCGCTTGAGGTTGTAAATTCCAAAATTTTATCGTCTAAATTAAATTCTTTTAAATATTCTCTTGCTGCTTGTATAGACATTTTACTCTCCCTTGCGATTATTATAAAATATATTAACAAAAACAGGGTAAAATGACACAACAAAGTGAACTTATATGAAACAAAAAACACTCCCTTACGGCCAAACAAAAAGACTTTACTTTAGAAAAATTGAACTCGGCGATTTTGATGAAATTTCAAAAATGCTGAACCAAAAAAGTGTTCGCGAAATCTGGGAAAAAGAATTTAAAAACAGGGATGTTAAAAGATGGATAGAAAACTGCATGGGCTCATATTCAAGCACCGGCGAAGGTTTTTATATTATCCAGCACAAAAAAACAAATGAAATCATCGGGCAGATTTCACTCTCTCAAGACACGATAAACGGTGAAATAGTCTATGAAACAGGCTACATATTAAACGAAAAATATACAGGGCAGGGCTATGCAACGGAAGCAGCAGAGCACATGTGCAAAATAGCCTTTGAGTTGATGAATTTAGAAAAAGTAATTTTTGAAATACGCCCGATAAATATAAAGTCGATTAAAGTCGCAAAGAGGCTCGGTGCAAAAGAAACGGGAAGTTTTATAAAAAATGTCGACGGTAAAGCTCTCGAGCATAAGATTTATACACTAAAAAATCCATATAAAAACTGCCGATGAGGGGACTCGAACCCCTGACCTGTCGATTACGAATCGACTGCTCTACCAACTGAGCCACATCGGCAAGTTTATAATAAAAGAGCCCGGGGATACTATAGGGCTCTTTTATGGCGCGCCTGAAGGGATTCGAACCCCTGACCTTTTGGTTCGTAGCCAAACACTCTATCCAGCTGAGCTACAGGCGCATCGGGTGCTTAATAATTTTAGCATAAAAAAAATTAAAACAACAAGAAGTTTTTAAAAATTTTAGTAAAAAAAACGGGGCACAGTTGCTAGATACTTTTGTATACCTACCTGGAGCGCGCCCCGAAAGAATTAAGATACGAAATTGGTTTTAATGTCATTAGAGCAAATATTCTTTTGCCAACCTGTCGTCCTGAACTCGATATTCTGTCATCCTGAACCCAATGTACCGTCATCCTGAACTGGCTGGAAAATCCGTTGAGGCAAAGCCGAAACGAGATTTTACGCCCCTACTTGGTGTTTCAGGATCTTATTAATGGTGCATGTTGGTATGTTCTATCTTGCGCATTGCTCCTGTGGAGTTTTGTTCCAAAACTCCTACGTCGCCTATCGATGGTTGCGCCTTACGGTCTTGCTCATCGCAAGCCCTTAAGGCTCACCCCGGCTTACGCCTTCTTAGTCCAGTGTCGAGCTGTCCGCTTTTGCCTTCGCAAAACCGTCACGCTCTCACATCCTGTCGGTCGTTTGCTTTCAGGCGGTGCAGTAGCACCATGCCTTCAAGCTTCACTTCATTCCTGTTCGCTTGCATCCCATCTTATCCTCAGATATCCGGAAGACCCTGA
>CALUWF010000011.1 GCA_944324405.1 Candidatus Gastranaerophilales bacterium | reverse complement strand
CCAAGAGTTGTACTTCCCCTTTTATGAACTACCTTAGTTTGTCCTCCCTGTTTTCCGTTCCCGCTTCGAGAAGATATTCCGTTACTTGCATTTGTTCCATACTTTCCTCCATCACCACCACTACCTATTGTTATTTCTAACTTATCATTAGGTAGTACATTAATCTCTTTTTCCATGATTGCTCCTGATGCACCTCCTGAGGCGGAGTAGCGGTTTTTAAATCTTTCCAGTGTTCTGACGCAGCGTACACCGGCAACGCTAAGAGTGTTACTTGCATCCCCAAGTGTTGAATATATTCCGTCTTTTGTATTTGCACATTTTAATGCCCCCGGGTTAAGAAATACTTCTGAGCCGCCTCCTATACCATTTGTACCAGTTATTGTTACGCCAAATATCCAGTCGGTTAAAGGTAGTCTTCTATCGGCAGTTTCAGCAGGCTCGTCGTAATAATAACAGCTGAGCTGCATACCGTTTTTACCTGCCGCCTTTACTAATTCTTCTTGATATTTAACGATATGTTTTCCTTCATCATTAGTGGCTAATCTGTAATATCCCGATTTTGGATCACTTTGCGAATATATAAATCGACATATTTTTTCTGCGGCTGCTCTTGTGCAATAACTTCTGTATCTTGTGTCGACACCGTTTGATGATACATATAAAGGATTATTACTGTAGCTCGAACCTGTAATATTCCAGCAACAGTCCGAAATATCACATCGTGTGTTAAGTGTTAAATTTGGCCCCCAAGAGCCGTAACCTGATGTATTTTTAATAGAATTCCAATCTAGGTGATCCTTTGTCCAACATAAATCTTCATTTGTGCCAGCCCCTCGCACTACAAGTAATTCGCCTGATTGACAACTATGATTTGATAATTTCGGCTGCGCCTCATATGCACTTGGATTTAATACGCCATTTGCACCTCCTCCCCCGCCGCCAGCACCAGTAATTACAATCGTAATTTTATTTACCCCGTTTGGAACAGTCCAGGTCGAATTGGAAGTATAACTTACGGATTTTGATATACTTTCATTAGCTCCGGCACCTCCTCCTCCGCCTCCTGAGCCTTGAAGGAAGAGAGTATTAATACCGATTGGGACATCAAAAGTATAAGTACCGGGGTTTGTAAAGATTTCTAAACCTTTTTTGTTATCAGTAGTTACTGATACTGTATCTTTCATTCTTTTTGTAATAACGGGCGCTAAGGCTACCATGATTACTGAGATTATTAATATTGCCGTTAATAATTCCGCGAGGGTAAAGGCGGGTTTTTTAAGTTGCCTATTATTGTTTTTCAGTGTGCACTTATAAGACCCTGAAACCAGTTCAGGGTGACAGCTGGGCGTTAAATTGTTGTTATTTGCAAGAGTAAAAACAGGTTTTTTAATTTGCCTATTATTATCTTTCCGTGCACGCTTATAAGACCCTGAAACGAGTTCAGGGTGACAGCTGAGCGTTGGGCGGTTGTCGTTTGAGAAAATAAAAGCGGATTTTCTAGCCAGTTCAGGGTGACAGTTGCGCGTTGGGCGGTCTTTAGGTGCGAGAGTGAATGTAGGTTTTTTATGCTGCAAATTATGAGCATTCTTTGATTGTTTATAAGACCCTGAAACCAGTTCAGGGTGACAGCTGCACACTAAATTGTTTTCATTCGAAATGGTAAAAGCGGGTTTATGCGCAGCAGAAGTGCAAAAGGCAAAAGCATGCCTCAATAAAGCGCCAAAGAGCGCTGTTTCGTATCTTTTTTTCATTTTATACTCCAGGTTAATTTTGATAAAATAATAACTTATTTACTGGATAATGTCCAGTAAATTTATGTTGAATTTTCCAGTAAGCTTTTAATATGGATGAGGAAGTGTTTTACCGTGAACTTGGGCGTAGAATTAAATTCTTGCGGGAAAAAGCAGGGCTTACGCAGGAAAAACTTGCGGAAAAATCGGGAATAAGTCTTGATTACATGGGAAAAATTGAAGTCAGCATAAACAAACCCGGGCTTAAGACCATTTTAAAACTCGCAGATGCATTAAAGCTTGAGCCTTATAAAATTTTAAAATTTAAGTAAAATTTGTCATGCCTTTGTTTTTATTATAATAATTTTAATTTCACCGCAATATTTTAAACAGGGTTCAAAAATGATTGAGGAGCATTTTAGGAAAAAATTCTACGATAAAATAAAATTCGGAGCAAAAATTGCAATATATGATGCAGGCATTGTTGCGCGAAGAATTTATGAAGACATTAAAACAAAACGCCCCGATGTTGAAGTTAAGTATTTTATTGATAAAAACCAAACAGGTGAGATTGAAGGAAAGGAGATAATTCCGCTTGCAGACGCCGATAAAATAAAAGACACGGATATAGTCGTCGGCTATACAAACTCGGACTATATGCTCTATGCAAGCATTTTTCAATATTACGACATAAATTACCTCGCGCAGGAAAAATTTTTAGAATATCACTATTTTAACCCGGCTTCGCCCTTAAATGATGAGAATTTTAAAAAGGTTATCGATATTTTCAAAGATAAAGAAGACAAGGAGCTTTTTGAGCTCGTTTTTTGTACGCGGGCCTGTCTTTTAGATGATGGTATGCAAGATTACGCAAATAAAAACCATGGTCTGAAACGTTATTATGAAAGAAGAAATCTTTACAAACAATATCTTGAAAAAATTGTAAAAGATAAAATAAGAGTTATTTACGATTTAGGCTTTTTTGACGGCAGAAATTTCCTTGCTTATAATAAACTTCTTAAAAATTTAGAAAAAATTTACGCCTTTGAGGCAATTTACAATATTACAAAAAATCAAGCCATGGAAAGCATTTTCAAAAAGGAAAATAAGGTCGAAATTATAGAAAAAGCACTCGCCGACAGGGAGGGCGAAGCAGTTTTTTGCATTAACAAAAACATCTTATCCGGCTCCGCACTCAAAGAAATTACGACAAAAAAATTAAACACTTTACACTACAGCGATTATGAAGAAAAAATAAATCTTACAAGTATTGATATTTATTTTAAAAACAACAATATACTCCCTCCGGATTTTATAAAAACCGATATAGAGGGAGCAGAGATGAGCGCACTTAAAGGAGCAAAAGAGACAATTGAAAAATACCGCCCTCAGCTTGCAATATCAATTTACCATTCTGACAGTGATTTTATAAATATTCCTCTTTATTTAAACAAAACACTTCAAGATTACACTTTTAAACTCGGACACTACAGCCGCGACAATAACGAAACCGTACTTTACGCAATACCGGATGAATTATTATAAAAAACCGCCCCGAGTAAGGGGCGGATAAATTTTATGTTCCAATTTTGTGCACGCGTACAAAATTTGTTCTGCCGGTTATAAGATTAGGCCCGGATGCGGTAATTATTACATAATCACCTTTTTTAAGTCCGGCTTCATTAATCAAAAATTCATCAATTCTTATAAGTAAATCCTGATCCAAAACGCCGTCCCATTTTTTGCAGAAGGGATAAACGCCCCATACAAGCGACATTTTACGGCAAGTTTCCTCCAAATCCGAAACAAGGATAATGGGTACTGAGGGTTTTAATTTTGACATAAGTCTTGTTGAATAGCCAAAGTGCGAAAAGCTTAAAACTGCTCTTGCATTAACGTATTTAAGCATTCTGTCTGCGCCGAAAACAACAGCCTGGCGGGTGAGCGCCATATCTTCCGATTTTTCAAAATCTTTATCAAATTTATAAAATACGCTCGATTCGGTCTGACGGGCAATTTTTGCCATTGTCTGCACAGCTTGAATTGCATATTTTCCGACAGATGTTTCACCGGAGAGCATAACCGCGTCTGCGCCGTCTATAATTGCGTTTGCAACATCCGAAACTTCCGCACGCGTCGGTATAGGCTCGTATATCATTGATTCAAGCATTTGAGTTGCAACGATAACCGGTTTTTTTTGTTTTGTACATTCGCTTATAATCAACTTTTGGCAGACAGGAACTTCAACAGGCGAAAGCTCTATGCCCAAATCGCCACGCGCAACCATAATGCAATCGGCAACCGAAATTATGTCATTTAAATTTTCAATGGCTTGCGGTTTTTCAAGCTTTGCAATAACCGGAATATTCGCACTGTAATCATTGATATATTTCTTTGCAAGAAGAACATCTTCCTTTTGCCTTACAAAGGAAAGCGCGATATAATCGGCACCCATTTCGACCGCAAATTTAATATATTCAACATCCTTTGGGGTAACGGCTGCAAGTGAAGCTGTAGAGCCGGGGATATTTAAACCCTTTCTCGATTTTAAAATCCCGCCGTTTGTGATTGTGGCGTATACTTTTCCTTCTTTGACATCGTCAACTTCGGCAGCTATTTTGCCGTCATCCAAAAGAATTTTTGAACCTTTTGAAACATCTTTTGCAATTCCTTCGTAATCAACAGGTATTATATCCAGGTTATTTTGTTCTTGGCAATGCTCAAAAACAACTTTATCACCGATTTTAAGATCAATTTCTTTTTCAAGATTTCCGACCCTTATTTTGGGGCCTTGCAAGTCAATCATAATTGCGCAATAACAGTTTAATTTTTGAGAAACCCGCCTTATCATTTCAAATTTTGCCCTATGATCCTCCATTGTGCCATGGGATGTATTAAGGCGAAAGACGTTTGCACCGGACTTTAAAAGCTCCGACACGGCCTCTTCCGAATCAACAGCAGGCCCGATTGTCGCAACAATTTTTGTTCGTTTAAAAAATTCAGTTTTCATAAAAATTTCTCCGTTTAAAGTTTTTAGCGCAAATATTTTATCATAAACAAAATTGTTGTTGTAAAATAAAAGAAATAAAAGAGGCAAAAAATGAATATAGTATTGATGGAATCCTTGGGAATTGATGATAATACACTCAATTCATACATAGAAAAACTTAAAAACAAAGGGCATGATTTTAAAATTTTCCAAAGGACGGATGACATTGAAGTCCAAAAAGAGCAGATAAAAGATGCTGATATTGCAGTTATTGCAAATATGCCGCTTTGTACAGATGTTATAAAAAGCGCGAAAAATCTTAAATTTATTAATATTGCTTTTACGGGCGTTGATCATGTTGACATCAATACGGCAAAAAATTTAAATATAGACATCTCAAACGCTTCCGGATATTCGGTCGAGTCGGTATGCGAACTTACAATTTGTATGATTTTAACTCTTTTAAGAAATGTGCGCGAATGCGAGCAAAGGTGCCGCGAATTAAAAACAAAAGAGGGGCTCTTAGGTAATGAATTAAGCGGCAAAACCGTAGGGATAATAGGAACGGGTGCAATCGGAAGTTCGGTTGCAAAAATTTTGAATGCCTTCGGATGCAAAATTCTTGCCTATAACGGCTTTTCCCACAAACAAAATACGGATATAATAACTTATCTTCCATTAAAAGAAATGCTTGGGCAATCGGACATTATAACGCTTCATTGCCCGGCGACACCAAAATCAAAACATTTAATTAATGCTCAAACTATTTCTTACATGAAAAAGGGTGCAATTTTAATTAACACTGCGCGCGGTGCGGTTGTTGATTCTTTAGCTCTTAAAAACGCTCTTGAAAAAGGCATAATAAGGGCTGCGGGGATTGATGTTTTTGATAAAGAACCTCCTCTTGAAGAAAATGAGCCGCTTTTAAGCGCAAAAAACACGCTTTTAACTCCGCACATTGCCTTTGCAAGCGAAGAATCAATGCAAAAAAGGGCAAAAATCGTATTTGAGAATATTGATATGTGGCTTTGCGGCAAACAGATAAACAAAATTTAAAAGCTTATACAAAAAGGGTTTGGGCTGATTGATGGAAAAAATTAAAATACATTTTTGTGATTTTTGGCGGACACACACGTATGAAAATGATTTTTTCGTCAACATTTTAAAGGATAAATACGAAATTGCAGAGGACGATAAAAATCCGGATTTTGTGATTTGTTCTTGTTATGGCAGAGAATACCAAAAATATGACTGTCCGCGGATATTCTACACGGGAGAAAATATAACACCGGACTTTAATGTTTATGATTACGCGATAGGTTTTGATTACATCGATTTTGATAACAGGTATCTGAGAGTGCCGATTTATCATTTCTTATCAAAATTTACCCCAAAGCAGCCCATGCCTCAAAAACCGCAAAAACGTGAATTTTGCAGCTTTTTATATTCAAACGGGATTTACTGCGACAATATAAGGATAAAATTTTTTCACGAATTATCAAAATATAAAAAAATAAATTCCTCGGGCAGACTTTTGAATAATACGGGTGTAAAGGTAGATAACAAGACAGATTACCTTAAAAATTTTAAATTTACCATAGCTTTTGAAAATTCATCAAACAAGGGTTACATAACGGAAAAAATTGCAGACGCTTTTTTAGCGCACACAATCCCGATTTATTGGGGCGACCCATACGCAGGCAATGAATTCAATCCCGAAGCTTTTATTTTTGTAAATGAATACAAAAACCTTGACGAAGTGATTGAGAAGATAAAAGAAATTGATAACAACGATGAACTGTATTTAAAAATGCTAAATGCACCAAAAGTTTTGAATGACAAAAATTACGATGAAAAATTAATAGAATTTTTTGACAATATTTTTAAAAATAAAGGAAAAATCCTGAGAAAAGATGTGAATAAAGGCTGGTATAAATGCAACGGAGGCGAATTTTACCTTTATTCCGGCGCAAGGCGTAAAATTTTATCAAAATTTAAGAATATTTTTTTAAGGTGATGACAAATTTTGCGGGTCTATGTCTTTTAAAAGCACGTCTTTAAACTCATTCCTGTACAAATAGCCAAGGTGCGAGCCTCTGTCAAACAGTACAAGGTTTTTACCCGCATAAGCCCTTAAATCTTTGAGTTGGTTCTGATTAACCAAATAATCATCAAGCGTGTGGTATATTTTATAATTTGCGTTATTTTTCAAGTAATCACTGATATGATAAAGACTTGTTATGTCATTCAATTCTTCCCTTGTGTACTTATTTTCTTTTGGCATATATTCTTTTATATAGTCAAGATAGCCGATATTATTAATTTTATCATATATATCGGTACGTCTTGAAGTTTTTGTTCCCTCGAGTGTAAAAATTAAATCGGAGAGCTTCTGCCTTAAAACAAAACAGGTTATAAGCCTTGCCTCATCTTCGCTAAAAGGGAGCATATCGAGTTTAAAATCTTCTTTTGTTTTTGCTTTTTTCTCGACAAGCTGAATAATCTTACTTGCACCAAGAGCTGTTCTTTTTTTAATATCCACCGGATTTTCTTTCCACATGTCATTATTCACATCTATTGCATTTGCCGCATAGATTAACTCAACCGGCGGATTAACGGATATATATTTTGAAATGTTTAAAGTATTATCCCTTGATTCAATATCAGCAAGAAAAAGTGTTGCAAAAGCTCCGAAAGAGGTGCCTATAACAACTTTATTTTCAAATTTACGGTCGTATTTTTGCTCAAGTTTGTGAATGGCTTTTTGTACTATATTTCTCAAATAAACAATATCATTAATCGGAATTCCCGGCTTAAAACCCTCCGGAGTACTTTTTATAAACTCCCAGTGAAAATGACTTCCGACAAGGAGTGCGCTGTATCCCTGCTTATAAAACATTTCAGCAAAAACAATGCTATGGTGTGACGCCACTCCTTCGCCGATTGAGGGAAATATAATAACAAGGGGCGAGTTTTTATCTTTTTGCATAATATACTTAAATTCATAGTCATCTCTGTTAGGGTCAATATTTACCGATGAAGTTTTAAGTTTTTTCTCAAATGTCCTGTTCCATACGGAAAGCTCGCTCCAAATGGAATTTTTTTTACCGTCAATTTCAAAAAGCGCCGTGCGCATAGCATCTGTTACCGGACATTGCGGCTTAAAATCCTCAAGAATTACGTCAGGTACGAGCTGTTTGTCAGCCAAATCCACATTATTGTTTCTGTTCTCGTCAAACCAGGCATAGCCTTTTATTGTATCATCAACAATTAGGTTATTTCCCGCTTTTTCTTTTTCATCGACACTTACAGGGTTTGTATTCCTTGCTGCTTCATTAACCGCGCTCAACTGTGCGCATTCTTTTATTGCTTTGTCTAAAATTTCTTTTCTGTCGTAATTATTCTCTTTTATGTATCTTTCAAGACCCCAGAGCTTCTTTGTAATATCGTAAGGATCGGCAAAATTTGACTCCACCAATTTTATAACGGGCTGAGCGTAAGATGTGCGATTAACAATAAGCCCCGCTTTTACAAGGGCGGTTATCGGGCTGCCTATATACATTGAAGCATCAAGCGGGCACTCGATGATTGAACCCAAAAGCGAGCGCGGAGAGGTAGAATTTATAAAAGGCAAAACAAGATAAGGCCCCTGTTTTATTTTGCACTTTGCAAGCCCCTGGGCAACATCTTCCTTTAGGGGCTCGAGTTTAAAAAGCGAATACGCCGGATCGTACATGCCGGCAAGACCTATTGTTGTATTTGTTAAAAATCTAAGGGTTTCATGTCCTGCCGCCTTAAAATCTCTTTGCAAAAGCGTGCTTACAAGTCTTTTAGGGTATTCAATATTTGTATAGGCGCTCTGTATCCTATCCATGCCATACTTTGGCATAATCGATGCCCAAACTATATGCACGGGTTTAATTGCATATTTATTTAACTTTTGGTTAAAAACAAACATTTTGCGGTTAAATCCCTCAAATTTATCCCTGCCGACAAATTCATGGGCATAGTCAGGATATTTAAAAGTTTTTGATACCGTGACAGTCTCTTTTGCCATAGCACAAGCAGGCAAAATCATAAGTGCAAAAAGCGCACAGCAAAGCTTTTTATAAAATTTCATTAATCCTCTAAACCTCTTTATAAATGATGTTTAATTTTAGGCAGATAGAAAATAAAATTTATCGCACAGAAGTTTATTAATCGGTTTATGTTATAATCGCTTTATGAAAGCATTAATTTACGCCGATAAAAATAAAACGGAGTTTACAAACAAGCCCGAGCCCGATATTATATGCGATAGCGATGCAATAGTTCAAGTTACAATGAGCGCCATTTGTACAAGCGATTTGCATATTATAAATAATTCCGTCCCTCGCGCAAAAAAAGGCGTTACTCTCGGACATGAATTCACGGGTGTTGTTGTAAAGACGGGGGATAAAGTTAAAAATCTCAAAACCGGCGACAGAATTAGTGCAAACTGTATTACTTTTTGTAATAAGTGTTATTACTGCAAGAGGGGTTTTATAAACAACTGCGAAAATGGAGGCTGGGAGCTTGGCTGCACAATTGACGGTGCACAGGCGGAATTTGTCAGAGTTCCTTATGCGGATAACACTCTAACAAAACTGCCCGATAACGTTTCATACAAAAATGCGCTTTTTGTTGGCGATATCTTATCAAGCGGATATTTTGGCGCACTTATGTGCGAAATAAATAAAGACGACACAATCGCAGTAATTGGCTCAGGCCCTGTCGGAATGTGTGCCATGATGTGTGCAAAATATATGGGAGCAAAAAAAGTTATTGCAATTGATATTGATAATGCAAGATTAAAAACAGCAATAGAACAAAATTTGTGCGATTATGCGATAAATCCTCACGAACAAGATGCGCAAGAGGTTGTAAAATCATTAACGCACGGACGCGGAGCAGACGGTGTAATCGAAGCGGCAGGATGCGATGAAACTTTTAAACTTGCTTGGCAAATTGCACGGGCAAATGCAATTGTAGGAATTGTAGCAATGTATGAAAAAGCGCAGATATTACCGCTTTGCGATATGTATGGCAAAAATCTTACCTTTAAAACGGGAGGGGTAGATGCGATACATTGCGAAAAACTTGTTGAATTAATATCAAAAGGAGAAATTTCAACAGACTTTTTAATCACGCACAGTGTACCTTTTGAAAGAATTAAAGAAGGATATGAAATATTTAAAAACAAAAAAGATAACTGTTTAAAAGTCGCGGTTACATATTAAAATAAGCATATACAAGGAGAGAATATGAAGATAAATGAAAATTATTTAAATCTTGAACAAAGCTACCTTTTTTCAACGGTTGCAAGAAAAGTCAACGAATTTTGCAAAAATAACCCGGACAAAAAAATCATAAGGCTCGGTATCGGCGATGTCACCCTGCCGCTTTGCAAGGCCGTGATTGATGCGCTGCATAAAGCTGTTGATGAAATGGGCACAAAAGAAACGTTCCGCGGCTACGGCCCGGAACAAGGATATGATTTTCTGCAAAACGCGGTAAAAGGTTATTACAAGAAAAGAAATGTCGAACTTGATACGGATGAAATTTTTATATCAGACGGAGCAAAAAGCGATATAGGTAATATATTGGATTTATTTTCACAAGAAAACACCGTGCTTGTGCCCGATCCCGTTTATCCCGTTTATGTTGATACCAATATTATGGCGGGCAGAAAGGTGATTTTTGCAGATGCAAATAAAGAGAACGGTTTTTTACCCATGCCTGATTTTAATCAAAAAGCCGATATAATCTACATTTGTTCTCCCAATAACCCAACAGGCGCCGTTTACAATAAAGAACAGCTTAAAAAATGGGTACAGTATGCAAAAGAAATGAATGCCGTAATACTTTTTGATGCGGCTTATGAATGTTTCATATCAGATGATACACTCCCAAAAAGTATATATGAAATCGAGGGTGCAAAAGACTGCGCGATTGAATTTTGTTCACTCTCAAAAACCGCAGGTTTCACAGGCACACGCTGCGGATACACCATTGTTCCGAAAAACTTGGGAATGCTCAATAAATTCTGGCTAAGACGCCAGACTACAAAATTCAACGGTGTTCCCTATATTGTACAAAGAGGTGCCGAGGCTGTATTTAGCGAAGAAGGTCAAAAAGAAATAAAAGAAAACATTGACTATTACAAAGAAAACGCCAAAATAATTTCAAAAACACTTGATGAGTGCAATATCTGGCATGTGGGCGGAAAACATTCACCTTATATATGGCTTAAATGTCCAAACAATCTAAATTCATGGGAATTTTTCGATTATCTTCTTGAAAATATTCAGGTTGTAGGAACACCCGGTTCCGGCTTTGGTAAAAATGGCGAAGGATTTTTCAGACTGACTTCTTTTGGTTCAAAAGAGAGCACCTTGGAAGCTATGGAACGTTTTAAAAAATTATTCGGCTAAAAAATAAGACATATAATAAATAAACCGTTTGCCTTTTGACAAACGGTTTATTTAAAGCTAAATATTCTCATAATTGCACAAATCAACTCCGCCGCTTGCTCTATAAAGTCCTATTGTAGAGAGCAGGGTATTAATTTTATTTGACACTTCTTCTTTTTGAACGATTAAATATGCCGTTTTTGCGTACAAAACATCTAAATCACTTGCAGCGCCGATTTCACGCTTGTCGTTTACAAGCTCAAATGTTTTATTTTGCAATTTTAACCTCTCAAGACTTTCATCATAATTCTTTAAATTCTGCTTATAATCAACAAGCGCGGAGTTAACCTCTTTTATGCCTTGCAGGGCGGTTTTTTGATAACTGTTCAGCGCTTCTTCATATTCGTATTTTCTCAATCTTAACAATGCAAGCTTTCTGCCGCCCGAAAATATATCAAATGAAGGCAAAATCCCGGCGTTAAAAAGCTGGGAAGCGGAATTGAACAAGGTTCCCAGATGATATGCATTTAAACCGATTTGTCCAAAAATTACAAATTTTGGCAAAAATTCCCTTTTTGCAACTCTGACATCAAAACCTACACGCTTAATGTTGGCCTCTTCCTGGATATAATCGGGACGATTTGAAATGATGTCACTTTGGTATTCAAGGGGCAAGTTCTCAACTATTTTAAGATTTAAATAGTCGCTTCTTTTTATATCGGCCTCTGAATTTGAAAGATAGACTCTCATTGTATCAATCAACATATCTCGCGTCTTTATATGTGAATTTTTTTCTTCTTTCAGACGAGTTAAGACCCTCTCTTCTTCAAGCAGTTCATTTACGGAACAAAGCCCTGTTTCATACTTATCTTTTATTTTCAAAACCGTTTCTTCTTGTATTTTTATAAGTTCATCCTGAATTTTTATAAGCTCATCTGCCTTTATGAGGTTAAAATAATCAGCTGCAAAGTCGCAGCTTAAGGCAATGTAAGTGGCGCGCTGCGCCTGTCTTATAATCTCAAGGCGCTCTTTCTCGCTTTTTGTTTTAAGCCTGTTTGTACCCCATATATCAACCTCATAGCTTGCGCTTATCGGAATATAATAATTATATTGAGAATACTTTGGAATTGACATATTGCCAAACTGCTGCATAGGGGCCCTTAAATCACGATTTAAATCCGCAGACAAACCGATTTGCGGAAGTTCATTCGCAAATTGCATTTTTACAATTTGCTCATTTTCCCGTACTTTTAATGCCGCGTTTTTTAAATCATAATTACTCTTGTAAACAAGGAGTAAATTATCACAGAGATTTTCGTCGTTGTAATTTTGCCACCACTCCATATTCAAATATTTTATTGTATCATCAGTATTTTGAACATGTTTAGCCGGGCATGGAATTTGAAATAAAAACAAAGCCAAAAATAAGAGTATATAGAACTTTTTCATTTTATTGCTTCCCAAAAATTTCTTGTGCTATAATTACATCACAAGAATAAAATAATGTAAACACAAAAAATGTATCGTGAATATTTAAAAAACAGAATAGGTTCTCTAATCTACATAACAGGTACTTTGATACGCGGTTTTTCAACTCAAACTTTCAGCGAGAAAAACTTTGGACTGACACCAGATCAATATGTTATACTCTCACTTTTATGCGAAAACAGCGAAATAAATTACCAAAGACAGCTTGCCGAAATTATGTTTAAAGACAGGGCAAATATGGCGCGAATTATAGATATTATGAAAAAAAATAATCTTATAGAAAAACTGCCCGATACCCATGGCAGAAAAATATACAAATTAGTCGTAACGGACAAGGGAAAAGAACTCAAGAATAAAGTTTTTCAAACGGATATAGAACTAAGAAAAGCCATAACAAAAGATATAAGCAGCGAAGAATTAAACATTATGTTTAATACACTTGAAAAAATAAATAAAAACATAAGAGATAAAGTTAAGTTACAAATTTAGCAGAGATAATTAAACGTGAACAATAAAAAAACCGAAGAATTAACAAATAAAAAAGATATGCAGCCTCGGGAAGACACACGCCCGGAGTATCTTAAAAAAAGAGTACTTGTGCCCTGTATAACAGGGGTTATCTTTTTAATCTGCGGTATATTTTACGCAATACATAATGTTTATTACAAAACCACAGACGACGCTTTTGTAGAGGGTCATATAATAAGTATTGCGCCAAGGGTTTCGGGCCCCGTACTTAATTTAAACATCGAAGATAACCAGGATGTCAAAAAGGGTGATTTGCTGCTTGAGATTGATGCTGCGGATTATATTGCAAAACTGAAGGAAACAAAGGCCAAGCTCGAAGAGGCAAAAGCATCGCTTGTAAATGCAAAAAATCAAGTAGAGAGCACCTTGTCCGATTTAGATTTTGCAAAAAACGATTATCAAAGATATCTGAAAATGCATCAAAAAGGAATTTGCTCAAAACAAGATTATGAGGCAAGCTTAAACAAGCTGACCGTTGCACAATCAGCCTCAAACGGCGCAAAAGCGAGATTTGATGAAATTCAATCATCCATAAAACGTCTTGAAGCGGAAGTTGAACAAGACAGTTTAAATCTTTCATACACTAAAATCTACGCCCCATCAGACGGGAAAATCACTAACCGCTCGGTAGAACAGGGTAATTACGTCCAAACGGCACAGCCTATGTTTGCAATTGTGCCTGAAAAAATGTGGATTGTAGCAAATTTTAAAGAAACACAGCTTGCAAACATGAAACCCGGACAAAGTGTTAGAATAAAAATCGACACATACGGAGGGAAAAAATTTAGAGGCAAGGTGGACAGCATACAGCGCTCGACCGGTGCAAAGGCAAGTCTTTTCCCGCCTGAAAACGCAGTCGGCAGCTATGTAAAAATAGTCCAAAGGGTTCCCGTTAAAATAATATTTACCGATGATATATCAGGATACAATATTGTACCCGGCATGTCGGTTGTGCCAGAGGTTAAAGTAAAATGACAAATAATGCCATAAAAAAGGCAAATACGGCTCCTCTGTGGCTTGTGGCGCTTTCAATACTTCTGCCAACTTCATTTGCATGTCTTGCAACTTCGGCCACTAACGTTGCAATTCCGCACATTTCAGGATATTTTGGCTCAACTATTGATGAAGCAAACTGGATTATAACATCTTATATGATTGCAAATTCATGCCTGATTTTAATGTCCGGATGGCTTGAAAATGTTTTGGGGCGAAAAAGATTTTTGAAAATTTTTATAGGAATTTTTACACTGGGTTCCCTTATATGCGCCCTTGCGCCAAACCTTAATTTAATGGTACTCGGCAGACTTATTCAAGGCATTGGAGGAGGGCCTATGACACCCCTTGCGCAATCAATTCTCCTGGCTGCATTCCCTCAGGATAAAAGGGGGATTGCAATGAGTCTCTATGGTATTGCAGTTATGGTTTTTGCAATTTTAGGCCCGACTTTTGGCGGTTTTATTGTAGATAATGCGGATTGGCAATGGATTTATCTTGTCAATATTCCTGTCGGCATACTCTCAATTTCAATGGTACATGCCAATATTGAAGAACTCGATACAAGAAAAAAAATAAATAAAACAGATTATTTGGGAATGATCTCGCTTATTTTATGGTTATTGTCCATGCAGGTAGTTTTGGATAAAGGCCAGCAATACAACTGGTTTGACTGCGCCTGGATAAGTTGGCTTGCCGGTTTTTCGGTCTGTATGCTTGTATTTTTTATAATTCGCGAACTGGAGAGCAGCTCGCCCCTTATAAATTTAAGACTGTTTAAAGACAGAAATTTTTTGATAGGCACAATTTTAAGTTCATCCATTAACATGCTTGTTTTTTCAAGCATTGTCTTAATTCCCCAGTTCCTGCAAAATATGATGGGCTACACTGCAATATTAAGCGGCTACGCGCTTGCTCCGCGTATTATATCCTGTGTTTTAATGATGCTTGCAATCAATCCTCTTATGAAAATCTTTGATAACAGGATTTTAATTGCAATAGGCTTCTTCTTTCTCGGTATTTCAATTTTATTCTTTATAAACTTAAATCTGAGCATATCTTTTATCTACATTGCAATTCCGCAGGTACTTATGGGAGTGGGTGTCATTATGACCTTTATTCCCGTCTCATCTCTGGTACTTGGCACGCTTCCAAAAACAGAACTTACAAACGGTTCAAGCCTTCATAACCTTTGCAAAAGCACAATGACCGCAATTATTGCCTCTATCGCATCAACTCTTGTTGCTCGCCACAGCCAAATGCACCAAGTCTATCTTGTTGAAAATTTATCCAATTTCAGCTTGACTTTTCAACATAAATTCTCGGCACTTTTAAGTACATTTATTACTGACTCATCAAGTACTTATGCCGCGATTAAAGCCAACTCTTATCTGTATAAGTCACTTCTGACTCAATCAAGACTTATGGCTTATGTGGATGTATTTGAAATGTTTGCACTCATTGCATTTCTGCTTATACCACTTGCGTTTTGTTTTAAAGTTAATTGCACGCCCGAAAAGAAGTTAACGGAACATCAGGCGCATCATGTGTGAAAAGCTTGACTGATAGTTACTGTCAGGCGTTAAAATATACCAAAAGGAGTTTATGATGAAGAAAATTTTAATTTTAGTGATTGCATTATTAATTTCAGGAGGCATTACAATGGCACAAGAACTGCAACAGCCCTTCAACAAGGGTGAGCTAAATCCTTATGGAAAATATTTTACCGGCACTACACATCTTTTCAGACTTGTTGCAAACGATGATGTTTTTAACTCCTCAATTGCAAACGTAACATTTGAAAAAGGTGCAAGAACAAACTGGCACAAGCACTCCGGCGGCCAAATACTACTTGTTACGGCAGGCGAAGGAAGGTATTGTGAACAAGGGAAAGAAATTCAAAATCTTAAAAAAGGTGATGTGGTAAAAATCCCGCCAAATGCGGTTCACTGGCATGGTGCCGCACCTGATAGCGAATTTGCGCATATTTCAATTGAGCCGAATTTGCCCGGAAATACAACAACCTGGCTTGAACCGGTGAGCGACAAGGAATACAGATAGGAAAATTTATGTTCAAAAAAGTTTTTGTAATTTTTATGACTGTTATGTTTTTGCAGGGTACGGTATTTGCAAAAACACTAATGAATAAGGAAAGCGACATGACAAGAGAAGAAATTTGCAAAGAAAACTATAAAACACTATTTAAAGGAGAAGCCCTTTCAAAAGAAGGTGCAGATCCGGAAATGCTTGCAATTTTGCAAAAATACATTTTCGGCGAAGTTTTTATGATAGGCAATCTTGATATAAAAACGCGAGAGCTTTTAACCGTGACATCATTAGCTTATCAGCAGACACTTCCGCAATTAAAAGCACACGCCAATGCCGCACTCAATGTCGGCGTAACACCGCTTGAGCTCAGGGAGGCGATATACCAGCTTGCACCTTTTATGGGATTTCCGAAAACCCTAAATGCACTTGGCACAATAAATGAAGTATTAAATGAACGCGGAATTAAGACCCCTCTTGAGGACGCTTCAACAACCAATGAGGAAAATCGTTCCGAAAAAGGTGCCCAAATCCAAAATCCGCTCTATGGCGATGAGATAAAAGTGCTCTTAAAAGGACTTCCGGACAATATGGGTGATGAAGTAGCCAGAATGCTTACGGAGGTATGCTTTGGCGACTTCTATACAAGAAAAGCACTTGATATCAAAACAAGAGAACTGCTCATTATAAGCGCTCTTGTGACGTCCGGTAATGTCGATACTCTCAAAAAACATATAAAAGGCAATTTAAAAGCCGGAAATTCAAAAGAAACAATATGTGCGGCAATTATACAATGCCTGCCCTACACAGGTTTTCCAAATGCCATTAGTGCACTAAATGCACTAAAAGAAATTTTAGAGGAAGAAAAATAACCCGTACATTATACTAAGACATACAACTTGCTACGAGGCGATTAAATAATGTATAATAATATGGAATTCTAAGGAGTCCGTGTGAAAAAGTATTTTTTTGCCTCGTTTTTATTTATTGCTTTTACGCTTTGCGCTCATGGTGCCAAGTACAAAGTAAACACAAGCGGCAAAGTTACCTCACCCCAGGGCACCGTGCAGACAAAAAGTATACTTTCAAACCCTTATAACAACTACAATGCGCAAAACTATGTTGCCCAAAAACAGGTTTTAAGGGAGCCGGTAGGCACTATTGATATAGTTATGGATTATTCGGGCAGTATGCTCTATTGGATTAATGAGGCTAAAAACTCGATGAATTCAATAGTTTCGCAACTTCCCGCAAACACAAAAACAGGTTTTCGCGTATTTGGGCACAATGGCGGCAATAACCCATATACGCCTGTTTTGGCTAAAGTTAAAAGTGTAACAAAATCATCGGACGGCAAATATAAAGTTTCCGCTAAACACGCATCATACCTTGGCAATACCTCCGGCGGATGTTCAGCGACTACGCAGGTTGCAAAATTGGCCCAAAATAATGCCAATGCACTGATTAACGGGATGAACAGTGTTAAAATAGGAGGCGCCACCCCTTTGACACTTGGCTTAAGCCAGGCAGTCGAATACGATTTTATAAACTTGCCGACGTCGTATAAAAAGAAAATTATTTTAATAACGGATGGCGGCGAGAGCTGCGGCGGCGACCCTTGTGCTTTTGCACAAGACTTAATGAAAAAACGAAGCGACATTGTAATTGATGTCGTGCTTGTTTCTACCTCTTCTCGCGCGCTTCGCTGCGTTAGCGATGTAACGGGCGGAAAACTTTATACACCTGCGGATGTGCAGTCTTTTAACAATGACATTATGGATTCGATGTCGAACGGCACACAGACTTTTACCGAAAAAGATAATAATGAACAGGGGCAAAAATACGAATTTATCGACTAGTTAAGCTCAATTTCAAAATTTCCGCCATACATTTTAAGGCAAATACTAAGTGTTTCATTCCCGTATGCGGCGGGAGGGGGATTAAAAGCCGGCGTTTTCATAACAGCGTTATATAAAGCATCGTTAAGCGTGTCATTTGTTGAAAGTTGTGAAAAATTCCTATCCGTCAATTTGCCGCTTGATGAAACCTTAAAAGAAATTGTGCTTTGTCCGTCACCTGCAATTTCGCTAAAATTTATATTTGAAGCAATTTTATTTCTAAGGGCAATTTTGTAATTCTTAAGGTCTTGAAGCCCCGTTTGGCTGTTTTTTTGCAATTGCGGACTTTGCACTTGTATGTTTGCACTTTTTGTATTATTCTTGGGCTTTACTTGAGCAGGTGAAGGCTTTTGAGGCTGCGTTATTTGTTTTTGGATAGTATTTTGAGTTATTTTATTATTTTGAACGGGCGGACTTTTTGAAACGGTTCCGGTGTTTTTTTGCTTTATAGCACTTTGAGGTACGTAAACTATTTTTTTTATAATTTGGATTTGAGGCTGGGGTTGTGTATTATTAGTTAAATTTTGCAGCTCTTGGGATGTCTGCGGTACTTGATTTGTACCCTGCTGCGGTATTTCGTTATCTATCCAGATATCATCAATTGAGGGCAGGTTTTTAACTTCTTTTTTGACACCGATATTTTGCTTTTGCCCGTCACTCACACCTTGCGCTTGTCTATTTGAAGGATTACCCAAAAAGAAAATTACAAACAAAGAAAGAATCATGCATATCGCAAAAATTACCCAAGATAACACATCTTTTGGCTTTTTCTCTTTTTGAACATTTAAACCGCTTTGAATTTGAATGCTGTGCTCATCCGTTTTTTGAGCTTCCTGCGGCTTTTCTTTTATAACTTCATCAAAAGTATCGTTTCCGCATTCACAGTAATCAGGCTTCACTTCGTATTCTTTAGCACATTCACGGCATTTAAACATATTTTTAATTCCTTATTTTTTCTACATCCTCAAAATCATCAGGTGTACTGAATTTTGTTTTATCAGATATTTTCCAACCGCCTTCGACTGTTGTTGTATATCTGTTGGAACCCTTGGGAAAATTCAAAATGTCTTTTCCCTGATAACTTCTTATAACCGGCGCAATATATTGAATTGCATAGGGCGTATACATTGAATTTTCAGACCAAGTTTTTATATTGGAAATTTTTCCGTACTTATCTACTTCAAAAGAAAAACGAAAAATTGTGCCCTTTGCAACCGTTGGCAATTTAACATCACTCATAATCTGATTTTGCAAATCCGAACGCCATTTGTTCCACAAAATCATCTCTTGCTGCTCGGTTATTTGTTCACTTTGGACTGTTTGAACAGGGGTTTTTACTTTTGTCGTAGTTTGCGTCTGTTTATTTAAAGTTTTCTGTGTGGTTTTTGTATCTGAAATTATTTTAGTATCCGGCACGACAATTGTTTCAATTTGTTCAATAATTTTTACTTTTGGTTTAATATTTTGAGTTTTGCTCGTTTTTGTAACTGTCTGCCTGCCGGCTTCCGGAATTTTTTCAGGATTTTTTTGAACCGATTTTGTTTTTTTAGATACGTCTTCAGAAGGAAAACTTACAATTTCATATTTATTATCGTATATAAAAATTTTATTGTGCATTTTTGGTGTAAAAACAGCACAAAAAGCCGTAAACAAAATGAGAAACAAAACAACAATTGCAAAAAATACTTTATACAATTTTATCTAATCCTTGTCCAATTTTGCTATTACATCTTCACTCGTACTTATTTCAAATTTTGTTTGGCTGAGCATATAAGTTTCGGCGATTAAAAGTGCCGTCGGAACAAGAGCTGCAATCGAACTTAAAAACATACCGCCCAAATCCGCGCCCATTTCTTGCATAAAATATGAAATATTCATTGAAAATTCTATAAATATTATACAAATTCCGATTATTAAAGAGCGGCGCATATCACAGACAATTTTTTTTGTTCCTTCAAGTCCGTAAATTTCCGTACCATGCTGCAAATAATTGCTAAAACCGTCATTTTTAAGCACATTTGAACCCTGAATTTTTTTGCTGCACAAAAAGGCATTAACAAAAGCAAAAAAGGCAAAGATAATCATAAATGTTGCAAGCACTAAAAATACGGGACTAAATCTCAGCCCTGAAATTCTTATCCAGCCCGCAGCTTCCGGAAAACACATTGCAAGAGTGTTTGATACACCATAAGCAAGAAAAGGTGCGGTCAGAACACCCAGGAGTATTTCGCCGTATGATTTTATTTGCAGTGTAAAAAGTTTGTCTTTCAGGTTTCTTATTTTTGTTGAACTTAAATTGTTTATATATCTCTCTATCCAAAGTTGATATTCTTTTGTAACCTGTTCAAAATCTTCCCTGTATTCATATTTACTAAGTTCTTTTGACATCGAAACATTGGCATTCTTGAAATATCCAAGCGCCAAGGCAAGACTTACACATACGACGCTAAAGAAAAGTGACATAAATATTGCAAAATAAGGCATTGTACCGGGGGATAGATAATAAAGAAGATTTATGACATAAACACCTGCATAAAAAAGAGTTGATGTCAAAATTAACACAGCTCTGCTGCCTCTTGATGCGTCCGAATCCTTTAAGCAAAGGTACATTCCCTGCTTCATAATAAGCCCGATAGCATATACAATAAGGGTAAATATTATAAGAAGTTTCATATTGACGGGCATTTGAATAATGCTGCCCGCCTCTTTTGGCGGCAGGCCGACAAGGTAATTACATACGCCAAATGCTAACACGAGAGATGCCGCAAAAAGTGCGATATGTAAAAATACGCTTGTTTTTGAATTCATTGAAATCTTATGTTTTAAATCATTTATCTTATAGGAAATCTGCTTTATAATTGCAACCCTTGCTTCTTCAAGTTCGCTTTTTCTTTTTTCAATTCTCAGTCTTGCGGCAGAATTTACATCTGAGCCGTAGAGGTCTTTTAAATCTTGCTCTGTAATATTCTCGCCGGAAACTCTTTTAAAATTTTCATAGCCGTTTACTTTAATTGTTATAAATTCATCCGAATCTTTTACCATAATCTTGCATACTTTTTCTATCTCGAGCTTTTGAGGGAGCACCTGCCCGCGGAAAAGAAACTTATCGCTGTTAAATTGATTAAGCAGATAGCATTTGCCCGATTGTGAATCATATTGGAGCGCAAGTATAAAATCAAAACCGGTATTAAGCTCTACATCAAAACCGCTCCTGGAAGATATGTTTATAATCTCCTTGTTCGAAAAGGTTTTCTCGCCGTTTTTTGTAATTATGCTAAGTGACATTTTACTCTCCTATCTTCCGATTGCTTCTAAAAGTTTTCTCTGTGATTTTGAGGTACTCTGCTCATTTATCACAATTAATTTTTTTTCACCCAAAACCGGTGTCAATTTTGTCTTTACAAGGTCAAGTTTTTCAGGATGCGCGTATGCAAACATCATTGAAATTTCAGGAATATATTTTTTAATGTTTTTAACATTTTGCGGCAATTTTTCCCAATCAATCTGTTTAGTGACATCGCCCTCGTTTTCAAGATCGCCAATTACAACTATTGAAGGCACATAACCTTCTTTTTTCATGTTAAGCGCATGCTCAAAAGCCTTTTTAAGTGCTTCTCCGTAGGCTGTACCGTATTCTTCGCTGTCGTATTTTGTAAACTCTCCGAGAGTTTTGTTAATCGCCGAATTATCGGTAGGCACACCTTCATAGATTAAATAAGATGACTCGGATACTTTTAAAATCTTTATAACATCTTCAGGATCTAAAATCGCGCAAATAGATTTTAAATAATCTTTTTCTTCATCCAGCTTAGCTTGATTTGAAGCTGAAGAGTCTACGACAAAAATAACTGCGGCGGGATGAAACTCGTCAATTTTAATGTTCTTAAGACCGACATATAAAAGTTTTAAAATAATCGCGCAAACAAGTATTAAAAATCCGGAAATTATTAATCTTTTATTCATCTTATCCTCTTTAATAACTTAAAACCACATCCACCGGCTCATCTAAAACTACCTGTAAATCCGTATAGGCCGGTATTTCCGCATCAACTCCACGCTCTGCGACAGAGGTAACCAAAGCCGAGCCGCCTCCTATACCCGCGCCAATCAATGCGCCCTGGGCAATATTAGAGCCATCGCCGGATATTGCTCCTATTATAACACCTAAAATCGCACCGACTGCAGCAATGGCAAGAGTTTTTGTAAGTGTGCTTTTAACTTTGCCTTCATTTGTTACACTAAAATCTATTTCTTCGCTTAAAATATTTAAAGTCTTGCCCTCCGGTGTTACAAGTCTGTCGAAAACTATCCTTACACTGCCGTTTCTTGAACCTGCCGTAGCATGATTTGCTTTTGTCAAAGAACCGTACAAAATGCTTCCCTGCGGCGCTACGGTGTAATTTTTATACGTCCAGTCGGATTTTAATACTCCGCAGACACTATCACCTACTTGCGCCGTTGCGGTATTTATTGAAGTTTGCAAATAAACGGAAAGTTCCTCACCCTTGCCTATTTTGCCCGCAAAACCCTTAAGAGTTGTTGATGGCTCTTTGTTTTCATTTGCAACTTGAATGTTTTGCTCCATTTTAGGTTCTTCAAAAATATAGACTTTCTTTTCGCCGGTCATTGTTCTTTGAGCAATTTGCGAAAAATTTGCAAGATGGATTTGATTTGACGATTGCTCGTATTCAATATCATTTCTTTTGAATTCCTTTAAAATATTCTTATTTAATCTTTTATTTTCATCATTTGATTCAAAATAATAAAAAAGATTTGCACCGCTCTGCTGTAAGACAATGGCTGCATAGTCCGCACTGTCCTTTGTTGAGATAGCATAAAAAGGATTTTTCTTTTTTATGTCATAATCCTTATCATAAAGCACGTCTTGAACATATTGTGCAGCAGCATTTTGATTAATATTTTTAAGATAGTAAAGCTCGCTAAAGGCAAAGCAGGTATTTGTACCAAACAAATACAAAACGCATATAAAAATTGCAAAAAATTTTTTCATACCTTTTTACTTTTCCTTTATAACATCCCGGGTTATTTGTTTAGTTGTGGTAATTGAGCCGTCGGAGTTGAATTTTAATATTGTTTCAATGACGCTAAACTGTACGACTTTATGCATCTTAGGTTTAAGCACAATTATAAATACGCTTAAAACAACAAGCAGCATCACAAAAAATATCAAAAGTCCTTTATACTTAAATCTTTGCGCTTGCATATTCCGACTCCATTTTTTTTAAATTATACAATAAAATTAGCCTTGTTGGTATTAAAAACATAGAGATTTTTAAAAAACAAATTTATTTTGCAAAATATTGACGCTTAAAGCTTGACCGAAAGCAACTCTAATGTGTTAGAATAAATTAGTTAAACTTAAAAAAGGAAATAAAATGTCAAAAAATGTTTTAATAATATCTTCAACTTTAAGACAAAACGGCAACTCGGAAATTTTGGCACAGGAATTTGCACACGGAGCAAAAGATGCCGGACACAACATGGAATTTATATCTTTAAGAGATAAGGAAATAAAATTTTGCAGAGGTTGTCTTGCCTGCGTAAAAACACAAAAATGCACAATTAAAGACGACAGCTGCGAAATTGTTGAAAAGATGAAAAATGCAGATGTTATAGCCTTTGCCACCCCGATTTACTATTACGAAATGTCAGGACAATTAAAAACACTCTTGGACAGAGCCAACCCTCTTTTTTCATCCGATTATAAATTCAGAGATATTTATTTCCTGACAAGTGCCGCCGACACGGAAAAAAATGCCGCTGACGGAGCAATAAACGGCATTAACGGCTGGATTGTCTGCTTTGAAAAAGCAAAACTCAAAACAACACTGCATGCAGGCGGAGTAGAAACGCCGGGCAGTATAAAAGAGCAGCCCGACCTGCTTAAAAAAGCTTACGATACGGGTAAAAACGTATAGATATTAAGTTACTCGAATAAATCGTAAAAATGGTAAAATTGCAGCGGAGCAATTTTTACCGCCTGCTGCAAGAAATTAACATATCCTTTTTGCATATTTTCGAGATTTTGTTTTTTTGAAAGTTTGTTGTCGGGGATAAATTTTTGTACATAAATTTTATAGAAATCACCCCGGTCTTTAAGTGCGCATATAAAATACACATCAGCACCGCAGAGCTGGGCAAATTTAAAAGAACCAACGGGAAAATTCACTTTCCTATTTAAAAAATCAGCACAAAAAGATGCATTTGGAGTATTTGGCGAAATCCTGTCTCCGGCCATAAATAAAATGTCGCCGTTTTTTAACTTTTCCTCCATCTCAACAGCGGTTGTGATATCCGTATCTTCAACAGCATAAGTGCTAAAATTCGCCTCCACTGATATCCTGCTTAAAAAGTCCTTAAAAACTCTGCATTGATTTTTACTCAAAAATATATTCACATGCGGATTTGCAGGCCATACAAAATTTTTGGGATTGGAAATAAAAATCCTCAAAACTTCTACATTTCCTATATGAGAACAAAGAAAAAACACGCCTTTTTTATTTTGCATAAGCTCAAGCAATTCTTCTTTATCCGTATCTTGTGCAAAGTCAAGCTTATTTATATCAAAAGTCCTTGCGTAGGTTTCCATCTTATCGACAAGCGAAAGCGCATAATTTAATACGTTTTTGTAGCAATTTAGAAAAGTAGGTTTTGAATTCGGGTTATTTGTAAATTTGTAAATTACGTTTAGATTTTTAGCCGTAATTTTCCGAATTTGTTTTGAGAAAATAAATGTAAAAAATGAAACCAAAAAAGCAATAAACTCCGCAGCCTTTTTCCCGAATACTTTATAAAGATACCAGGAAATAACAAGCCTTTTTACGCCCGCGGAGAGCTCTTTTTGGTTATACCACTTCATTTTTCACGCACTCCAAAAGAGTGTAGTCGTATCTGCCCACGCCATGGTATATATTTGTAACTTTAAGTTTTGAATTTGCTATGATTTCCAACATATCGCACTCATTGTACATTTTACTACAGCCGTTTGCCATGCAGGTGAAATAAAGGGAAATATGCGAAAGAGCATATGCGGCACCTTTAAAATTTTGATTATCAATAAAAGGTTCCAGGATATATATCTTAGTATTCCTTCCGGAAGCATTTGCAATTTTATTCAAAATAAATAAAATCTGCTCTCTTGAAAAACAGTCCAAAAACTGACTCATAAAAAATACATCAGGCGTTTTTTGAAATTCCAACGGACTATCCGACAAGATATCAGCACTTAAAAAAGAGCATCGATTTGTATTAAAATTCTTGCTCGTTTCCCTAATGTTTTCCTCAAGATCTACCATCACAACTTTACAATCGTGATTAAAATCAAGACATGCCCTCTCAAATTTGCCTGTATTCCCGCCTATGTCGCAAATAAGTTCAATTTTCGGCTTATTGCTAAAGATAATTTTAAGAACCTGCTCAAAACACTCATCAGAATAATGATGGTCAAATTCGTACCAGCTTTTTTTCATCCTTTCATTCATTTTGGTAAGTTCCGAATATATTACGGGAGAATTGAAATAGTATTTATTTAAGCCGACAGGCGCACTTTTGCGAAATGATTCGCTCAACTCGCTTGCGCCGAGATAGCAAATATCACGCACGAAATTGAAATTTACCCTTGTCATCTCGTCATACAAAAAAGCATCCGCCAATTTTGTATTTGAAAATTCGCCGTTTGAATTTCTCTCAACAAGGCCGATACACAATGCTGCATCAAAAAGGGTGTCTATCGTGTATCTTGAAATACCGCATTTTTGCATAAGCTGCGCTTTTGTCATATTTTTTTCACTCAGCGCCTTAAAAATGCCAAAATCAAGCATTGAAGCAACAATTTGAAAAGTAATCGGCGCAAAGGCAATTTTCTGTGCAAGGGTAAGCGTGTCTATGGGATTTTTGCTTCTTCTTTTTCTTTTAATTTTAATTTTTGTTGAATTTTCCTGCATAACGTATGAATTATACCACAAAGCTTAGTTGTTTTTAAATCATTTAGCTTTTTTGGGGGAAATTCCGAGGTTCCGATATTAAAATAAAGCTGAAAATGTACGAACTTAAAAGCCCGAGTGACAAAATAAGCCCAAGCGAACTTATCAGCTTAAAGCTTGTCATTGCAAGCAAAAAGAAAGAAAATACACTTGTTGCACATGAAATCAAAACCGCCCAATTCGCCCTTAAATCAGAAACCGCAGGGTCTTGGATTGAATTAAATCTGAAAATCGAATAATCAAGGCTGAAACCGACAATTAAAAAGAGTGCGAGTATATCAAATAAATTTATACCATGCCCGAATAAACTCAAAATTCCGATTACGAAAAATCCGGCAAGAATAGAAGGTGAGATTATTTTAAGCGCATTTTTTGGTGTATAAATCAATGACATTACGGTAAATAGCAGCAAAATTGCGGGCAAAATAAGCTTCGCGCAGCTTGTTGAACATCTTTCAACTTTTTTTGATATGTCGTTTTTTAAATCCACCATTTTGGCATTAGGATATTTTTTTGCAATGTCAAAATTGACGGGGCCCTTAAGTAAGATAACTGAGGTATTTTCATTGGCGAAAAAGTCTTTAAACTGTTGTGCGGGTAAATTTTCAAGCTTTAAATAATCGCTTTTTTTTATCTCGTCCGAAATTTGTTTTAAAATATTTTCTCTTACATTTTGCGTCAGAAATGAAGCATAATTAAAAAGTTCGTTTTTATAGAGTGCATAAATCAGCTCTCTGTTATTTTTTTGAGCTTTAATTGAGGGAATAAATTTGCTCAGCGCAATAAAATCATCCTGCTTCAAATTTTGCGTTATATCTTCTTCGTTTTCTAAAATTTCCTGAATATTTTTCCCTTCCACGAGTATAAAAACAGAAGAGGCAGATGTATTTTGAAGACTTACCGCTATTTTTTCGCTATTTTGCAGAAATTTCGGAGGCTTGTACATATTTGTAATTTCATTATCAAAATTTAACCTGAAATACCCCGCAAAAGAAAGTAATAAAAGCATTGCAAAAACTGCAGCAATTATATTTTTTGGAATTCTTTTTAAATAAGAAAAAGGGTCAAAATCTATTTGATTTAGCTTCAAATTATTGCAGATAAGAGGGTAAAAAAGCACCACAAACAAATACACAAAAATCAATCCGCCCGAAGTAAAGACTGCTATTTGCCCCAAAAGTGTAATATTTGAAAATAAAAGTGACAAAAAAGCGCAGACCGTTGTGAACATACTCATACTAAGGCTTTTAAATATAATCTTTATATTGTTTTGGGAAGCAAAATAATGAAGCGAATAATCAACACAGATGCCTATGAGAGTTGAAGAAAACACAAAGGTTAAAATATGAATTGATTTAAAAAATACACAAGTAAGCAGATAGCCAAAAGTCATCCCCAAGGTAAGGCTTAGCGCTATTGGAAAAAGCAGGCGGTAAGAGCGAAAATAAAATTTGCAGATTAAGATTATAAAAAGTGAAGAAAAAATACAAATAAAATTAATTTCTTTCATTGATTTAGAACTTGCATAATAAGTATGCACCGGAGTGCCCGAAAGATAGATTTGTACGTTTTCATATTTATCTTCAATTTTATTTTTTAAGTCAATGAACTTAGGCATTTCGCTTTGTAAAAGATTGGGCGAAAGCGCAATGCTGTCTTTTAAATTAAGCTCCAAAACACTGTAATACGACCCGTCAAGTTCGTTTTTGTATCCTGTACTGCTATTTGATATCATATTTAAAAAATCACTAAAGAGCAAAAAGGGATCTTCTTCAAGCGGCAAAAGGTTAAATGCAAACGGACTGTAGAGTCTTTCAAGGCTTTGCTCTTTAATAATTTTATATCTTTGCAGCTTAAGTTCATCTTTTGTATTGTATGACAACAGAGCGCTGTGGTGTATCTTATATTCATCAAGAAGACTTGAAATATTTTTATTTAAAGCAAAATCATCCCTTAGCGCACTTTTATCGACACCGTTCATAAATTCATCACGCGCTTCATCAGAGCTTAATTGATTATCTGATTTAAAAATAACCCTAAAGCGGCCGGAATGTTTTAGGCTTAAGTTTAAAAGCGTTCCATCTTCGCTGCTGCTTGAAAGAATTGCACTCAAAATATTTGTTTGAGTTTTTTTCGGATGAAAAAATACAAAAACGGCAAGCGACACAAAAAGCAGACACAGCAAAATTCTTAAAACATTTAAAAAAATATTTTTTTTCATTTTAATACCTGCATTGGCTAAAATTAATTGTTGTTACCGTACTTTTGAGCGCTATTGTAATTTTTGTGATTACCCCTTTTAAATTTACCGTCTTGCCTTCTATTAAAAGGTAATCCATATCCCCCTCAAGCGCAAAACCGGCTTTTGGCTTGAGTGCAAGCTGCCAGTCTGTCTGATTATTTTTTTTCATAAAAAAATCAAAATTCTTCTCAAGTCGTGAAAAATCCTTATTAATAACCGATTTTACAACAGCATTTATATTTTTATTGTCAGATGCATTATATGAAACTTGCGAATGTATCGGGTAAAGAGTTTCAAAGGTTATGCCTTTATTTTTTATAAATTCGAAATTACCGCCGGATTTTAAATTTACACCCGTTTGGCTTATGTATTTATTTTGTTCAAACTTGCAGACCGTATTTTCAAATTGCGGCATTTGCGCGCCGAGCTTATTTATATCCGCCCTGCAAGAAAAAATATCCGAAGCGCAAACATCTAAAGTGCAAAACGCAAAAAAGAATAAAAATAAAAACACGACTTTTTTCATTTATTATATTCCTTAATCTTTTGAAGAAAATTTTTATGCGCAGTATAAAGAGTTTCTCTTGTTTTTACATCAACTCTTATTTGCATGCTTTTTGCCTTAAAAAGCTTCTCTTTGGTTTTTTGGTCTTTGATAATATATGAGATAATCATGGCAGGTTCAAGTTCAAGCAAGGTTGTTTCAACAAGGAGTATTTGTCTGAATGTTGCAGGTTTAATATATTTTAAATCCATTTTCGCAACAGGATAAACCGAGCCGTCCTCTCGCATATTGTCGTAAGTGTAGCCGATTTTTTCAAGCATATCACATCTTGCTTCTTCAAGAAATTTTATGTAATTACCATGCCAGACAACATTCATCGGGTCAAGATTATAAAATTCCACCTTTATTGTGCAGCTTGTTTTTATACTTTTCATCTTCTCAGCCCTCAGCCTTTATTCCCCCTGTTGTTTTATCTCCATAACACCGCAGGAATATATTATATCATCCCTGCAATAATTATAACTGATATTTTTGCCTTCAAGACTTAGTTTAAGGTCAATCTCTTCATCCGGCTTTATAATATGCGAAAATTTAATTTTCTTAACGGGACTTTCCAAAACCTCGCATTTAAAAGCTTCTTTTGCAAATTTATTTGCGAAGTAAAGCTGAATTACGCCCGGAACAACGGGAAAACCATCAAAATGTCCTGCAAAAAAATTACAGTTTTTTGAAAAGAAAAGTTTAAAGCATGCACTGTCATTATCTTTTTTGTATTTTAAAACAAGAGGAAGAGAAATATTTAAATTAAAAAATTCTTCTATTTTTCCTCTGTCAATCTTTCCTCTTTGAGTTTTTGGAATTTCGTATAAAAATTTCCATCTTTGTGGCACTATTTGTGATTTTTGGGCAACATCCGCCTTTAAAAGCTTTACAAGGGCAGTTCTGTCAAAATTATCCGTATCAATATAAGCAGCTTTTCCCTGCTCACTTAACACCGCCGCACATGCCAGTTTGTTTTCATACTTAAAACAGTATGACTCATCTACAAAAACGCTATTGTTTAATATTTCCTCAATTTCAATTGCGTTTATTCTTTTTTCCTGTATCTTTAAAATCCTGTCTGTTCTTTGTCCGAGCATAAAAGTCTTATTGTCGGAACTTTTAATACAATCACCCAATTTTACTTCATCTTGTAAAAAATAGGGGGATTTAATTATAATTTGCGACTGTTCATCTTTGCTTATTTCAACATTTTTTAAACAGTGAAAATAACCGTCCTCTGCTTTATAAGCAATAGTACCCGTTTCGGTGCTTCCATATATTTCAATGATTTTTACACCAAAACTTTTAAAATATTGAAGAGTTTTGTCACAAAGCTTGTCGCCTGCACTAAAAATAAGCTTTGGAGCGCATTTTAAATCAACATTATACTTTAAAAACTCATCTAAAAACGAAGGGGTTGAAATAAATATGCAGTCTACAATATCAGCTTTATCCGGATATACAACTTCGTCCGCACTTAATATAAACCTTGAACAATTACAAAGCGCAATAAAAAATTGAAATGCAAAGCCAAACATATGCCTTGGGCTTGTTGAAGCGCAAATTTTGACATTTTTGCTCGGCATAAAAACCCCAAAACACTCTTCAATGTCTTTAGCCTCATCCATCAAGCAAGCAAGATTTTTCCTTAAAGTCTTTACTTTGCCCGAAGAACCGGAGGTGCAAAATGTAATATAAGTATTATTAAAATCAGAAGCGGTCAAATCACATAATTCATCAAATACCGTTTCTTCAATTTTATCTAAAAGTATAAAATCCTCTCCCAAATTTTGCGCTTTTTTTATATCCGAAGGGAGAAAAATTTCTTTTTGCGCAAATACACAGCCAAGAAAACCAATTATAAAATCAAAATTATTCTCGGATACCAAAAGGACTTTTTGCCTTTTGTCCTCTTTTAATTTTGCACTCGCCCCTAAAACCATCTTTCTTATGTCAGAAATTGCATAACTGCGCCCTTTGTAAAGCACAAAAGGGATATCAGCGTATTTAGAGTTGTTTATAATTTCAAATATGTTCATTTCTATAATTTATTTTTCAATCTCAAAGTCACTCTAATTGTATATTCTATCGCAAAAAAACATCCCAAAAACAAATAAGACAAAAATCCGTTATACAACATCCATATTTTATCTGCCATAAAACAAGTAATAATTGAAAGTAAAAGCTGAATAAAAAGAAAAATGCACCAAATATATGTAAGCTTTCTTGTGTAAATTTTAACCGGTTCGCTTAACACTCCGTCACTCATTTTTGCAAATTTTTGAATAATTGTTTCCTCTTGAAAAATTGAAGAAAAAAAAGTCAGAAAAAAGCAAAAATTAACCGCAACCGGATAGATTTTAAGCGCATTTAAGCGGGTAAAATGAAAAATAAGTATGATTGCAATTGTAAAAAGGGTTGAAAAAATAAAGCCAAACCTTTTAAACAACTTTTTTAAACCTTCTTTTATGCGCTTCATAAATTTATTTTACAATTTCTTCAATAGCGCATATTACGTCATTTATTGTTTTTATTTGTTTAAAATTATTCGGAGAAATCTTTTTTTGGGTATAGTCTTGCAGACGAACAGCAAGGTCGACAGCGTCTATGCTGTCAAACTCCAAATCTTCAAAAAGATTTGCATCGGGAGTGATTTTGGCTTCATCAATTTCAAAATCATTCACCAAAATGTCCTTAAGTTCTTTTTCTATTTCTTCTCTTGTGAATTTAGAACTCATCTTGCTCCCCTAATCGTTGTTTTGTGTGCTTCTTATAAAATCGGCAAGGGTTTTTACCGAATAAAAATACTTTTTGTTCTCGTCTTTATCCTCGTTCATCTTAAGGTTATATTTCTTCTTTAAGGCCATACCGAGCTCAAGCGCATCAATTGAATCCAGTCCGAGTCCTTCGCTAAAAAGCGGTTCATCGGTATTAATGTCATCCGGAGTAATATCCTCCAGTTCAAGCGTTTCTATTATAAAACTTTTTAATTCTTCTTCAAGTGTCATTAGCTACCCCTTTATATATTTTATAGCCTAAGTATTAAATAAAGTCAATTTGCGGCTGTTTTTGAATTTTTTCCTTAATTTCACCGTTAATTCTGTTTCTAAGCCGAATTTTGCTCAAATCCTGTTTTGTAAAATTTTCTATCTTTATTTCATCGTTGACCGTTAGGGTATAAGTAACAACTCTTTCGCCGGCATCATAGATTTTATGATTTTTAGCAAGAAATTTATAATCACAATCTATATGAATTGGAATAATATCCGCATGATTGTGAAGTGCCATAAGTGCTGCACCTTTATGCAGCTTTAACGGCTCTCCCTCTTCCGTTCTTGTGCCTGTCGGAAAAATTACAATATTGTATCCGGCGCACAGAATTTGTGAAGACTCTCTTAAAAGGCGCTCGTTATCCTCATCGTTAATAAGATAAAGAGATTTTACGATATTTCCCATAAAAATATTTTTCTTAATTTCTTTTTTTGCCATGCAAAGAGTATTGGGCAAAAGTCCTATGAGTATAACAATATCAATAAAACTCGGATGATTTGCCGTAATGATTTTACCTCTTATATTTTTTAGTTTCTCAGGGTTTGAAACGACAATTCTCACCGAGCCCGTTTTTTCTATTAAAATACAGAAAAACTTCCAGGTTTTATGAATTACATTACAGCAATAGCGCCTTGCTTGCTCTTTTTTTGCAAACAGATTTATCGCCGGAAATATAAAATAGTTTATTACAAGCGCACCTGCACCGAAAAATACAAAAGATAAAACTACAACTAAGCCCCTAAAATACCTTAAAAAATGCATTTTGCAACACCACCGGTCATATAATAAAGTCTGCCTTCTTTTAAAAAGGCATTTTTCTGTCCATCTGGAGATATTATACAGCCAAATCCGCAGGCATTTTCAGTCAAAACGCCGTCACAGAAGCAAAAAAGAACTTCTTCATCTCTTGCACTTGTAATTGCCTCAATGAGTCCCGCTTCAAAAGTATACTCCTGCGCTGAAATTGAATTATAGCTTTTTGTAATTTTATTAATCAGTGAAAATTGCCCGACTACACTATTGTGCACCGAAGCACTAAAAGTTGCCGGTGATACTTCGTTTTCTTCACTGTATTGGCCTACAAGCTTTTTCAAACGCCCTACTTCACCATACTGTGACGCAAACACAATTTTAATATTTTTATCTTCAGCACAGGATAAGCACTCATTCATTATGCAAAGCGCGGTTTTATCAAGCTCGCTTAATTTTCTTCTCGCCATAGGTGCAAGAAAAGACAAATCGACATCAGATAAACTTTTGATACAGTATTTTTTTATGCAAAATTCCAACTCTTATATCCCAAGACGGTTTATGATAATATTTATCATATTACAAAACATTCTTTTTATCAAAAATAAGGCTGAATTATGAAAAAAATATACATAAATGCCTGCGGCACAATTTCAAGCATCGGGAACGATATCTTAAGCATGTATAAAAATGCGCTAAACCCCGAAAACAATTTTCTGACTCCCGATGATACCATAATAAAGGGTAAAAAATTTTATTTTGCAAAAGTCAAAACCGCGCTTGAACAAATTAAAAATACAAAATACAATATTCGCGCAAACAGACTTTTGCTCAATTGTGTTTCTCAAATAAAAAGTGAAATTGACAATGCAATAAAAAAATACGGACAAAAAAGAGTAGGGGTGGTTATCGGAACAACAAATTCCGGAGTAGATGAATATGCGCTCACCGGAAATATTGACTACTCGCAAATTGGCAACCCGGCAGGCTTTTTGCATAATTATCTCGATTTAAAAGGCTACTATAGCGGCGTTTCCTGCGCATGCACCTCCGGTACAAAAGCTTTTTCAAGCGCAAAAAAACTTCTTGAAAACGATATTTGTGATGCCGTCATTACGGGCGCAACCGACGCGCTTTGCAAATTGCCATCCTACGGCTTTCACTCCCTTGAAGTGCTCTCAAATGAGCCTTGCAATCCTTTTTCAAAAAACAGGAAAGGCATAAACATTGGTGAAGGAGCGGCAATTTTTCTGCTTGAAAAAGAAAAAAGCTCCTCCTGCCTTGCAAGTATAGTATCGATCGGAGAAACATCGGACGCATACCATTGTGCAACTCCTGACCCCGAGGGTGTTGAGGCTGCCGCAGCAATGCAAACGGCACTTGATGAAGCCGGCCTTAAGTATAGTGATATTGATTATATAAACCTTCATGGCACGGCGACTCTGACAAATGATTTAATGGAAGCAAACGCCGTATATAAAATCTTTAAAAATAATGTGGCGGTAAGTTCCACCAAATCCCTGACCGGACATTGCCTTGGCGCTTGTGCGGCTGTCGAAACGGCACTTTGCCTCGGTATAATTAATAAAAATATAAATAAAGAAGGTTTTCTTCTGCCGCACAAATTTGACGGTGCATATGATGATACACTGCCGCGTTTAAATCTTGTAAAATACGGACAAAAAGCACAAAATATTAAATATATAATGAATAACTCGTTCGGTTTTGGCGGTTCAAATACATCAATGATAATATGCCGGGAGGAAGAATAATGAATAATTTGGTAAAGAACCTTGAAGATATTCTGCCGCACAGCCACCCTATGATATTAATAGATAAGCTTATTGAAGCGGACGCGCAAAATAATCTGGTAAAATGTTCTGTTACCGTAAGTGAAGACAAAATTTTATACGATAAAAATATTGAAGGTATTTGCGCTCTTGCCGGGATTGAATTTATGGCTCAAAGCGCAGGGTGTTATATGTGGTTTAAAAACAATATGCAAAAGCCTAAAATCGGATATCTGCTTGGCAGCAGAGCATACAGATGTAATCTTGAAAAATTTGAACTCGGCAAAACATATATAATAACCGCACAGCAAGTATTCAACGACAACGAACTTGTTTCGTTCGACTGTTTTATCTATAATGGCAATGAGGAATGCGCAAGGGCAACAATAAATGTTTATCAGCCAAAAAGCGCACAGGCATGAGGTTTATCGGTGAGCAGCAATAAAAGGATTTTAATTACGGGTTCAAGCAGGGGCATTGGCGCACATTGCGCTCTTTATATTGCAAAAAACAACAAAGATGCGGAAATTATTCTGCATTGCAACAAAAATAAAGAAAAGGCGCAAGATATAAAAGCTGCTCTTGAACAGTTGGGCACAAAGGCAAATATTTTACAATTTGATGTAAGCGACAGAAAATCCGCGTTTGAAATCCTTGAATATGATATTAAAAACAACGGCGCATATTATGCGGTTATACTAAATGCCGGAATTGCGCGCGATAATGTGTTTTTTATAATGGAAGAAAACGAGTGGGACGATGTTATAAATACAAATTTGGGCAGCTTTTACAATGTTTTAAAGCCCGCAGTTAAAGCCATGATAGAAAATAAAATTAAAGGCAGAATAATTACAATGTCCTCAATCTCGGGTCTTGCCGGCAACCGCGGACAGGTTAACTATAGCGCCTCAAAAGCCGGCATAGCAGGCGCCACAAAAGCACTGTCGCTTGAGCTTGCAAAAAGAGGCATAACGGTGAATTGCGTTGCCCCCGGGGTCATTGACACTGATATGATTAGCGAAATTCCTCTTGATGAAATTAAAAAACTAATTCCGATGAGGCGCGCAGGCAGGGCTGATGAGGTTGCGAGCCTTGTAAATTATCTTATAAGCCCGGACGCCTCGTATATTACAGGTCAAACAATAAGCGTAAACGGAGGCATGTACAGATGAAAAGAGTTGTTGTTACAGGCATGGGAATTGCAAGCCCTCTCGGGTGCGATGTTGATTTAGCATATAACAAACTTAAAAAATACAAAAACTGTGTTGAATATTATAAAATTCTTGACGAGTTTCAAAACCTCAACACTCGCCTTGCAGCTCCCGTTAAAGATTTCGTTATACCCGAACACTATAACCGCAAAGTTTTAAGAACAATGGGGCGCGTTGCAATTATGAGCACGGCGACATCTGAGATTGCCCTTAAAGATGCAGGCCTTCTGGGCGATGAAATAATTTCTAACGGGCAAACAGGCGTCAGCTACGGTTCTTCTTCAGGCTCATTAGAATCAATCATCGATTTTTATACTATGCAGGTAGAAAAGAAGGTTCGCTGTGTAAATTCCGGTTCGTACGTCAAAATGATGCCGCAGACAACAACGGTCAACATATCTCTTTATTTTAAAACAAAAGGAAGACTTGTTCCCAGCTCAACCGCCTGTACTTCAGGCTCGATGGGCATAGGTTACGGCTATGAAGCAATAAAAAACGGCTATGAAACGATTATGATAGCAGGAGGTGCCGAAGAGCTGCACCCTTCCCACATTGCAATTTTTGATACATTATATGCTACAAGCCTTAAAAATAACACTCCCGAATTATCTCCGTCCCCTTTTGATAAAGACAGAGACGGACTCGTCCTTGGCGAAGGAGCGGGAACGCTCATTTTAGAAGAATATGAACATGCTAAAAACAGAGGTGCCAAAATATACGGCGAAATCATAGGCTTTGGTACATCAACCGACGGCGCTCACATAACAAACCCGACCCATGAGACAATGGGTATGGCCCTTGAACTTGCAATAAAAGATGCGGGCATATCTCCTGATGAGATAGGTTACATCAATGCACACGGCACCGCTACAATACAGGGCGATATAGCCGAAAGCCGCGCAACTTATGATGTTTTTAAAAGAAAAGTACCCGTAAGCTCACTTAAAAGCTACACAGGACACACCCTTGGCGCATGTGGCGCAATTGAGGCAATACTTTCTTTAAAAATGCTCAATGAAGGTTGGTATGCCCCTACCATTAATTTAAACAATGTCGATGAAAACTGTGCCCCGCTTGATTATATAACAGGCAAGGGCCGAAATATTGATACAAACATTATAATGTCAAATAATTTTGCCTTCGGCGGAATTAACACCTCTTTGATTTTTAAAAAAGCAGACAGTTAAGCTATTTTGACTTTAATTCCATTTACAAAAAAGCCCGCAGGTTAAATAACGCATGCGGGCTTTTATAAAATTGCAATCAGGCAGCTTACGACATAGCTTTTTCAACGGCAACCGCAACTGCAACCGTAGCGCCTACCATCGGGTTATTACCCATGCCGATTACGCCCATCATTTCAACGTGAGCAGGAACTGATGAAGAACCTGCAAATTGTGCATCTGAGTGCATTCTGCCCATTGTATCCGTCATGCCGTAGGAAGCAGGGCCTGCCGCAACGTTATCCGGGTGAAGCGTACGGCCAGTGCCGCCGCCTGAAGCAACAGAGAAATACTTTTTGCCGTTTTCCCAGCACCATTTTTTATAAGTACCGGCAACGGGGTGTTGAAATCTTGTCGGATTGGTTGAATTACCGGTAATCGAAACATCGACGCCTTCTTTAATCATAATTGCGACGCCTTCCGATACATCATCCGCGCCGTAGCATTTAACCTTTGCTCTTTCGCCTTCCGAAAAAGGTGTTTCTTTTACGACTTTTAATTCGCCGGTTTTATAGTTGTATTCCGTTTCAACATGGGTAAAACCGTTTATCCTTGCAATAAGATAAGCCGCATCCTTACCAAGCCCGTTTAATATAACTCTTAAGGGTGATTTTCTTACCTTATTTGCGTTTCTTGCAATTCCTATTGCACCTTCCGCAGCGGCAAAAGATTCATGTCCTGCTAAAAAGCAAAAACAGTCAGTTTCTTCCCTTAAAAGCATTGCAGCAAGATTTCCATGGCCAAGTCCGACTTTTCTTGTGTCACCAACAGAACCGGGTACTGCAAAAGCTTGAAGTCCGATACCGATTGCTTCAGCTGCTTCCGCTGCTGTTTTAATACCTTTTTTGAGCGCAATTGCGCAGCCCAGAGTGTATGCCCAAGAAGCGTTATCAAATGCAATGGGCTGAATACCTTTAACAATTGCATCTACGTCAATGCCTTTTGAAAGGCATAAATCGCGGGCATCTTCCAGAGAATTAAAACCATATTCCGGTAAAACTTTCTTTAAGGTAGCCTCGCGCCTGTCTTGTCCTTCAAATTTTACTGTCATAATTTTATTTCCTTTATCTTATTTAACTGATTACTCTTTGCGCGGGTCAATGGTTTTAACCGCGTCTGCAAATCTGCCGTAGGTACCGATATTTTTTTCGTATGCTTCTTTGGGGTCGACACCTGCCTTTATAGCGTCCATAACCTTACCCAAATTTACAAATTTATATCCGATAACTTCATCATTTTTATCCAGACCCAATTCAAGGATGTAACCTTCGGCAAGTTCAAGATACCTTACTCCTTTTTGTTTTGTAGAGTGTATTGTACCTACTTGAGAGCGAAGGCCCTTGCCCAAATCTTCAAGGCCCGCACCGATAGGAAGTCCGTTTTCTGAAAATGCCGTTTGTGTTCTACCGTATACAATTTGCAAGAAGAGCTCTCTCATTGCAACGTTAATTGCATCGCAAACAAGGTCTGTATTAAGTGCTTCAAGAATTGTCTTGCCGGGAAGAATTTCGCCCGCCATTGCAGCAGAGTGAGTCATGCCCGAGCAGCCCAGAGTTTCAACAAGCGCTTCCTGTATAACCCCTTCTTTAACGTTAAGTGTTAACTTGCAAGTGCCTTGTTGAGGCGCACAGCAGCCGCAGCCGTGTGTAAGACCGGATATGTCTTTTATTTCTTTACATTTTGTCCATTCGCCTTCTTGCGGTATGGGAGCGGGAACACCCTTTACACCGCGGTGTACGCAGCATTTTTCTTCGATTTCATGCGTAATTTCTATTTTACCCATTTTACCTCCTTATAAAATTACAGTATATAAATGTAGATAAATTCATTAAAAAGCCGCATGGCTATGACAAAATTATACAATAAACACGCAAGATATGAGGCATGCTGAAAAATTATTTATCCAAAATTTTATTCTGGACAATTTGGGCCGCATAACGTATAAATTTTTCACAAGGCCTGTGAGCGTAATATTCTTTGGTTCTCTCCAGAGGCTCAGGGGCATCCGGGCCTTTAGGCAAATTTAAAAGTTCTCTGCAAATTATTGTATTAAATTTTTCCCTAAAATCTGCCGCCAGCTCTTGTATAAATTTATAATGGGCAGCTTTTAAATCATAATTTGTAACATCAAAATAGCCTTTTTCAAGCCCTGCAATCATAAACACCGCACTCATCGCGCCGCAAACCTCTCTTAGCCTGCCCATCCCACCGCCAAAGGAGGAGGAAAGTTTAAGGGCGGTTTTTTCATCCATATTATATCTGTCACAAAAGGCGGCAAAAACGGCCTGAGCGCAATTATAGCCTGAGTGAAAATTTTTTGCCGCAATTTCAGCATAGTCTTTCATAAAAATATTTTAATATAAAACTCACAAAACAATCCGGGTTTAATGTAACAAAATGTTAAGCTTAAAAATCAGCTATATTTGAATTTTAAAAAAATATTTATTCAAATTATGTTCCAAATGGCAAAAAAAATTATATGTATATTTTATTTACATATAGGTGAAATTTACATGAAAGCGATATTTATATGAATACAATGAAGCAGCATGGCGATATTTTCAGCAATACCAAGAAAAGAAAGAGTATTTTTATTGTCGATAATAATCTGTTAAACCGCATAAAACTTCGCGATGATATAAGAAAAACAGGAAAATATATAATAGAAGGAGAGGCAACATATGAAACTTTTAGCGACAGGGCAAAGTCGATAAATCCTGATATAATAATATTTTCATCTTTTGAAGACTTGAAGAAAAACTCGGAACTTTTAACAAGGACAAGTAAAGATTTTCCGCTTGCAAAGCAAATTATAGTCGCGCTTAATCCGGATGATTTTGAATTTTTACACTCCTTTAACTCGGGCGCAAGAGGCTATGTTGCACAAAGCAGCGGAATTGAAAAAATAATAGATGTTATTAATGATGTTGCTGAATATGGCGCGGGATTTGATAAAAACTTAAATGCATTTATAAGAAGAGTTATATGTGCAACAGGAAATAAAATCACACCGGTACACATTGATAAGCCGATGGATGAACAAATTACCCTAACTAAATCGCAGTCAAAGACATTTAGTGCCGTTTTAAATACAAAAAGCCAAGAAGAAGCAGCCGAGCTTCTTAATATCTCGCGTCACACCGTTAAAAAACACATGTCAAATATCTATAAAAAGACCGGGGTTTCAAACAAATACGAAGTATATCTGAAAATCCAAAATCAGCTTTATATATCTGAACTTAAAAAAGATATATAAATAAAATTTGATTTATGATAACTTAAAAATATGAATAAAATTATAACAAATTTGTATGGCGGAGTAGGGAACCAAATGTTTCAATATGCAGCAGGATACGCTGCATCAAAAGCCGCAAATGCAATTCTCTATGTTGATTTATCCGCTTTTAGGGAATATAAAACAAGAAATTTTGAACTTGAAAAATTCGGATTTAAGATAAATTATGCAAGTGAAGACGATATAAAAGAGCTTAACAAAAAACATTTCTTCGGAAAAACTCTTTTTAAAGACAAGAAAAAAACTTTTTACCCCGAAATTTTAAAAATCAGACACAGCGCTTATTTAAAAGGTTACTGGCAGAGCGAAAAATATTTTGGGCATATAAGGGATGACATTTTAGAACTTTTTGAATTCAAAAATCTTGATTTTATAGAAAATGCCGATATCATACAAAAAATAAGAAATACAAATTCCGTAAGTGTAAATTTGCGGCTTGGCGATTATATTAACAATGAAGAGTACAAAAGAATTTACTTTCTATGCACAAAAGAATACTACAAAAAAGCACTTGAATACATTTGTGCGCAAGTTGAAAACCCTATGTTTTTCGTATTTTCCGATGAAATAGAAAAAACGCACGAATATCTGCCCGAAAAATACGCATATACTTTTGTAAAAAATGCAAATTGGCAGGAAGATATGTACTTTATGAAAAATTGTAAGCACAACATTGTTGCAAACTCTTCGTTTTCCTGGTGGGCGGCATGGCTGAATAATTCACCTCAAAAAATTGTTGTATCACCTTCGAGGTGGCTCACGAAAGACTCAGGCATTTGCGACAAAGATATGATACCTGCGTCCTGGGTTAAAATAAAAGTTTAATTGAGCGGCTGTTCGATATAAATCCCTTCTCCGCCCATATATTCAACCTGCTTGCCGTCAAGATAAAGATACACGGGCTTTTTAAGGTTAAATGAATCGACGGTTAATTTTAGCTGCTTAATCCTGCTTTCGATACTGTTTGTGCCGCCGCCATATTCAAAATTTCTCGTAAGGTTAACTATTATTTTGCCGTTTTCATCTTTTACCCACATAAGCTTAACATCCTCGGGAATTTCCGAGTATACGCCATGAGCCTTTTCATATTTTGAAGGCCCTTTTAAAAGCTCGTTTATTGCGCCCTCGAGAGTAGCGGTTTTAGTTTCGCGCTCGACATAATGCACACTGCTGTCATTTGACAAAAAACAAATTTTCATTTTCTGCACTTGCGCTTGAGGAACTTTGTCTTCGGGAGTCTTTGGTTCGGGCGCGCGATTGTGCTCATTGCTGCTTTGACTTACGGTTGTTTTATTTGTATCAAGGGGCTGGTAACTTTCTTTGCCCAAAAATACATAAAAGTAATATCCGGCGCAAATAATCAGGCAGACAATCAATGTTCTTATAAAAACACCCATTTTAAAATCACTCCGTTTTGAAAACTTTTTCCATCTTTAATATATTATCCGATAAATTTGCAATTGACACAAGAGTGTTATTAAAAACAAGCATATATTTTTTATTATTTTCTGTACATCTGTCAAATTCAAGCGGGTTGCCGTTTATAACCCTTTTGTATTGTTGTTCGTTTATTTCAATTTTGTTAAGATTTAAAACATCAACCGGATTAAGCGCGTATTTTAAAATATCATCATTTATTTTGTGCGAATTTTCTATTTTAAAATTACCTGCACGAGTCCTTGTAAGATTACTCATATAGGCGCCGCAGCCGAGCTTTTGGCCTAAATCCCTGACAAGAGAGCGAATATATGTGCCCTTTGAGCAATGTACAAAAATTTCCGCCTCATCAGGAGGCGCAAAATTTAAAAGTTTAATATTAAAAATCTCAACCTCTCTTGGAGAAATTTCAGGCAGTTCTTCGTTTTTGCGTGCAATATCACAAAGTTTTTTCCCGCCGACCTTAAGCGCGCAATACTTTGGCGGTATTTGAGAAATTTTTCCCGCAAAAGAACTTAGCGTTGAATTTAGCAAATTAATATCAAAATCGGGCTTTGAAATAAAAGTTTTTTCACCTTCCTCGTCATCTGTTTGAGATATATAGCCAAATTTTATTTTGGCACAATACTCTTTATCATCGCTCAAATACTCCAAAAGCCTGGTACAATTCCCAACCGCAACCTGCAAAACACCTTGTGCAAGCGGGTCTAAAGTGCCCGAGTGTCCTATTTTTTTAATATTTAAAATTTTACGCAGTTTATAAATGACATCAAACGAAGTAATGCCTTTTTCTTTAAAAATATTCAAAAAGCAGCCCTTTTGGGTCATATTTATCATTTTATTTCGCCGCGCGAGATTTTATCGATTAACTGGGTAATTTTAGCACCCCGCTCCAAAGATTCGTCAAGTATAAAAAGTAAAGACGGGGTATGGCGCAGGCGAATTCTCTGACCCACGGCATGGCGAATTCGTGCCGTATCCCTTTCAAGCGCAGCGCGTGTTTTATCTTTGGTTGCTTCATCGCCAAATACACTGTAGAAAACTCTTGCCGCAGAATTATCGGGAGAAACGTCAACATCTGTTATTGAAACAATTCCCGCAATATTGGGATCTTTTATTTCGGTGCGCAAAATGTCTGAAATTTCGCGCATAAGGGCTTTTCTTACTCTTTCATTTCTTAAAGACATTTTAAATTCCTATACCAGAGTTACTCTCTCAACTTCTTTTGTAGTGGAAACTTCAATTATGTCGCCTTCCTGAATGTCGTTAAATTTAGCAAACGAAATACCGCATTCAAAGCCTGAGGCAACTTCTTTAACATCATCTTTAAAGCGTTTGAGCTGGTCAATTTCGCCCTTGTAAATTTGTACTCCGTTTCTTACAAGTACTGCTGTTTTTGAGCGGACAATTTTACCTTCAAGTACATAACAGCCTGCAATACGATTGGTTTTACCAACCGTGAATACTTGTCTGACTTCTGCTTTGCCGAGTTCTATTTCTTCAATTACAGGTTCAAGCAGCGAGAGCATTGTTTTTTCAACGTCTTCCAAAACCTGATAAATAATGTCATATTTTTTAATCTGCACTTTTTCTTTTTCCGCAGCCGCAAGAGCATTTGCATCTTCTTTTACCGTAAAGCCAAGAATTATGGCACCCGATGCACTTGCAAGCATGACGTCCGCTTCTGAAATATCACCTACGCCGACATGGATAATTTTAGGGATAACTTTTGAAGATTTAACATTCTGTATTGCTTGCGAAACAGCTTCCGCAGAACCATGGGTATTTGCTTTAATGATAAGATTAAGGTTTTTAATCTCGTCATTGTTGAGCGTTTCTTTTTTAATATGTGCCGCAGTCATTGCTTCAAGGCGCGTAGAGCGTTCTTTTTGCTTGCGCTCTTCAACAATTTGGCGCATAACTTTTTCGTTTGCAACCGCTTCAAAGCTGTCACCCGCCTGCGGAACTTCATTAAGTCCCAGGATTTCAACAGGGGTGGAAGGCCCTGCACTTTTAACCCGTCTTCCTGAGTCATCAAGCAATGCGCGCACCTTGCCGCCGACGGTACCCACAACGATTGAATCGCCAATCTTTAAAGTGCCGTTTTGTACAAGCATAGTTGCGACCGGCCCCTTGCCCTTATCAAGATTTGCCTCAATAATGACACCTGTTGCAGGGCATTTTTCAACCGCTTTAAGTTCTTGCATATCCGCAACGAGCAAAATATATTCTAACAGCTCGTCAATACCTGTTTTTTGAAGAGCTGAAACAGGAACGCAAATTGTATCGCCGCCCCATTTTTCAGGTATTAGCCCATGTTCTGTTAATTGCTGTAAAACCCTGTCCGGATCCGCATCAGGCTTATCCATTTTATTTACCGCAACAATAATCGGAACATTGGCCGATTTTGCATGGTTTATGGCTTCAATTGTCTGGGGCATAACTCCGTCATCTGCCGCAACAACAAGTATTGCAATATCCGTTGACTGTGCTCCGCGTGCTCTCATCTGGGTAAAGGCCTCATGGCCCGGGGTATCTATAAAAACAATTTTCCTGTCATTTAGCCAAACCGTATAAGCACCGATGCTTTGAGTGATGCCGCCTACTTCGGTAGATACAATTTTATGCTTTGAAGCACGGATTGAATCAAGAAGGGTTGTTTTACCATGGTCAACATGTCCCATAATAGTAACTACGGGAGCGCGTTTTACAAGCATGCTTTCATCTGCATTAAGAAGGTATTTGTTTTTTTCTTCTTTCATTGTTTCTTCTTCAATGAATGCATCGATATCTTCATCCAAAACTTCAATTTCAAAGTTTTGTGCTGCTTTTTTAGCGGTATCAACGTCAATCGGCGAATTTACAGTTACCATAATTCCCTGCATCATCAAAAATTTGATTATTTCAGCGGGAGTTTTTTTGATTTTTTCAGATAATTCACCCACGGTCATCGGACGATTGATTACTACCGACTTAACCTCTTCGACTGCCTGTGTTTCCTGAACATGCTTTTTATGCTTTGACTGTACGGCTTTTTCAAGGCTTATTCTTTCCTGCTCTTCCTCTTTGTTATTGTAGCCGCGCTCTTTTTTCTTCTTTTTATTTCTTGAATCTTGATTTGCGTATATATCCTGAGAAATTATATGACGCTTAATCGGAACTCTTGGTGCAGCAGGGGCATTTTTAGCTTCTTCTTCTTTTTTTGGTTTCTGAGGCTGCTTTTGTTCCTGCTGGGGTTTTGCAAAATTTTTCTT
>CALUWF010000010.1 GCA_944324405.1 Candidatus Gastranaerophilales bacterium | reverse complement strand
ATTCAGAAAATTCGATGTCAAGGATACGTCCAATCGTAAATTGACATCGTCAATGAGACAAAATTCTTCAGGGCAGCATGGTGCAATGAGAAAGAAAGCTTCCGATTACGCCCTTCAATTAAAAGAAAAACAAAAAATCCGTCTTACCTATCTTGTATCAGAAAAACAGTTTTCAAAATACTATCAAACTGCTTCAAGAAAAACAGGCGTTACGGGTACAATTATGCTTCAAATGCTTGAATCAAGACTTGATAACGTAATTTTCCGCGCAGGTTTTGCAATTACAAGAAGACAGGCAAGACAAATAGTTAACCACGGACATGTCCTTGTTAACGGCAAAAAAGTTGATATTCCCTCCTATTTGCTAAAAGCAGGAGATGAAATCACTGTTAAAACAAACAGTCAAAATTACATTAAAAATGTTCAGGAATCAATTGATATGGCGCTTTCATATGCATGGTTAAATGTTGACAAAGCTGCCTGCAAGATTGTTTTTGACAGAGTACCGCAAAGGGAAGAGATGGATCCAGAGTTTAAAGAACAACTCGTAATTGAATACTACTCTAAATAATTAGGAGAGAATAAGAATATGGAACTTAAAATTAAAAACGTTAATACAACAACAAGCTCGGACGGTTCTCAATACGGTAAATTCGTTATTGAGCCGCTTGAAAGAGGCTATGGCGCAACAATCGGCAACTCTTTAAGAAGGGTTTTACTCTCCAGTCTTGAAGGTGCTGCGGTTACATCCGTCAGAATTGAAGGCATTACTCATGAATATACTTCAATCCCGGGTGTTGTTGAAGATGTTATTGACATTATGCTTAACCTTAAAGGACTTGTTGTAAAGACGGAAAATCGTGACATTCAACACTTAAGACTCGATGTTACAAAATCAGGCCCGGTTTTGGCTTCCGATATTGAACTTCCCGCAGGTGTAAAAATTGTAAATCCTGACTGTTTAATTTGTACATTGGCAGAAGGCGGTTCAATACATGCCGATATCGTTGTTGAAGTTGGCAAGGGTTATGTAACTCAGGATGTTTTAAAAGAGCAGAAAAACGGAATGTCTATCGATATGCTTCCGATTGATGCGGCTTTTATGCCTATTAAACGCGTAAGCTACATTGTTGAGCCGGCACGTGTAGGTGAAAATCTTGACTTTGATAAATTAACTCTTGAAATTTGGTCAAACGGTTCAATTGATGTAACGCAAGCATTATCGAAAGGTGCAAATCTTTTAATTGAGCACTTCTCACAAATAGCTGCAATAACAGGTGCTCCTGTAAGCGTTAAAATCGAAGAAGAAGTAAAAACGGAAACGGCACAAGAAGATGTTCCGGCTTTCACAATTGAAGATTTGGAACTTTCGGTTCGTGCGTACAATTGCTTAAAAAGAGCAAGTATAAATTCAATGGCAGAGCTGCTTAAAAAATCTGAACATGATCTGCTTAATATTAAAAACTTCGGTAAAAAATCTTCTGATGAAGTTATTGAAAAACTGCATCAGCTCGGTTTGGATCTTCAACCCAATCCCGAAGGTGTGGACGACTTAGAATTAATATAACAAAAGGATAAATAAAATGAGACACCAATGTAAAAGACATCATTTATCAAAGGCGGCTGATCAAAGAAAAGCACTGCTTCGTTCTTTGGCTACCGAATTGTTTTTGCATGGCGAAATTACTACAACCATGGCAAGAGCGAAAGCACTTCGCCCTTATGCAGAAAATGTTATTACATTCGCTAAAAAAGGCGATTTGGCTTCGCGCAGACAGGCTGCAAAATACATCTTTGATAAAGAAACTTCAAAATATATGAATCTTGAAACCGGTGAGATTTTTGACACTCCTCAAGAAGGCCAAAAGCTAGCTTCACAAACGGTTTTAAGACAACTTTTCAGCGTTATCGGCAAAAAGTATGCCACACGCAACGGCGGATATACAAGAATTTACAGACTTGCCCCCCGCAGAGGTGATGCTGCTGAAATGGCAATGATACAGCTTGTATAATGACTCAACGCTATGCGCTGAAAATCCAATATCTTGGCAAAAATTACAAAGGCTCACAGAAGCAAGTGGGCGTTAACACAATCCAGGATGAAATCGAAAAAGCACTTTGTACATTGATAAAGGAAAGCATAAAAACAATATTCTCGGGCAGAACAGACGCCGGAGTCAGCGCAAGGTGCCAGGTTTTGCACTTTGACTCTAATTTAATAATTGAAAATGAAGCAAAATTTCTCAATTCTTTAAATGCTCTTTTGCCTGATGATATAAGGGTTTTTGAGATAGCTAAAAAAGATAAAACTTTTCATGCTCAAAAATCCGCAATGTTTCGGCACTATAAATACACAATCAGAAACGACTTTGTTGAAAACGTTTTTGACAGATGTGTTTTATTCTGTAAATACAAGCTAAATGCAAACAGAATGAATGAAGCGCTTCAGTATTTGTTGGGCGAACATGATTTTTCTGCTTTTAAATCAAAATCCGATAACCCTGCGTGCGTTTGCAATATTTACTTTGCACAGGCAAAGCGCAGCAGTGACGGAAAATACATAACAATTGACATTATAGGGAATAGATTTCTCTATAATATGGTAAGAACAATTGTCGGTACACTTTTGATGATTGAAAAAGATAACCTTGAACCGCTATCGATGTTTGAAATTTTAAAATCAAAAGAGCGTGCAAACGCAGGTGCCACGGCTGACGCCAAGGGTTTAATCCTTGAAACGGTCGGTTACGATAATTGTTTGGAATATATAAACAAATACATAGGAAAGGTACATAAATGAAAACATTTAGCGCAAAGCCGCTTGAAGTTGAAAGAAAATGGTATGTAATTGACGCCGATGGTCAAACACTCGGTCGTCTTGCAGTTGCCGTTGCAAATATTCTTCGCGGCAAAAATAAACCCCAATATACGCCGCATGTTGATACGGGTGATTTTGTCGTGGTTATAAATGCGGCAAAAATTCAAGTAAGCGGTAAAAAAGAGACAGATAAACTCTATCGTTCACACAGCGGTTACCCCGGCGGTTTTAAAGAAATCAGCTTTAAGGCATTAATGGAAAAAGACCCGACTCGCGCAATTGAAAAAGCTGTCAAGGGTATGCTTCCTCACAATACTTTAGGGGCTCAACAGTTCACAAAATTAAAAGTGTACGCTGATGATAAACATCCGCATGAGGCACAAAAACCCGAAAAATATGAAATCAAAGGAGATAAATAATAATGGCAGATAATAAGGCAGAAGTAGTTAAAACCGGCAGAAGAAAATGCTCTATTGCTGTTGCTAAAGTGGCTTCGGGCAAAGGCAGAATTTTTATAAACGGTAAAACTCTTAAAGGTTATTTTGGAAATCGCCCTTCTCTTGAAATGGCAATTTATCGCCCGCTCGTTTTAACTGACAATCAAGACAAACTTGACGTAAGGGTTAAGGCATTGGGCGGCGGCGTTTGTGCTCAGGCCGATGCGATTAAACATGCAATTTCTCGCGCTTTGCTTGAAATGAATGAAGAATTCAAACCCGTATTAAAACAAGAAGGTCTTTTAACTCGTGACGCCAGAGTTAAAGAGCGTAAAAAATACGGTCGCAAAAGAGCAAGAAAAAGATTTCAATTTTCAAAAAGATAATTTCTTATTCTTATTCTATAAAATGCCGTTTGGGCCTGCTGCTGCTTGCTCGGACGGTATTTTTTGTGCGCAATACCACACATATACCTGTATACTTTTTGACCGATTTAATTTTATTGGTTCTGTGAAATAATAAAGTCAAGGAGGTTGAAATGGTTGATTCAATATCTGATTCCATATACTCGCAAAGCGTGGCGGGTGCTTATTCAATAGGCACCTACTCTCAGGTTAATAAAACCGATACGGAAGTTTTTGAAACGGCTTTTCAAGATACTCTCGATGCCCTTGGCGATAAAACACAGGAGCAGAGCGTTGCAAAAATTGACGAAAGTTTGCTCGGTATACCTGCGGGAATGGAAATAGAAGGCGCGCAAGACACGCAAAGTGTAGCGCAAAGCGAGGAGTCTTCTTCCTCAAGCTCGGGCGGATCATCTTCGGACAGCGAAGATGAAGAAGAGTATGATGAAATGGACTTAAATCAGGACGGTACGGTAAGCGCGGCTGAGATGATAATATACGAAATGCGCCAGGGTATGTCGTCTGATGGAACTGACTCCGCTACCGTAAGCGATGCACTTAGCGCCTACAGCGCAGCTTAAAGCGATATTTCCGCTACGCGCTAAATTTTTTAATTATAATATCAGCAATTCTTTTTGAGGCAAGTCCGTCACCGTAAGGGTTTACGGCTTGCTTCATTGTATTATAAAATTCTTTGTCGTTAAGTAACTTTTCTACCGTTGAAACGATTTTATTCCTGTGTGCGCCTACAAGCTTGACACATCCATATTCAAGCGCTTCGGGGCGTTCCGTTTCATCCCTTAAAACAAGCACAGGCACGCCTAAAGACGGCGCTTCTTCCTGTACTCCGCCCGAGTCTGTTAAAATTATATGAGATTTTTTCATAAGCGTTGCAAAGGGCGCATAATCAAGCGGGTCAATTAATTTTACCCTCTCGACCCCATCAAGCTTTGCCCTTACGGTATTTTGTACATTGGGGTTTAAATGCACAGGATAAACCACCTGTATATCTTTGTTTTTATTAATGAGCTCTAAAACCGCGTCACATATTTCTTCCAGCGGCTTTCCGAAATTTTCGCGCCTGTGGGAAGTTAAAAGTATTGTTTTTAAATTTTTATCCAATCCTATAAAATCAAGGTTTGCTTCCCTGTTATTTACTGTATATAAAAGCGCGTCTATTACTGTGTTTCCCGTAATATAAATTGAATTAGGGGTTTTAATGCCCGAGTTTTCAATGTTTTTTGCGGCACCCTCCGTGGGGCAAAAGTGCAAATCACTTACCGCATCCGCTAAAACCCTGTTAATCTCCTCCGGAAAAGGGTAATCCTTGTTAAATGTCCGAAGCCCCGCTTCAACGTGTCCTATGGGAATTCTTGCATAATATGCGCTGAGTGCGCTTGCGCCCGCGGTTGTTGTGTCCCCGTGTACAAGGACAATATCCGGCTTAATTTTTTCATAGATTTCTTTTGTCTGCAAAAGCACGTCAGATGTCAGCCCCCAGAGGTTTTGATTAGGCTTCATTAAATTCAGGTCATAATCGGGCGTTATTTCAAAAAGCTCAAGCACCTGATCAAGCATTTGCCTGTGCTGGGCGGTAACAACGGTAATCGCCTCAAGTTCTTTTCGCGACTGAATTTCCTTCACAAGAGGCGCCATTTTAATCGCCTCGGGCCGCGTTCCGAATACCAATGCTGCTTTTATTTTCTTTTCCATAGTTTAAATTGTATTAAAATCACATTTAAAAAACAAGCTTATTTTGTGTTTGTCATGCCCTTTTGTTTGTTGTAAAATGTTATTAACAGGCAGTTTAGGAGTTTAATTTTGAGCCAGACTAATTTATTCGACCATGGAAAAATTGTTCCCGTTAACATCCGCGACGAGATGAAGCGTTCCTACATTGATTACGCCATGAGTGTTATCGTGGGGCGCGCTTTGCCCGACGTGCGCGACGGTTTAAAACCTGTTCACAGGCGTATTTTATTTGCCATGAACGAACTTGGCATGACACCTGACAAACCGTTTAAAAAATGCGCAAGGATAGTCGGGGAAGTTCTCGGTAAATATCACCCGCACGGTGACAGCGCGGTTTACGAGTCTTTGGTTCGTATGGCTCAGGACTTTGCCACAAGGTATTTAACAATAGACGGTCATGGCAACTTTGGTTCGGTTGACGGCGACTCGGCAGCTGCAATGCGCTATACGGAAGCAAGAATGCATAAAATTACAACTTCAATGCTGGCTGATATAGACTGCGAAACGGTTGACTTTACTCCAAACTTTGACGGTTCTTTGCAAGAGCCCTCCGTTTTGCCCGTCCGACTTCCCATGCTTTTGCTAAACGGTGTATCGGGCATTGCTGTCGGTATGGCAACAAATATCCCGCCTCACAACCTGTGCGAGATTGTGGACGGTACAATTGCGATGATTGATAATCCAGAAATTACCACGGAAGGCCTGATGCAGTATATAAAAGGCCCTGACTTTCCTACTGCGGCAACAATTATAGGTACATCAGAAATTAAAAAAGCTTATGAAACGGGCAGAGGCTCAATTAAAATGTCTGCTGTATCTTCAATTGAAGAATTACCGGGCGGTAACGGACGTCAGGGAAGAACGGCTATTGTTGTAACCGAAATTCCTTATCAGGTGAACAAAGCCGCACTAATTGAAAAGATTGCAGACCTTGTAAAAGAAGGCAAAATACAAGGTATATCAGATATCAGAGATGAGTCCGACCGTGAAGGTATGAGGGTGGTAATCGAGCTTAAGCGCGACGCTAAACCTGATGTCGTAAGAAACAATTTATACAAACAAACCGCCCTTATGACAAGTTTTGGCGTTAATATGGTCGCACTTGTGGGTCAACAGCCGCGCCTTTTAAATCTTTATGAGGTTTTGAACGAATTTATTGAGCACAGGGTGGATGTTATTACGAGAAGAACTATTTTCTTCCTGAAAAAGGCAAAAGCGCGCGCTCATATCTTAGAAGGTTTAATGATTGCACTAAATGCGCTTGATGAGGTTATCGAGCTTATTAAAAAGTCAAAAAATACCGAAGAAGCGCGAAATGGCTTAATGTCGCGTTTCGGGCTTGATACCGAGCAGGCAAATGCAATTTTGGAAATGCAATTAAGGCGCTTAACGGGTCTTGAACAAGATAAAATCAGAGCCGAATACGACGATTTAATCAAGAAAATTGCGGAGTATGAAGCAATTCTTGCCGACAGAAACAAAGTACTTGCGCTAATTAAGCAAGAACTTCTTGAAGATAAAGAAAAGTACGGTGACGACCGAAAAACGCAAATCCTTCCCGAACAGGGCGAGTTGAATATTGAAGATTTGACTCCAAATACTGCCATGGCTGTGTTTATAACACGCCAGGGTTATATTAAGCGTATTTCTCTTGATACTTTTGAGCGCCAGAACCGCGCTACCCGCGGCAAGGGCGGCATGAAAACAAAAGAGGATGATGACGTTGATCATTTCTTTACGGCAATGATGCATGATAAAGTGCTTTTCTTCTCTTCAAAAGGCGTTGTTTACAGCTTAAATGTATACGATTTCCCGGAAGGCTCGCGTCAATCAAAGGGTCTGCCGATTATAAACGTGTTACCTATCGAGCAGGATGAACAAATAACGGCTGTTGTACCGGTTAGCGAATTCAGTCCGAATACAAATCTTATTATGTTAACCAAAAAAGGCTATATTAAGCGCATTAGTCTTGATAACTTTGTAAACATAAGGCGAAACGGAATAATCGCAATAGGGCTTGAAGAAGGCGATACGCTTAACTGGGTAAAACTTGCACAAAATAACGATGAAATAATTATCGGTACTTCATGCGGTATGGCTATTCGCTTCTCAATCGAAGATTTAAGACCTCTGGGACGCTCCGCGCGCGGAGTTAACTCAATGAAGCTGAGAAGCGGAGATACTATAATCGGCTGTGACGTTGTACCGCGCGATTATGATGCGGACTTGCTTGTCGTAACCTCGGACGGCTTTGGAAAACGCTCCAAACTGAGTGAATTCAGACCTCAAAACAGAGGCGGACTTGGACTTATAGCAACGAAATTTAAATCTGCAACTTCAAGACTTGTGGCACTCACAATTGTTGATGAACACGATGATATTATGGTTGTAACCGCAAACGGTATTGTTACCCGTGTAAGCGCCGCTGATATTTCGCGTCAGGGCAGACCGGCAACAGGTGTTAAGGTTCAAAACCTTGTTGATAATGATACTGTTGTTTCGGTAAATAAAATAATAAATCCTGATGAGGATGACAGCGCTCAAAAAGAAACCGCATCGCAAGAGCAAAACGATACTGCGGGTGATGTTTCGCAGGGGAATTTAAATTTAGAATAAATAATTTTACCCAATATTCAACAACAACGTCAAAAAATTTTTTTTTGGCGTTTTCTTTTTATTGTCACGTTAGGAAGGTTGGTTTATGAATAAAATAAATTTGAACAGCAATAACATTTCTTTTGGCAGAATTGTATGGCAAAAGCAATTAAGGAGGCAGACAGAAGAAGGTTTAAATGCGCTTCGTATGGCTAATGCTGACTTTTATGCAAATATGTTCAGAGAATTTTATAAAATTAAAAATTTCCCGGAAGACGTATTTATAAGCTGTAAAATGTCGCGGAATAATCAGGGTGTCAAGTATACAATTGATGCATGTGATAAAGATAACAAGCCCCTTGCCGATATTACATATTTTGCGGAAAAATTTTGGTTTAATACAGTGGCTTCAAACTCCGGCTGCAAAAGAGCAGGCGATTTTGCTGATTGCGCAAGAGAATCCCTTGATAAAATAACTCCGCCGGTATTAAACCCTAGGCCTGGTTCTAATGTGCGCAGTGATATGAAATATCTTGAACTAAATTAGTACATCTCGCCCATGCCAAAGGTGAAGAAGCCGTTGCTGCGGTCTTTTCCGCCGGTATTTGTAAATGGTATCGCATAGTCAAGATTGATAGGCCCAAGTCCCGGGATGAAAACTCTTAAGCCGACACCTGCGGTGATTGCATATCCGGGCCTGTCATAAATTCTGTTTGTAAGAGTGTCGCTAAAAATAGTACCCGCATCAACAAATGCCGCAAGTCTTACGTTGTTTAAGAAAGTGTTTGTTGTGAGCCTGTCCATAAAAGGAATAGGTGTCCTAAATTCCGCAGTACCCATCATAAAGCCGTCACCGGTACCGACTTCAGAAATGTTGAAACCTCTTATGCTATATGGGCCGCCAAGTGCAAATGCTGCAAATTCCGGCATGTCGCCGTGGAGTTTGCCGCCGCCGCGTGCTGCCACAACAAAGGTTGATTTTCTTCCGACAGGGATGAATTTCTTAATTACACCGTACAATTTACCAAAAGAATCTGCGCCGAAACCGATTGATTCTTCAAGACATAAACGTGCCAAGACACCGCGCCTTGTATTAACTACAGTATCTCTTGTGTCATAAGTAAGCGCGGGAGTGATTTTTGCATATATGCCTCCATCAAGCTGTTTTGCACGTTCTGCAAAGTTGATGCCGCGCCCCGCGTATGCTTGTCTTGCTTTCCACTCGTCGCCTTCTTCCAAATCAACACTTTCTCCGCCAAAGCTCAAGCTTCCGCTTAGATTTTTAAAGGCCTTGAATTTGCGGGTAAATGTGATGTCGGCGCCGTAGCGTTTTTCAATCGCCAGCGGTACCTGGTAGCTTCCGAAGTTCCTTGCAAAGGCTCTAAAGCCCAAGGATTGATTTTCGGATTTAAAATGAGGCTCTATAAAGCCTAATTCGGCTTGCAGATTGGGCCTGTCGATAATTGATGTGTCGTTCATCAAAATACCCGTACCTGCCATAAAGTTAATACTTAACTTTTGACCCAGTCCTCTAAAGTTATTTTCCGAAAATCCGACCGAACCAAAGAAACCGGAGGTTGAATCGACACCGACCCCGAGAGAGATTTTTCCGGTTCTTTGCTCGTCAAGCGAAATAGTAATGTTGTATTTTCCGCTTTGCGGATCCATTTCGATGTCGCGCTTTACATCTTTAAAGGCCTGTGTACCCATCAGCCTTAAAATATCATCACGCATAATGTTTTCGTTGTATACAGTGCCCGGCTCGAGAAGTATATTTCTTTTAACGATAAAATCACGTGTTTTATAATTACCCTCTACTATTACATCGTTTATAACACCTTCATCAATTGTAATATTGACAATTCCGTCGGGATCATCCTGAACCGATGTTACACGTGAAAGAATGTAGCCTTTTATGCTATACATTTCCTGAATTTGTTCAATTGCCGAATTTATGCTCAAAATGTTCTGCGGCTGCCCTTCGTATTGGGATAAAATGTTCATAATGTCGCGTGTTGCAACGACATTATTGCCCTCAACCGTAAAGCCTTTTATCGGCGGGTTCTCTTCAACAATAATCCTTAAGCGAATACCTCCTTCTTCCGCCCTGAGTGGAACTGCACGGATATTCTGAGTAAAATATCCGGTTTTGTAGAGTTTATTCAAGTCAGATGAGATTGCTTTTCTGTCGTATAAATAGCCTTCCTTTGCGCTTAATTGGTCTTTTATAAAAGAGGTTTCAATAATGTTATTGCCAAAAATTTCAACCTGTCTTATATAAACCGCATTTGTTTCATCCTGCTCGCTTTGCGAGTCATTATAATTTGCCTGATTTACATCGGCTTCATTTGTATCTTGGGGTGTAATATCATCTTCAAGCGCTTCGCTCTGCTCCTGCGGCATTTCTTGGCCTTGTTGAAGCTGTTCTTTCTCTATCTTTTTTTCTTTTTTTGTTTTAAAAAATTTGGGAAATTTAAAGTTAAATGCAGCATAAGCCGGCTGCCGGAGCAGTAATAGCCCCAGCACTGTATAAATTAATAACAGTTTTTTTATACTTCTCATCTAACTCAGGATTTTATCCAGTTTATCTCTCAATATATATTATATAACCAAATATCATGCGCTGCAAACCCGTCAAATAATGTAACAATAGTGCAAAAAATTACATTAAACAGTATAATTATTTTGTGCTATATTTTTTATAAGCGGAGGTTTTATTTGAACGCAGCACACAGAGAACTTATCGAAAACATTATTAAGCAAAATCCTGCCTATAAGGGTAATGAACACCTTATGGAGCAGTTTTGTGCGGAAGTATACAAAAAGTCTTATCTGCTTTTAGATTCTGTTTCAAATGTTGAGAGTTTAAAAAATTATCTTAAAAAAGTTGCGGACACTTCGGTTTTAAATGTAATAAAATCTTCCGCCGCAAAGAATATCAGGGAGAAAATAAACTCTATAAATACCCAAGATTTTGATTTTGATATTCAAAACGCAAATTCTCATAAGCAGCTTGAAGACATAAGAAATGAAAACAGCACAAACAGGCATGAAACATTGCCGCAGTATAGCGAGCCGCAAGAAAATACCGAGAAGAAAATAAGTATTAAAAATCCTTATGAAGGACTTATTGACCCGCGGGAATTTTTCCCGGAAAGACCAACCGGACGATTGCTCGCTAAGAATATTATAGAAGCACTTTTGAGAATAAATACAAAAGAACCGGCTAAAAAGTTTTTTGAAATTTTTACCATGAAATATGTGGACAATCTCAATCAGACCATGATTGCAAGAAATTTAAAGCTCACAAGGGCTGATTTGAGCAAAAGGTATTGCGAAATGGTAAAGCTTATAAGGCAAGAAATCCTTTAAATTTAAAATGCTATATTTTTAAATTTCCGCTTCTTGTAAAAGCTATATAGTTGCTCATTTTTAGCGGCGCTCTGTCCATATTTTTTTGAAACAAGGGCTGATAATAAGGGTCATAATTGGGTGCCTTTGTTTGAACTTTTTGGTGCAGCGCTTTTCTTTGTGCAATTGTACCGAGTTTATTTCTTGCAATCGGAGTTAAAATATTGCTTGAAATAACTGCGCCTGCAATTGACGCGATTACTTTTGCGCCGCCTTTTAACCGATCAAACTCGGGGCTGTCTTTTGTAACATTGGCAAAAGTGATTGCTCCCTTGTCTATCATTTTTTGCGTATGTTTCATAAGGGGTGCGGTAATTAAGGCGTAAAGCCCGATATTTACAAGCCCGTCGCCAATTTCCTGCGGAATAAGAAATTTTTTATCCTCATCATCTATTTTTTTATTTGTGATTATCCCAAAAGTTTGGGCCGCACTTGCAAGGAACCAGCCGAAGGCAGCTGTTAAAAACAGAAACTTGGCGTTATCATCAGCAAATTTCGCCATTATTTTTTGTGCAAAATCAGACATTCTTTGCACCTTCACTTTCTTTTTGCTGCTTTTTTGCCATTATTTCTTCAAGTTTTTCCATTGTTTTATTTGTAAGAGGGGCATCTACCAAGAAGTTTGTGGCAATCATAACGCACAGAGCGGCAATTGTACCTATAACGGATGGTACGCGGTTAATTGCTTCTTTCAACTGTTTGTCATCCAGTTTTAGCGAATCAAAACCTTTTTTAAAGGTTTTATAAATTTTGTTTTCATCAATCACTGTTTTTTTCGCGTTTTTTAAAACAGCTCCGTTTGAATCTCTTTTTGCGAATTTTAGTTCGGCAGCTTTTATACAGCCGCCGCGTACTATAATGCCCGTTGTGGTACCGATGATTGCCTTTGCGGCACTCCTTAGGGCTGATACTTTTCTTGTATCTTCATCAACTTCTTTGTTTTTTAAATCAATTGCGGGCTGGACAATAAGTCCGAAAACTCCAAGTGCAAGCCTCTGGTGCACACTTGAAAAATTATCAGCCTTTGTAAGAAAATTTTGTGCCCCTTTGTTTAATTTAAGCGCACCAAAATTAACTGTGTTGTTGTTGCTCTGTATTCTAGTAATCATATACCTTCTTTAACCATGTCTTTTAATGCAAAACATAAAAAGAAATTGCCTTAAAAGATTTGTATAGAGTCATCCTGTTAATAAAAATTTACATGCGTTGGTGATTTGTAATAGAATATTGTTTGCTTTACAATTATACCACACACATTTTAGAAATGGAACAGTTTTTTTATGAGAGAACCTTTTTTTTACGATATTACCTTGCGGGACGGAAATCAGTCTTTAAAAAAACCTTGGCAGCTAAACGAGAAATGTTATATTTTTGAAAGGCTGCATGAATTAAACGTTCAGGCTGTAGAGGTTGGTTTTCCGGCTTCTTCGCATATGGATTTTGAAGCCTGTAAAACCCTTGCCGATATGGCATGGAATAACCTTATTATTTCGGCGCTTGCAAGGACTGTACAAAAAGATATTGACGCGGTTGTGGAGTCTATATCCCATGCTCAAATTCCCAGAGTGCATACATTTTTGACTCTCAGTCCGTTTCATATGAAATATGTTTTAAACAGGGAACCTCAATATTGTGCAAAAAAAGCAATTGAAGCGGTAAAATACGCTAATGATAAAATTAAAAAGATAAACAAAAACGCTCAAATTCAATTCAGTGTCGAGCATTTTGGTGATTGTTCGCAAAATTTAGATTTCGTAATCGATACACTTAAGGAAATTACAAAGGCCGGTGCTGATGTAATTAACCTTCCAAATACGGTTGAGCGTACCCGCCCTGCTGTTTTTATTGAAATGGTAAAAAAAGTTAAAAAGGCGCTCGGGGATAATGTTATTATCTCTTTGCACAACCACAATGATTTGGGCATGGCTACGGCTACAACCGTTGAGGGTTACTTTGCCGGTGCCGGACAGCTTGAATGTTGTTTGAACGGGCTTGGAGAACGTGCGGGAAATACCGACTTTGCACAAGTGGCGGTTGCACTTCATAACAACGGGGTTAAAGTTCCGGTTAATCTTGATAAAATTTATGAAATATCTCTTATAATTTCGCAGATGTCCAAAACTCCAATATATGAAAAAGCTCCGCTTATAGGGCCGGAGGCTCTTGCTCACAGAAGCGGAATACACCAGGACGGCGCAATTAAAACAAAAGATATGGAATTTGGTGCGTACAGACCGATTAAACCTTCTCTTATAGGCAGAAAGGATGACGAAAAAATCGGCTTTACATCGCAATCCGGCAAATCTGCCGTGTATGAAATCATTAATAATGCAGGATATCCCGTTACTATTGATGAAGCGGTTCGTCTGACGCCTATTGTAAAAGAAATATCCGAACAAAAAGGAGAGCTTGGCACCAATGAAATTTTAAAAGTATATTTTGATGAAATATTAAACGTTAAGGGTGCTTTTGAGCTTGTTTCCTTTAAACATACTTCGGGTGATGAATTTAAACTTGAATTTAAATTTAAGGGTGAGTATAAAACAGCAGCCGGCTGCGGCAACGGCCCTTTGGATGCATGCTTGGATGCACTTAAAAATGCCGGTTTCCCGAGAAAACTCTCGCATTATAAACAATACGCGCTTGATGAAGATAAAATGGGCTCCGGCGCAACCGCAATGAGCGTTATTAACCTTATCGGCAAAAAGGGCGAAGAAATTATCGGCCGTGCAATTGACCAAAATACTGCAAAAGCAAACGTTAAAGCAATATTTAACGCGCTCAACCAGGTTTATAAATAGTTACATTCCGGCCTGTGCGACAGCTTCCTTGGCATTTGCGACAATTTCATCGTAGCTTTTGTTTAAATACAATGCTCTTCCCATGCCTACCGCACATGCACCAGCGTCTAAGAGGGGTTTTATATGTTCGATTTTAACACTGCCGCATGGCATAACATTTAAAAAGCGCATTGGGCGCAGGAGATCTTCAATATACGTTGCACCGCCAAGGTCTTTTATCGGGAAAATCTTAATAATCGGTACGCGTACTTTCCAAGCGCTGTAGGCTTCATTTGGGGTTGTTGCACTTAAAATTAACGGCACCTTGCTGCTTGAAGATACTTTTGCAAGTCCCATTTGTAAAATCGGCGATACAAGAAGTTTTGCACCGGCTTCAATTCCGTGATGAGCTTGTGCAGATGTAATTATGCCGCCTTGTGCAACGAATATGCCCTTAAGATTTGAAACCTTTTTTATTGTTTCCATACAGGAATTTATCTCAACAACTTTAATTCCCGCCTCAAGATATGCACTTGCAATTTCAAGTGCTTTATCCGGGTCATCCTCTCTTATAATCCCATAAATTCTTGATTTAAAAATTTCTTCAACAGCGTTTGTCATTTTAGTGCGTATACCTTATTTGCCGTAGTATTTTCTTTTATTTTAAGCTCCATGTTCTTTAACATTAAGCGCGATATAGCTTTTTTTGTTTCTTCGTCTTTTACTGCCCAACATATTTTTTTATCGGGATATTTTGTAAATAAATTAACCGACCATAGAACCGCAGTGCGCATGGCATCTATTAAATTCATCATGCTGATATCTATTTCTGCGTGATTTTGCGGGCTTTTTACGAGGAAATCTTCGATTTTATCTGCAATGTTAATTTGCGTTTTTTCTTTAATCTTAAAAATATTCATTTTTATAGTCTGATAACTGTTTGTATTATTTATTTCGGAGTTATTTTGTAATTTTTTATAACAAAATTTAAAATCTAGACCTTTTAGTGTATAATTTTTTTAAATATATTGGTGTGAGGCTCATTATGCAAAATTCAGCTACCATTGATACTTTTGAACTAATTAAAAGCGCAAAAGATGTCTTTGATATTGAGGCAAATTCAATCTTAAAGCTAAAAGAGCGTATCGGTGATGACTTTATACGTGCACTGGATTTAATATACGCATCAAAAGGCAAAGTTGTGGTCACGGGCATGGGTAAATCAGGACTCATCGGCAGGAAAATTGCCTCTACGCTTTGTTCGACGGGTACCCCGGCCGTATTTTTGCACCCGGCCGAATCCACACATGGTGACAGTGGCATTATTTCAAGAAATGATGTAGTTATTGCAATTTCAAACAGTGGCGAAACCCAGGAGCTGCTCAACCTTTTACCCTTAATATTGCGTTTTGGGGTGCCCTTAATCGGTATTACCGGCGGATTAAAATCAACACTTGCGCAAAAAAGTGATGTTGTGCTTGATATTTCGGTCGAAAGGGAGGCTTGTCCCCTCAACAAAGCCCCAACTGCAAGCACTACGGCAACTCTTGCGCTTGGTGATGCAATTGCGGTATGTCTTTTAAAAAAACGCGGATTTTCATACGAAGATTTCCTTCTTTACCATCCTTCAGGCTCGCTTGGCAAGGGTATTTTATACAAGGTCGGCGAACTTATGGTAAAAGACGACAGAATACCTGTTATTTCGCAGGATGTAACTTTTGAAGAAGCAATAAAATTTGTTAGTGAAAAATGCCTCGGTACGGCTCTCTTGGTTGATAAAAATTTGCAGCTTAAGGGTGTTTTAACGGATGGTGATATAAGAAGAGCGGTTATAAAACATCCTGATGCAAGAAATTTAATGGTAAAAGACGTTATGACCAAAAATCCAAAAACCATAGGCACGGATGAACTTTGTGCAAAGGCTCTTGCTATAATGGAAAAATATTCAATAACATCTCTAGCCGTTGTTGATGACAATAATGTTCCTATCGGACTTTTGCATATTCATGATCTCCTTCGCGCAGGGGTAGCATAAAATGTATAACTCGCTTGAATTAAAATTAAAGGCAAAAAAGATAAAACTCGCCGCTTTTGATGTAGACGGCGTAATGACAGACGGTTCGCTTATTTATCTGCCTGACGGCTCAGAGGCAAAGGCTTTTAGCGCAAAAGACGGACTGGGTCTTTCAATGCTCGCTGCGGCAGGTATAAAAACGGCAATAATTACCGCAAAAGATTCCCCTTGTGTAACTGCGCGGGCAAAAACTTTAAATATTACCAAGATTTTTTTAAACCAAAAAAATAAAATTTTGGCACTAAATGAGCTGTGCAAAGAATTTTCCCTCTCCTGCGATGAAATTTTATATATGGGTGATGATTTACCGGATATTGAAGTTTTAAGGGCTGCGGGTCTTGGGGTGTGCCCAAAAGATGCAGTTGATGAGGTAATAGAAATATGTGACATTGTTACGTCTAAAAAAGGCGGTAAAGGTGCGGTGCGCGAGATTTGCGACTTTATATTAAAATCAAAGAATATTACTTTTGAAGATTTGCGAAAACCCGCGCAACAGTAGGCTTTTATAAAAATTTGCTTTACATTTGTTAATATTTTAATCAATTTTGTCAATATTTTTTCTCTTAAGGACTTTATTAATATAACAATAGCTTAATGAGAGTTTTGGTTATGACGGAAATTGAATTAAACACTATTTTTAACATTGTTTGTGACCCCGAAAAGAATGTCTACAAACTTGACAATGCAAAGAAAATCCAAGAAGTACAAAGAATTGCACGCGTATTTAATATTGCAAAGGAACAGAGAGAAACTTCAAAACAAATTTCCGCACGTGCGCTTGTTGCTTTTAAAATGCTTGTCAGCAACAATTAATCCCCGGTTTTTATATAGTTTTTAAATTCGATATAGAGTTCTTCAAGCACTTGGGATAACTTTTGGAAATTCAACTGCACAAAGTCTATGACAAAAGTATTTGTACTTTTTGTTATGTCATGGCTTATAATTGCAGTATCTATCCGGGCTTTGTATTGCCCTCCGTATGTTATTGAAAGTGTAGCTTTAACATTATTTTTAAGCATCGTGAATTTTGATTTTTCAACGGTTGCTTCGTATTTTATGGCAATATCTTTTATTTTTGAGTTGATGTAATTTTGATATTTTTCAAAAACGGGCTCAAAAACTATTTTGCATTTTTGCCTGTATGCCTGTCTGTACATTTTTGATTTTTTTTCATCACTCGGAGCTATTTCTGTTTTTTGTGCGAGTTGTTGAGTTTTTGTTCTGCCATCCGGCATGATAAGCTGTTGTTTTGAAAGGTTTATACCCGCATTCGGGTCGTTTGAATATGCGCTTGAGGCGACAATTAATGCATTTGTTTCTTCTTTTGCCTTGCTGAGTGCTTGCGATAAAAATTCTCTTAATGATTCGAATTTTTCATTTTTTACCTCTATAACAGAGGCATTTGCGCCGCAATCCACGCCGAGATTATTGTTTATTCTTTCAAAAACGGGGTATACTCCGTTTAATCTTGTTTTTGGCAAAAAGACGTAAAATTCATCAACGTCTTTAATTGCAACGGTGTCGTTTATTCTTATTGACTTGTTTATTACCTCTAAAAATTCTTTAGGATTTTTGTAGCCCGGATATTTGGAATCAGGTGTAATCAGCATAAGGCATGCGCTTGTTTTGTGGGCTTGCACCTGCGTAAGTTCGCTTTTCAAAAATTCTTCACAGTATTTTTGGGTATAAACGCCGGTGTCAGGCTGAATTATACCGAGGCTTTTCATAAATTCAAACTTTGTCCTGCTGTTTGTGGCGGATTCTTCTTTTTGGATACACCAGATTGTGCGAATTAAAAGTTCATGGTCGTATATCGGGGCTTTTATGATATCGCTTATTCCCGCATCAAATGCATCTATTACCATTTCCCTGCTGCACTGGTCATCAATAAACAAAATCGGCGTGCAGGAGAATATTTCGCTTTCTCTTATTTCTTTTATGAGTTTTAACGCGTCGGGGTCATTTTTTTCGCAATGAAGCATAATAACATTAGGAAGAGTGTTTTTTAAAAAAGCGGGAGCGTCTTTATAAGAGCAGCTTGTGACTTTGTCTAAATCCCTTAACAGTATGAGTTTTGAACTTATTTGTTCTATAAGTGTTTCGCTTGCGCTTATTACCGTTATAGTATTATTAAACCCCATTAATAACTCCTTTTGGAATTTATATTACAATGAAAAATATTATTTTTCCACTTTTTTAATTTTCTTAAAGAAAATGACAAAGTAAAAAACTTTTGATATGCTTTTTAATTATGAGTAAGAATAATGTCTTATATTTAATATTAATTGTAATTTTAGGGCTTTTGCTCCGCCTATGGAATATAGATAAGCCCGAGGGTATGTGGAACGATGAGTATCTTACCTGGTCAATCGCAAATTTAAAATTTCCCTCCGATTTTTTTCAAGGCGTTGCAAACAATTGCCATGCTCCGCTTCATTATTTTTACCTTAAGGCCTGGATGTTTTTATTCAAAGACTCGGACATATCTCTGCGGGTCTCATCCCTTGTGCCGGGGGTAATTTCGATTTTTACCATGTACCTTTGCGCAAAAGAATATCTTTTAAAAAAACATTCGGAGCTGTGCGCGCTTGCGGCTGCATTTATTACTGCAATAAGCGGATTTTTAATTTATTTTTCCCAAGAAGTAAGGATTTATTCGCTTACTTTTTTAATTGCATCCATGGTGCTTTATTATTCGCTTAAAGTTTTTAATAACCCTTCAAATAAAAACCGTTGGCTTCTTTCGCTCTTTTCTCTGCTTTTAATCTTTGAACATACAATAGGCTTTGTTTTTGTAATTTTTAACACATGCGCATTAATTGCTTTTATGGAAAGAAAAAGAAAGGAAAACAGCTTTGCAAATAATATTATTGCGGTAATTATCCTATGCTTGCCGCTTGTACCTTTCTTATACGGGCTCTTTGCTCATCCTAAATATTTTAGCCAATGGTGGGCGCCTTTTAGCTGGTCTAAGCTCTTATTTTATTTTACGGACTTATTCTCGCCGGTGCTTAAAAATATATCAAACGCTCCGCCAAGCTTTTTGCAGCAAATTTTTGACAACGCTTCTTTAAATATAGGCTTTATAATTTTTGCTTTGGTTCCAACTTTTATCTGTATCGGGCTTTTAATTAAAGCTTTTCAAAACGGAAGAAGGGTGAATTTATATCTGCTTACGCTCTTTTCGGCAACATTTTTGGCAGTTCTTATTGCCGCACTTTTCGGCAAAATTATTTTCCTTACTAAATATTTAATTGAACTCTACCCGATTTTAATTCTTCTTGTTGCTGTCGGCTGGGCTTCAATGCAGCTTCGGGGTTTTAAAATTACGCTTGCGACGGTGTTTTCGGTGCTCACCCTTTTCTATATCATCGTTTCTTATACTTCGCCGGTAAGGCTTGTGCGTGAAGAGGGCCAAAGGCTTGTCGTGAGTGCGCTTTGTGATATGGGAATAAAGAAAAACGACAGAGTGCTCTATCTTTATTACCCTCCCTCAAGGTTTGAAAAGTACACAAAAGAAAGCAATCTTTTTTTTTACGCAAATTCAATAGACAAGTATAATTTCCCTCTTTATGTATATCCCGGTGAATCAAGTACTTACGATGCTTTTAAAAGAGGGAAAGCTTTATACCGTGATGTTTTTTTATTAAAGCGTAACGAAAAATTAAGTCGATTTCTTGCGGATAATTACTATTTAAAAATGAATAAAGGGGATAAGCTTTTTATAGTTGAACTTACGTCCGTTTCGTTTTTTAGCGAAGAGAGACTTGAAAACATTGTTTTGGACGCTAAAAGTTACGAAAGAATTCCTTTTTTGTATCTTATGAGTTCATACGTTAAAAATTACTGCCTGAGAGAATCTTCCCAAAAGCTTAGCTATAAAGGATATTATGACAGCAAAAGCTGGCGGCTTCATCTTTTTGAAAAAGTGTAATTAAGCTTCTTTATCTTCGCCGACTTTTGTTATAATTCTGTCTATAAGACCGTACTCGAGAGCTTCTTGCGCGGTCATAAAATTGTCCCTTTCGGTGTCTTTTTTGATTTTTTCGACTTTTTGACCCGTGTGCTGCGCCATAAGCTCATTTAACATGGTCTTCATTCTTAAAATTTCTTTTGCCTCAATTTCAATATCAGTAGCTTGGCCTTTTGCACCGCCTAATGGCTGGTGAATCATAATTCTTGCATTCGGAAGTGCAAGACGTTTCCCTTTTGTTCCGCCCGAGAGCAGAAAAGCGCCCATTGAAGCTGCATCGCCAAGGCAAATTGTAGATACATCAGCCTTTATAAGCTGCATAGTATCATAAATGGCAAGTCCTGCGGTTATAACTCCGCCGGGAGAGTTAATGTAGAGCATAATATCTTTTTCGGGATTTTCACTGTCCAAAAGCAAAAGCTGCGCTACAACAGAGTTTGCAACATCGTCGTCAATTTCCGAGCCTAAAAATATTATCCTTTCGCGAAGAAGTCTTGAGAAAATATCAAAAGAGCGTTCTCCTCTGGATGATGATTCAATTACGGTCGGAACATAGTCTATAATTTTATATTCGTTCATTTGTAATCCCTTTAAAATATTACACCTAATTATATTATTAAAAATGGTAAAAATTCAACCGCAAATACTTTTAATTAATTTGTTTGTAGTATAATGTCATTTGGCGGCTTTTTGCCCCGTGTTCACAAAGACTTTAAGTAAATTATAAAGGAAGTTTTGTTTATGTATAATGTAGCAATAGTCGGCGGTGGCCCTGCTGGAATTTTTACGGCGCTTGAGATAACTAAATTAAAACCCGATTGGAAAATTATTCTGATTGAAAAGGGCAGCAGAATTGAAGAGCGCAAATGCCCGATGAGAGAAGGTTTAAAACAGTGTGTTAATTGTAAAAAATGTGGCTTGCTCTGCGGATGGGGCGGTGCCGGCGCATTTTCAGACGGTAAATTAACCCTGACACCTGATGTGGGCGGACACCTTGTTGATTATATGTCATATAAGGATGTCGAAGATTTAATTGACTATTGCGATAAATTATACCTGGAACATGGCGCAACGGATGTTGTTTACGGTACTAACAGGGAAGAATTTGCCGATATCGAGCGTGCCGCAACTCTTGCCGAGCTTAAGCTTGTGCATTCACCGGTAAGACACCTTGGCACAGAGCGCTCCTTGCATGTACTAAAACATATGCAGGATTATTTAAGCGATAAAATTACAATTGTAAATAATCAGAAAGTCGAAAGCCTGATTGTTGAAAACGAGCAGGTAAAAGGCTTTATTACAAGCGGCGGCGATAAAATTTTTGCCGACTATATTGTAATCGCCCCGGGGCGCGAAGGCGCAGACTGGCTTACACATGAATTTGAAAAAAATAAAATAGGCATGGTAAATAATGCCGTTGACATAGGTGTTCGCGTAGAATTGCCGGCACCCGTTATGGAGCCTATTACTTCAAGACTTTATGAGTCAAAATTAATTTATCATGCCCCCACTTTTGGCGATGAAGTAAGAACGTTTTGTATGAACCCCAACGGTGAAGTTGTAAATGAAAACTATAACGGTATTTCAACCGTCAACGGACACTCTTACGCCAATAAAAAAACGGCAAATACCAATTTTGCACTTCTTGTTTCCAAAAAATTTACGGAACCTTTTAAAGAACCGATTAAATACGGTCAGCACATTGCAAGCCTTGCAAATATGTTGGGCGGCGGTATTCTCGTTCAAAGGTTCGGAGATTTGCTTGACGGCAGACGCTCTACCGCTCAAAGAATTAAAGAGAGCATAATTACTCCGACGCTTACGTGTGCTACCCCCGGAGATTTAAGCCTAGTGCTTCCTTATCGTCAGCTTTTAAGTATCATTGAAATGCTCTACGCGCTTGATAAAATCGCGCCCGGTGTTGCATCAAGATACACTCTCCTATACGGTGTAGAAGTAAAATTCTACTCTGCACGCGTACTTCTGACTAATGAGCTTGAAACACAAGGGGTTAAAAATCTCTTTACAATCGGCGACGGCGCAGGAGTTACAAGAGGGCTTATGCAGGCAAGCGCGTCAGGTGTTTACGCCGCTCGTGTAATTGCTTCAAGATAGCATGTAAAGACAATTGACACAGGTGCAAAAAATCGCTAGACTTTTAAAAGACTAAAAGGGGCGCAGGTATATGGAAATTTTTAAAATTTGGGCAATTGTGGGCTTTATATTTCTTTTTGCGGAAATTGCGGCACCTTCCATGTTTTTTCTTCCTCTTGGCGGCGCATCCTTTTTTGCGGCTGTTGCAGCATTTAAGTACCCTGATGACTACTGGATTCAAGCGGGAGTCTTTGCGCTATTTGCCGTAATTTTCTTTTTTACGGTGCGTCCCTTTATGGCTAAAAAGCCCCAAAAACAAGAACTCACCGGAGTTGAAGCAAAGTATATCGGCCAAAGTGCCCAGGTTATAAAAGATATAGGAGCTAAAGACAGTGACGGCTTAGGCGTGATAAAAATTTACGGTGAAACCTGGCAGGCTAAAACAAAAGAAGGACTTGAAATTAAAGCGGGACAAATGGTTAAAATAATCAGTAACGAGAGCCTTATAATGTTTGTTGAGCCGCTTGAACTTGCAAATAATATCGATAACGGAGAAAATAAGGAGCAGGCATGATTTTATTTTTTATTTTTGTAATTTTAGTTGTTGTATTTTTCTTAAGCGGCTTTAAAATTGTTAACCAGGCTCAGGTTATGATAATAGAACGCCTTGGCAGGTTTAACAGAATTTTAAATCCGGGCTTGCAGTTTATAATTCCTTTTATAGATACACCCCGCGGAGTGCATATGAAAAAAATCGTAAAAACTCCGATGGGAGATGCTTACAGTGTTTATTCAACAGTGGAAAAAATTGATTTAAGGGAGAGTGTTTTTGATTTTCCGCGCCAAAATGTAATTACAAAAGATAACGTTACAATCTCAATAAATGCACTTTTGTATTTTCAAATAATTGATCCTAAAAGTGCGGTTTATGAAATCGAAAATTTGCCCGAGGCTATTGAAAAACTTACCCAAACAACGCTTAGAAACGTTATCGGCGAGATGGATTTGGATACAACATTTACTTCCCGCGACATAATTAATGAAAAATTGCGCGCAATTTTAGATGATGCAACAAATAAATGGGGTGTTAAAATTAACAGAGTTGAACTTCAAGACATTATTCCGCCAAAAGAAATTCAAAACGCAATGGAAAAACAAATGAAGGCGGAACGCGACCGCCGTGCGGCAATTTTAGAGGCTGAAGGTCTTAAAAAGGCGGCAATCCTTGAAGCTGAAGGCGTAAAAGAAAGTCAAATCAACAAAGCGGAAGGTGAAAAACAGGCTGAAATTCTTGTAGCGGAAGGTAAGGCTCAGGCGCGTATTAAAGAAGCGCAAGGTGAAGCCGAAGCAATAAGAAATGTTATTGAAGCGTTAAGCGGCAACGGTCAGCCGGATAAATACTTAATTGCAATGAAATACATTGAAACATTGCAAGAAATGACAAGCGGCAAGGATAATAAAGTAGTTTATATGCCTTATGAAGCAACGGGAATTTTAAGTTCTGTTGACGGCATAAAACAGATGCTTGACAAAAAATAATTCATAAAAAGGGCAAAAAGTATGACAAAGACTAATAAAAGACTGCTTGTGGCGGATGATGACGAGCAAATTAGAGAGCTTTTAACCTTTGATATAGCGCAGAGCGGATATATTGTGGAAAGCGCGGTTGACGGCGAAGCTGCTCTCAAAAAGGCACTTGACAATAACTATGACCTCATTTTATTGGATGTCATGATGCCAAAGATGAACGGCTATGATGTATGTAAAAATATTAGACTTGTAAAACCTAATATACCCATACTGATGCTTACCGCAAAAGGTACAATAAATGATAAAACAGAAGGTTTTGACTGCGGTGCGGATGATTATCTTGTTAAACCTTTTGATATTCAGGAGGTACTCTTGCATATCCGTGCACTGCTGCGCCGTTCGGAAAGCTCGGAAGATAAAACAAATTCAAAAGAAGTTTTAAGAGCCGGAGATATTGAAATTTTACCCGATTCTCTTGAAGCTGTCATACTTGATAAAAAGGTAAAGCTTACGCCTACTGAGTTTGAAATTTTATACTGTCTTATGCAGCATTTAAATAATCCCGTAACCCTTGCGACACTTTTGGATGAAGTTTGGGGGTACGGCTCGGATGAAGATGTCAGAATGGTAAGAGTACATGTCGGTTCTCTGAGACAGAAAATAGAAAATGACACAAGAAAGCCAAAATATCTTCATACTGTTACAAATGTGGGGTATAAATTAACACCTTTCGGCGCACTGGAGGAGGTCTGATGCAGAGGCTTAAAATCGCCCAGCAGATTATCATTGTACTGCTTTTTGCGGTATTAATTCCTTTTGTTACAATAGGTCTTATAATATCTAATATTTCACAGCAATCGGTAAGACGCGAACTTAACTACAGTGCACTTGAAATGTCGCGCACAATTGGCGAAAATATTCAAAGTTATCTTGAATTTGCCCAAAATAAACTCGATGAGGCATCAAGCGCAATTACTTTTATACCGTACGCTTCTGACCGTGCGGATTTTTTAAGCGAGATTGAACATAAGGATGCAAGCTTTAAAAATTTTCAAATAATTCCCTTAAATGAAGTGCCGAAAGAGCGTTTTGTATTAGATAAAAACGAATCTTCAATTAATCTCTACAGCCCCATAAACGATGAATATGCTTTGCATGCAAAACTTGATGCCGTCTATATGCAAAACGCCGTATCTGAGCGCTATAAAGAGGAAAAAAGGCAAATTTATATTCTTGCAAATGACAACTCTTTAATTGCAACCAATGCCCCGGGTGCCCAGGAATTGGAGCGGCTTGTAAATAATCTGCCCTCTAAAAAAACTCTTGAAAAAGCGGATTTGTTCAATAAATATAAAAACCAGCCAAGCGCTTATTATACCCTTGAAAATCCCGACTGGACAATAATTGTAAATACGACAGAAAATATCACAAATGCAACTATTGACAAAGCGCGCTTTAGGATTATTCTTGCACTTACTCTTGCGGCATTTTTTATAATTGCAATGGTAGGTTTTTATACTTTTTATCTTTATATAAACATAAGACAGCTTTTTAAAGGCATTATAGCGATTTCAAAAGGAAGCTATGAAAGAAAAATTCACCTTTTAAAGAGTGCGTTTACGCCCCATGAAATAGTTTTCCTTGCAAAAGAATTTAACTATATGGCAAAAAAAATTCACCAGTCCTATCATGATTTATCTGAAAAAAATATAGAATTAGAGCGCCTGAATGAATTCAGGACAAACCTTGTGAATGCTATAAGCCATGAGTTCAGAACCCCTCTTACCAGTATTGTAGGCTATTCAAGCCGTCTGTTAAGACATGATATTAAAATTGACGATGAAACAAGGATTAAATCTTTAAAAATTATTAAACAGCAGGCACAAAGATTATCGAGAATGGTCGAAGATTTGCTTGTGGTGCCCGAAATTGAAAGCTTTAGTATACAGCTCAATAAAGTTGAAACCGACCTTGGCGAGGCGCTTGAAAATTCTGTTCTGTACGCAAATTCAAACAATTCCGATTTCAAACTTGATATCGCAAAAGATTTAAAACATATTTATGTTGACGAAGACAGACTGGAGCAAGTTCTTATAAATCTGTGTGACAATGCGGTTAAATACAACAGAGATTCCGAGCCGATAAGAATAACGGCAAAAAATGTTTCCGGGCGTCCTTGTGTGTCAATTGTTAATAAAACTCTGCCCATACCGGATGATATGAAGGAAAAACTTTTTGATAAATTTATCCGCATGGACTCGGAACTTACCCGGACAACGCGCGGAACAGGCCTTGGCCTGTACATTGTCAAGGGGCTTTGCGCGGCTATGGATATTGATATAATTCTTGAGTGTGAAAATGATTATTTCAATTTAATGCTTGTTTTTAACGATTATGTCGAATAATTTTTTTATGAAATGCGCAATAGATGAAGCAAAGCGCTCCGGCATTGATATTCCTGTCGGATGCGTTGTGGTGTGTGACGGTAAAATTGTTGCACGCACACATAACATGCGTGAAAAAAATAACGATATAACGGCACATGCAGAGATTTTGGCCATTAGGGAGGCGGCAAAGATTAAAAACAATTGGAGGCTTGCGGATTGCAGTCTTTATGTTACGCTTGAGCCTTGTCCGATGTGCACTTGGAGTATTTTAAATTCAAGGATAAGAGAAGTTTATTTCGGCTCTTATGATTTAAAATACGGCGCAATGGGTTCTAAAATTAACCTTTTGGAATTGTCTGATTTTAAAGCAAAAGTTTTTGGCGGTATAATGGAAGATGAATGCAATAAACTTTTAAAAGACTATTTTTTAAGGCTCAGAAAATGAAAGAATATCTTGATAAACTGGTTAAAAAGTATGAAACAAAAGAGTTTATAAAAGATGACCCGGTGCGTTTTGCGCACAGGTATAAAAATAAAAACGATATTGAAATTGCCTCTTTTATTGCGGCATTGTTTGCCTTTGGCAGGCGCGAAGCCTTTATTAATAAGCTTGATAACCTTTTTGATTTTATGCAAAACGAGCCTTATAATTTTATTTTAAATTTTAAGGGGCATAATGAAGCGCTTAAAGATTTTGTTTACAGATTTGTAAAAAGCGAAGATCTCTTTAGCCTGTTAAATGCGCTTAATAAGCTTTACGCACACGATAATTTAAGTCTGGAGGAATTATTTGCAAACGGCTATAAAAAAACCGATATGCTAAATTACGTTACAAAATATTTTTACTCTACCCTTAATAATACGTCCACACAAGGCTTTTGCCATCTTTTTGCACGACCGGAAAAAGGTGGTGCCATGAAAAGAATGAATATGTTTTTAAGATGGATGATAAGAAAAAGCGAAGTGGATATCGGCTTATGGAATTTTATGAAAAAAAACGAGCTTTTAATACCTCTGGATGTCCATGTGGGAAATGTTTCAAGGAGTTTAGGGCTGCTTAAAAGAAATGCGAACGATTTTAAATCTGTAATTGAACTTACTCAAAAACTCAAAGAATTTGACCCAAATGATCCGGTTAAATACGATTTTGCCCTTTTTGGGGCCGGAGTGAATAAAAATACAAATACCGCCCCGGCTCTTATTTAGTTATTGTACTTGCCATAATGCCTATGTTTTTTGCAAAATAAAGATTATGAAAACAAAATAAAAATTTTATAAATTATCATGAAAGCTTTGGATATTTGTATTAAAATATTTTTAGAATAGGATTAATACGCAAAAAACCAAGGATTTATATGAAGTATTCCAAATATTCAGTTGTAATAATAGGCAGCGGCGTTTCAGGGCTTTATCTTGCGCAAAAAATCGCAAATGAAAAACATTTGAACGACGGAATACTCGTTGTTACAAAATCCGAGCTTAATATTTCATCTTCCGAACTTGCCCAAGGCGGAATTGTCGCAGTTTTACCCGAGTTAAACAAAGGTGATTCCATAAGCTCGCATATAAGTGATACAATAAAAGCGGGCTGCGGTTTAAATGATTTTAATGCCGTTAAATTTATTTCTCAAAATTCCTCCTGTGTTATTCAAAATTTAATAAATTTGGGAGTTGAATTTGATAAAAATAAGGACGGCAAATTAAGTTTTGCGCTGGAGGCGGCGCATAGCATGCCAAGGATTTTACATGTAAAAGATGCAACAGGCAGGGCGATTGAAAATGTCCTTATACAAAAAGTAAGAGAAAACGAAGCTATAGATATTTATGAAAACACATCGGCAATAGAACTTCTTGTTGATAAGTCAAACTCTGCAAAAGGGGTTATTGTATATAATCGGGAAGCGGATTCTTATGAGGCTGTATATTCAAATTGCGTAGTTCTTGCAACCGGAGGTGTCGGACAGCTTTTTGCGCATACAACAAACCCTTATGTTGCAACGGGCGACGGTATAGCGCTTGCATATCGCGCGGGCGCAAAAGTCAAAAATATGGAATTTATACAATTTCACCCGAGCGCACTTGCAATTTCAAATAAAGTATCCATGCCATTGGTTTCGGAAGCGGTTCGCGGTGCGGGTGCAAAGCTTTGTGATTGCCGTGGAAATTATTTTGCAAAGGATTTTGATAAAAGGGGCGAGCTTGCACCAAGAGATATCGTTGCCCGTGCAATTTATACAACAATGCTCAATAACGGTGATGAGTATGTTTATCTTGATATTTCACAAATGGGCATTGAATACTTTAGAGAGCGTTTCCCAAATATCGCAAAAAGCTGCGAGGATAACGGTATAGATATATCAGACGGTCTGATACCGGTAATACCGGCCGCACATTATTTTATGGGCGGAATTGAGACAAATGTGTACGGCGAAACATCAATAGATAATCTTTATGCAATAGGTGAATGTGCTTGCAGCGGCTTCCATGGTGCAAACAGACTTGCTTCAAACTCACTTTTGGAATGCGCCGTAGGTGCATATGAACTGGCGGATGTTTTATGTCAAAAAAATCTTGATGCGCCCAAAAATTTTGATGAAAAAGTAAAAGAAACGCTTGAAAAATACAGACAAGATTCGCTTAATATTTGCGAACTTGAAGATGTGGATATTGAAGATATTAAAAATAAAATTAAGGACATAATGTGGGAAGGTGCAGGCATAATAAGAAATGCCAAAAAGTTGAAAAATACAAAAGCTGAACTCGACGTGCTTTTAAATGCATTAAACAGCGCAAACTGTTCTCATATAAGTGATTGTTACGAAGCTAAAAATATGCTGCTTGTTTCAAGTTTAATCGTAGAGGCGGCGCTTGAGCGCGAAAATTCAATCGGCGCGCACTACAGAGATGATTTCCCCTCAAAACCTGATAGCGGGGGGACTTCTGATACATCAAATACGGGAGTAAATAAAAATAATGGCGAAGTTTTTGCTGAATAATTTTATAGTTGAAGAACATGTAAAGAGTGCACTTCTTGAAGACATAGGCTATGGTGATATTACGACGGATTCAATTTGCTGCGGATGTGAGGGCAAAAATTTTGAAGTATATCTTAAAACGCGTACAGACGGCGTCTTTTGCGGAGAAGATGTATTCAAAAAGGTTTTTGAAGTTTTATCCGGAAATGAAGTAAAAGTTGAGTTTTACTTCCATGACGGGGACGAGATTAAAAAAGGCGATAAAATAGCGAAAATTTTTGGCCCTGCGCGATATGTTCTGACCGGAGAGCGTCTTGCGCTTAATTATGTTCAGAGGATGAGCGGCATTGCAAGTGCAAGCAGAAAATATCAAAACATAGCCTCAAAATATGGTGCAAGAGTTGTTGATACGAGAAAAAATACCCCAAATTTCAGAATATTTGAAAAATACGCGGTAAAAATCGGCGGCGGATACTTGCACAGGTTCAATCTCTGTGATTGTGTAATGCTAAAAGATAACCATATTGCTCTTCTTGGGGGTGATATTATGCTTGCGGTTAAACATGTAAGGGAAAATATTTCACACGCACATAAAATCGAGGTGGAATGTGATACGATTTCACAAGTGGAACAGGCACTTGAAGCGGGTGCAGATATAATTATGCTTGATAATATGGATGTCGATGTTATGGAGCGGTGCGTAAAATTAATTGATAAAAAGGCTATTGTTGAAGCAAGCGGCGGGGTTAACCTTGATACACTTGAACAAATTGCAAAATGCGGTGTGGATATTATCTCTACAAGCGCAATAGTGGCAAATGCCCCCACGCTTGACCTTGCTTTTGATTATATTAACTAGATTTTACCAGTTTTTATCTTTAATCTGCCCGTTTAGCCTGTATGCTGCGGTTAAAAGTATGTCAATTGTTGAAGAATAAGGCGGAGCATAAGGTAAATCCAGGTGCAGAAAGTCTTCGACGGTAAGTCCGGATTGCAGCGCCGAGGTTATCGCATTTATTCTTTTATTTACGTCGCCTGTGCCAATTCCTTGCGCACCAAGCAATTTTCCTGTTTTTTTATCGGCAACCAGTTTTATTGTAATATTTTCTGAATCGGGCATGTAGCCTGCTTTATCTTTTTTTACAACGGTTGCGCTAATCGGATGCAGATCATATTGTTCGCTTATTCTTGCCGCGTTCTCTTGTGTTATGCCGCTGAGTGCCATTGTATAATTAAAATATTTAGTAATTGCCGAGCCAAGTACACCGTCAAATTTTTCACATACTTTCGGGCATGTGTTTATATTAATAGCGGCGACCCTGCCTTGTTTGTTTGCAATTGTTCCAAGTGAATAATAAACGGGGCGTCCCGTAAGAAGGCAGCGTGTCTGAGTGCAGTCGCCTGCTGCCCAAATATTTTTAACATTTGTTTTCATTGTTTCATCAACAACAATGCCGCCCTTTGAGCCGATTTCAACCCCGGCGTCGCGCGCAAGATCTATATTTGGCTTTACACCGGAAGCTATTACGCAAAAATCCGCCTCAATTTCAAGCCCCTCTTTTGTTTTCAGCTTTGTAAATTTTCCTTCTTCATTTGCGATAAATTCTTCAACATCTTGCCCAAAGTGCATTTCAATCCATTGTCCGTCACGCTCCAGTATGTGGTTTTTTATCATATCGCTGAATTCGCTGTCAAAAGCTCTCATAAGTCTTGTGCAGCTTTCAATCAAAACAACGCTTAAACCGTTATGTACAAAAGCTTCAAGAAGTTCGATGCCTATAAAGCCGCCCCCTATAATAACCGCGCGTTTAGAGTTGTGCATCGCTTCTTTGATTTTTATTCCGTCGCGCACACGCCTTAGAAAATAAACACCGTCTATATTTATATTTTTAATATTCGGAACAATAGGACTTGCACCTGTGCAAAGCACAAGCTCGTCATAAAATACTTCCTTGTCATTAATTATTACGCACTTTTTTTCAGGATAGATTTTTTGCGCCCTGTGCTCAAGAAAAACTTTTACCCCTTGTTTTTCAAAGTCCTCCGGTGTTCTTATGATGAGCTGATTTATATTTTTAACCGTTCCTTCAATAAAATAAGGCAGCCCGCAGGCACTGTAGGATATGAGGTTTTCATCCGTATACAGTTCGATAATATTTTCGGAATTCATTCTTTTTGATTTGGCCGCTGTCTTTGGGCCTGCTGCGCTTCCGCCTATAATAACAATTTTTTTCATGGTAATATGATGTAAGGATTTAAAATAAAATGCAACTTACAGGCGGGCAATATAAAGGCAGAAAAATAACTACTCCAAAGGGCGTACGTCCGACCCTTAGTGTCGTGCGCGAAAGTGTTTTTAATGCTCTTTATTCTTATTTTGGTGATTTTTCGGGGAAAAAATTTTTGGATATGTTTTCAGGCTCCGGTATTATGACCTTTGAAGCGGTTTCGCGCGGCTTTAATACGCTATCTTTTGAAATAAATCCGTCTGTTGTTGAAATTTTAAAAGAAAATTCAAATATTTTGGGTGTTAATTCAAAATTTATTCTGGCTGACTCCCTAAAGAAAGCACCGGGTTTAAAAGAAAAATTTGACGTAATTTATGCAGATCCCCCTTGGGCTTATTCTTATTTTGAAATTTTTCAAATATGCTCTAAACTCCTGGAGCAAGAGGGGCTTGGACTTGTTGAATGTGACATAAAGAAAAAGCCCGATGTACTTTTGCAATTAAGCAAAGTTGGCACACTGGAGCTTTTTAGGGAAAAAAAATATGGTCGTTGTTGTCTTTTGTTTGTAAAATTACGTTGAAGATGAAGTGTAATCGTCGTTATCTACATAATTTGAAATATTTGTAGCCTGAAATTTCGGATATTTTTCTTCCATTTCTTCTATTTCTTCATCCATACCATATGCGGCAATTTCCTGGTTTGTTACCCGGCCGTCGCCGTCTTTGTCAATTTCTTGAAAATTTGCAAGTACTTCTTCAAGCGTGGAACTTGCACTGCCGCTGTAGCATAGCTGCATTAGTTCCTGATAACTCAAGCCTTTTTGGGAAAGTTGGTTTGTGTATTGCTGCAAATCGGTTGCACTTATTTTTCCGTCGCCGTCCGCATCAATGCTTGAAAAATTTTGTGTTAAGTAGCTTTGAAAGCTTGCATTAATATTGTTTTTATTTACTTCGTCAGACGGGTTTATTATCTGATCTAAAGTCAATCCGCCTGATGAGCCTGCGCTTAATACCGCAAAATTGTTTGTAAGTCCGTAAATGGCTTGTGCCATAAGCCCTTGACCGCTTAATCCGCTCATAATCTAACCTCATTTTATAACCTGGATATAGCTTAATGATTTTTTATAAAAAAGAAAACAACCATTTAAACGATATGACTTGTTTAAGTTTTTATAAAGGTGTAGAATTTGACTATGAGTGAAAAAAGACAATTTTTGGGCGTAATGTTTGAATGCTGTAATGTATACGGCAGAATATATAAAAATAAAGAGGGCACTGCCTATGAAGGCAAGTGCCCGAGGTGTTTAAAACAGGTAATAGTAAGGATAGGGAAGGGAGGAGTGAACAACAGATTTTTTAGGTCATATTAAGTGTTTTCGCTTTCGTTTTTTAGTGCTAAAAGTTCGTCTTCACTGTAGAATTGTATATTGCCGTTTTGGTCTTTTAAAATTTCGTTATTTTCGCCGCGTTTCATCTTTGGAAGTTTTATTTCGCCCCATGCAACATTCGGGTCTTCAATTCCGTTTATGCGGCAAAGTTCGCTAAGGTACTCATTATATTCTTCACTGTAAAGCTCAATGCCATCCACATAGTTGTCTATAATTCTTGACAAACAGTCATCAACTCCTGTGCCCCAGGCTTGAACCGTAACTTTTTCATAAATTCCGTTATCACCTTTTTGTGCTTCCTGCGCTCCGTCGTAGACGGCACCGAGAAGGGCTGTGACTTCGTCTTTATTTAAAATCCGATCTCCCATCTCGCCATCTGTAAGGCGTGCAAATATTTCGCTCTCATCTTCTTCCAAATAGCCTTTTTCAATTGCATTTTGTGTAAAATCATCAAGACTTATTTCATTGTTTGAGCCAAGGATTTTTTCTTCATAATGCTCTACAAAGTTTTCCTTTGATGAGAATACGCTTTCATCAGTGTTTTGTTTTTCATTTTCGATTACTTCATGCGCTCTTTGATTAAATGTGTCTTTGTCTATGTTTAGCCCGGAGAGCCTTGCGTCGTAATTATACTGTGAACTCATTTTAATCCCTTCCTTTAGTTTCACACTTTTTTATTAACGACCCGAAATAAACATACTTTAGGCTTTGTAAAGATATGTAAAAACGCCCCTTTATTAAAGGGGCGTTAATTTATTTTGCGGCAAAAGTTTATTTTAGAGCTTGTTCAAGATTGTATGCAGCCCTTAAGACCGTTGCCTCATCGAGGTTTTTACCTATTATTTGCAGTCCGATAGGCATTTTTTCGCTGTCAAATCCGCAAGGAGTGCTTACAGCCGGTGCACCGATTAAGTTTGCGCTTATTGTTGCAATGTCTGTTAAATACATCGCAAGCGGGTCTTCGTTTCTGGAACCTATGTCAAAAGCTGTTGTGGGGCATGTGGGAGAAATTAAAATATCCACATCTTTAAATGCCTTGTCAAAGTCCTCTTTCACAAGTCTTCTTAACTGTTGGGCTTTTTTATAGTATGCATCGTAATATCCGCTTGAAAGCGCGTATGTGCCAAGCATTATACGTCTTTTTACTTCATCCCCGAAGCCTTCCGCACGGGTTTTTGTGTACATTTCAAGAAGATTTTGGGCATCTTTTGTGCGATAGCCGTATCTTACGCCGTCAAAGCGGGCTAAGTTGGAGCTTGCCTCCGCCGTTGCAACAATGTAGTAAATGCCGATTGAATATTTTAAAAGCGGAAGAGATATTTCTTTTATTGTTGCACCGAGTTTTTTATAAATTTCAATTGAATTTTCAACAGATTTTCTGACGTCATCGTTTACGCCTTCGCCCAAAAGCTCTTTTATAACGCCGATTTTTAGTCCGCTGACGCCGTCTTTGAGTGTTTTTGTAACATCATCTACTTCCATTTTTAGTGAAGTGGAGTCTTTTTCGTCCCATCCGGCAATTGTCATATAAAGGTTTGCAATATCTTCCACACATCTTCCAAATGGGCCTATCTGGTCTAACGATGAAGCAAAAGCTATTAAACCGTAGCGCGAAACCCTGCCGTAGGTGGGTTTAAATCCGTTTATGCCGCAAAAACTTGCAGGAAGTCTGATACTTCCGCCTGTGTCCGAACCGAGTGAAACGGTTGCCTCATACGCTGCAACGGAGGCGGCGGAGCCGCCTGAGGAGCCGCCGGGGACTTTATTTAGGTTCAGCGGGTTTCTGACAATTTTAAATGCCGAGTTTTCATTGCTTGAACCCATTGCAAACTCATCGAGATTTGCTTTACCCACAATAGGTACAAGGTTTTCTTTAAGTTTTTTTGTAACCGTAGCATCAAAGGGTGAAACAAAGTTTTCAAGGATTTTTGAACTTGCGGTTGTCTTAGAGCCAATCATGTTCATATTATCTTTAAGTGCAAGCGGAATACCGGCCATAGGCGGCAGTTCTTCACCTTTTGCAATTTTTTCGTCCACTTTTTTTGCGGTTTCAATGGCTTGTTCTTTGGTAAGGGAATTGTATGCACCAATTTTTTCATCAAGATTTTCAATTTGTTTGAATGTTTCGTTTACCAGTTCAACAGCACTTATTTCTTTGTTTAAAAGTGCTTTTCTCTGTTCTTTTGCTGTCTTTTTTAATAATTCCATCAGCTTTGTGCTCCACTTTATTTTGTATTACAATTATTTTATGTCAAACAAACTTAAAGGTAAACTGGGAGAAGATAAAGCAAAAGAATTTCTTTTGAAAAGAGGTTTTAAAATCCTTGATACAAACTTTCGCTTTTCACGCTTCGGGGAGGTTGACATAATTGCACAAAAGAGTAATATAATATATTTTGTCGAAGTAAAATACAGAACAACAAACGCATATGGCATGCCATTTGAAGCAATAACAAAATCAAAACTCGAAAAAATTATTTCATGCGCACAATATTATCTTTCGCAATCCAAAGAAAAGTGCCGCTCTTATAGGATAAGTGCCGTATCAATTCTTGATAACAAAATTGAATTTATTGAAAACATTACGATATAGCAAAAAAAATTCTTTTCATGTTTTATACACTTTGTCTGTTTAAAGGTGGCAATTAATGCTTAAAATTTTTACTCACAATATTAATGTCTTTGCGCCTCGCATCGATAATTCAAAAAATAACTCCGTTATGAGCACAAGTACGTTTAATGCTCCGCGGCTTAAACCGCTTTTAAACGACTGTGTTTCCTTTACATCAAGAGGTAAAAATCTGCCCGCAAAAACATTTGAACCGCAGGCGCTTGAAAAAACGGCAAAGGCGGGTTCAAAAGATTTAACCGGAAAAGAAAGAACGATATCAAACGGTTTGGCACATAGTATATACACTATGGCAAATCGTGATACAAATGATCTTAAATATATTCTAAGAAAAGTGCTTGGCCCTCTTAGGCCGCAGGATGGCATGCCTTGTGATGATGAGCATCCTGTTTTTAAGTTGGAAAGCCGCACCAAGGGTGCAAATTCAATAAGAGAAAAAGCAAGCCAGAAATTTTTGTATTCAAAAGAAAGTGTAATTAACAATCTTCATGACCTGACGGGCGCCAGAATTATTTTGGGTAACGGATTAAAAGGCGGTGCCGACACGGTAATTGATGCGCTTATTGACTATATTCAAAGTGAGGGTAAGCTTAAAATAGTTGAGGTTGAAAACCACATTCCAATGGATAAAAAGTTTCAATATGTAAGCCAAACCAAACTTCACAACCTTGCAAAAGCTTCTTATAAAAAATTCGGCACCTTTGCATCGGAATCAATAACAAGAAATGAAACGGGCTACACCGCAATTCATATTTTAGTCGAGTTTCCCGACGGAATAACGGGTGAAATTCAAATTTTGGGTAAGGATGTTGCGATTTTTAAAGAGTTAGAAGACATTCCGTATAAAATATTGCAAGGTAAGGCCGTACATCCGGAGTACGAAGAGATAAAAGAAATCTTAAAGCCGCTTTTACCTGTTGACGATAATCCTTTAAATCCTGAAAACGCCGCAAGATTAAAGCTAAGAAATGAATTTATTGCATATACAACGGCTGCATACAAACATGAAAGGAAAAAGGGGCCCTCTTCGCCAAAGGAAAGGCTTATTCCCGAGTTTTTGACAATAAGTGAATTTGCAAGCACACAGCGTAAAAAGCTTCACCTTACGCCGGATATGGATTTTAACAATCTTTATAAAATAAAATCCGCAGCAGACGCAAGAATAAAGAAAAACTTGTCTAAATAAATATTTTACTTGAACAATCCTTGATTTTGTAGTAAAAAATTAGTGTATTCACTCACAAAATGTAAGGATTCAAAATGGTAAAAAAACTTATTACACAAGACACCAGAATGTTCTTGACGGGAAATGAAGTTATTGCCTATGCGGCAAACGCAGCGGAAGCCGAATTTATGTACGGTTATCCTATCACTCCCCAGAACGAAATTATGCACACTTGGTGCAAATTGCTTCCTAAAATGGAAGCCGGTTTTTTACAAACGGAAGATGAAATCTCGGCAGGTTTTTCAACAATCGGCGGTATTTTAGCCGGTAAGAGAGCTTTTACTGCGACAGCAGGTCCCGGTAATGTAATTATGCAGGATGCACAAAGCATGGCTGAGATGATGAGAATACCTTTTGTTTGCGCTGTTATGCAAAGAGGCGGCCCGTCCACCGCAACCGTTATTTATGCTCAACAGGAAACAAGACTGACTTGCTTCGGCGGCAACGGTGAAGGCTTCAGAATTGTATATTCGACAGCAGGTCACCAGGATTTGTACGATTATATGATTAAAGCATTTAATACGGCATGGAAATACAGATTCCCTACATTTATGCTTGCTGACGGTTATCAAGGTAAAATGAGAGAACCCGTTACTCTTTATGATCCTGCTTCGCGCGGTATCAAAATGGTTCCGACTGTTGCAACGCTAGGCGGTGCAAACGGTTCAAGACCCGTTAACCATGTCAGAAACACTTTCAACCTTGAAGAAGAGCTTATGGAAGTTCTTGATAAATATCAGGAAGAATTTGACAGAATTTCTCCGGAAATTGAAGAGTATCTTGAATATAAAGCTGATGATGCAGAGATTTTGGTAATTGCACACGGTATTGTTGCAAGGTCTGCCATGACTGCTATTGATGAATTAAGAGCAAAAGGAATTAAAGCGGGCTTATTCAGACCGATTACCCTCCGTCCTCTTGCCGTAAAACCGCTGAGAGCCGCTGTAAAACGCGCTAAACAAGTTCTCTTTACGGAATCTGCAAACGGTCAATTGGCGCAAATGGTTCTTGAAAAAATCTACGGTTTAACAACACCGTATTCAACTCTATACAAAATGGGCGTCGGCGTTACGGGCGACGATATTGTTCAAAAAGTTGAATCAATGGTTAAAGAACCGGCTACAGTGTAGATAATTAGAAATAAGAGGAAATATAAATGATTGAAATGCTAGAAAAAGGACCAAGGCTCGCAAAAGCGCAAAACGCTGAGGTTGGCGCATCTAAATTTTGCCCGGGCTGTGGTCATGGTATGATTTTAAAAACTCTTGCTCAATCTATTGATGAACTTGAGTTGAATGATAAAGCGGTTTTTGGCTGCGACATCGGCTGTTCTCTGCTTTCCTGGAATTATATGAATGTTGATACGGTTCAAACACACCACGGTCGTACAACTCCGGTTATTTACGGTGTAACCCGTGCAAATCCCGATTTAGTCGGTATTGCATATATGGGTGACGGCGGCGGTCTTGCAATTGGTTCTCAACACCTTGTAAATGCTTCCGTCAGAAGTGAAAATCTGCTTATTATCGTTGCAAATAACACTAACTACGGTATGACGGGCGGTCAAATGTCGCCTACCACAATGCCGGGTCAAAAAACGGAAACCACACCCTACGGTCGTGACTGCGACGTTACGGGTCGTCCCGCAAAAGGTGCCGAAATGGTTGCATCAATTGCTGATCCTAACAAATCTTTCGTTGCAAGAGCTTCTGTTTCTAATTTAAGAAAATTAAAAACAACATTTAAAAAAGCTCTTAAAAACGTTGATATGGGCGGATTTTCGTTTGTTGAAGTTCTCTCTGTATGCCCCTTAAACTGGAGAACAAATAACGTTCAAACATGGGACAGATTAAAAACTATGGAAGAATTCTTTGAAGTTAAAGAGTTTGTCCAAAGAGAAGGATTGGAGTAATAATTATGGCAAGAACAAGAATAGTTTTAGCAGGTGAAGGCGGACAGGGCGTCCAAAGTGTTGCAAAAATCCTTGTTGAAGCAGGCTATGAAGCAGGTAAAGAAATTCTTTACATCCCTAACTTCGGTGTAGAACAAAGGGGCGGTGTTTCAATTGCTTTCTGTCAAATCGCGGATGAAAAAATCGGCGAGCCGAGATTTTCAAAAGGCGATATCGTAATAATGCTCTCTGACCGTGCAATTGACAGATGTACAACTTATGTAAGCGAAAATTCAACTGTAATTTACGACTCATCCGTTTGTACAAAAAAACCTGTTTGCAATGCTAAAAGCATTATTTCGGTTGAAGCAAATAAAATTGCAAACGAGCAGTTGAGCGCAAGAGTATTCAACATCATTGTTCTCGGTGTATTACTGAGTGCAACAAACGTTCTGCAATTGAGCGATATTAAAAACGCCATGGAAAAAGCTCTTGGCAAAAAATTTGACGCAAAACCCGAATTAAGAGAACTTAACTACAAAGCTCTTGAAATGGGTATGGGCCTAATAGAGAAAGCAGGTGTATAATGACAACAACTCAACATAAAGCTGTAACGGTTAATAACGTTGCAAAAGGCAAAGCAGACTGGCATTTATTTACTGATTACTGCAAAGGGTGCGGTCTTTGTATCGTAAAATGCCCCAAAAAATGCTTAAACTGGTCAAAAGAAGTCGGTATTTACCAAACTCCGGCTGTTGAACCAAATCCGGAAGAATGCATTGCCTGCGGCACATGCGAGCTTGTTTGCCCTGATAATGCAATCAGAGTGGATAAAAAAGCATAAAATAATTTGCAAAAATAAAACACCCTCGTTGAGTTCTTGACGAGGGTGTTTTTATGTTTATTGATTAAATTATGCGTCAAATGCGGATACTACAGGTGTATTTGTAGAATTTAGTGCTATTTGGTTAACGTATATAAAAGTCCAGCTGAACATTAGTGTTGTCAATACAACTATTGAACAAAGCAGATAATTTGTAATTTTATTTTCATTCATTTTATTGCCACCTTAAATTTCAAACAAGAGAATTTAACTTAAACTTATGCTACACAGCTCATGCTTGAAGCGCTGCCTGCTGATGCTACAGTTCCCGCAGCTTCGGCTCCGCTTGTGCTGTATGCAAGTGTTCCTGCTGCTTCCGGGCTTGCGCTTCTATATGCCAGGGTTCCTGCTGCTTCTGCACCTTGATTATAGGGGGCTGAGAGTGCAGCCATTTTTTCCTGGATTTCTTTTTGCGATAGATCAAACGGGTTTACCGGTTTTTTGTTTTCTTCGACATGTTGTGCAAATGGGTTTGAAATTTCTTTTTTGTTTTCTGTTTGTACCGGTTGATTAAATACGTTGCTTTCTGCATTTTTTTGTAAAGCCTGAGGGCTGACATTTGTTTTGCCTGCTAAAAATAGACCTGCGCTTGCACTAAGACTCATAATATGTTCTCCTTTGTATAATCTGTCGTCTTTTTTTAATCTCTACACTTATATAAAAACAATATAAAAATTATAAATTCAGTATATACTTATTTTGTTACATAACTTTACATTACTTGCAAAAAAATATATTTTTGCGCTTTATACATAAGTGAAAGGCTCTTTATGAACGATATTAACTTTTGTGCAAATCTTGTGATTGACGCTAATTTATATGATAAAAAAATTTCGCCGGAGGCAAAAAACGCTCTAAATCAAGCAATTTGCGACTATGAAAAATTTCTTTCAACGGATAAAATTAAAAAAATGACCGAAGGGGATACTATTTGCCTTTCAAAAGTTAGATACGCAAAAGGCTGGGGGGTTAAGCTGGATTTTTTATGCGGAAATAAACCCGATAAATCAATATATGACGCCGGGGTTTACAATTCAAAACAAATGCCGGTTGTGCATTTTTGGGATTTAGCCTTTCAGACGCTGCAATTTATTTGTAATAAATATGATATTTCGCAGCGCGATTTTAATAATATAATAAGAAAATTAAGACACAAAGCCTAAAAATGCAGGCTTAACCGACGTATGTCGGCGCAGTTTTAGGGCTTTTACCTTTTATGACATTATGATAGTAAGCATAGCTCATTGGCGCATTGTCATTTAAAATTTCGCAATCTTCGACCGACGCCAAAAATATGGTATGTGTATTTGTTTCAAGGGTATTTATGAGTTTGCATATAAGATATGCGCAGGCCTCTTCGCACACGGGCAGATTATTTATTGTCTTATATTTAATATTTGCAAATTTATCAATATCTCTTGCGCTTCTGAAGCCGAATGTACCTATTATAAGCGGATTTATTTTTTCAGGGAGTATATTTACACTGAATTCTTTTGTATCTTTAATGCATTGATTTGTATAATTGTCGTGATTTATGCTCAGTGCAACAGTTGCAGGCTCGGCTGTTATTTGCATAAGTGAATTTGCAATACAGCCGCAAAATCGCTTTTGCGCGTCTTTTGCTCCTATTGCATACATTCCGTAACTCAATTTCGTCAGTGCAAATTTATCCATTATTACCTCTTTTTTAAAATTATATAATATTAAATCAAAAAAGTAAAAGCCTGCTTTTGGAGGCAGGCATAGTGTTAATATGTATTTAGGGTTGTTAGGTATCTTTTTGTACTTATTTAAAACACATAAATTAGTGTATTTGCTACAATTTATTAAAAAGTTTACATTTCTTTACGGACTGTAATTTTTAAGTATCCCGTCTTTAGATATTATCCCCGCATCAAAGAGTATTTGTACCTGTGCAATGTTGTAGCGGATGATTGAATTTACAAGCTCTATTCTGGTTCTTGTTTTAAAGGTCTGCGCCTGGATTACGTCAATTAAAATCCCCTCGCCGGAATCAAGCCTTAATTCTGCAAGCTCGACACTTTGAGTTGCGTATTGCGTTTGTTCTTTTGAAATTTTTATCCTGTCTTTTGATATTTTAGACTCATAATAATCCTTTAAAATATTTTCTTTTATATCCCTTAGTGATTGTTCCAAATCCACGATATTTTTATCAATCTCTGCCTGCTTTGCTTTTGCATTGGTAATTGTGCCAAGTCCCATATTTTCTCCTACGTTCCAATCTATATACCCCCCTACAATTACGGCAGGGCCGAGTCCGGCTTCGGCCGTTCCTTGCCATTGTTGTTGAGCAATTACTCTTGGTCTTGGGATAAATTGCGTGTAAATCATCTTTTTTTGTTCCTTTAGCGCTTTTATTTTGGAGCGTATTTCTTTAATATCTTCCCTTGCACAACAGGCAAGATTATACATATCATCTATTGTTTTACTTTCGTCGGTCAGTATGTACTCTTTTGCCTCAAGCTCAATCGGCATAAGCCCCGTTGTAATTTCAACACCCATGACGTTTGCCAGGCGGGCTTGTGCAAGTCGAAATTCCTGCATTGCATCCAAAAGGTTTTGTTTTGCCTGTGCAAGTTCTGTTTTGGAGCGGATTACGTCAAATTTTGTGCCAAGGCCAGCCATAAGAAGATTTTCAGTCTGTACAAGCTGTGCGCAACGTTCCTTGTAGTTTTTTTGGTAAATTTCTATGTTAAGTTTTGTCCTTAAAAGTTCATAGTAATATTTTGCGGTATATAGCAGTACTTCGTTTCTTGTAAAATTTAAATTATGTCTTTGGGCAAATTTTAGATGCCTTTTTGAAAGTGCTTCAAAAATCTGTTCGCCCCCTCTTGTGAGTTGGTGTGTTGCATGTAAATTAATTGACAATGCGAGTTCGTGAAATTTATCGACAAGTGCCGCGCCGACAAGAACTTGGCCGCTATAGTAAACGGAATAGCCGGTAGCACCAACGTCAAAAAGAAAATTTGTAAGTGAATTTTTATATTCCCAATTGCTTCTTATATAGTCAAAATCAGCGCTTTTAAGGTAATAATTATATAAGAGCGCTATTTCAATGCATTCTTTTAAATTAATGTAAATCACATCTTCCGAAAAATAATCATTGACTTCTTTTTCTATATTTACATCCTTTAAACAGTCGCTAAAAGTGCTGTGAAGAGTTATTTCGTTATCCGCATATTCTTCTTTGCAAAATATTATGCCCGGAAAGACAAAGTGTAATATTATTAAAAAAAGTATAATTATAACTTTTTTCATAACAAAAAGATTAATCAATAATTGTTTAAAAAATAATACGCTTTATGGGCTAATACTTTTGTGATAAATTATTGTTGTAGTTATAATTCGAGGATAAAATGGACAATTTGCAAATCCAAAACATGGCAACGACATATGAAGCAAGAAAGATTGAGGAAGAAATTTATAAGTTTTGGGAAACAAACGAGTGTTTCAAGGCTGACGCCAAGTCGAAAAAAGAGCCTTATTCAATCGTTATTCCTCCGCCAAACGTCACGGGCGTTTTACATATGGGCCATGCTCTGGACGGAACCCTGCAAGACATTTTAACCAGATACCACAGGATGAGAGGTTATGAAGCTCTCTGGCTCCCGGGGTGTGACCATGCGGGAATTGCCACTCAAAATGTGGTTGAAAAACAACTTGCAAAAGAAGGCAAAAGCCGCCATGACATAGGGCGTGAAGAATTTGTCAAAATAACCTGGGACTGGGCAAATGACCACAAAAGTAAAATTTTAAACCAGTTTAAAAAACTCGGCGCCTCTTTTGACCTGTCGCGCGCCCGTTTTACACTTGATGAAGGCTGCTCGCGCGCCGTAAAAAAAGTTTTTGTGGATTTGTACAACAAAGGATTAATTTATAAGGGTTCATATATTGTAAACTGGTGCCCCCGCTGCCAGAGTGCCATTTCTGACATTGAAACGCAGTATGAAAACGAAGAGGGTAAATTATGGGAGATTTCATACCCTCTGAAAGATGAAATGGGTGCAATTGTTATTGCAACTACCCGTCCTGAAACAATGTTTGGTGATGTTGCGGTCGCCGTTAACCCGAATGACTACAAATACAAGGATTTAATAGGCAAAAAATGCGTAATTCCCCTGACGGGACGTGAAATCCCTATTATTGCAGATGAATACGTTGATAAAAGTTTCGGTACGGGCGCACTTAAAATTACTCCCGCCCATGACCCCAACGACTTTGAAGTCGGCAGGCGCCACGGTTTAAAATCAATTAAAGTAATTGACGAACAGGGCAGAATGATTGCATGCAGCGAGGTTCATCCGGAACTGCACGGCAGGGACAGATATGACGCGCGCGAGAGAACTTTAAGAATGCTAAAAGACCATCAGGTTCTGGTGCGCATAACCGATCACCTGCATGCCGTGGGAAAATGCCAGCGCTGCAATACAACAATCGAGCCTCTGCTTTCCGAGCAATGGTTTGTTAAAATGGAGCCTCTGGCAAAAGCTGCAATTGAAAAGGTTAAGGACGGCTCAATAAAATTTGTTCCTTCCCGCTGGGAAAAGAATTATTTAATGTGGATGGAAAATATACGCGACTGGTGTATTTCCCGCCAACTCTGGTGGGGACATCAAATTCCCGCTTATTACCATAAAAAAACGGGCGAGATGGTCGTAGCACTTGAAAATCCTGACCCCGATAACTACAGGCAGGATACGGACGTTTTAGACACATGGTTTTCTTCGGGCTTGTGGCCTTTTGAAACAATGGGCTGGCCTGATACAAATTCTGATGATTACAAAAAATTCTACCCGACAACAACGCTTGTTACAGGTTTTGACATTATTTTCTTCTGGGTGGCAAGAATGATTACAATGGGGCTTGAATTTACAAAAGTTCCGCCGTTTTCTACCGTTTATATCCACGGGCTTATAAGAGATGAAAACGGACAAAAAATGTCCAAGTCAAAAGGTAACACAATTGACCCCGTTGAAATTATTGAGAAGTACGGGTGTGATGCCATGCGCTTTACTTTAACTTCGCTCTGCACGTACGGCGGACAGGATATCAAGCTTTCAAACGAAAGGTTCGAGTACGGCAGAAATTTTGCAAATAAAATCTGGAATGCTTCACGCTTTGTTTTAATGAATTTAACAAAGTCGGGTAAAGATTTAAAACTTGACCCTAAAGACTTCTCAATTGCCGACAGGTGGATTTTAAATGAGTTAAACAAAGTAATAAAAGAAGTAAATGAAAATATTGAAAACTACAGAATAGGCGAGGTTGCCTCAATTCTTTACGATTTCTTCTGGAATTATTACTGTGACTGGTATGTCGAGCTTTCTAAAATTGAAAAAAATGAAGCCGTTATGGCGTATGTGCTTGAACAGTCTTTAAAACTGCTGCACCCCATTATGCCTCATATTACGGAGAAAATCTGGCAGTTAATGCCTGTTGAAAAAAGTGAAGCCGCCCTTATGAAAACGGATTTTCCCGTATATAATAAAGAATTTGAGTTTGAATATGAGTCCGAACAAATGCAAAATGTATTTGAGGCAATTAAGTCTTTGAGAAACCTAAGGGCGGATTTTAATATACCGGTAGGCTCAAAAATAAATATTAAAATCGACGGGGATGAGGATTTGTTTTCAAAAATTATCCCCTACATAAAACGTCTTGCGCGCGTTGAAAATGTTGAGTTTGAAAAGAATTCAAAGGATGAAAAACACTGTGCGTATTGCAGTGTTGGTGATACAAAAATAATCGTTCCGCTTGAGGGCTTAATTGATATTAATAAGGAAATCGAGCGTCAAAACAAGAAAATTCAGAAATTTGAAGCAGAGCTTAACTCGCTCAATGCCAGATTAAATAACGAAAAATTTGTAAATTCGGCGCCAAAGGAAGTGGTTGAGCAGACAAGGGCGCGCACAAAGGAGATAAAGACGGAAATTTCAACAATATCCGAACTGATAAGTAAATTATCATAATAAATTAACCGCCCCAATAAATGTGGGGCGGTTTTTTTTAAATTTTATTTATTTGCCGCAGGCGCTGTACATTTTGCATCCGCAATCACACGGGAAATGAGGCTGCATACAATATTTTACAAGTTTTTTCATTTTCTTTTTTTCCATGCGGTTAAATTTTTTGAAACATTTTACCTGGTCTGAGCAAAGTTGCGCCTTTATTTCTTTAGAGAAACACTTATATTGTTCCTTTGCTTCGTCTCTGATTTCTTTAAGTTCGTCTCTTTGTGCTCTTATGTCGGAATTTGAGGCACAATCATTAATCATTTTGCAGAGTTTCTCTTGTCTGCACTGTGCCTGGTCATGTAAAATTTGCATTTGGTTTTTATATTTGTCGTAAATACAGTTTATTGCAGATTCTTGCTGCGGACTCAGGCATAGGATTTTTTTCATTTGTGAAAATTGATTATCAAAAAAGCACTCATTATTTTGGGCAACCGTGTTTGTTGTTTTTTTGCAGCTGTTGCAGTCTTTTTTCTCACAACCGTCCGGTGTGTTGTATTGTTTACAGTTCTGACAGTCTTGTTTTGTGTTATACGGTTTTGTGATGTCGCATGGGGCTGCAAATGTACAATTTGCAAAGAATACTGTGATTGCAAGCATTAATAAAGTTTTTTTCATGTTGTTCCCTTTCTTGTATATAAGATTAATATTATATAAATATTCGGTTTTTAAATACATCTTCCTGGCGAGTACAACATGGCAGTTTATAATTTTAAAAAAGTATTTGACGCAAAACTTTGTTCTTGTTATATTGATTAAGCAATTGTATTTGCGTCTGTAGCTCAAGTAAACGAGCGCAGCGAGGTTAGCGGCGAGTCCGCACAAACTACCTGCTGAGCTATAGATATGACAATTGAATAAAGTTTAGGTTTGCGTCTGTAGCTCAGCAGGTAGAGCACTCCCCTTTTAAGGGATAGGTCATGCGTTCGAATCGCATCAGACGCA
>CALUWF010000009.1 GCA_944324405.1 Candidatus Gastranaerophilales bacterium | reverse complement strand
AAAAAAAAAAAAATCACCAGGACCGCATGGACATCGTCCGACTGAACCAATGCTACTATGTAAATGAACGTGAAGCTGCAAATAAAATGCTCAAAGAAATTGAAAATGAGCGCATAGAAAATACAAATGAAGATTCTCTTTGGGATCAGGTTGAAAACGAAATTCAGGACACGTCAGGTACTGTTGCAAAATTTGCAAACAAAATTATAACCCTTGCAATTGACCAGCATGCTTCCGACGTCCATATTGAGCCGCGTCTTGTGGGCTATGTAGTGCGTTTTCGTATTGACGGTACACTGAGAGAAGTTTTGAAAATTCCAGCTAAGGTTGACTCAGCCGTTGTTTCGCGTTTTAAAGTACTTGCGCGTATGAATATTGCCGAGCACAGACGTTCGCAGGACGGTAACTTTTCAATTAAATACAAGAAAAATCAACACGACTTTCGTGTAAACACCCTCCCTGTCGGCAATAAAGAGAAAATGGTAATAAGGATTTTGGCTCCCGCTATTACCGATATGAATAATGACAAAGAAATTAAAATCGACGGAATTTCGGATGAAGACAGAAAGAAAGTCGAATATTTGATTTCATTGCCAAACGGAATTGTCCTTACATCCGGCCCCACAGGTTCCGGTAAAACAACGACTCTTTACTCTCTTATAAGGACATTGAATTCGGAAGATGTTAACATAACAACAATTGAAGATCCTATAGAAATCAAGATGGACGGCGTTAACCAGTCTGCGGTTAACCCGAAAGCAGGTATTACTTTTGCAAATTGCCTAAGGGCAATTTTGAGGCAAGACCCCGATATTATCCTGGTCGGCGAAATTCGTGACTTTGAAACGCTAGAGGTCGCTATATCGGCTTCTCTGACAGGTCACCTTGTATTAAGCACAATTCACACAAACTCGGCCGCCGCTACTATTACAAGGCTTATTGAAATGGGTGCAAAAGACTATCTCGTATCTTCTACAATTACCGGTGTAATTGCCCAAAGACTTGTCAAAAAGCTTTGCCCCGAGTGCAAAGAGGCTTATCAGCCCACCCTGGAAGATGCACGAAAAATACTCACAGACCCGCAGGACATTAAAAGACTTACAGAAACAACAATATATCGCGCAAAAGGCTGCCCTTACTGCAATGACACCGGTTATTCCGGCCGTACCGGCGTATTTGAAATTATGCTTATAAACAAAGACATGAAAAAAATGATAGCACAAAGGGCGCATGATGTTGAATTGGAAGATTATGCGGTAAAACATGGCATGAAGACTCTTAAAATGTCATGTTTGGAACATATTTTAAACGGTATTACGACAATAGACGAGTTTGTCAGAATTCTCGGTCTTGCAAGCGAGCAGTAGAGGTGTAGATGCCAACATTTTCTTATACAGCACTTAAAAATAACAAAGATATAGTGAAGGGCAAGGTTGATGCCCCGGACGCCCGCGCAGCGCGTGAAGCGGTTAAAAGAATGGGGCTTTTGCCGACAAAAATTTCGGACGATTCTATAGCGGACAGGGGTGCGCAGAGTTCGGGCGCAAAAAATATTTCCGTAAACAAAATAAGCTCCTTTTCCCTTAAAGATAAAATTGAATTTACCCAGACGCTTCAAATTCTTACTTCTACCGGTATTCCGATTATTGAAACGCTTGTGTTCCTTGAAAACAATGCGGAATCAAAAGGTATCAGAGCGATTGCCCATGAGCTTCGAAGAAATATTATCACGGGCGGTTTGACTCTTGCGGAAACTCTTGAAAGACACAGAAAAGTTTTTGGCAGAGTATACGTAGGTCTTGTTAAAGCCGGGGAAGACTCCGGAGAATTGGACAAGACCCTGACTCGTATGTTGGAGCTTTTAAGAAAACAAGACGATATTAAAAGCAAGGTAATAGGCGCGCTTGTTTATCCTATATTCGTTATATTGCTTGCATGTGTCGTTGTTACGGTTATGCTTGTGTTTGTATTCCCTGCTTTTAAAGATATGTTTGATAATTTGGGTCGTGAACTTCCGCTTATGACACAAATTTGTATGTCATTAGGGCTTTTCATCCGCAAGTTTTGGTTTGTACCGATTGTGTTTATAACTTTCATTGTGTTGGCAATTAAACACATTCTTTCAAATGACGTTACAAAACGCCCCGTTGACGCATTTTTTCTCAAAACTCCGCTATTGTCCGACTTGTTAAGATTTGCCAATTATTCAAACTTTCTTGCAGTCTTGCAGGTTGCATATGAGGCAGGTATACCGATTGTAGACTGTTTGTACCTTGCAAATATGACGCTTGACAACCTTGTTTTGAAAGATGCTATTTTCCAGGCAACGGCCAAGGTTCAACAAGGTACCCACTTATCCGTTGCACTTAGGGCATCAAATCAAATACCGAGCATGATGACCTTTATGATTGCAACCGGTGAACAATCAGGTCGTCTGGGCGAACTGCTGCATCACTGTACTACATTTATTGACCAAAAACTCGATGCAATTATCGATAAATTTACAAAACTCGTAGAGCCCGCAATGTTAATCTTTATCGGCGGTATAGTTTTATTCCTGGCATTATCACTCTATATGCCTCTATTTGCAGCCTACGGCTAAAAAGATTACCTGCGAAATAAATTTCTTACGCGGCTTGTGCCGCGTTGAAATTTATGAGCAGGCTTAGGTGTGTGAGCCCGAACGGGAAGGCGAGAGCCTTGCCGACAGGGCGAAACCGTTCCCAATTAGAAATAAATTAGTTGCGCGGCTTGCATTGTTCTAAAAATTTTATTCCTTGAATTTGCTTTTTGTGCTATTATTTGATTGTTAAATATATATTTAAGGAGTTATAAAATGAGCAGAAGACCTATTATTGCGGGTAACTGGAAAATGCACAACAATCGTGCCGAAAGTGCTAAACTTGTATGTGCCATAAAAGAAGCAATCCAAGATATTGACAAAGATGCGCTTCCCGAAGTTGTTGTTGCGCCTGTGTTCACATCCTTGGGCGTTGTGTCTGAAAATATCTGCCACTGCGGATGTGAAAGAATTAAACTCGCTGCGCAAAATTGCTATTTTGAACCAAAAGGTGCATTTACGGGTGAAGTATCAATTGATATGATTAAAGATTTTGGCGCAAAATTTATAATTATCGGTCATTCGGAACGTCGTCAAATATTCTCTGAAACAGATGAAATGATTAACAAAAAAGCAATTGCTATAATTGAAGCAGGTTTAACTCCTATTATCTGCTGCGGTGAAACGCTTGAACAGCGTGAATTAGGCGTTACGGATTCTCATATCGCTTCACAAATAGTAAAAGCACTGGATAATGTTAAGCCGTCTGACATTGCAAATGTCGTAATTGCGTATGAACCCATCTGGGCAATCGGCACGGGCAAAACCTGTGACAGCACAGAAGCCAACCGCGTAATTAAGGTTATAAGAAATACTTTAGCTCAAATTGCCGGAAGAGAAAACGCTGAAAAAGTAAGAATTTTATACGGCGGCTCCGTAAAACCGGAAACAATAAAAGAACAGATGGCACAATCTGATATTGACGGTGCTTTGGTCGGCGGTGCAAGCTTAAAAGCTGAAAGCTTCGTTGAAATCATAAAAGGTGCAATGAAGTAGAACATTATAAAATATGCAAAGCGCCCTTGCTCTATTGAGGGCGCTTTTTGTGTAAGTTTTATTTTGAAATTACAAAAACGGCTTCTTCCGTAAAAAAGTTTGTAATTGTCCTTATTAATATTCCGCTTCTTGCCTTTTTTCTTGTAAGATATATAGATTCCTCAATTTTTATATTTCTTTTTTTGCAAAATTCAAAAAAGTCATTTACGGTGAGCAGGTGAATATTTGGAGTGTTATACCATTCATACGGAAGTGCTCTGCTTTTTGGCATTTTGCCTTTAAAGAAAAGATAAAACCTTACCTTCCAGTAGGCAAAATTCGGAAAGCTTACCACTGAGCGTTTTGCTACCCTTAACATTTCCTCAATTACATATTGTGGGTTATTTGTGGATTGCAGCGTTTGATTTAAAATTGCATAGTCAAAGCTTTTGTCGGGAAATTGTTTTAAGCCCTCGTCAAGGTCGCCCTGAATGACACTCAGTCCTTTTTTGAGCGACTCTATGACGCAATTTTCATCTATTTCAACTCCGACACCGTGCACTTTTTTCTCATCCACAAGCATTTTAAACAAAGTGCCGTTTCCGCAGCCAAGGTCAAGTATTTTTGATTTTTCTTTTATAAGTTTTATAATTGCCCTGTAGTTTAGCATTTTAACCTTTCAAAAAACTTTCTATAATTTTTGTCTGCTTTTCCCACTCTATTAAAAAAGCGTCATGCCCGCAGTTACTCTTCAATTCCACAAAAGACACTTCTTTATTTATATGAATAAGCGCATCAGCCATAATTTTTGCCTGCTCTGTAGAAAAAAGCCAGTCGGAAGAAAAAGAAATTATTAAAAACCTCGATTTTGTGTCCTTAAGGGCGTTTTCAAGGCTTCCGTACTTCCTTGCAGGGTCATAATAATCGACGGCTTTTGTAATGTAGAGGTAGCTGTTGGCGTCAAATCTGTCTACAAAAATTCTTCCCTGATGTTCAAGATAGCTCTCAACCTGAAAATCAACGCCAAAGTCAAAAGAAGGTTTGTCTTTAAAATCCCTGCCGAATTTATTGTGCATTGCTTCTTCGCAAAGATATGTTATGTGCCCTATCATGCGTGCTATGCTTAAGCCGCGTTCGGGGTGCTCGCCGTGGTAATAGTTGCCGTTATTAAAGTTTTTATCTGATATTATTGCGTTTCTGCCGACTGCGTTAAATGCTATACCCTGGGCTGTAAGCCTCGGGGTGCAGGCGATGATGATTGTTGATTTTACCATATCGGGATGTTCAATGCTCCACTCCAGAGCCTGCATACCGCCCATTGAACCGCCTACGACGATTAATTTTTTTACCCCAAGATAGTCAATAAGTTCTTTTTGCACTTTTACCATATCATTTACGGTTATAACCGGAAAATCAAGGGCGTATTCCCTGCCTGTCTGCGGGTTTATGGAGCTTGGCCCGGTGGTGCCTTTGCAGCCGCCAAGCACATTTGAGCAGATAACAAAAAATCTTTTGGTATCAAAAGCTTTGCCATCGCCAATCATTGTATCCCACCATCCGGGTTTTTTATCGTCGGGTGAGTTATAGTGCGCAGCATGCGCGTCTGCCGTGAGCGCATGGAGGATTAATATTGCATTGTCGCCCTGTTCGTTTAGTGTCCCGTACGTTTCGTATGCAACCTGAATGTCTTTTAGCTCTCTTTTGCACTCAAGCTCGACGGGTTTGTTAATTTTATAATATTTTGTTTCAACAATAATTTTTTCATCCATAACATCAGCATTTTAACATAATCAAATTAAAGTTTATCTTTATGTAAACTTTAGTATAGTTTTTGTAAAAACGGCAAAAGTTTTTCAAAAATGTGCCGATAGTATAATTACAAGAAAACACATATAGGAAAATTGTATGGAAAACTTTGGAAACCGTAAAAGTGAAGGTAAAGAACAGGGGGTTTCTATATACTCGCGCTCTATAAACCTGCTTGATGACGATCCGTTGGAAGAAATTTTTGCGCTTAATCTTGGTGATTTTTTAACAGAGCACCTTATAAATCCCGAATTGGCGCATAAAATCGGCGATAAGGTGCGCGACAAAAATGAAAGTTTAAAAGAACAGCTGAGAGAGCTCGTTTCGATTTATTCGATTGATAACACCCTGTCGCTTTTAGGCTTTAAAAATAACGAAGATTACGTTATATATAATTCGATAGCAAAGACCATAAAACTTATGCTCTCGCTTGATGAGTGCAATATTTATCTTTCCAAAAAAGGTGAAAAATTAAAACTCTGCGGAAGCAGTAATGACAAAAAAACAGATAAAATTGAAGATTATATTCTTAACTGTCATAAAGATGAAAAAGACATTGTTTTTATAAAAGACGGCCGGCAGATAAGTGTTTTTCCGATGAAAAACAACTTTGAATGCATAGGCTCAATTGAGGTTATAAGAGCACAGGATAAACCAATTGAAGAACAATTTGCTGATTTAATAAAAATTACCGCAGGGCTTTTTGTAACTTCTTTGGGTTTGCAAAAATTAATTGATGAAGTTAATCGTCTTATCTGCCAAAAAGTGGTGTCGACATCAGAACTTCAAAATCTTCGTGCCCAGCTCACCGCGATAATAGGTGACCTTGGTGACCAGCAGCAGGCATTTGTTGAAAAACTTGCCTATGCGGTTGATTGCAAAGGAAAATACGAAAACAACCATTCAAGAAGAACGGCGGAATTGTCGCGCGAAATTTGTCATTACCTTGAATTAAATGAAAAAACAACAGATTTGATATATTACGCGGGACTTTTGCAAAATATCGGCAAAATTACATTAAGCGACGAATTGTTCTGCAAAAAAGAAAAGCTCACAAAAGAAGAGTGGGAAAAATTACAGGAACACCCAAATGCGGGCGTTAGCCTTCTTATGAATATAAACTTTATGTCAGAAGTTGTGCCTTATATCCATTATCAGCGCGAGCGCTGGAACGGACAAGGCGCACCGGAAGGCTTAAACGGTAATTCCATACCTTTTGGCTCAAGAATTATTGCTGTTGCTGACGCCTATTGCGCCCTTTTGGAAGACAGACCGCAAAGGAAAGCTCTTACAAATGAGGCTGCTCTTGAAGTCTTAAAGAGTGAGAGCGCAGTTAAATGGGATCCTGTTGTTGTGGATGCGCTTGTAAAATTAAAATCTTAAATTTTAAGCATAAGTCAAAAGTTAGACCACTCCCTTAATATTAAGGGAGTTTTTATTATCTTTTTTGATTTTTATTTCTGTGTGCGCGATATCCGTAGGCAAAGTAAATCATAACGCCGATTATTATCCAGATTGGGAATAAAACCGATGAAGTTTTAAGGGTTTTGAGCGAAAAAACAATCAGTCCGCCGCAAAAGAGTATGCCTAAAATCGGAAACAGAGGTACAAAAGGCACCTTAAAGGGTCTTTTTCTGTCAGGATCAGTTTTTCTTAAAATTAAAACTATAATACAAATTATGATAAAAGATGTAAATGTACCGAAGTTACAAAGCTCCGCCGATATATTTAAATCCATAAATAAAGAGCCTATAATAACTACAAGACCGCAAACCCAGGTTAAAAGGTTGGGTACTCTTGTTTTTCTGTTTACAACCCTTAAGTTTCTTGGTAAAAACTTATCACGGCTCATGGCATAGAGTATTCTTACCGTGCCGAGCTGGTAGACAAGTAAAACTGAAGTCAGCCCTGCCAATGCGCCCGCCGAGATAAAACCCGCAAACCAGTCTTTACCCACATGGTGCATAGCATGAGCTATGGGTGCTTGAATATCAATTAATTTACAGGGCACCATACCGGTAAGTACAAGTGCGACGCCTATGTATAAAACGGTACAAATGCACAGTGTGCCCAAAATTCCTATAGGGATATCTTTTTGCGGGTTTTTTGTTTCCTCTGCCGTTGTTGATATGGCATCAAAACCGATGTAGGCAAAGAAAATCAAAAATGCTCCCATTACAACCCCCGAAAAGCCGTTTGGCATAAAAGGCGTCCAGTTTTCAGGCTGTACATAGTGTGCGCCGACAAAAATAAAGGTTGATATTATAAAAAGATTTATCGCAACCATAATCCCCGCAAAGCGCGTAGATTCCCTGACACCCTTTACAAGTATTAAAGTCAGCAATACCACGATAAAAATTGCGGGAAGGTTTATGGCAAAAGGTATTTTGTCGAATAAAAAAGGGACTTTATCATGAATATCATAGCCAAATCTGTCACACATAAGGCTTATTGAGCGATAGTCATTTCTCAGCCAAATTGGAAAGGTTGTTATAAAATCGGGCAAAACTTGTTTAAAGCCTTTTAAAAACTGTGCAAAATATCCGCTCCAGGCGCTTGCAATCGTTATGTTGCCTATAGCGTATTCAAGCATTAAAATCCAACCTACAAGCCATGCCATAAACTCGCCCATTGTAATATAGGTGTAAGTGTAGGCAGAGCCTGCAATAGGTATCATTGCGGCAATTTCAGAGTAGCAAAGCGCCGAGAAAATACTTGCAATTGCAGCCAATACCATTGAAAGTATAATGGCCGGGCCTGCACCCGCTCCCTCGGGGCCGCCCACTATCGCACTGCCGACGATTGTAAAAATCCCCGTACCTACAACTGCGCCGATACCGAGAATTATAAGGTCAAAAGCCCCGAGAGTTTTTTTGAGCTCGGATTTTTTAGCCGTTTCTATTACTTCGTCAACAGTTTTTTTTTCAAGTAAATTTGATATAAAATTTTTAAATTGTGCGGTATTAATTTTCATTATTTTCCATTTTTCTTTGTTTTTTATAGCCGTATGTAAGGTAGATTATCACCCCTATTATAAGCCACAGCGGGAAAAGGAACCTTGATGTGGTTAAAAATTGCATTGAATAAATCATAAGTCCGCCGCAGCAAACAATTCCGAGTATGGGAAACAAAGGTGAAAAAGGCACCCTGAAAGGTCTTTTTCTGTTCGGGTCTGTTTTTCTTAAAATCAGCACCGCAACACACACAATTATAAATGATGTAAATGTGCCGAAGTTGCAAAGTTCCGCCGCTGTTGAAATATTTAAAAACAGTGAGCCGAAAATGCATATGATAGCTGTCATAATCGTTATAACGTGCGGTGTTTTATATTTTTTGTGAACGGTTTTTAATATTGATGGCAAATAGTTATCGCGGCTCATTGCAAATAAAATCCTTGTACCCGCGAGCATTAGAACCAATAAAACCGATGTTAAACCGGTAAGCGCGCCAAGGGATATTAATCCCGCCACCCAATCTTGTCCTGCAAGGCGCATAGCATGAGCTATGGGAGCGTGTGCATCAATTTGATTTATCGGAACCATGCCTGTGAGCACAATTGCCACAAAAACATATATTATGGTACAGACGGCAAGCGAGCCTATAATGCCTATGGGAAGGTTTTTTTGCGGGTTTTTTGTTTCCTCTGCCGCTGTTGCTATGGCATCAAAGCCGATGTAAGCAAAGAATATTATAAAAGCACCCATAAAGATACCCTCAAAACCGTTCGGAGCAAAGGGCACCCAGTTTTCGGGCTTTACATAAAACGCGCCCGTTATTATAAAAAGCGCAATTACTGCAAGCTTAATCACTACCATAAGTCCTGCCATATTGGTTGATTCTTTAATTCCTTTAATTAGTATTGCAGCCATAAGTATGGTAATTAAAAGCGCGGGTAAGTTAAAAGCAATTGGAATTCCTGCTATATGCGGGATTACCCCTGCGGGATCCAGCCCTTGCTTTGCAAGCGTATCAAGCGCGCTTGAATAGTCATTAACAAGCCACACGGGCGGATTAGTAAGCCACTGTGGCAAAAAGGGGAAACCCTTTAAAAATTGTATTAAATAGCCGCTCCAGGCATTTGCAACGGCTATGTAGCCGACTAAATATTCTAAAATCAGCACCCAGCCGACAATCCAGGCTAAAAACTCGCCCATTGTAGCATAGGTGTATAAATATGCAGAACCTGCAACGGGAATCATAGAGGCAAATTCACTGTAGCACATAGCTGAAAATACACACGCTAATGATGCCAGAACCATTGATACAACAAGCGCCGGGCCTGCACCCGCACTTTCCGGCGAGCCTGCCGCAGCTATTCCTACGACCGTAAAAATACCCGAGCCTATAATTGCACCTACCCCTAAAATAATAAGGTCAAAAGCACCGAGCGTTTTTTCAAGACCGCCCTTGTTGGCACTTTCAATCATATCGTCAGGGTTTTTTGTTTTAAATAAGTTTGTTACAAAATTGCCGATTGCTCCGACTTCATGCTTTTCGCTGCACCCATTGTGCAAGTTGTTGTTAATCTTTTTCATCTTTAAGTGATTTTTCCTATCTACTTTTTAAGTAAAGGAAAACCAAGGCTCTCCCTTTGTTTTACATATAATTTGGCAACTTCCGCCGCCATTGTTCTTACTCTGTTAATATAGTTAACTCTTTCATCTTTTGAGATAACGCCCCTTGCATCAAGCAGATTAAAGGTGTGAGAGCACTTTAAAACCCAATCGTATGCCGGGAGCACTATTTGCGCTTCAAGGCAGGAAAAAGCTTCCGCTTCGCACAAATCAAACATTTCAAAAAGCCTTTTGGCGTTTGAGTATTCAAAATTGTATTTAGACTGCTCTATTTCATTTTGCAGGTAAATATCGCCGTATTTTAATTTTTTGTTCCACATAACGTCAAATACGGAGTTGACATTTTGCAGATACATAGCGATGCGCTCTAAACCGTATGTAATTTCAAGCGCAACAGGTTTGACCTCTAAACCGCCTACCTGCTGGAAATATGTAAATTGTGTTATTTCCATTCCGTCAAGCCATACTTCCCAGCCTACGCCTGCCGCTCCTAAAGTAGGGCTTTCCCAGTTGTCCTCAACAAATCTTACATCGTGTTTTTTTAAATCTATCCCGATTGCTTCAAGAGATTTTAAATAAATATCCTGGGCATTATCCGGAGATGGTTTTAAAATTACCTGATATTGAAAGTAATGCCCCAGACGGTTCGGGTTTTCGCCGTATCTGGCGTCGGTCGGGCGCCTGCAAGGCTCAATCATTGCAACACTATATGGCTCGGGCCCGAGCGACCTTAGAAAAGTAGCGGGGTTCATGGTGGATGCGCCCTTTTCAATGTCGTAGGGCTGCTGAATAATACAGCCGTTGTCCGACCAGTATTTTGATAGATTTAGTGCAAGTTCCTGAAATGTTAAAGCCATAATTTAAATTCTATTACAATGGTAAAATTTACGCAAATTAAGATTTTATAAAAGGAAGCCTTTTTAATGAAATAAAACGGCTTCCTTATTTATCTACATATTTTTATTATCGTAGTCTATTCTGCCTATAAGCTTATTAAGTCTTTTTGCAATATCTTTAAATTGCTCTATGCTTAAGCTTTGGGCACCGTCTGAGGATGCATGATCGGGGTCATGGTGAACTTCTATCATAAGACCGTGAGCACCCGCTATAAGTGCCGCTTTTCCCATCGGCTCAATTAAATAGCGTTTTCCGGTACCATGGGAGGGGTCTACTATTATTGGCAGATGAGAGTATTTTCTTATAATCGGCACTACGGCAATATCAAGAGTATTTCTTGTAAAATCATTGTCAATGCCTTTTATACCTCTTTCGCATAAAATAACATTCGGGTTGCCGTTGTATACAACATATTCTGCCGCGAGTAAAAATTCTCTAATGGTTGCGGCGGGGCCTCTTTTTATCATAACGGGTTTATCAATTTTCCCAAGTGCCTTTAGCATTTTAAAGTTCTGCATGTTTCTTGCGCCGACTTGCAGAACATCGGCGTATTTGCATACAAGCGGGATGTCCATTGTATCCATAATTTCGGTTACAACAAGCAGGCCTGTTTGTTTTCTTGCTTCTGCCAGATATTCAAGCCCTTTTTCTTCTAATCCCTGAAAATCATAGGGCGAGGTTCTGGGCTTAAAAGCACCCCCTCTTAAAAATTGGCAGCCCATTTCTTTTGCGGCTTGCGCTACTTTTAAAAGACCGTTAAAATCTTTTTCAACGCTGCAAGGCCCTGCCATAATAACGGGTCTTTCAAGTCCGCCTATTTTAACGCCGTTTTTAAATTCGATAATTGTATCTTCTTCTTTTGTGCTTCTTGAAACGAGTTTATAGGGTTCCTGAATAATTTTTATTTCATGCACGCCGTCAATTGCATTTATGCTTGTGGGATTTAATTTTGTTTTATCTCCCAAAACTGCAACAACGGTTAAATGCTCACCTCTGTTGATGTTTACCCTTAAGCCTTTTGATTGCACATAGTCTACGACTTTGTTAATCTGGTCTTCGGTTGCCTTTGGTTCCATTACGACAATCATGTGTTTATACTCCAACTTAGTACTCTAACAGAAAAATTAAAGCACAAAAGTTTAATTTTTGTGTACTTTTGTGCTTTAAAAGTTTATAAAACTTATTATTTAAAATGTTGTTGTTAAATTATCTTTTATTAATCGTCATCATCGTTATCATCTTTGTCGATATCATCGGCTTTCGGCTGTGCTTGCGTCTGTTGGGCTTGTGCTTGCTGCGGGTCTTTATTGACATTTTCTTTTATCATCTTAACGAGTTTACCGACAACGGGAACCATAAGAACCGTTACGAGAAATCTTACGGTAATTGAGAAAATTGTAAGCGATTTTGCTTTTTCAAAGCGTTTTGAGTATTCTCTTATATTTTTAATAAATTCTTGCGAGCTTAAGATGTCTTTGCCGAGTTCTTCAATGCTGTGGCCATTGAGTTCGTTTGTTAAATTTGCACTTTTTATTGTATCAAGAGTTTGTTCAAGCACCTGTGTGCCCTTTTGATTGTAAAGCGCACCTTTTACTCTGTCCAGAGCGACATCGCTGAATTTATCAATTAATGCCGCCATTGTTGAAGACACAATGGTTATTGCGATATTGTTAACCATAAGAGGCATTTTGCGCTCTTCTTCAATCTTTTTAGATTTTCTTGTGTTATTAACATAAAAGAAAGTAATTGCAAAAGAGGCAAGGTCTGCCATTCTTGCGGATGGTTTTTTAAATTTATTTAAAGTGTTCACAAGTTTTTTGGAAACGCCGGTATTTGCCGCCGTACCGATTATAGAAGCTATGCCGTCGGTTATTTTATCGTAAATCGGCCCAAGCTCTTTCTCGTTGTCGCTAATTTTGGGCAAAATATTATCGAATGATTTATCTATGGATTTTACTATGGCATTTTGGAGGTTGTCGCCGTATTTTGAAATGGAGGACACCGCGCCAAAATTTACGTTGTTTTTCGGGCTATTTTGAACAGGTGCTATTTTCATCTTATCGCACCTCCCCTAAATTGGTTAAATATTTGTTCATTTTCTTTAAGCTCTATGCCTGATGGCTGTGTTTGAATATTAGGCTGTGCTGTTTGCGCTTTTGCCGCTTCTTTTTTGTCTTTCTTAAAGATAAAGTCTAAGACATATGGCGTAAGTGCAATTGAAATAGCTGCTTTTGTAGGAGTGATGGCTAAGTCCGGAATTTTTTTATAAAATGTTGAAAACGCATCAGCCATGCTGCCGACTTCAACTTCTTTACCGCCGTATTTTACAAAATCGCCAAATTCTTTTTTATCTATGAGTCTTATATAGTCAGGGTCTTTTATAAATTTATTGAGATTTTTTGTAACTTTTTTAACAGACTTTGAAACAGGGGTAAGAATTAAGCAGGAAAGTCCAAAACCTATTACTGCCGATACGAAGTTTTTGGTGGCAGACATTTGTTTGTCTTCTTTTTCTGCTCCCGGCATGGCAAGTACACACAAAGGTTTTAACATACCTGCAAGAAAAATTGTAATAATATTTTCAAATTTTGATTCGTTTTCATTAACAATAGTGAGTGCCCTTGTCATGAATTTTGAATTTATAAAGTTGTAAGACAATTTGCCTGCGTTAAGATTTATGTTTTTAAAATCTTTTGTTTTGCCTTCCGTTACAAGTTTTGTAAGCTCTTCTTGTATTATTTGCGCCGGTTTTGCCTCTATTACGTCATTTAAACTTACAGACCCGCTAAAGTTTACACTTTTAGCGGGTCTGTTTTTATTTACACTTTTATTCTCTACACTCGTTCTCTCGCCTAAATAGACTGCACCTTTTTTGGCTTTGCCCTTTGCGCTATGCATATGCGGCGAAGAATTAAAATTTAAGTGAGATGTTAAATGCTCGATTTTCATGATACTAGTATAAAGCGAAAAAATAATTTTTTTTGCGTGTTGCTCAATATAGATTTACAAATGTTAACAATTGGTTAAAACGCGTGTGCTGCAAGGTTTTAAATTTTTAAAAATATAGTTTTCCAGTTTATCGACGATGATTTTTTCTAAATTTATGCCATATAAAGAATTAATTTCTTTTATAAAAAAGCATGGGCTTGTGATATTTATTTCGATAATTTTTGAATCAATTGTATCAAGCCCCGCCATTACGACGCCGTCTTTTAAAAGTTTATCCGAAATTACATTTTCTATATTTTTTTCTTCTTTTGTAATTGCTCCGAATTTTAAATTTTTATCACAGTGCTCGTTAAATTTAAAATCGTCATTAGTTGCGACTTTTTGTACGCAATACTCAAGTATTTCTCCGCATATAAAAATAAGCCTTTTATCGCCTTTTTTAATTCCGGGTAAAAATTCCTGCACCATAACGCTTGTTTTCCCGTTTTCCGTTGCGGTGTTGATAATTGTATTTGTGTTTTTATCTCCGTGGTAAAGATAAAATACACCGCTTGAAAAGCAGCGATTTAGCGGCTTTATAATTATTTCGTTATTTTCTTTTAAAAATTCTCTTATAAAATTAACATCCGATGTTACTATGTTCTTTGGCGCAAGAGAAGGAAAGTCGTTAATGTAGAGTTTTTCGTTTTTATCTCTTATGGCTTCGGGTGAATTTAAAATAAGGGTTTTATTTTTATCCGTCATGCTTAAAATATAGCTTGCATTAATGTAGTTGATATCAACGGGCGGATCCGGGCGAAAGAAAATAACGTCAAAATTCTCACATGGTATATTTTTAAAGCTTTCATTTTTGTAGAGTTCGTTATTTTTAAAATAAGTATTTGTGCAGAAGCAATGTGCTTTTGCTTCAAAAACATTAAGCATATTTTTTGTTGCGACAAAAACTTCATGCGAGCGTTTCAGAAATTCGACATTAAGCCAAAAGTTTGTTACAAGCTTGTTGAATTCAAAATATTTTAATTCTAAATCATCTATAATAAAAAGTATTTTCATATTACAAATTATATAATAAACAAAACGTACGATTTTAAAATATCAATTTGTATAGTATAATTCAGACTATGAAAAAATGTCCTTTTAAACATGAATTTTGCGATGACACTTGCGCTTTGTTTGTTTCAAAAAACGAGCTGAATGAACTTGTTGTAAACAGGCTCAAGGCAATCGGAGTTTTTGCGGATGAATATGGCGGTATATGTTCGCTTAAATCAATGGCGCTTGCACAGTCGCGTTATTTGTTTGAAAATACTACTGTATATAAATAAAAATCGGGAAAGATGATTTAAAAATGCATAAAGAAATTTTAATTGAGGATTTTAAAAAGAAAATACAAGAAAACCCGGAGTGTGACGAAAATTACAGAGCTCTTGCAAATATTTATGTGGCGGATGAGGATTATGCAAATGCTCTTTGCGTTTATGAAGAGCTTTTGGAAAAATTTCCTCAAGACATGCAGGCGCTCATAAATACGGGAAGTATTTATTTTTATAAAAAAAATTATGATAAAGCAATTGAAAACTATTTAAAAGCATACAAAACAGAACCTGAGTCTTATGCTGTTAATTACAATCTTGGCAATGTTTATGCAGAGGTGGGAAGTTTTGCAAATGCGCTTAAATATTATAACAATGCGTTAGAAATTAAACCCGGCACAAGCGATGTTTATAACGCAATAGGTTTTTTGTATCAGGATAATGAAGATTATCAGGAAGCAAGAAGGTATTATCAAAAAGCAATTGACATTGACCCCAATTGCGCCGAATACCATATAAATATTGCAAATATTTACCAAAAACTAAATGAATTTGACTCTGCATGCGAACATTATAAAAAAGCGTATGAGTATGATAAATCGGATAAAAAAGCATGTCTTTGCCTTGCAAATGCGTATGCGTCTTTGGAAAATTTTGAACAGGCACAAAGTTATTTTGAGCGCACGACAATGATAGACCCGAATTATTACCCTGCTTGGGTTTGTTGGGCAATAGCAAAAGCCGATGAAGGTGATTTGGATAAAGCAATAATACTCTTTAAACATGCCATTGAACTTGATGTTTCAAAGCCCAATGCGTATTTACTGCTTGCAAATATTTTAATAGGGGAAAAACGCTACAGTGAAGCAATTTCGTTGTATGAAAAAGCTTTAAAGCTATCAAATCAAAAAACAAAAATATATGTACTTATGGCAAATGCTTATATTATGCTTGACGAACTTAAAAACGCGGCTAAATATTATCGTCTTGCCATGAAGGAAGATCCGGAAAATCTTGAAATTAAACTTATATATATTGATGTGGCAAACAATTATATATTAAAAAAGGTCGGCTAAAATGCGCTCAAACGGTATAAGGGTACAGCTGATGGAGCGTATAATATGCGCTCTTTCATACATAACATTCGGTATAGCAGGTGTTGTTTGGGTTGTAGTCAGCTATATTGCCAAAAATCACATGTCGCCTTTTTGTTCTTATAACGTTTATCAGTCAATATTTTTTTCGTTTTTCCTCTATATCCTTTCTCTAACCTGTTCAATAGCAGCGGGACTATTGAGTGCCGTGCCGTTTTTGGGCGAACTTGTAAATAAATTTACTCTGTTTTTTACTCAAACCCCGATATACTTTGGCTATAGCCTGTGGGGATTGATAATTTTTGTTATAATTTGTTATCTGGCGCTTTTTGCGCTGCTCGGTAAATACCCTTATATTCCTTTTATTTCAGATGTAATAGGTGCTAATTTCAGAAGATGAAAAGTAAAATCCTTTGTGCTTTATATACTTTCTTTTTTGCATTATGCGCATATGCGCAGGAAGGCCCCTACGCAAGCGATGAATTTAGGGAAGTATTAAAACAGGACACCTACGAGCCTAATTATTTTACGCTCATTTTCGGGCTCATACTTGTTATATTTTTAATTTACTTAACGGGATTTTTTTATCAAAAATTAATAGGCGTTAATTCTAAAATTAATAAGAAGGCAAATGACGAGCTTGAAAAAATTACAAAAGCAAAAGTCATTTCGCACACTCCGCTCGGGCAGGGAAAGGATATTTATATCGTACAGGTAAAAGACAAAACGCTTGTTCTCGGCGCAACACAAAATCAAGTCAATCTTTTAAGGGAATTTAATTCTTTTGAGCAGCAGAAGCTCGGAGGTGTGCAAAATGAGCAAAACGGTTAGAGTGGGCAAATATAACATCGGAGATTTATCCCATTGTTTTATAATCGCCGAAATCGGGATAAATCACAACGGCAGTATCGACCTTGCCAAAAAACTTATTAAAACGGCGTATGACCTTGGCTGTGATGCGGTCAAATTCCAAAAAAGAACGATTGACGTTGTTTATACAAAGCATGAACTTGAAATGGAGCGTCCAAACCCCTTCGGTAACACTAACGGTGATTTAAAACGTGCTTTGGAGTTTGGTTTTGATGAATATAAGCAAATTGATGATTATGCAAAAAGACTCGGTATAATGTGGTTTGCCTCATGCTGGGACGAAGCTTCCGTTGATTTTATAGAGCAGTTTGACCCGCCTTGCCACAAGATATCTTCGGCATCTTTAACCGATGATGATTTACTTTTATATGTTAAATCAAAAGGGCGCCCGATATTTCTTGCAACAGGAATGAGCACGCAAAGTGAAATTGACCATGCGCTTGAAATTTTGGGCACGGATAATCTTGTTTTAATGCACTGCACTTCGACTTATCCGAGTGATGACAAAGAGCTTAATTTAAATGTTATTCCAAGCTATATTTCGCGTTATGATTGCCCCATAGGCTACAGCGGACATGAAAAAGGTGTTCTGCCCTCGGTTCTTGCGGCTTCCATGGGAGCATGTGCAATTGAGCGCCACATTACAACCGATAGAACTCTTTGGGGTTCCGATCATGCGGCAAGCCTTGAGCCGGAAGGTTTAAGGAGGCTTGTCAGAGATATAAGACTATTAAACACACTAAAAGGTGACGGCGTAAAAAAAGTTTATGACTCTGAATTGCCGATAATTAAAAAATTAAGAAGAAAGAAAACATACAATGCTTAAATTATCTAAAAATATAAAACTCTTTGCCTCGGATTTTGACGGGGTTTTTACCGACGGTTCACTTTATTTAAATGAAGAACTCGAACAGACAAAAAGACTCAATTTCTCAGATATTATGGGAGTTTCGCGCCTTATAAAAGCAGGTTATAAATTTGCAATAATTTCCGGCGAAACGTCAAATATTTTAAACTACTTTAAGGATAAATTTAATATTGAAGAAATTCACGGCGGCGTCAGGCAAAAAGGAATTGTGCTGAATGAAATTATGCAAAAGTACAATTTGACCCCGGACGAAGTTTTGTATATCGGTGATGATATCAATGATATTGCGGCTTTTGACTGTGTTTCATATAAAATAGCACCAAATAATGCAAATCCTATTGTAAAAGTTTATCCGGGAATTCAGATAACGGAAAATTCGGGCGGAGCGGGCGCAATTCGTGAGGTTGTTGAAGCTCTTTTGAGTTCATAGTAAAATTATTGTAATGTTTAAGTTTTTTCAAAAAATTGCAAAACAGGTAAATAAACTCAATACCTATGTAAACGACTACAGGGCTTCGGGAAGGGAAGTTTCTCTTCCTTCTTATGCCTATGTAAATTGGGGTATGCAGCTTGTTGAAGAAGGCAGAGAAGAAGAGGCGCTTGAAAAATTTAAACAGAGCGCAAACATGCTGAATTCAACTCCGGATGCTTTTGTTAATCTTGGTATTATTTGTGCCAAAAAAGGAAAATACGAAGAAGCAATAACTTTTTTTAATAAAGCACTTAAACTGGATAGCACTTGTGCAAAAGCATGGGCATTGCTTGGAAGTGCACATGGCGAATTGGGCAATAAAAAAGAGGCTGATAAAGCCTTTAAAATGTCTATAAAAATTGACAGAAGAAATTTTCAAACATATTTGAACCGCGGCATTTTTTATGCAAAAATCGGCGAAGTACAAAAAGCCCTTGACAGCTTCAGAAATGCGTATATGCTCAATCCAAACGAGGCACAGAGCGTCTTTTTATCAGGTATTTTATATTCGCAAGAACAGGATTATGAAGAAGCAATTAAAAAATTTAAGCTCGCAGTTAAAATTTCCCCTTTTCATGCAGAGGCGCTTTACCATCTTGCATACTGTTATTTTCAAATAAAAAATTATGAACTTGCTATTAATTATGCTAAAAAATCAAAAAGCGCAAGCCCTTCCAAAATTGAAAATTTCATTATAATTACAGAAAGCTGCGTTGCACTTAAAAACAAGGAAGAATGCTTTAAAGTTTTTGATGAAGCAAAAAAAGCAGGACTTGTTTCTTATAGGTTTTTGTACTCAAAAGGTGTCGCTTATCAGGCTTTTGATATGTGGGATGAAGCGGCGGAAATTTTTAAATCGGCAATCGCTTTGGATGAAGCAAATTTTCTTGCGCATTACGGTTTATCTCTTTCGTATTTAAAAACCGAAAAACCGCAAGAAGCAAGAAAAGAACTTTTGAGAACAATCGAGCTTAATCCGTCACATACTATTTCAATTTTTAATCTTGCACAGCTTTACTTTAAAGAAGCGGATTATGATAAAGCAATTGAATATTATAAAAAAGCACTCAGTATTGATGCAAAACTTATAAGAGTTTATTTTAATATTGCCGGTGCTTATCAAATGAAGGGCGATATCCAGAAAGCTGTTAAATATTGGGAGAAATCAGCAGAGTATGACAAGGATAATACGGCCGCACTTTTAAATCTTGCAAATGCATATTTAAGCTTGGGGGATTCAGTGCTCGCGCTCAGAAAAGCAAGGAGCGCTTACCTTTTGGATAAGAAAAACCCAGATGTAATTATGGGATATGCAATTATTTTATTGAAGGAAGGCGACATTTACGGTGCAAGAGAAAAATTTGAAGAGGCTCTTGAAATCAAGCCTGAGCTTACCGGCGCAAAATTTGCTTTAATTGAATGTAAAATAAAGACAAATAAGCCAAAAGAGGCAATGGCAGAGCTTGAAAAATTCAGAGAGGAATATGGAGATAAAAAAGAATTTATGATGTTAAATCTCCTTGCATATTTAAAAATAGATGAAACAGAGCAAAATAATTATTTAATTGGCCAAATTTTAGAGATTTGTGATAAAATATTAACTGCTTGGGGAGATGATGCCTGGGTACAGAGTGTAAAAGAAGAATATCAAAAGAAGCAAAACAACGAAGATGATAAGGGATAAGCAATGGGAATTGTAGTTCAGAAATTCGGCGGTACATCGGTAGCAGACGCCGATAAAATTAAAAATGTGGCCGATGCGGTAATAAAGGAAAAATTAAACGGAAATAAAGTAATAGTTGTGGTTTCCGCCATGGGGCACACGACAGATAATTTAATAAAACTTTCAAAAGAAATTACAACAACTCCGCCGGAGCGCGAGATGGATATGCTTTTGTCGACAGGTGAACAAGTTTCAATGGCGCTTCTTGCAATGGCAATAAACCACAAAGGACACAAAGCTGTAAGTCTTAATGCCATGCAAGTCGGTATTATGACCGAACCCGATCATGGAAGAGCAAGGATTGTAAATATTAAGCACAGCAGGGTAAATAAACATCTGGATAACGGTGAAATAGTTATTATTGCAGGTTTTCAGGGTGTGACCGAAAACGGCGAAATTACTACCTTGGGCCGCGGCGGTTCGGATACATCCGCAGTTGCGCTGGCGGCTGCTTTTAAGGCTGACAGATGCGACATATACTCTGATGTCGAAGGTGTTTATACCACAGACCCAAGAGTTGTCCCCACCGCCCAAAAACTTGAAGTTATTTCTTATGAGGAAATGCTTGAGCTTGCACGCGTCGGTGCAAATGTCCTTCACCCGCGTTCGGTTGAAACGGCAAAACTCTGCAATGTGCCTATGCGCGTGCGCAGCTCTTTTAAACTCGACGATTTAGGAACACTTATAATAGGAGTAGATAAAATGGAATTGCATAAACCCGTAACAGGGCTTGCCTGTGATAGTTCACAAGTCAGGATAGTAATTTGTGACGTTCCGGACAAACCAGGTAATGCAGGTAAACTATTCAGCATGCTTGCAAATAAAGGCTTGAGTGTTGATATGATTATTCAATCTTACGCAAGAAGCTCAAACAATACAAATGACATTGCCTTCACAATAGATAAGGGTGACGTGCCAAAGTTTGACGAAGTTGTATCGGAAATTAAAAACGCCATGAACCCAAGCAATATCCATATTGATGAAGACATTGCAAAAGTTTCTATTGTCGGAGCCGGCATGATAGACAGACCGGGTATTGCGGCAAAAATGTTTGAAACACTTGCGGCCCTTAATATCAATATTAAAATGATTGCAACCTCGGAAATTAAAATAAGCTGTCTTGTTGAAAAATGTCATGCCAAAGAGGCGGTTATTGCATTATGCAAAGCTTTTGAACTTGACGGCGCAGCGGTTGCCGATGTTAAAGGTGACCTCCCCGTTTAGATGTTTAAACTGATTTGCGGACTTGGAAATTGTGATATTGAAAATGTTAAAGCCCTTGTCAAGCTTTATGCAAAGGCAGGGGCGCACATTTTTGACGTTTCGCCTTATGCGCTAAAAGCCTTGAATGATGCGATTACGGAAGAAGGATTAAATCCGCGGGATTTTAAATTTTGTATTTCACTTCCTGTTGAAGGTGACGCGCATGGCAAGAAGGCAAAAATTTTGCCTAAAAAATGTAAAAAATGCGCAAAGTGTGTTAAAATTTGTCCGCAAGGCGCGATAAAAGACTTTTGTGTTGATGAAAATAAATGCATTGGCTGCTCTGCCTGTAAAAAAGTCTGCAAACACGGTGCAGTTAAGCTTTTTGATAAAACAGGCTATTTCAATGAGTTCAAGAGCCTTTTAAAAACAAATTTAAAACTTGACTGCGTTGAGCTGCATGCCTCTTGTGGCCCTAAAAAGGCGATATATAAGGCTGCAAAAGACATTTGCAAAAAATTTAAAGGCGATTTCAGTCTGTGTATTTCGCGCAAATATTTTTCAACTGAAGATTGTGCGGAAATTGTGGAAAATGTCAGAAAAATTGCGGCCGAAAATTCAAATTTCTATATCCAGGCTGACGGTAATTCAATGAATTTTGCAAATACCGAAATGGCTTCTACGCTTGAATGTGCGGCTTTTGCTCTTGCTCTTAAAGAATATGGCATAAAAGAAAGTCAAATTATTTTAAGCGGCGGTACAAATGAATATACAAAAACGCTTTGTGATAATCTTTTTCTTGCCCCCTGTGCAATTGCATACGGCAGCTACGCGAGAAAAATCGTTAAAAATTTAAGCCAAAAAGAAGCTCTTATTGCGGCAAAGAATTTTGTCAAACATTCGGAAGGCGGTAGTTCCCGTGGATAAAATTGTTAATGCCGTTAAAAATTTTATATCTGAAAATCATATTGAAGGAAAAGTGCTGTGCGCACTTTCGGGCGGCTGCGACAGTGTTGTTCTTTTGCACGTCTTGAGTATTCTTAATGTTGACTGTATTGCAATACATCTTAATCACAATTGGCGCGGTGAGCAATCGCAGAGAGATGAAGATTTTTCCCGTAAGTATTCTGAAAAACTCGGCATTAAATTTTACTGCGAAAAGCTTGGTGCTGATGTTAAAAAAACGGAAAATGACGCAAGGGAGGCAAGATACAAATTTTTTGAAAATTGTGTCGGGAAATTCAACGCAAATGCGGTTTTTCTTGCACACAATAAAGACGATAACGCACAAACGGTTCTCTATCGCATAATCAAGGGTACCGGGATAAAGGGCCTGTGTGCAATTCCAAAAAAACGGGGTATTTTTTGCCGTCCGCTGCTTGAAATTTCAAGGGATGAAATTGAGCAATACGCAAAAAGTGCCGGGCTGGATTATGTGTTTGACAGCTCAAATGACGATATAAAATATAAAAGAAACCTTATAAGAAAAGAGATTATGCCCCTTTTGGAGCAAATTAATCCGCATGCGCAAGAGGCGCTTTTATCTCTTGCAAATCTTGCAAAACTTCAATATGAAACAGTTTCAAGCGTGCTTAATGATGTTAAAAAAAATGTTATTAAAGATGGCAAGATTAATTTAAGTAAATTTTTAGGGCTTGATTATGCTCTCAAACTGGAATTAGTAAATGATTTTTTGGGCAAATATCTTAAATATCGTGATTTTTTGCGAATTAAAACATTTGTCGAATTTATGGAGAATAATTATTCAAATAAAATAAAAAAATCTCTGAATAAAGATTTTTTTCTTGAAATTTCTGACGGATATGCTTTTTTATCCCCTGTGCGGCAGCATGTAAACAATGAGTTTATAAGGGTTGACAAGCCCGGCATTTACGTTTTCGGTTCAAAAATTGTAGAAATTAAAAAAGCCTGCAAGGGGGTTGATTTAAAAAAACCCGGGGTAAATTATCTCAATCTTGATTTTAATTCAGATTTAATTCTAAGGACAAGGCGCGCAGGTGACGTTTTTTCTCCCTTTGGCCTTAAGAGCGGCAAAATGAAGCTAAAGGATTATCTGATTAATAAAAAAATACCGCGACAAGAGCGCGAAAATCTGGTATTATTAGCAAATAATGATGAAATTCTTTGTATTTTAGGTGTACAAATAAGTCAAAAAGCAGCAGTTGAGGATATTTGCAGCTGTTATGAAGTAAAAATTTCGGAGCGGACATGTCAAATAAAGAGTTAAAAGTTTTAATTGATGAAAAAACACTAACAGAGCGCATTAAAGAGCTTGCTAACGATATAAACGCGCATTATGGGGCAAACGAAGAGCTTACCATTGTCTGTGTTTTAAAGGGCGCGGTTATGTTTTTCTGCGAGCTTGCAAAACATCTTAAAATGCCTGTCAGAATGGAATTTGTCAGCCTTTCAAGCTACGGTGATGCCCAAAAATCATCCGGGCGCGTATCTGCACTAAATTTATCCCTGCCGCCGCTTGAAGATAAAAATGTCCTTGTGGTTGAGGATATTATGGATACGGGCCTTACGCTTAATTTTCTTTTGGATTTTATGCGCTCAAAATGCAAGGCAAAAGACGTTAAACTTGCGGTAATGTTTGATAAAAAATGTGCGCGTAAATTTCCGCTAAAGCCTGATTTTAGTGCCTTTGATATTGACGATAAGTTTATTGTCGGCTTTGGGCTTGATTATATGGAACTTCAAAGAAATTTGCCATATATCGGATATTACGAGTAAAAGAAAAATCTTGAAACAAGGATTGCAAAAATTACCCCGGTGATATCAGCCAAAATGCCTGTTAGTACGGCATGGCGGAATTTTGTTATGCCAATTGAGCCAAAATAAACGGCAAGCACATAAAATGTTGTTTCAGAGCTTCCCGTTATAACCGCACTTAACTTTGCGGCATAAGAATCTGCGCCGTGCGTGTTCACTATTTCTCCCAAAAGACCCAAAGTCGCACTGCCGGAGAGTGAGCGCGTTATCATAAGCGAGAGTGTATCGGCGGGTATTTTAAGCGCGTCAAGCCAAGTTTTTAAAATGTTATATATAAAATCAATTGCACCGGAGGCACGAAACATAGCAACCGCAACCATTATGGCAACAAGATAAGGAATGATTTTAACTGCCGTCCAAAAACCTTCTTTTGCGCCCTGTACAAAAGTTTCGTAAACAGGCACTTTTTTATATACACCGTGGAGCAAAATTATACTTATTATTACGGGTAAAATCCATATTGAAATTGTGTTTAAAATTTCTTTCATATTAAAATACTTTCTCTAAAACCTTTGAGATGATGATGGCGCAAATAAAAGTAAGAGAAGTAACAATAAGAGTGGGCAGGATTATTTGCGCAGGATTATTTGCACCTGCAGCAGTTAAAATCGCAAGCACGCTCGCAGGTACGAGTTGAAAACCGGCCGTATTCATTGCAAGCAGCGTACACATTGCATTTGTCGCGGTTTTTTTATCCCCCTTGTTTTCTTTTTGCAAATCTTCCATTGCTTTTATGCCAAAAGGCGTCGCCGCATTTGCAAGCCCCAGTGCATTTGCGCTGAAGTTGAGCGCAATATTTGAAAAAGCGTCCGAGTCTTTTTTTACATCCTTAAAAATAAGCCGCAAAAGAGGTGAAATAACCCCGGAAAATAAATTTATAAGTCCCGAAATTTTTGCAATGCGCACAATACCAAGCCAGAAAGCCATAATGCCGATAAGAGAAAAGGCTACCATTACCGCGTTTTGAGAAGATTTTAACATGGCGTTGACAACATCTTCCATTCTGCCGTTAATAAAAGCAAAAATAAAAGACGTGATTATAAGAAAAAGCCAAATATAATTCATTTTTATCCGCGCAATTGGTTTATGAAATATGATTCACCGGCTGAACTCAACGTGTATTTAAGCGAGCCGTCTTCTTCTAGTGATTCGATAAAGCCGCGTGTCCTTGCCTCATCAATGATTGCCATATCAATAAGTGTGCCTGTCGCGGGGTAAAATTTTCCGTTGAGCATCTTAAGAGTAAAATGCCCGATGTTTAAAACTCTCTTTATGTAATATGCGCTTATTATAAACTCGCTAAAGACATCTGTAGACTTGTTTGATGCCAAAAAATCGCCCAAGCTGATATAAGCCTCCTGCTCTGCATAAGTATTTTGTGCGGGAGTTTCGGCTTGAGTGTAATTTTCCTGTACCTGCGGCTGTACTTGCGGCTGCGGTGCGGGTTCGCTTTGCACAAAATGTATTTCATTTGCCTCCGGTACGGGTGCTGCCTGTTGTTGCGGCGGCTGATTGTAATTATATTGCACCTGAGGCTGTTGTACTTGCGGCTGCGGCTGTTGCGGCGGCATATTGTATGCCGGCTGTTCTATATGAGCCGTATATTCCTGCTGAGGAGCAAAATTAGGCTGCGGTGCGCTGTATTGCTGTGCTGCCTGGTTGTTAAACGGCGCCTGCGATTTTTGCATTGCATATGGCGCACTTTCTATTTTTCTGTTTACAAAACTTTCAAGATACCTGTCCATTTCATAACCGACAAGTGCTCCGTTTTTTGCAATAAGCTCGATTTGAGCGTTATCGCATTTAATTGTTAAACGATATGTACTCATTTACTAACCTTGTTTTTTCAGTATTTCTTCGCGCCATTTTGCAAGCTGTTGTTCCACAAATTCCGCATCATCTGAGGACAGCTCGATTTCAATTTCGCCTTTTTTCATTTTAAAAACGTATTCTGCCATTGTAAATTCCCTCTTTTTAATTTTATTATCATACAATTATGTTGATTTCACAAATATTTTAACAAAAATTTATATGTGTTTGTTGAATTTTTATAAAAATTAATTAAAAGTGTTATTGTAATACATTTAGGTCGTTTGAATGAATACTCTTTTATGCATATATTTTATACTGTAGTTGGGAGTATCAGGTTTAATTAAATCGGGGATATATTTTGTATAATTCAATTAATCCTATAAATATAACATATAGAAACCCAAGGCAGGCAAACCCTCTTAATAATCAGGAGGGACAAAATGCCGAACAGACTCCCGTGTCTTATGAACAAGGCAGCCGCGGCAATAACCGTGAATTCCCCAACGGTACAAAAGTTGCAATTGATTATACAAAAAATACCGTAAATATCTCCCAGATTGTTGCGGATTTTAAAAGTACTGTTATTGCAATAGGCGCTCCCGATGATATCTCGGATGAAGTAAATTCCTATTTGTCCCTTGTTGAGCGCGAATCTAAAAAACAAAATCCTTCGCGCGAGATTATCTTTTCAAATCTTATTAATGCCTCAAAAATTTCCGACAAATATATCCACCAAGAGCTTTCAAAGAAAAACGGAAATGCTCCTAAAAATGTTGTAGAGGGTTGGATTGACGCTTTATTTAAACAAAAAGTGGATTTAAAAGCTGACCCGACTCAAATTAACCCTGATTTTCAACTTGATATTCCGGAAAGGAAAAAACCCGCCTCTGCCCAAATTCAGGACGCGCAGCCTGAAAATTTAGTAAAGCAGGATGTTTTCGAGTCTTCAAAACCGGCTGAAAACAGTGAATTTAAAACCCAAATAAGAGAAATACAGCCTTTTGCAAGAGAAATTCCAAGGCAAGATACCCTTGAAATCCCTGCCGCAGATGATACTCCGTATGTGTCTGATACTCAATACGTTCAGCAGATAAGCAATCAGCCAAAAAGTATTAATAACAACGATGACACAATAGAATTCAAAACAATAGGGCCTGCGCAAAATATTCAAATATCTCAAATTGAACAGCCCGAGCCGCAGACTGTGCAACTTGTTGAAAATTATACGGAAGGCGAGGATTTTGAAGCTCCCGAAGTTAATTCTTTGGATGAAGTTTTAAATGAAGAAATTACAATCTCTCAGCCAATACAGCTAATTGAAACTTCAAAGCCGCAAAAGCCCCAATATGTAAGCTCGGAACATGACAGGGTTTTATCAAAGTCCCTAAAAGAAGCAAAAACGTTTTTGACGCTTGATGATGATCCCGCTTCGGCGCTTGAAACTCTAAATGATGCACTGGGAGAAGCAAATGAGGATACTAATCCAAACCTTCGTGCCGCACTTCATTTTGAGCGCGGAAAAATTTTTGATGATTATGATTATGTAAACTACGCGCTCAGGGATTTTTACGAGGCAACAAAATGTGAAGATAACAACCTAAAATCCCAAGCACATCTTAAAATGGCAAGAATTTACGATGATTATGTGGATTTTGAGCCCGCTCTTGAACATTATCAGGATGCTGTCGGCTATAGCGGCGAAGCAAGCAATATTCGTGCGCAGACAAAAATTTTAACCGAAATGTCCTCAATGTTTGCAGACAGATATGACACAGAAAGCATGCGTATGCTGGCTGATTTGTCTATTGATGCGGCATATGAATCGGGAGATGCCTTTTTGATTTCAAAAACCTATACCCAAGCAGGCAGAAATTATGAATATTTAGGCGAAGACTTTGCAGCGCTTGATAGTTATAAAAATGCGGTAAAAGCACTGAATGGCGCCGTTGAAGATATAGAAACATACGAACTCTGCGCCCAAAGTTATGAAGATGCGGCAGGAGTTATGGACAGGCTCGGAAATATTACAAAAGCAGAGAATCTTTTATCAAAAGCTCGTCTGTATCGTCAAAGAGCGCAGCTTGCGCAGATGGCAGAGGCAGTATAAGGTTAATTTTTGAATTTTTTACTTTTTTGTCAGATTTCATAATTTCAAGCATCTTGTGAGGATTTAATTTTTTAATTTCACCGGCCAAGTCAAATTTGTCGATTAGCGATGTGCCGTAATTATAATAATTTTCATTAATCAACTCTCTTATATAAGAAGCTCTGAGTGCCATTTTAATGCCAATGCAGACCGCTTGCCCGTGAGGAATTTTGTAGTTTGAAATTTTTTCTATGGCATGTGCGTATGTGTGCCCGAGATTTAAAATTGCCCTTAAGCCTTTTTCCTTTTCATCCTGCTCTACAACTGCCGCCTTTAAATTTACACAGGCAAAAATTATATCCTCAATTTTCTCTTTTATCTCATCAGGTCTGGTTTTTTCAAAAAGAGAAAAGAGGTTAAAAAATTCTTTTGCTCCGCAGCTTTTTTCAATAAAAGCATATTTTATAACTTCGCCCATGCCGCTTTTAAAATTTATTCCATCAAGCGTATCAAGTACATCCGGGTCAATAAAGACTTTTTTTGGCTGATAAAAAGCACCTATGAGGTTTTTTCCATGAGTGTCATTAAAGCCGGTTTTCCCGCCGACAGAAGAGTCGACTTGAGATAAAAGGGTGGTGGGGATTTGAATAAAATCAACTCCGCGAAGAACACAAGAAGCACAAAAGCCTGCCATATCGCCGATTACCCCGCCGCCAAAAGCAATAATGCAGTCTTTGCGCTCTATTTTTTTATCCAGCAGTTTGCTTAAAATAAACTCCACGGTTTTTAAATTTTTATATTTTTCGCCGTCTTTTATTATTATCCTGTTGTCTTTATCAAATTTATTTACGATTTCACTGTATATTTTTGCAATTTTGTCATTTGTAATAAGGAAATAACGCCTGTTATCAAGCAGGTTTTCAATGTTTTTTAAAATTCCGCACTGAATAATTATGGGATAACTTAAATCGATTTCTTTTTTTAAATTAACGCATAAGTTTTTCATAAATCTCTCCTGCTGTTTCTTTTGGGCTTTTGTTGTCTGTTTTTATCTTTTCGCCGGATTTTTCATATTTTTCCTGCCGTGCTTTTAAAGTTTCCTCTATTGTTTTTTTGGGGTCGGGTGTGTTTAAAAGCGGCCTGTGGGTTTCGTTTTTAATCCGCTCAAATATTGTTTCAGCCCGTGTTTCAAGGTAAAAAATCCGCCCGAGTTTTTTTAAAATTTTAATGTTTTCATCTTTTAAAACCGTTCCGCCGCCAAGCGACAGGACAAAATTTTCTTGTTTTTCAAGGTTTTTAAGTTCTTTTGTTTCAAGTTCGCGAAAGTGGTTTTCACCTTTGTTTTTAAAAATATCCGATATTTTTCCGTATTTTTTTTCAATTATTTCATCAAGGTCTAAAAAATCGCAGTCGAGAATTCGGGCAAGTTCTCGTCCCGTACTTGTTTTGCCCGAGCCGGGCATGCCTGTCAAAATAACATTTCTAGAGTTTTTTTGCATTGTTTTTAAAATTTTTCATAACTTCTTCAAAGCTGTCACTGCCAAATTTTTCAAAAAACGCATCGAGGAGCACAATTGCGCACATATTTTTAACAACAATCCCGCAAGCGTCCGCAGCGCATGTGTCCGCACGTTCAAAGTGTGCCAAAAAAGGCTCTTTTGTGTTTAAATTAATAGATTGAAGAGGTTTTTTCATTGTCGGTATGGGCTTCATTGCGGCGTTTATTATAATATCTTCGCCATTTGTCATTCCGCCTTCAAGCCCGCCGGCGTTATTTGTGTGTCTTAAAATTCTCTCGTTTTCATCCAAAAATATTTCGTCATGTACCTGAGAGCCGAATTTATCCGCACTTTTTGCACCAAGACCGATTTCAACGCTTTTTATTGCGGGCACGCTCATGACCGCTCCGGCAAGCCTTCCGTCAAGCCTTCTGTCCCAATGCATACAGCTGCCAAGTCCGACAGGACAGTTTTTTATTGTTATTTTTACTTTCCCGCCAAGGCTTTCGCCGAGTTCTTGCGCCTCTTTTACTTTTGCTTCAAAGCATTCCGGATTTGTTTCGCCGCCAAGTGATACAACTTCGCTTGTAAATTCAATATTAAAGTTTTTTAATATGCTTTGACATATTGCGCCAAGCGCAACGCGAGTTGCGGTTTCTCTTGCGCTGGAGCGTTCGAGGATATTTCTTATATCTTTTTGATTATATTTTATTGCGCCGGCAAAATCAGCATGTCCGGGACGTACTCGTTCAATTTCCTTAGACTTTAAAATTTGTTTTTCCTCTTCACTTAAGGAGTTGATGTCTATTTTTTCAACACTTAACGGTAAAATCCAGTTTTTATGGTCAAGGTTCTGAATTTCAATGCATATCGGCGCTCCTGTTGTCTTTGAAAAGCGTACACCGGAGTTGAATATTACTCTGTCGGTTTCGATTTTCATTCTGCCCCCGCGACCCAAGCCGCCCTGGCGAGCTTTTAGTTCCGAGTTTATAAAGTCGAAATCAAGTTCAAAATTTGCGCCAATACCTTCAATTATGGCATTGAGACATTTTCCGTGTGATTCTCCGGATGTTAAAAAACGAAGAGGCATAACATTTTCTCCTTAAACATAAACCCAGGGTACTTGCTCACGCGCGATAATTGTTTCAACGCCGGCTTTTGCAATCAGCCCTTGAATTAGAGGCAATACCGGCCTTTCAGACTCAAAATGCCCGATATCGCACACTGCAAACCCGTTAACTTCAAGTGCCGCATGGAATTTTATATCTCCGGTAATGTAAAGGTCGACATCGTAATCATTTAGCGTTTCTATGTTTGAGCTGCCGGCGCCGGCACAAATGGCCACATTTCTTACGGTTTGGACGTTGTTGGGGTTGATAAGCTTGATACGTTCAGACTCAAGAGATTGTTTAATTTCCAAAATAAATTCATCAAGTGCTATTTCATCTTTTAGGTGTGAAATTTTGATATAATCATTAACCGTAATAAGATTTTTGAGGCCCAAAACTCCGCAAAGGGCGTCAGTTGTAGAGCCATAGGTTTTATCAAGGTTTGTGTGCGCGCTATAGACACAAATATTGTGCTTGATTGCCTGAATAAAAAGATTATTATCTATTTTGCTTAATTTGCGAAAAATTGGCGGATGATGGGTGACAATAAGGTCGCAATCGTTTGTTATTGCCTGTTCAAGCACTTCTTTTGTAAATGAAAGTGCCACAAGTACACGGTTTGTGTAATCATGGTGCAAATTAATCTGCCAACCGGTATTGTCCCAACTTTCGGCAAGGTCGGGCGAGGCGTATCTTTCGATTTTTGAAATAATTTCATCCGTTTTAATCATACAAATTCTCCAAAATTGCATGCGCTATATTTATTTTACTCGTTTTTTCTATTTTTTTAACATTTAATTTTTTATCAATTATCCAAACTTCGTTTTCATCACTTCCGAGCGCTGTGCTCGCCTCATTAGCAATGATTATGTCACATCCTTTGTTTATAATTTTTTCTTTTGCGGCATCCACAACATTTTCGCTTGAAAGGCAAAATCCTATTGCTATTTGGTTTTGGGATTTTTCTTCACACAGTGTTTTTAATATATCGGGGTTTAAAACGAGTTCAAGCGTTAAATTTTGCCCCGTTTTTTCTTTTAAAATTTTTGTGTCCGAATAATTTTTTACGCGATAATCACTCACGGCTGCCGCCATAATCAGACAATCAGCCTTATTTTCTATAAAATATTTTCTTGTTTCATTAAGCATACTTTTGCAGTCACTTGCAACTATGACATTATAAGGCTTCTTAAGTTCGTAAGTTGATATAAGTACAACATCCGCTCCTGCTTTATAGGCGCAATCTGCAAGAGCCGTACCCATTTTACCTGAAGATGAATTTGAAATAAATCTCACCGGGTCAATTGCTTCTTTTGTTCCGCCTGATGTTATAACGATTTTTTTGCCCAAAAGAGGCTTTTCGCTTTTATTTTTATGTATTTCATTGAATATTTTATCCAAAGAACACAATCTGCCTTTGTTTTGCTCCCCGCAGGCAAGAAAACCGTATTCCGGTTCAAGAATTTTACATCCGGCGTTTTTTAAACTATTAAGATTTTTTTGCACAAAAGGATTTTCCCACATACCCGTATTCATCGCAGGCGCAAGTATTATAGGCTTTTTTGTACCCATATATGCGCAAAAAACAGAAGTTAAAAGATTGTCGCAAATTCCCGCGGCAAACTTTGAGAGGGTATTTGCGCTTAACGGTGCGATGACAAATATATCCGCCCAATCGCAAAGGCTTATATGTTCTGTATTGTCCCTGGGGTCAAATTGCCCTTCGTACACCCGTTCGCAGCTCAGAGTTTCAAGGGTCAGCGGTGTAATAAAATTTTTAGCGCTTGGTGTAATAACCACTTTTGTGTTGTAATTTGCCTTTTTAAACATTCTTATGAGTTCGCAAATTTTATAGGCAGCAATGGAGGACGTTATGCCGATTAAAATATTTTTCATAACATCCTCTCTTTTAGATAAATTTCATTAAGTTCTTCAAATGTTTTATCTACTTTATCATTTACAATTGTATATTTGTAATTTTTTGCTTCGCTAAGTTCTGTTTTTACAATTTCAAGACGTTTTAAAATTGCCTCTTCACACTCTGTTTTTCTGCCCCTTAGACGTTTTTCAAGCTCTTCCATATCGGGCGGCATTATAAAAATTGAAACACAATCGGGGAATTTTTCCATAACTTTTTTGGCACCCGATGTTTCAATTTCAAGAAGCACATCCGTACCCTTTTCAAGTGAATTCAGAACAAAATCTTTTCTTGTGCCGTAGTAATTATCTGAATATTTTGCCCATTCAAGGAAATTATCCTCTTTTATTTCTTTTTTAAATTCTTCTTTTGAAATAAAAAAATAATTCACACCTTCAAGCTCTCCTTCGCGCGGCTTTCTTGTTGTTGCGGAGATAGAGTAGATAATACTTCCTTTGTTTTTTTCAAAGAATTTTTTTAATACGGTTCCTTTTCCTACGCCCGAGGGTCCGGTTATAACGTATAATTTTGCCTTGTGCTCTTTCATAGAGGCTATTATACAACAGTTTTAATTATAAAAAAAGCGGTTTCAAACCGCTTTAATTTTTTATTCTTCAAGTCTTTCCTGAAATTCTATAGCGCTTTCTTTTATTGTGTCTTTTGCAAGCGGGGCTTGTGAGTATGAATCAATGTTAATTTTTCCGTCAGCGCTTCCATCAGACATATCAATCGTAGAATAGATACTTTGTGCTTCAATTGTGCTTATTTTGCCGTCATTGTTTAAATCCATCATATCAAATGTGTCTTTAATTGTGTCTTCTATGTAGCTTGTAATCTCCATATCACCCATGCGGGCAATTTCGGCATTATAGTATTCTTTATAGTCAGTGCCTTCTTCGCCGTCTTGTTCCCAGCTGTCAATCATTGCCTGCGCAAATGCTTCGCCCTGGCTTGCGTATGTATCAAAGTTTACCTTGCCGTCTTCATTGTAGAGATTAACATCTTCGCCAACAAAGCTAAAATCGCCTATTTGTGCGGTTTCATCTTGATAATTTTGCTCCGCCACGGCAAGAGCATCATTTGCTTCTTGAATTTTTTCAGTATCAAGCGCTCCGTTGTTTAAATCTTCGTAAAAATTGTCAAGCAGTCCGCTGTATTCATCAAGCGCATCCGAGTACCTGTCCATTGCTGCTCCATGCTCATCCACCCAGTTGTTAAAATCTTGAGCTATGGCGGTTTGTTGTCCTGTTTGCCGTTTGTTTTGTCCGCTTTGTTCAGTGTTTTCTTCTTGCGTTTGTGGCTGATTGTCTTCATCAGCCTCTTCAGTTTCGCTGTTAGGCTCAAAAGTGTCGCCGGGCAGCATAAGTGTGTCATTTGCAAATATCAGGTCAGGATTTTCTATATTGTTAAGCTCTGCTATTTCGTTAATTTTTGCCATAATGTCAGCATTAGATGCTGCACCGCATTGCTCTTTTGCGATTTTCCAGAGCGTATCGCCGCTTTTAATTTGATAATCCATATTTTTACCTTTTGCTTCCTTGTGACTCAAATATTGTCGGCAGATGCCTTATATTACTTAATATTTTGTTAAAAAATGTTAAATTGAATTTTAAATACAAAAAAGGCGCACCTTTTGGTGCGCCTTTGTTTTACGCTCTTGCAAGCGTGTTTTCTTTATCTGTTTCAGGGTTGTCTAATTTTTCTTGTTTTATTATTTTATCAATTTGATTGTTAATTTTTTTATATGCTTCAAAAATGTTTTCAATTTCAGTTGCATCAAGGATTGAATCATGATTTGTATCAAAACTGTCAAAAGCTGACCTTAACTGCGCTTCGTTTTGTGAATATACTTCTCTTTTTTGCGCGCTCAGACCTTGGTTATACCAGTTTAAGAAGTTATCATAAGATACGCCCTCTTCTTCGCTAAGGTTTTTAAAGGTTCCGTTAGCGGTACTTTTGAGGTTTTCTTCGTATTTTTCCTGTTCTTCTTCGTCTTTTTCTTCAGAGCCGAGTTTTACGGTATTGTCTTCATTGTTTTTTCCGTTCATTGCGGAATTCAGCGCTTCTGTCAAACTGTTCATCAGGGTGCCTATATCGCTTACTTTATTAAGGTTTTTCAGAACATCAAAAATACTGAATGAGACAAGCGTTGTTTGTTGATTAGATTGTGCAAGGTTTTCATCGTTTGTGTTGTTTTTATCTTCTGAAGTTTTGCTGCCTGTCATTTCAAAAATATCGCTCGGCAATTTAAGGGTTACACCCGAGAATATTGTGGCATTTTGGCTGCCCAGATTATTGAGGCTTACTATTTGATTTATCATTGATTGGATTTGTGCTATGCTTTTTGCACCGCATTGTTGAGTTGCTATGCCCCAGAGTGAATCGCCGCTTTGTATTGTATAGTTCATGGTGCTACCTTTTTCTTGCTTACATATTATATAAAACGTATATAATTTTGATATTTCAAAAAGTTTTTACTTTGTTACATAACTTTACAATATAAAATGCCGCCTTTTTAAGGGCGGCATAAAATAAGCACAAAAACCGCCCGTAAAGGGCGGCATAGAAAACTTTATTCTTCAAGATATTTTTGGAAACTTTTTATGTTGTCCTGGAATTTTTTGGAAGTGAAATCAACACCGGTTGAGTCAATGTCGATTTTTCCGTTTACAGAACCGTCTGCGTTATCAAGTGCTGCATAAAAGCCTTGCAATTCATTTTTTTCAAGAGTACCGTTGCCGTTAATGTCTATTCCTTCAAATGTTTCTTTGGCATATTTTGAAGCTGCGCTGTATTCTTCTTTGCTAAGAGCACTGTCTTCTTTTGAGCCGAGCTGTCCAAGAGTGTATTCTTCAAGACTTACACCTTCTTTGCCGTCTTGTTCCCAGGCATCCATATCGCCCTGTGCGAGTTTACCTGTTTGTTCGGCATAGGCAGGTATAAATGTTTCTGCATCGCTTATATCATAGTTGCCTTCCATAAAATCAAAGTATTTGCCGGCTTCTTTTGTTTCGTTAAGGTAATCAAGTTCCGCTTGCAGATATTCTACTTCAAGTTCATTCAAACGCTGGGATAATTCGCGCGCTTCTTTTTGAGTGAGTTCACCTTGAAGTTCTTTGTTTATTTTGTCCAGTTCACTGTCAATTCCGCTCAGGGTGCTTGAATATGTTTCCATATTTTCGCCGTGCGTTTGAAGCCAAGTTTGCATTTGTCCGTAAATACCGTTGGTAGACATGAAAAATTCCTCTCTTATTTTTAATCTCTTGAAATAATAAAAAAAATTGAGAGAAAAAAATTGACTTTTTTGTAAATAAATATTAAGGCAGGTGCTCAGCCTGCCTTAAATGTTAAACCTCAATGTATTCTTTTAATCTTTTTGAACGGTTCGGATGTCTTAATTTTCTTAAAGCCTTAGCTTCTATTTGTCTGATACGTTCACGTGTCACGCCAAAGAGCTGTCCGACTTCTTCAAGGGTTCTTTGTCTGCCATCATCCATACCGAAACGCAGTCTTAAAACATCTCTTTCGCGGGCAGACAGGCTTCCTAAAACTTCTGCCAAATCTTCTCTTAAAAGTTCATGTGCTACTGTTTTTACAGGCGCATCAGCGTCTTTATCTTCTATAAAATCGCCAAGGCGGGAGTCTTCCTCTTTGCCTATCGGGGTTTCAAGAGAGAGGGGCTCTTGAGCTACTTTAATGATTTCTCTTAATTTATTTATTGAAATGCCCATCTCAACCGATAATTCCTCTTCGGTCGGTTTTCTTGCAAGTTCCTGGGCAAGTTTTCTTGTAACTTTTTTAAGTTTATTGATTGTTTCAACCATATGGACAGGAATTCTTATTGTCCTTGCCTGATCGGCAATAGCACGCGTAATTGCCTGTCTTATCCACCAGGTTGCATAGGTTGAAAATTTATAGCCTCTTTCATGGTCAAATTTTTCTGCGGCACGAATAAGGCCTAAATTGCCTTCCTGAATTAAATCCAAAAAGAGCATGCCGCGTCCTACGTATTTTTTTGCAATTGAAACAACTAGACGTAAGTTTGCCTGCACGAGTTTTCTTTTTGCAACTGCACCGGGCGCGCCGCCTGCTACGATTTTTCTTGCAAGATCAATTTCTTCATCTGCCGTCAAGAGCTTAATTCTTCCGATTTCTCTTAAATACATTCTGACAGGGTCATCAACAGAAATTCCGCGCGGAGGCGTAATGTCTTCGTCTTGCGAGTCTTCCTCGTCGACTTTATCAAAAAAGCCGCCGGAGATACCGGTGTCCATCGGATTTACGTCATGATTGCCGATAATATTACTGATATTATCGGTTTCAAGTCCTGTCGAGTCAAAATACCCGTCATCACCTATCATATCCGTGCTTTTATCAACCACGCTTATAACTGAATCATCGGAATTTCTTTTTCTGCTCATTAAAGTGTCTCCATTCTGTTTGCTTCAAATTGTTTGAAAAGTAGTTTAAGCTTCTCATTTTCGCTCAGGCTTTTGTCTTTTATTTTTTGCCTGAACTCATTTTTTTTAAGCTTGTCGTTTATGCTTTTTAGCCGGTCAAAAGTTTCGTTAACGGCTTGTATATAGTTTTCAAAGTCAAGATTTTCATATTGTGTTGAAGAGAATATTTCATCTGAAAGTTTTTGTTGTATGTCCGTATTATTGTAAAACGCGCAAAAGATTTTTTTTGCCAGTTCATCAATATTATTTATCTCATTGAGCTCTTTGTCAATAGCTGCAATAATTTCGCCGTTTGCTGTATCGCGTGCTTTGTAGTTATTTATGGCATGGATATAAAAATTTTTCTTTTCCGGAGTGTTTGCAGCAAAGGCCAGTTTGATGAGATTATTTTCCATAAGAGTGTATCTTGTATTTAAATCCTTTGAAACATGTCGCGCGGGCAGTGTATCAGGGATGTTTTGTATTTGTTCAAGAGTGGTGTTTTTATATTTTGATTTTTGCACCTGTGTTTTAAGTATTTCTTCTTCAAGGTCTAATTTAAAAGATGTGTTTTTAATATATTCGGATAAAATTACGGGATTTTGAATTTCCGACAAAATATCGGCTATTTGCTGTACCGCTTCGCTTTTTTGAAGCGGTGTAATATCTGCGGTATTTATTTCTTCAAGGGTTTTATTTAACCTGTAGTCAAGAAATAAAGGAGCATTTTGAATGTGTTTTTTATACTCGTCCGCGCCGAATTCTCTTATAAATTCATCCGGGTCTTTGCCGCCGACTTGCGATACCACGCGTATTTCACAGACAGAGTCTGTATTTTCTCCGTAGCTTGAGTCGTATTGTTTAATATCACCCAGGTTTGAGAAAATGTTTTTTATAACTTCCGCACCTGCTTTTGTTGCCTTTTGTCCGGCGTTATCAGAGTCAAAAGCGAGATAAATTTTCCTTGAGGGGCTGTAGCGCGCAATTAGTTTTATATGCTGATGCGTAAGAGCTGTTCCGCAGGAAGCAACAGCGTTTTGTACACCTGCGACATGAGCCGATATTACATCAAAATAGCCTTCCATAATAATTGCGCTGTCTTCTTGTTTAATGTAATCCTTTGCGCGATTAAGCCCGAAAAGCACAGAGCTTTTATTATAGATTGAAGAATCGGGCGAATTTAAATATTTTGGGTTTTGCCCTTCCATAATTGCGCGTGCACCAAAGGCAATCGTATTTGAATTAATATCCATTATGGGGATGATTATGCGGTTTTTAAATCTGTCCAAGAAATCGCCGTTTTTTTCATATAAAAGTCCCGCTTTATACATTTCATCGTTTGTATAGCCTTTTTGCCTTAAATGCTCTTTAAGTTCAAAATTTGAATTAGGTGCAAGGCCCAGGAAAAATTTACCTATGGCAAGTTCCTTAACCCCTCTTTTTTCAAGGTATTTAAGAGCGCCTTCATTTTCAAGAAGTTTCTTGTGATAAAATTTCATGGCCTCATCCATCGCACCCAAAAGGCGTTCTTTTTCCTGTTTAAATTTTGATGATGAGTCTTTAGAGCCCCTTGGCAGTTCAATACCGAGTGCTGCCGCCTGCTCTTCGATAACTTCTTTAAAGTTTTGGTTGTTTATTTTCATTAAAAAAGCAATGACATCGCCGCCTTCGCCGCAGCCAAAACATTTAAAAATTTGCCTTGAGGGCGTGACTACAAAAGATGGGGTTTTTTCATTATGAAAGGGGCACAGACCGCTGTAATTGTGGCCTGATTTTTTCAAAACAACATATTTTGAAATTACATCCACAATATCAAGCCTGTTTTTAATTTGTTCTACTGCCTCGCCGTAAGTTATTTCTGACATATTTCCTTGTGCGCCGCGATTGCAAACTGGTCGCTCATGCCTGCTACGTAGTCAATTGCTTCCACTTCGCCGTGAAGATTTTTGTAATACTTAAACAGTTCCGATACTATTTTTTTGATTTTGTACTCTTCCTGCTTTGTTTTATCACTAAAATAAACATTTTTAAACATCCAGCTTCTTAAATTGTTTAAAAAGTTTACACAAATCTCGGACATTTTTATTTCGTTTTGATTTACACTGTTTAAATACATATCTTTAATAACCGTATTTATGCGCTCTGATTTTGTCTTGCCGAAATATTCACGAAATTCTTTTGGAATATCGCCCTCTTTTATTACATCTTCTCTTATGGCATCTTCTATATCGTGGTTTAAATATGCAATTCTGTCCGCTATTTTTACAATCTGTCCTTCAAGGGTATATGGTTTTCCAATTCCTGTATGGTTTAAAATCCCGTCCAGTGTTTCTTTTGTAAGATTTAATCCTTCAATTACTTCAACGACTCGTATTCCATGGACATTGTGTTTAAATCCGTTTTTTGTTATTTTCATAAGGGCTTCTTCGCCGCTGTGCCCAAAGGGAGCATGCCCTAAATCATGTCCGAGCGCAATTGCTTCGGTTAAATCTTCATTAAGATTTAAAATGCAGGCTAAAGTTCTTGAAATTTGAGATACTTCAAGAGTATGGGTAAGGCGGGTTCTTAAATGGTCGTTTTTGGGGGTGTAAAAAACTTGAGTTTTCCTCTTAAGGCGTCTGAAGGCTTTAGAATTTATAATTCTGTCTTTATCAATTTGAAATTCAGTTCTGAAAGGGTCGTCGTTTTCTTCTTTTTTATTTCTTCCGCGGCTTTCTTTCGATTTTTGCGCAAAAGGAGAAAGCCCTTCTTCTTTTTGGTATAAAAGTTCTTTAATTTGTTTTAAATCGTCAAGTGTCGGCATATTCAAATTTTAACATAAATTTTATAAGCCGCATATTGTATTTTAAAATTTCTCATTTATACTATAGGTAGGTTATGATGTCAGGTCGTTTGATGAGCGAAAAGAAGTTATCGGGTGAAATCGTCTTTGAAATCAAAGATGAGATTAAAAAATCTCAGGATAACTTTGAAGCCATTTTTGCCGGATTAAAAGGTGAATACGGTAAAGATGAACTGTCTGAAATTTATTCTAAACTTTTGGGGGAGATTAAGGCCCCTAATTTTTTACAAAAACTTATAAAAGAAACCGACAAATTAAGGCACCCTCGAAATCTGGATGATTTAATAGATTTCATTATGGACTGTGATAAAAAAGATTTCACGGATGCCGGCGAGTATGTAAACCTTAAGGTTTTGTGCATAAAGGCAATTTCAAATTATAAAGATGTAAAAGCGGTACCGGTTCTCTTGTATTGCTTGAATGATAAAACCGGAAATTACAAATTGCGCCTTGCGGCAGCTGAGGCACTGGGCAAAATCGGCGATAAAAATGCCGTTGAGTCTTTGATTGACGTTGTATCCGATGAAAATGAAAAATCCGTATATGTGCGCGAATCGGCCGCACTTGCACTCGGAATGATTGGCGATAAGCGTGCGCTTGATGCTTTTGTCGGAATTTTGGAGGCTAAAAAGAGCTTTTTAAATAAGTTTACTTTTTTAAAAGAACGCATTATTGAAGCACTCAACAGGATTGATTTTTCCGGAAACAAAAGAGCGTTAAATGCTTTAATTGAAGCGCTTGATGACCAATCTGCGCAGGTAAGAATTAATGCAATGGAATCAATTATGAATTCGGAAATTGACGAAGCAGCAGACTTAATTCGCAAAATGCTCTACGATTCTGACCGTGAAGTCAGAAAAAATGCGGTAGTGGCGCTATATAATATTGAAGGGCGCGACGAGCTGATAAGAATTCTATCGGATGATACTCTAAGCGATGATTGCAGAGAAGAAGCGCAAAAAGTGCTTTTTGAAACGGAAGAAGATGAAGATGAGCAATAAAAAAGGTATAATTCTTCTCTCCGGCGGCTTAGACAGCCTTGTAAGCCTCGCTGCGGCGTATGATTACTGCGATGTTGAACTTGCACTTACGTTTGATTATTCTCAACGCGCAGCACAGGATGAAATTATTGCGGCAGGCGAGATTGCACGGTTTTATAGAATTGAACACAAAGTCATAAAATTACCTTTTCTTGGTGAAATTACAAATAATGCACTTGTGGATATAAATAAAAATCTTGAATTTGAAAAACTTGATAAAGCAAGTGCAAATGCTGTTTGGGTGCCCAACCGCAACGGCTTGTTTTTAAATATTGCCGCAAGCTATGCTGATGCGTTTGGTTTTGATTACATAATTATCGGTGCAAATAAAGAAGAGGCCGGTACTTTTAGTGATAACAGTGTAGAGTTTTTAAAAAGAGCCGATGATTTTTTTGAATTTTCTACGCTTAAAAAACCAAAAATGTTTGCTCCGCTTAAAGATTTGGAAAAATATGAAATAATTAACCTGGCAGTAGAAAAAAATGCACCCTTGAAGTATGTAAAAAGTTGTTACAATTTTTCCGCTCAAAACGGAGCGAAACATTGCGGAAAATGCGAGTCTTGCAAGCGTTTAAGAAATGCTGTTTTAAAAAGTGTTAACAAAGACTTGCTAAAACTCTTTTTTTAACCCAAAATTTAATTGTGGGTATGAAAAGTTTATTTATTGATAGAGAAATTAAATATACTGGCAGGGAGCTTTCACCTCACTGGATTTATAAAAATTTTCACATACAAGGTGATGCGATAGTTGCTTTTGCAGGAGAAGTTGAAGTCAATATCGGTGAGATGGTTGACATTGAAGATGTTATTAATAATGAGCCCATTTATTCCAAGAAAATGCTTAATTTTATAATAGAGCGTTTTGGTGTATCTCTTGATGAAATGATATGGTGCCAGAGGCTTTTTGTTTCAATAATCAAAGAAGCACTGGAAAAAAGAGGAATAAACCTTCAAAGAAGCGGAGATGATTTATTTTTTAAAGGAAAAAAACTCTCGGTTTCAATTGCGACAAAATCGATTACTTCAAGTCTTGTTCATACCGCTTTAAATATTATAGGAGAAGGTGCGCCCATTGAGGTATCATCATTAAACGAGTTGGGCATTGAAAATATTGAAGAATTGGCAAAAGATATTATGAATGCTTTCTGCGCGGAGTGCGAAAGTATAAGTATGGCAAAAAGTAAGGTAAGAGGTGTAGTTGAATAAATGAGTATGAATTCTCCTGATTATCTTACATACAAAAAAAGTAAAATAAATCCGCATCAGGAATACAAAAGGCGTATGTCAAAATTCCGTGTTGCTTTTTGGATTTTTATTATTACATTCTCTGTTATTTTTGCTCTTGTTGTGCAGGTTGCAAAAAGATATGCCACAAGGATTGACATTGAATACGGAAGAAATATTGACACTGCTTCAAGACAGGCGGATGATTCCATTTTATCGCAAGGTTTTGGCAATGATGCAAAAAGATTGATTGACAAGCGTTTAAAGCTAATACAGCTTGAAGAAAACGCACCTAATGAGGCAAAAATAATATCCAGTGAAAAAGAAAACAACGAAGTAATTGACCTTGAGCAGTATGCCAAAATAAAAGAAGAGGGAAAAATTGACGAGGAGCCCGCAGCGAGCGAAAGCGTAATCGATACTAAAAAACCGGAGGACATCGGCGGTGTTGAAACAAAACAAAACGAGCCTGATATTGCAGCATATTCAAAAGTATTAATCGGTAAATATGCAACTTTTGAAGATGCACGCGCGGCACAGGATTCGGTAAGAGAAGTCAATAGGGGTGCAACCCCTTTTATTCGAAAAGTCGGTGACATTTATGCGCTGCAAGTTGGCTCTTATCAGGATTTAAGCATTGCAAAGCAGGTTGCCTCAAAGTTTAGAGCGGAAAATTTCGACGTCTGGATTTACCAGCAGTAAAAATTGCTTGATTTTATCTGTTTTTATTTTATTATTAAAATAAGACACTATCACTTGAAAGGATGAACAAATGTCAATCGTATGCGAAATTTGCGGAAAAAAATCCATCAAAGCGGCTAAAATTTCCTTTTCTCATAAACAACACGTACACAGACAGCTCCCTAACCTTCATACGGTTAAGGCTGAAATCAACGGCGTTGTTAAAAGGGTAAAAGCTTGTTCTTCTTGCATTAGAGCAGGAAAAGTTAAAAAAGCATTATAAGCTTTAAACATTTTTAAAAAACTCTTTGGATTTTATCTAAAAATCCAAAGAGTTTTTTTGTGCGCAATTTTTTTATGCAAAATGTTTTTATTTAAATATACACAAGGAGGGAGTTTATGTCAGATTACGGCTCATACAGTCTTCAAGGCTTCTGGTTTCAGCCTGATCCGGTTGCACTGGAAGATGCAAAACCTTTTGCAAATAACGGCTACCTTGAAAAATATTGGGATTTAGACTCTAATGCGGGTAATTTCGAGCCCGCTTATAATATGTTTGAAAATTATTATAATATAGGTTCAATTTATGATAATACATGCAGCTATGATGATGTAATAGATAATTTTAAAAAACAAACGGGTGAATCGGATGGTGAGGAAAGCTCCCAGTCAAGCAGCTGGACTGATCCTTATTTTAACTTTAATTATGATTTCAGCTCAGGTGAACCTTCTTACGATACATCAATGTTTGATCCTTATTATAATATTGGCGGCGACTCCGGCGCTAATTCATCCGCGGCATATAATTCATCAAATCAAACAATAGAAGATTTGAGAAATCAATTGAGCGAGTCAATTGCTGATGAGTCTTGTATAAACCTTGATTCTCTGACTGATTATGACAGCTATTTTAATTCAATTTTCAGTTAGAAATTTTATAGGAGAAATGTAAAAAATTCCCCATGAGGTTTTCGTTCCAAATTTCAACACCTTCAGGGACATTAAGAACTGACGGGGAAAAATTCCAAATATATTTTATGTTTGAATTTACAAGAAAGTCTGCGGTTTTTTGGGCAGCACTTCTGGGGACGGTTAAAAGCACCATTTGAACTCCCATTTCCTGCGCGAGTTCTGGAAGTTTTGAGATGTGATAAACTTCTTTTTTGTTAATGGTTGCACCGACCTTTAAGGTGTCATTATCAAAAAGCGCAAGAACATTTAAGCCGTAGTTTAGAAAATTGTCGTATTTTGCAAGGGCAAGCCCCAAATTTCCCGCACCCACAATAAAAGCGTTTTTCGGGTGCGAAAAACCAAGAGTGCCCTCTATTGCTTTCTTTAAGTCGGCAATAATATAGCCGACGCGCGACTTGCCGCTGTTTTTAAGCAGTGAAATATCTTTTCTTACCTGCGAATCGTCAATTTTTAGAAGGTTTGCAATCTGAACGGATGTTATAGTGCTTTCTCCCGACGACAAAAAATCACTTAAAATGCAGTGATAAAGGGTAAGGCGATTAATTGTATTGTCTGAAATTTTTTTATCCATAATTTTAAAAAATACCGGATGGCATATTGCCATCCGGTATAAGTTTTACTACACTTCGCCGTTGTAGGCTTTGATGTACATTTCTCTGATTTCTTTCATAAGAGGATATGCAGGGTTTGCACCTGTACATTGGTCGTCAAATGCAAGTTCAACAAGTTCGTCTAATTTAGCATAGAACTCATCTTCGCTGACACCTAATTCTCTTATTGAAAGCGGTATATCAAGTTCTTTCTTGAGGTTTGTTACCGCATTTAACAGCAGTTCAACTTTTTCATCATCGCTGTTTCCGCCAAGTCCCAAGTTATCTGCAACTTGCGCATATTTAGCTTTGGCATTGGGGAATTTGTACTGCGGGAATGCTGCTTGTTTTCTCGGGCAGTCGTTAGAGTTGAAACGAATTACCTGATTTAAGAGCATTGCGTTTGCAATACCGTGAGGAATGTTAAATGCTGCACCCAGTTTGTGAGCCATTGAGTGGCATACACCGAGGAATGCGTTAGCAAATGCCATACCTGCAAGAGCTGATGCATAGTGGATTTTTTCTCTTGCAATCGGGTCATCTTTGCCGTTTTTGTATGAACGCGGTAAGTATCTGAATATTAACTTAGCAGCTTCAAGGGCGGGTGAGTTTGTGAAGTTTGTTGCCATTGAGCTTGCGTAAGCTTCCAGTGCGTGGCTCAGTGCATCGATACCTGATGCGGCGCAAAGACCTTTAGGCATAGAATCTACGAAATTCGGGTCGATAATTGCCATATCGGGTGTTAGTGCGTAATCTGCAAGAGGATATTTGATGTGGGTTTTGTCATCCGTGATAACCGCAAACGGTGTAACTTCGGAACCCGTACCTGATGTTGTCGGAATTGCAACCATTGTGGCTTTTTTGCCAAGATCCGGAAGGTCGCAAATTCTCTTTCTGATATCCATAAATCTCATTGCAACATCATCAAATACTGTTTCGGGCTGTTCATACATTAACCAGATAACTTTAGCCGCGTCAATCGGCGAGCCGCCGCCAAGCGCTATTATTACATCCGGTTTGTATACGTTAACCATCTGCATAGCTTCGTTGATTGTAGATAGTGTCGGGTCGGGTTTAACATCAAAGAAGATTTGGAAATCTACGCCGATTTCTTCCAACACTTTTGTAACGTTGTAAACAGTGCCTGAGTCGAATAAGTATCTGTCCGTAACGATAAATGCTCTTTGTCTGCCTTTTAATTCACGAAGTGCCAAATCGGTTGCGCCGCGTTTGAAGTATACTTTCGGCGGAACTTTAAACCATAGCATGTTTTCTCTCCTTTCGGCTACTGTTTTGTAGTTTAATAAGTGTTTAATACCAACGTTTTCGCTTACTGCGTTGCCGCCCCATGAACCGCAGCCGATTGTAAGTGTCGGGTCTAGTCTGAAGTTGTAAATGTCGCCGATTGCACCTTGAGAAGCGGGCGAGTTGATTAGAATTCTGCCTGTGTGCAGGGTTTTTGCGAATTTGTCAATTCTTTCTCTTTTTCTTTCATCGGTGTATAAAACGGATGTGTGACCTGCGCCGCCTGCATCAACAAGTGTGAATGCGATGTTTACCGCGTCATCAAAATCGCAGGCTCTGTACATTGCAAGCACGGGTGACAATTTTTCATGCGCAAAAGGTTCATCCATTGAGTAGTCGCTGACTTCACCGATTAAAACTTTTGCATCTTCGGGAACTTCAAAACCCGCCATCTGAGCAATTTTATGAGCGCTTTGACCGACGATTGCAGCGTTTAATCTGCCTTCGGGGAACATCGTGTTTCTCAGTGCCTGTTTTTGTTCTTCATTACAGAAGTATGCACCTCTGTACATAAATTCGTTTTTAATTTCTTCATAAACGCTGTCTATTGCAATAACTGCCTGTTCAGACGCGCAAACAACGCCGTTATCAAATGTTTTTGACAAAAGAATGGAAGAAACCGCCATTTTAATATTGGCTGTTTCATCAATGATAGCGGGAGTGTTGCCGGGGCCTACGCCAAGTGCGGGTTTGCCTGATGAATATGCGGCTTTAACCATGCCCGGGCCGCCTGTTGCTAAAATCATATCAATTTTCGGGTGGTGCATCAATTGGTTGGATAATTCAACCGAAGGTTCGTCTACCCAGCCGATAATATCTCTGGGGGCACCTGCTGCAACTGCTGCATCCAAAACTATTTGAGCGGCTTTAATTGTTGCTTTTTTAGCTCTCGGGTGGGGTGAGAAAACAATAGCGTTTCTTGTTTTAAGAGCGATTAATGATTTAAAAATAGCTGTAGAAGTAGGGTTTGTGGTAGGTACGATACCTGCTAAAACACCGATAGGTTCTGCAACTTTTTTAATGCCGTTAACTTTGTCTTCTTCAATAATACCGCAAGTTTTGGAATCTTTGTATTTGTGGTAGATGTATTCCGAAGCAAAGTGGTTTTTAATAACTTTATCTTCAACAATACCCATGCCTGATTCTTCATGCGCCATTTTAGCAAGAGGAATTCTTGCTTTGTTTGCGGCAAGTGCTGCGGCTCTAAAGATTTTATCGACCTGTTCCTGGCTGTAGGTTGCAAAAATTCTCTGTGCAGCCTTTGCCCTTTCGATAACCTGGTCTAAATCTTCAGCGCTTGTAACCGGCCGACGAGGTTCTTCGTTTTGAACCTTTTCGAGTTCCATGTTTTCTTGTGTCATTTTGTTCTCCTTATTACATAGCTCTTTTTGAGTTTGTCTTTTATTTGAAATAAATTTAAAAAACACTTTTGTCTCCGATTTTTATTCGTGATTTATTTCACAATAAAATTTTAAAACAAAAAAATTCAAAATGCAAGTGTATTTTCTACACATTAGGAAAAATTTATATAAACTTAATATTGGTTTTAATAACTTTTTTGATAAAATAATCTTGGTGAAGTATGACAAATATAATCTCACTTAATGAAATCTATATGATACTGGGCTTTTGCCTCTCTCTATACTCGTGCGTTTCAAATGATGTTATTCAGACACTCGGTACATTTTTAAGCACAACAAGAGAAAAGCCGGCATGGATAATATGGCTTTTTGCAACAACCGTGCTTGTCATAACTTTCTTTTGCGGCTGGTATTTTAATGACGGCGATATGGCTTTTGGCAGGCTGGACAGAATTCCTTTTGCGGGGCAATTTTACTGGTGGCATGTCCTTCCGCCCGTTATTCTTATATATTTAACAAAAAAAGGTATCCCTGTTGCAACGGCTTTTTTAATATTAAGCATTTTTTCTTCCGGCACTGTTATAAGCCTTATGCTTACAAAATCTTTCATAGGTTATATTTTGGCATTTAGCATTTCAATAGTTTTATATTTTATAATTTCACGCCCGCTTGAAAAAAGATTTTTATATACAAAAGATAAAAAGATATCCAAATGGTGGTATGCGGCAAAGTGGAGCGCAACTGCTTATTTATGGTCAATGTGGCTTATGCAGGATGCGGCAAATCTATATGTTTATCTGCCAAGAAAGCTTGATTTTGCTCAGATGTTTACAACGCTGTGTATATTTGCAACATTTTTAGCCTGGGTCGTGTATAAAAGAGGCGGGGAAATTCAAAATATCGTGAAATTAAAAACGAATACCCAGGATGTGCGATCTGCAACTATAATAGATATAACTTATGCCTCTATTCTTCTTTATTTTCAAAACGTAAATAATATCCCGATGTCTACTACCTGGGTGTTTTTGGGACTTTTAGCCGGCAGAGAAATTGCAATGTATAACAGATTAAGGTTTGAAACGCAGAAAAAAGTTTATAAACACGTTGCAAAAGACTTTACAAAAGCGCTAATCGGGCTTGTTGTTTCGCTTGTGGTTGTGTGTATCATAAATCATTTTGACAAAATTGTCTGGATTATGCACACCTATCTACACCTTGACTAGTTCTTTTTCTTCTTTTGACGCCTTTATTATTGACGGCTGCTGATTTTTGGCAATTATTTCGCATCTGTTTAAAAATTCAGCCATATTAAGCACTTTTGGTATTTTTTTGTACCTGTAGAGCAATTTACACATAAAAAGTGAAAAATTAAGGCTCCAAAGACAGGTAGGACAAGAGGTCAGGGCAATATCAGCGTTGCTTTTAATTATATCCAGACCTTTTTTTAGGGAAAGCGAGAAGGCAATTTTAGGGTGGCGAATGAAAAAATCTCCGCCAAATCCGCAGCAGGCCTGAGGATTGTTAAGTCTTACGTAATTTACATTTTTTATTGACGAAAGTATTTCCTCAATTTCGCCAAGGCTTTTGCCCGCACTTTCAAGGTGGCATGGCATATGAAAAGTTACTTTTAGATTTTCTTTGCTTTGCAGATTAAATTTTTTATAAAAATCAGTGTAGAAAACGAGTTTTTCCTTGTTTTTCGGGTTTTTAAAAGGATAATTTTTAACTGCGCTTAAACAGGTGGCACAGTCAAAAACAACAAGGTCTGCGCTTTCTATTATTTTTTCATTGTAGCGTGCGTATTTTTCATAAATATCCAATCTTCCCTTGGTAAGGTAGGGAAGCGCGCAGCACAAGAAATTCCCGTTTTGAATTTTTACCCCTTTTATTTCAAATTTGTTTTTTAATTCTTTTGCAATGCAGCCTTCAAAATAGAGAATTTTTGAGTTTTTGGCGTATTTCGGTTTTTTCTTTAGAAGCGAAAAAGCTTTAAGAGCTGACATTTTAAGCTTAAAAACAAAATCGCTTGTTATAATTTTTCCAAAAGTGCCCAGTTTTTTCTCACTGCAAAAAACGCCTGTCGTATCTACTCCTGAGGGGCAGTTAAGCTTACATTTTTCACAGTTTAAGCATAAATCAAGACTTTGTAAAATTTTTCGGTTTAATTTTAAATCGCCATTTTTCAGCCCCCAAATTTGCATAAGCTTGCCGCGCGCCGTTGAGTTTTCGTTTTTAATTTCTTCAAAAACAGGGCAGACCCCCTGGCAAAGCCCGCAGCGGGAGCATTTAAAAATATTTTGTTTTACTTCATTGTCGTGCATAATTGTAGTATAATTCAAGTATGAAACAAGCTCAATCTATTATTGAATTTACTTTAATCGTAGCTTTTGTGCTAATGTTTATAAGTATTTTTCTAAGCAGCTTTAAAATGAGAGGCATTGAGCAGCAGGCGACTTTCGGGGTAAGCGAGCAGGGCTCAAATACCGTTGTTGTGCCGCCGATGACTCCGTAGGTGAATAATGAAAAGCGCAAAATTAATAAATTCAAAAGTTGTAATTACAGATGTCGAAAAACCCCGGCTCAATTCAAAAGGGGCGATAATAAAAGTCTTTGGCTGCGGGCTTTGCGGCTCGGATATCGTAAAAATAAAACACGCAACACCAAAAGACGAAAGCAGTATAAAGCTCGGGCATGAGGTCGTGGGGCAAATTGTTGAGATTAATACGGATACGGATTTTAAAAAAGGCGACATAGTAGCGCTCGGGCATCATTACCCCTGTTTTAACTGTGATTATTGCAGGATTGGCGCGTATTCCATGTGTGAAACGTTTAAAAAATCAAACATTGAGCCGTGCGGATTTTCGGAATTTATAAAAGTAGACGAAAATCACCTTAAATATACGGTATACAGCGTTCCAAAAAATCTTGAATATCAGGAAATTGCATACCTTGAGCCCCTGGCGTGCGTTATTCGGGCAATAAGGCGCGCGGGCTATACGCTTGACTCTGATAATTCAAAATCAAATTCTCTTGTAATAGGGCTCGGCTCAATCGGCTTAATTACGGCTGAGGCTCTAAAAGCCTTTGGTGTAAAGGCTTTTGGCTATGATATAAACAAAGGCAGAACAGACTTTGCAAAAAAATACGGCGTTGAATTTAAAAAAGACAGCTATGACTGCATTTTTATGACATCCGGCTCATCAAAAGCAATTGACACGGCACTTGAGTATGTAAGGAACGGCGGAAAGATAATAGTTTTTTCTTCCGTTGAAAATGATTCGGGATACAGGAATAATGATATCTATTATCGCGAATTAAGCGTAATAGCAAGCTATTCGCCCTCTGTTGAGGATTATAAGATATCTTACGATTTTTTGTGCAATAAAAAGGTCAATGTCAGCGATACTACAACGATTTATTCGCTTGACAATTTGCCGCGCGCGATTGAAGATAGTATTTGCGGAAAGATTTTTAAGGCGTATATAAAAATATGAAAATGAAAGCTATAAGATATTACGGTCCAAAAGACATACGCTATGAGGAAGTCAGTGTTAAAATGCCTGATGAGGGCGAAGTTCTGGTTAAAGTCGAGGCTGCTCTGACCTGCGGGACGGATGTTAAAACCTTAAGGCGCGGACACCCCGTATTAATTAAAAAAACACCCTCGGGTTTCGGGCATGAATTTGCGGGAACTATTGTACAGTTAGGCGAAGGGGTTGAAAATTTTAAAGTCGGCGACAGGGTTGTTGCCGCAAACTCCGCCCCATGCGGGGAGTGCTTCTTTTGCAGGCGCGGAGAAGAAAATTTGTGCGAGAATTTGAACCTGTTAAACGGGGCGTATGCGCAGTATATAACCATCCCAAGAAGGATTGTCGAAAAAAATCTTTTGATAATACCTGATGATGTATCGTTTAGAAGGGCTGTTTTTTGCGAGCCTCTTGCAAATGTGGTGCACGGCATTGCAAGGACACCTATTCAAAAGGGCGACACGGTCGGAATAGTGGGCATTGGTCCAATAGGGCTTATGTTCGCGCGCCTTGCAAAGTTAAAGGGCGCAAAGGTAATAGCCATGGGCAGAAATCCGCTGAAATTAAAAATGGCGCGTGAGTTTGCGCAGGCTGATGAAGTTATTGATTTAAAAAAATATCCCGACCCCAAAGACCTTATTATGACAATGACGGAAGAAGGCAGGGGGCTTGATGTGGCTATTGAGTGCGTAGGTTTGCCCGAGATTTGGGAGAGAATGTTTGCACTTGTGCGCCGAGGGGGTATAGTACATCTTTTTGGCGGCTGTTCATCCGGAACAAGCGTCAACATTGACACGCGCAGATTGCATTATGATGAAGTTAATATTATAAGCGTGTTCCACCATACGCCGAAATACTTCAGGCAGGCGCTGGAGCTTATTTCAAGCGGGCAGGTTGATGTTGAAAAATTAATAACAAAAACGCTGCCGATGAAATATGCAAAACGTGCGCTTGAAATGCACCAAAACGGCGAGGCAATAAAGGTTTTATTGGAAAATTAGCTATACAAATTCATCAAGACGCCCTTTTTTTGCGCGCGTTTGCCTGCTTTCGGCTTCTCTAAAAGCAGTTGCGTACGCTTCGTTTATATCTTCGATTTTTAAATCTTTGTAAAAAGTAGGTACTATGCTCCTGCCTTCGTAGCGTACACCTTTAATTTCTGTTTCTACCTTAATTCCTATATCATCATCTAACATGAAAACTTTTACGGTATCATCACGCTCATTTTGTTCCAATTTTCTGAGAGCTCTTTTTAAAACTGATGCATCTCCATTGTTGAGGCAGTCTGCGGGATTGCGATAAAAATTGTCAATAACTTTTACTTTTGATCCAAAAGCATTGCCCGATATACTGTTAATTTTCATAAAACCTCCTTTGTTTGAAATATATTAGCATAAAGAAGATTAAAAATAAATATTTATATTGACTTGTGAGCTTGAATTGGTATTATAATTTTACTGGCTCATGGTTTTTGCATGTTCGAGTTGCTGCAAATGATTAGCAGGATTTGAAAATTAAATAAATTGATTTGCCGCGTTAGCCCTTGTTGAGTGAAACGAAACAAGAATATATGAAAATTCACCAACTGAGCTAACAAGGATTTGAAAATTAAATAAGTTGATTTGCCGCGTTAGCCCTTGTTGAGTGAAGCGAAACAAGAATATATGAAAATTCACCAACTGAGCTAACAAGGATTTGAAAATTAAATAAGTTGATTTGCCGCGTTA
>CALUWF010000008.1 GCA_944324405.1 Candidatus Gastranaerophilales bacterium | reverse complement strand
TAGTCCAGTGTCGAGCTGTCCGCTTTTGCCTTCGCAAAACCGTCACGCTCTCACATCCTGTCGGTCGCTTGCTTTCAGGCTGTGCAGTCGCACTAGCCTTCAAGCTTCGCTTCACTCTGGCTTACGCATTGCTCCTGTGGTGCTCAGGGCTTTGCCCTTGCGCTCCTACGTCGCCTATCGATAGTTGAGCCTTGCGGTCTTGCTCATCGCAAGCCCTTAAGGCTCACCCCGGCTTACGCATTCCATTTCGTCGAGGGAGGCAAACACGCTTGAAGCGCCGCAGTCTACGAAATGTACCTGTCCTGTTACGCCTGATGAGAGGTCGGACACTAAATACAAACCTGCTTTGCCGACATCTTCAAGAGCCGGAGTGCGATTAAGCGGAGCTTTAAGCGAATTAAATTTAAGCATTTTATCAAAACCGCCGATGCCTTTTGCGGCAAGGGTTTTAACCGGGCCTGCCGATAAGCAGTTGCAGCGGATGTTGTATTTTCCTAAATCCATTGCAATATATCTCATTGAAGATTCAAGAGCAGCTTTTGCAACGCCCATAATATTGTAATTTGCGACGGCATGTGTCGAGCCGAGATATGTAAGTGCAATAATTGAGCCGCCGCCTGTTTTTTCCATTTGAGGTTTAGCATATTTTGTAAGAGTTAAAAGCGAATAGGCGCTTACATGCATTGCAAGATCCCAGCCTTCGCGGCTTGTGGTATAAAAATCGCCTAAAAGGTCTTCTTTATTTGCAAAAGCAACGGCGTGGATGACAAAATCAAGCCTGTCGTATGTTTTTTGATACTCATCAAATACTTTTTTGACATCTTCTTCTTTTGTAACGTCACATTCAAGGCAGATTTTAGCGTTCATTTCCTGCGCTATGGGTCTTACGCGTTTTTCCATGGCTTCATTAGCGTATGTAAAAGCAAGCTCGCCGCCGGCCGAGTAGATTTGTTCCGCTATTGCATTTGCAATGCCGTGTTTGTTTGAAACACCAAAAATAATACCCTTTTTGCCATCCATTATACCCATAAGAATCTCCTTATAAAATGTTCCTTATGAATATATTACTACAAAAATTATCATAGCAAATATTTATTTTTGGCAAGTTGATTTTCTTGCACTGCGTTTTCTTCCGGAGTGTTTGAGCTTGTTGTCGGTGCTTCGCTGTCGGCGTAATACATAGGGTCGTCAAGCTCGTCAAGGGCTTTTATAACCCCGAGTCTGCCCGCTTCTTTTTGTAATTTTGCCAGATAAGATTCAATCGTAAATGTAACAAGCAGGTTTAATGCCGTCCAAGAAGCCCCTGCTGCGGCAATTGTAGCTGTAATGCCTTTTGTTACAAAAATATCTTTAAGTTTGCCTGCATTATTGAACAAATTAAGCACTTCATAAGGATTTTTTGAAATCGCCTCTTTTACTGTGTTAATAAGTTCGTCCAATTTTTCTTGCGGAAGGTTATCGAGTGTTTTTTCAAGATTTTCAAGTATTGCACCAAATTGTTTTTTATCTGATTTTGAAAAGAGCGCTTTCATTTTTTTGTTTGATTGTATGATTTTTTGAAAATCTTCTTCGCTCATATTGCGTGCACGTTCTTTTGTTTCATTTAAATACTCTTTAATCATTTTTGTATCCAGCTCTTGCACAAGTTCATCCGTAAATTCTCTAAGCTGTATATCCAAAACTTTAAACAATTGCTCTCTTTCATCGCCATAAAGTGAATCAAATTGTTTTAGAGTATCTTTATCAACAAATTTTGAAAGAACATCTTTAAAAACTCTTTCTTTGTCATAATCGCTCATTTTGGTGTCGGATATTACGTAATTAAAGTTATCCTTAACCTTTGTAAGGTAATTATTTACCTTTTTGCCTTTAAGGAAATCTGTATGATTTGAGAGGAATTTTGTCAGCTTTTCAATTGCGCCCGAGGGGGTTATTTTTCCGCGTGCCGCTTGAAGTGCAAAAATCGCAAACGGTGACATCAATGTAGCAAAGCCCATTGAAACAATTACCGGTTTTGCAATTTCAACTGCCGCTTCGACAGATTCTGAATATTCCTGAGATTTGTCGTCCACTTTTTCAAAAGTATTAAATAATTTTCTCTGAACGTTTTTGGCTTCCCTTAACTGTTCTTCGCTTACATCAAGTTTTACAAGCTCTTCTTTAAGGGCTCTGTTTTTTGCGGCGCTTGTCTTAACGTATTTTTGATATTCAAAATACTCGCCCAAAACGCGCGGAATAAAAGTAATGTATTCTTTAAATTTTTGTCCGACGGAAGGCTTTTCGCTCTTTACATTTTCAACTTGTTTTAACTCTTCGTCGCTGTAGCCGATAAAGTTTTGCGGGTCTTTTTCAAGTTCTCTTTTTGCAAGAAAACGTCCCGCCCTTGCGGAAGCTTTTTGTAATTTTAAGCCGATTACGGCGCCTGTTATGCCTGCTACTAATGCGCCCATTAAGGAAATTGCCCCTTTTCTTGCCCCGTTTGTTGAAATTCCGAAGGTATATATTTTCTTAAAATAGGACATAAGCGCGTCAATTCCGTCTGTTTTAACGCCCTTTTCTTCCGCATCAAAAATCGAACCGAAAAGATTTAGGGATTTTACAAAGCCGCCGGGCGCGCCTTTTTTGTGTTCCTTCAGTTCTTTATATGCTTGCAAAACTTCTTTTTTGTCATATTCCCCCAGGGATTGCGCGAAATTTTTAACTTTAGCGTCCGCGTATTTATCAATAAAATCAAACTTGTTTACAACAAAGCTTATCACCCTGCCCACGGCAGCGCCCAAAAACGGAGTGCCCATAATGATGGTATCTGCTGCAACTTCCATATTTTCCGAATAGTCTTCGGCTTTGTTGTTGATTACCCTTGTTATTCTTTGTATTACCTCTTTATCTCTTTTAGCATCCAAAAGTTCTTCTTCGCTGAGCTGTCTTTGGACTTTTTTGCTCTCGTCCTTATCTTGCGCCCTCCAAGCCTTGTAGGCTTTATTGTCTTTTATTACCTTAAGAAGTGAGGCTTTGTTTTGTCTTTTAAATAATTTGTTTGCAAATTTTTTGTCCTCTTTTTCTTTTGCTTCAAGGTTTTTTTGAGCCTCCTGTATCTGCTCGGGAGTAAATTGGACAAAATATTTCGGATTTTCAAGCTGTTCTCTTGATTGCCAACGCGCAATCCTTGATGAATTAACCTGTAATTTTGTAGCCCAGATTGTGGAGGCGACAAAACTTGCGGCAAGAGTCGCCGCAGGAATTATTGCAGCAGTGGCCCCTTTTGCTTTTAGTTTTTTTGCCGCTTTATCAAGGGAGAATTCGTCAAATTTTTTTATTGCCTGTTCGTATATGTTTTTAATATCCTCATCATCAGTCTTTTTTAAAAGTTCTTCAAGCTTCTTTTTATTATAAAAATTGTCTCTGATTTCGTACTGTTCCCAATAATCGGTAATATTGAGCTTTTTTATAATTTCTTGGGCCCAGTTGCTAAATTGTTCTTCGTTTTTAATTCTAAAATCATTTTTTGTGTCTTGATATTGTCTCATGGCGGGTTTGACAATAAATTTCAATGAAAGCCCGCCGGCTGCGGCAGTAGAAAAATAAGGAATTAACGTCTGCGGGATAATGGTCGCGGTTTCAGTGTTTTCGGCAACATCTTCCGAGTGTGTGTCCATGATATCTACAATATCAATTAAAACCTTGCCCTCTTTTTTGGCTTTTTCAAGTTCTTCGGGAGTCGGGGGGTTAATTTTTGCAAGCTCTTTTCTCTGCTCGGCAACGTCCCTTTGGCGCTGTTCATATTCTCTAAAGTATTGCCTGTTTGAAATTACCTGGCCCAGTGAACTGAAAAATCCCATTTTTTCTCCTATAATGCATTATATTATATTTAAAACCGGAAAAAATTTAAAATTGCCTTTTTATTTAGAGCTGTTTGGTTTATAATTATTGAAAAATTAATCGAGAGATTTTAATGAGAATAATTGCAAATAATTTAATAAAAATATACGGCGACCGCTCTGTTGTAAATGATGTTTCTTTTGAAGTCAACAAGGGTGAGGTTGTAGGACTTTTAGGCCCTAACGGCGCAGGTAAGACAACTACTTTTTATATGATTGTCGGTCTTGTAAAGGCAAACTCGGGGCATATTTTTCTTGAGGACAAAAAAACAAAGTCGCAGATTGAAATTACTCAAATGCCGATGAATGAGCGTGCTAAAAAAGGTATAGGTTATCTGCCGCAAGAGGCTTCAATTTTTAGAAAACTGTCCGTTGAGGATAATTTAAAACTCGTTTTAGAGATGAATGACTCGCTGAATGAGGAGCAAAAAGCTCAAAAGCTTGAAGATTTGCTTGAAGAATTCGGCGTTAAAAAACTCAGAAGCGCTTCTGCCGTATCGCTCTCGGGCGGTGAGAGAAGAAGGGTTGAAATTGCCCGCGCACTTGCTGCAACTCCTCACTTTATTTTGCTTGACGAGCCGTTTACAGGTATTGACCCCATTGCAATCGGCGAAATTAAGGAAAATATTTATAAGCTTGCATGTGAAAAGGGCATCGGTGTGCTTATTACAGACCACAATCCGAAGGCGACGCTTTCTATTACAGACAGAGCCTATGTAATTTTTGACGGAAAAATAAAAATTTCGGGCAAATCAAAAGATGTTGCGGTTGACCCCGTGGCAAAAGAATTTTACCTTGGAAAAGACTTTACGCTTTAGATGAATAAATTAAAACTCACAATTTTTGACAAATATATTTTTAAACAAGTGCTCATGGCAACCCTTGTGTGCCTGTTTTTGTTTATAATTGTCTGGATTGCGCCCGAGACACTTGTAAGAACGATAAAAAGAATTTTAATTGAGCATATGCCGCTAATAGACGCTACAAAACTTTTGCTCTATGAAATACCAAAAGTCCTTGCAAAAGCAATTCCTGTGGGCATTTTGCTCGGCTCGCTTTTTACGTTTGATACACTTTCAAAAAATTCCGAATTGAGCATTTTTCGCGGCGTAGGGCTTTCATTTAACAGAATTATGGCCCCCGTGCTTGTTTTGGGTGTAATTCTTGCATATATGTGTTATGTCGTAAACGATAAATTTATCCCGTATACATCGGCTAAAGCGGGCGAAGCCGGCGGATATAACGTTCATTTTGTCTACATTATTAAAGATGACGAAAATAAACCAAAGCAGGGGCTTATAGTTTCAAATTTCAGCGTTCAAACCATTAAAAACATTATCCTGCTTAACTTTTCACCCAACAGATACGCTGATGCCCAGATGTTTAACAGTATAATTTTTGCGCCATATGCCCTAAAGCTTGATGACAAGTGGCTTTTAAAAGGAGCAAAGCAATACAGCATAAATGTGAGCGGAATTTATCAGGAAATTAAAGAAATAGGCGATTATCCCATTTTAAACGAAAAATTATCCGATGAAGTTTTTCAGCTTATGAAAAACGCCACCCGTCGTGACAGATCTTATACAAACAGAGAACTCGGCGAATATGTAAAATTGCTCAAAAAGCAGGAATACACGGATGAATACAATTTTATGCTTGCAAAATATTATCAGAGATTTTTACACCCGCTCACCTGCGTAATTTTTGCGGCAATCGGCTGTCTGCTCGGGTTTTCACCGCCGCGCTCACAAAGGCTTGTAGGTTTTACAATTGGGGTAGGTATGATTTTTGCCTATTATATCACGCTGCCTTTCTTTGACCTTTTGGCGCAAAAGGGTGTTATTTGGCCTTTTTTGGCGGCAGCATTCCCGATAATTGTTTTTATTGCCGCAATTTTTGTAATTAAAAAAGCGAGGGATTTATAGTGTTTAAAAAAATATTTTTAATATTTATGGTTTTTTTAGCTGCAAACGCCGCTTTTGCAAAAGATGATATTGAAGTTAAATATGATAAAAAAGGAAAATTTTACGTTTATAAAATCGATACAAAAGAGCTTGCACCGCGCATTCGTCCATATATAGCCGAAGATGGTTTAAAGACTTCAAAAGAAGTTTTTAAGGAAAATAATTTCGAACTTGTGGTGAACGGCGGCTTTTTTGACCCAAATACTAAAAAGTCTGTATCCTATGTGACAATTGATAAAAAAGAGGTCGGCACCCCTTTTGATTCAATTGAGATGATTGAGAAATTATCAAATGAAAAAAGGGTGGAAAAAGTCCTGAACAGAAGCGAATTGAGGATTTATAAACATCACCTTGCACCGATTTATAAATTTGACATAGCGCGGCATTTTGACCCGGTTTTGAAAAACTATGAAATACTGCATATTTTGGGTGGCGGCCCGATGATTTATCCCGATTTAAACATTGAAGAAGAGGGGTTTGTAAAATATGATGATACGGGAAATCCTTTGCTGCAAAGTGCGCATGTTCTTAAAAAAAGAGCGCGTACGGTTTTGGCACTTAAAAAAGATGATTTATACGTTATAATATTTACAAACTTTGCTCCCGTTACAATCTCGCAAGCCGGTCAAAAGCTTGAAAAATATCATTTTGATAAAATAATGGCGCTGGACGGGGGCCCTTCCACATCGCTCAATTACAAAGACAATGAAATTTTTTCATCCGGCAATGAACAGCGAAAAGTAAAATCGTTTTTAATTATTCAAAAATAGAGGTAAAAATGAAAAGAACAACAAAACTTGAAATTGCGGTAATAGTAATACTCCTTTTGTGCATAGGATTATACCTGACGCCTTATTTTTCGGGGAATATGGATAAAAAACGTTCTGCAAAAGTAAATGCAAATGCGGCAGTCTTTACGACAAAAGCGCTTGCGAATTTTACTTATGAAAAGGACAAAAAAGCCTCCTCAATTGCCAAAAAAACGGCAGATGAGCTTAATACTTTGGATAAAAACCCTTTTGACAAAAAGCTTCCCGCATACGTTTTTGAAAATCCGCAAAGGGGCAGTATATTGGTAGAATTTGACGATAAAATCCAAACAATTACAATAACAGGCTATGGATTGGAAAATGCAATTCTTGTAAGAACGGTCATAAAACCGCCCTCTTTTGTAACTTACCAAAAATATGAGGACAAAAAATGATTGAAAACATTATGAGATTTAAAGTCCAATACGCAGACACAGACGCCTACGGCGTTATGTGGCACGGGGCATATCTCAGGTATATGGAAATGGGCAGAGTCGAACTTCTTGAGGATTACGGTTTGAAAATTGACAGACTGCAAAAAGAACAAGATGTCATAATGCCCGTTATAGAGCTTGATATTAAATACAAATTCAGCGCAAAGCTTATGGACGAGTGTGTTTTGAGGACAAAAATAATCGATTTGACAAAAACAAGCGTCACTTTTTTACAGGAAATTTTTGTTGAAGAAACGCAAAAACTCTGCACATCGGCAACGGTGCGCGCAACGGCACTTAAAGGCGGAAGAATTTCAAGAAATGTGGATGAATTTTTTAAGGAGAGAGTGTAAATGCAAATTTTTAGTGCAATGGACACATATTTTCATAGTTTAGGAACGCTTGGGCTTGCCTTAAATTCTTTTATAGAGAGCTTTTTTCTTGTTCCGCCTCCGGATTTTTTACTTATAGCGATGGATTTAGCAAAGCCTGAGCGCGCGCTTTACTATGCGCTTATATGTACAATAGCCTCTGCCTTTGGCGGCATGGTCGGCTACTGGATAGGTAAATTTGGCGGCAGGCCTGTATTTATCTGGATTTTAACCGCTTTGTCAAAGAAAAAAGAGGGCGTGCAAAAAAGAAAACAGCTAAAAGACGCCCTTCAAAAGTTTAATGATGTTGAAAAACTCTACAACAAATGGGGTGTACATGCTGTGTTTTTCGCGGCTTTTACGCCCATTCCCTATAAAGTTTTTACAATTGCAAGCGGTATTTTGAATATGAACCTGCTTGCTTTTACGTTAACGTCCGTAATCGGGCGCGGCATGCGCTTTTTTATAGTAAGTATAGTGCTTATGCTTTTTGGAGAGAAAATAAAAGACCATCTGGAGCTTATAATTCTCGCCGCTACCGTGGTTATAGTGTTATTTTTTGTAATTCTTTATAAAAAACGCCACAGCCTTCCTAAAAACTGAGAATATTTTATTTATGCCGTTATGTAATGGCGCCCTTTGGCGCTTTTGCAGGCATGCAAATGTGTTTTTATATGTTCTCTTATCCTGAATTTAGTGTAAAATCAGGCTTTTTGGCCTCTGCAAATAATAATTTTGCGTGCATTAATAAAAAAAGAGGCACTTACATAGATTAAATCTACCTGGAGCGTGCCTCTTAGAATTAAGATACGAAAAACAATTTAGTATTCTACCCAGTACAAAAATACATAGCCGTCCTGACCCGGGCCCGCAGCGCCGGGAGTCGGGTTGCGGGTAATATCTTCGCTCCAGCCCCCGCCCCCGCCCCCTGCGCCTGAAGAGCCGTATTCAACTCCGTTATTTAGCATAGGTGCCGTAAAGTAAATATATTGCCCGTTTACGTTTGTATTTGAACATATTGCACTGTCGATGAATAACCCTCCGCAGCCGCCTTTTGTTTTTATTCCGGAGTCCCCGCCGTTTCCGCCGTATGAACCGCCGTAAGGATTGCTTGCGTTTATTGTTATATCTCCCGCATTTGTGCCGTCTTTACCGTGTTCGTATGTTAATTTAGATTTATCGCTTACATTTGTGTTTACAGTTCCCCTTGCGCCGCCTGTGCCCTGTTTGACATCTGTTGAAGCGGTTTGCGAAGTGCCGACGCTTCCGCCCTTACCTCCGTATAGGGTGTATATCATATTGTCGAAATTTATTGAAGATTCCCCTGCGTCTTCTCCTTTTTGGGCAATGGCGCCGCCTGTGCCGCCCTTGCCTACTCTTACCGTATATGTTTTTGCGGGAGCTACGGGGATGTCTTTAATGAGGGCAAAAGCTCCGCCCCCTCCGCCGCCCCCGCCTGCGGCTTTAAGCATTAAATCGTAGCTTATTTCGGCAACTCCGTCCGCACCTTTTCCGCCCGTACCTTTAAGTGCGCTGTTTGAACTGTTAAATCCGACAGTTGCACCGCCCCCGCCTGCACCGTTTATAGAGCCTGCATAACCGTTTCGGTTGTTTGCATCTGCGCCGTTACCTCCGCCTGAGGCTGTGGCACTGTTGTAAAGCGAGCCCCCGCCTGCTCCGCCAATTGCGACATTGGTCGAATTTGCGCTGCTGACTTTATTTCCGCTGTTTCCCGCTATGCCTGCACCTGTACAGCTGAAATCTTGCCAGCTTCCGTTTTGATAAATTTTACATGCGTTTCTTTGCGCTCCGCCTGCTCCGCCCGAGCTGCCCGTTGCACCTTTGCCGCCATAGCCTCCGTATGCTTTTAAGCCCCAGATTGTTTTGCCCGTTTTGTCTTTTACTTCAATGCTTGATTCACCTCCGTTTGAACCGTTTTTAGCGCTTGCGCCCGCAGATGTGGCACTTGCTCCGCCCGCTGCGCCTGCGGAGGCGGTGAGGATAATTTTTCCGCCAATGGCAGAGGAAATTACACTGTCGGGGATTTGGTAGTTTTTAATGTAAGATGCAGAACTACCGCCCCCGCCGGAGAGAGAATCGTAGACATCACTTTTGCCATCGTAAACGCAGCGAGCTGAAAAGGCGTCATTGGATAAGCCATAGGCAGTGTAGAATGCACCAGAATTCAAGCCTCCGTTATGGAAATAATTACCGCTAAATTTGGATGTCCATATGCCGTACGGGTGGCAGTCAGTATCGCGCGAGCCGGGACAAGCAGCACTGTAGTTGTTGCAGCGTGCGGAACCATAGCCACTGTAGAAGTCACAAAGCCTAAGCCCGTTATCCCCTTGATTTCGTGAAATAGAACTAATGCTGGAAGTCCATTTAGAAAGTTCATCTAGTGTAGGCAGGCGCCAATCACCTGCTTTTGTGCCGGAGTAAGCAAGAGTATTGCATGAGTAATTTGCTGCATGCCAATTGCACACCGTTCTGTTACATCCGCTATAGGTTGTACCGCTTGAATCACAACCTGAAGCTGTCTGTCCTTTCCAGCAGCAGGCGCCCTGGGAACAGCTTTGTTTTGTACTTACAACGGGAATACTTGCAGCTATTCCTCCGTTTGTAGCTCCCGGGATATCGCCAATATTAAATTTTGTAACACATACGGGTTTCCCGTTTTGCCCGGCAGTTAAGAACTTTGCCTGATAAGGGTCACAATCCGCTTGTGATTGCGGAGCGCCGCTTGTTTTTGCCCATGCTCCGCCGCCTCCGCCTCCGCCTGCGCCGAAGAGATTTTTGACCATGACATTTTTCATGCCATTTACAATTGTAACCTCTTTTGTCCTTGAGCTTACATCCTTTGAGCTTGCGCTTTTTGAGTATTCAAAAGTCGGGTAAGTGGCCCCAGCGCCGCCTCCTCCGCCTGAAACAATAACGGCATTTAAACTCTGTACGCCTGCGGGAACAGAAAAGCTGCAATCAATGGAATTTTTCCCGGAAACTTTTTTGCAGTCGGGGTTATTTTCATCGTAAATAAAGAGTTTAGTACTGTTTTTAATTTGGCTGACTTTTACATTTTCGCTTACGCGTCTTGTTATGACAGGAGCAAAAAGAACAAGAATTATTGCAACGATAAGAGTTGTAACAAGAAGCTCGGCTAATGTAAAGGCTGGTATTTTAAAACTTTTGTTTTGAATTTTTCTTAAAATTGGTGTATTGTATTTGAATGCCTTGCAGTATAAAGTTTTTAGGCTGTCTGCATATTTCATGTAAATTCTCCTGAAAAAAATGTGTAAAAAAACGCGCAAAAAAGAAAGCAACAAGTGCCCTTTTTGCGTAATTTGTGGTATATTTTAATTAAATTACACTAAACTAATGTACCAATAGTACACTAGTTTAAATCTTGTGTCAAGTATTTTAAATCAATAAAATTAAAAAAGGATAACTTTTTGGAAACTATTGGAGAGAAATTAAAAATCATTCGCAAGTCAAAAGGCTTGACACAAGCTGAATTTGGTCAAAATATAGGTTTTTCAAAACAGGCTGTATCAAATATTGAAAATAATTTGTCTAATCCCTCAATTGATTTTATCGGTAAACTGATTTTGTACTACGACGTAAACGCAAATTGGCTCATTGCAAGTGTGGGCGATATGTTTAACGGCGGGCAAAAGCAGTTAAAAAACCTTAAAAATGACATTATGAGAGAAGTTGAGATGATATTAAAAAAAAGAGGCATAAGTTGAATATGCCTCTTAATTTATAAATATAATTTACATATCATCAGCTATTATTTGCTGCATTTCGATATCCGGTTTGCCAAGCACTCTCACTAATTCCAGAACGGATGCTTTCATCTGGCATTTTTGCGAAGAGTTGTTGAAAAAGTCTGTATAAAAACAACCTTCGCAATTACAGCCTCTTTTATAACATTCCATTGCCGTTGTTGTCCATCTTCTCACGGCAACAGCACGCCCAAAATCCCTACTTTTAAGCACGTTAAAATCCCCCAAATAATCTGTCCGCTACAAACCTATATAGCCTTAAAGGCCTGTCTTTATTGAATTTATTATTATTATATCGCCTAAGGGCGTTTAATCAAGCGAATTTGGTGTAAATATTACGCTTTATTACAAAGTTGCAACGGCTTGCATGGCGCGTATTTAGCGGATTGCGGCCCTGTGTATTTCCCGCGCTGACATGGTTTTCATGATTTGTTTTTTGAAAAGCCATGGGGGGTGCGTGGTTTCATGATTTTAAGTGTAAAAAAAATATTAAGAAGTGTAAACATTTGACATTTTGGCTAAAATTTCCATGCCAAATTGGCATGGATTTTGAAATTTATTGAGGTATTTTTGTCGGATTTTTAGGCGGGGCTGTGCGGGTTTGTAAAAATAATGCGGCGCACTAAAAAAGCGGACATTATGTCCGCTTTTTTTAAACCTCCTCTGTTTAGCAGCCGTAATATTGGCTTTAATTTACCTGCCTATTTTTTTGTTTGCTCATCGCAAGCCCTTAAGGCTCACTCCGGCTTACGCGTGGCTCCTGTGGGTATCTCGCGCCAATGCGCTCGATTATCCTACGTCGCCTATCGATAGTTGCGCCTTGCGGTCTTGCTCATCGCAAGCCCTTAAGGCTCACTCTGGCTTGCGCATTTTTTTAGTCCAGTGTCGAGCTGTCCGCTTTTGCCTTCGCAAAACCGTCACGCTCTCACATCCTGTCGGTCGCTTGCTTTCAGGCTGTGCAGTCGCACTAGCCTTCAAGCTTCGCTTCACTCCGGCTTACGCTTTTAATCCAGGAGTGCTTCAAGGATTGCTGCGTTTTTGCTTGCAAATGAACTTTCTCTGATTTTTGTACGTTGAATGTAAGTTCTCAATGCTTCGCGGATAAGTTCGCTTCTGGAGCGATTTTCAGTATCTGCAACTTGGTCGATTTCGTCTAAAAATTTTTCGGGCATTGAAATAAGTACTCTTGCCATTTTTTTCTCCTTTGGTTATCTTTTTCTAATTCTCTCTTAATCGGGGGATTTACCGTTTGTGCTCTTGTATTTATATAAAAAATATATCAGTTGAAAAATTGACTAAAAAGGATATATTTTTTATATTTTTCGTTACAAAAATTAATATTAATCCCCAAAATGCCCTATTTGTCGTATCTTTCTCTTATTTCTTTATCCAGTGCAAAAATATCATCCAAAGACGGATTATTTATTGTATTATGTTCGCAAAGCGCTTTTTCTACCGTTTTTTCAATATCTAAAAAGCTTATTTTACCCTCCAGAAAATTATTTACGGCAACTTCATTTGCCGCATTTAATACAACACAGGAGCTTGTGCCTGCCAAACCTGCTTCATACGCCATTTTAAGGCAGCGGAATTTTTCAAAATCCGGCTTTTCAAAGGTCATACTTTGCCCGAAAAGGCTAAAGCCGTCTGTTTTAATGCCTTTCTGTCTTTGCGGATAGGTAAGCGCGTATTGAATAGGTATATGCATAGAGGGAAAGCCTACCTGCGCAAGCATTGAGCCGTCAATAAACTCCACAAATGAATGTACAAGGCTCTGCGGGTGGATAACAACTTTTATGTCATGGTAGCTGACATTAAATAAATGGTGCGCTTCAATTACCTCCAAACCTTTATTCATAAGGGTTGCGCTGTCAATTGTTATTTTTCTGCCCATATGCCATCTTGGGTGCTTAAGCGCATCAAGTGCATTTGATTTTTCCATCTCGGCGCGCGTTTTATTTAAAAAAGGCCCGCCGGAGGCAGTAATAACAAGTCTGTAGGGCTTATTATTTTTATCCGCAAGACATTGCAAAATGGCGGAATGCTCCGAATCCACAGGTAAAATTCTGACCCCTTTTTCACATGCACGCTTCATTACAATTTCGCCTGCCATAACGAGAGTTTCTTTATTTGCAAGCGCGATATCGATTTTATTTTCAATAGCTTCCAGTGTAGGCTTAAGACCTATTTTGCCGGATGTGGCAATTAGGATAATGTCATTATTTTTATTTTTGCAAAGCTCAATTAAGCCCTGTTGGCCGTGAAAAATTTCGATTTCGGGAAATTTTGATTTTATAATTTTTACATCTTCTTCCCGCTGAACACAAACACTCTCGGGACGGTATTTTTCAATTTGACTGCACAAAAGTCTGACATTTTTGCCGGCGCTCAGAGCCAGGACTTTGTAATCTTGAAGATAGTCAAGCACTTCAAGCGTTTGAGTGCCGATTGAACCTGTGGAACCTAACAGCGTGATTTTTTTCATAAAGTTATTATATTAAAAATATATTATTAAAACAAATTTGTTTTAATCCGCCTTGCCCAAGGCAGGCCCGAGAGTTTATGAGCCTGCCTTATGGCATGGTATTTGCCTAAATTAAAATTTAAGCAGTATTTTAAGCATATCTTTTTCTTTATTTTTCTCAAATGCCTCAAGCGCTTTATCAATAGGGTAAATTTCGCTTATAAGCGGTTTAATATCAAGCTTTTTTGAGCCCATAAGCCTTACGGCGGGGGCAAATTGTCCGCAGCGCGAGCCTAAGATTGTTATCTCATCCACCACAACGGGTGCTAAATTAAGCCCTTCTTTAGCGGCGATTGTACTTTTTAAAACAAGCACGCCCCTTGGTCTTGTCAGTGCCAAAGATGTTTCAAATCCGCCTGTTGAGCCTGTTGCCTCAATTACAATATCAAAAGTTTTATTGTCCTCGGGTCTTAAATCTTGCAGCATTTTTGTTTTTACACCCGCCTTGCGCGAGATTTCAAGCTTGTTTTGGTGTTTGCCTATGTGCAGCAAATCAACATTGAGCGCGTTTAAAACAAGCGCAATGCAAAGCCCGAGCTTGCCATCGCCCAAAAGTGCCACTTTGTCGCAGGGTTTTATGTGAAGCTGTTCCGTTATTTCAATCGCCGCAGCGACAGGTTCGACAAATGTTGCCTCCTCATCGCTTAAACTTTGCGGAACTTCAAGCAGATTTTCAACGGGCAGAGTAAAATACTCGCTGAAACATCCGTCTTTTTGCCATATACCAAGTGTTTGGCGGTTTGGACAGTGTCTTTGTAAATTTTGTGCGCACCAGCTGTCATTGTTGCAGCCGCAGTTAATTTCGCCGACCACTCTTTTGCCTACCCAGCCAAAATCGCACTCGCTGCCGACTTTAACCACTTCGCCTATAAATTCATGTCCTAAAACGCCGCTGTAGCCCATATACCCTTTTGTGATTTCAAGGTCTGTGTTGCAAATTCCCGCCATGCGTGTTTTAATGAGCGCTTCGCCCTTTTTGGGGACGGGTGTTTCATAGTCATCAACCAGTTTTAATGTTTTATCAAATACTACTGCCTTCATTTGCTAAAAAATCCTCCGATATGTGTTTATACTTTTACTTTTTGTGTTGAAATTTCTTCAACGTATTTTATTGCACTCACACCCGCGACGGCTCCGTCCGCAACTGCCGTTATTACCTGTCTTAGGGGCGTTACTCTCACATCCCCCGCCGCAAAAACTCCGGGGATTGAAGTCTGCATTGTTTCATCGGTCAGAATAAAACCTCTGTTGTCCTGTTTTAGCTGTCCGTTAAAGCTTTCGCAGTTGGGGCTGAAGCCGATGTAGGGGAAAACACCGTCTGTTTTAAGTTCTCTGGTTTCATTTGTTTTGGTGTTTCTGATAACAACTTTTTCTACTTTATTTTCGCCCTTAATTTCTTCAACGACGCTGTCCCAGATAAATTCAATCTTATCATTGTCAAAGGCTCTCTTTTGTACGATTTTATCCGCGCGAAGGGAATCTCTGCGATGGATTATATAAACTTTTTTTGCAAATTTTGTTAAATAATTACCTTCTTCAACTGCGGCATTGCCCCCGCCTACTACGACAACGATTTTATCTTTATAAAAAGCGCCGTCGCACACCGCGCAGTAGCTTACACCTTTGCCAGTAAATTCTTTTTCCCCCCTGACGCCTAATTTTGTTGACTTTGCGCCGGTTGCAATAATTACGCTGTGCGCCTTATACTCGCCTTTCAGTGTTTTTATAACTTTAGGGTCAGAAATTAAATCCACGCTTTGGATTTCTTCCATGGGGAATTTTTGAACATTAAATTTATCAAGATGTTCTTCAAATTTTTCACTCAACTCCCACCCTTCAATCGAGGGAAAACCTATATAATTTTCAATCTCAAGGTAATTTGTCGGCTGCCCGCCCAATAAAGACGTGTCAATTATCGCGCAGTCTATATTCCCTCTTGCGCAATACACTCCGGCGCTTATGCCCGCGGGGCCTCCTCCCAGTATTATGGTATCAAAAATCTTCTCCATTTATCCCAAATCTCCTGATATTTTTTGTCCTACTACTTTATATTTTACTACATCTTTTTGAATTAGCTTATTATTTAAGTACCTTTCTATAATATATGTATCATAACCGACAAAAATATTCCCGTTTAATTTAAACTCGGGGCTTTCTTTTTGCACTATTTTTAAATCTCCTCTCATATCTGATTTTACTCTTTGAAATTTAAGGGTTCTGCCGTCGAGATTTTTTTGTGACTCGACCTGAATAGAGGAACTTGCGCCCGAGTGTATGTTTTCTAAGATTAAAGTGTTCCCATACCCTCCTAATGTCCATATATCGACGCTTATTGTATTAAAAAGTTCCGGATTGTTTGTTTCAACAAGTTTTGATGTCACATGCCATGTGCCAAAAAATCCCTTGGGGATTTCATCTCTGCTCACTCCGGCGCGCAAAACCTCTGCCTGTGCGCAGTTAATCGTAAACAGTAAAATAAGTGCAATTAAAATTTTTCTCATATTTAAAATATAATAATTTTTTTACAAATATCATACTTTGGATTGAGGCAGAATTTATGCGTTATTGTACTATATAAGAGAGGAGTTTTAGTTTTGAGAAAAATAATAACAGTTATTTGTCTTGTTATGTTTGGCATATTATGTCTTATAAACTATGCCATGCCGGCTGATGCCGCAAGAAAAAACACAAAAGAAAAACAGGAAGCTCCAAAGGTTGATGAAGAACAGCTTAAGGATATGACGCAGAAAATCGACCTTTTAACAAGGAAATTTTACACGCGCGAGCTTTATTCGCCCGAGGACAGCGATAATTTAATAAATTTAAAATTACAGCTCGATGAGATTATGAATACTACACCCGAGCCTGTTTATGCGCCGCTTTACTATAAATTGGGCACATTATACAAATTAAGAGGCATGGAGCCGGAATGTATTGATTGTTTAAAAACAATTATTGAAAATTTCCCTGACACGGCCTATGGCCCAAAGGCACGCGAAGTTTTAACCCAGATGGGCATAGAAATTAAAGAAGCTGAGCCTGAACTTCCGCAGGATGAGGAAGAGGGCGAAGAATTTGACGAAGAGGAATATTACTAGCTTAGGCTTATCTCCATCATATTCATTGTAGCAAGCATTGAAAGCCCAATCATATGTGATGAATTATCAACACTTATTCTTGAAGCGTTAAATTCGCTGTATCCGTTGAAATACTCTTCGGCACGAATTCGCATGTCGTTGTATTTATTGTATTCGTCTTCATCTTCGGCATTCATTATACGATAGTCAAGTTCATCCATAATATCGTCATAATCTTCGCGCACGGAATCGTTTTGATGAAGACCCAATTGCCACATAATTTCATACCATGGACGCTCTTCATAGCCTTCCGTTTCTTGGCTTTGTTCCTGTTGTTCGGTAATTCTGTCCATTTGTTCCTGAATCATTGCAAGTCTTAAGCGCTCTACGTCACTATCGTAATTATCCGTCGGAATAAGGTCATACTGACGCAACAGAATATCAAGCGCGCCTCTTTGTTTGACTTTGTCGTCTTCCGAACTTATATTAAAAAGATATGAATAACTTGAAATTGCACTAATCGGAGAAATTGCCATAGTTCTAATCCTTGCCTTATACTTTTTTTATTCCCAATATTTTTAATAAAATAACACTGTTTTGTGAAATTTTTGTATAGTGTATAATAAATTTTGTTATGGAAAACAATCTTCACAACCCGAAATTTAATAATCACGGCTATATTCAGGTCTATACCGGAGACGGCAAAGGCAAGACCACAGCCTCATTAGGTTTAGCCCTTCGGGCATTGGGGCGCGGCTGGTGTGTGCTCATTATAATGTTTACAAAGGGCGGCTCGGATTATGGCGAATTGTATTCTTTTGCAAATTTGTCGGATGAGATTAAAAAATGTTTTAAGATAGTAAACGCCGGAGCAGATAGAATTGTATACCGCGATAACATTGATGAGATTGACAGAAAAGAAATTCAAAAAGGATGGGATATTGCGCTTGATGCAATTAAAAACGATAAATATCAGCTTGTAATTTTGGATGAAATAAATATTGCAATAGATTTGGGCCTCATTGACTTAAATGAAGTGCTTGAAGTCTTAAAAAACAAACCCTGTGATATGGAAATTGTTTTAACGGGCAGAAATGCAAAACAAGAAATTATAGACATGGCGCATTTGGTGTCTGAAATAATTCCGGTAAAACATTATTGGGATATAGGAGTCAGCGCAAGAGAAGGCATGGAGTATTGAGCAGAAAAGAAAAATGGCAAAAACTTAAAAAAAAGCTCAAAAACGCGGTATTTGTTGAAATTATCGTCTGGATTGCAGTACTTGGCGTATTTTTTGGCTCTTTTTGGACTTTTTCTTATTATAAATTTATAAAACCAAATCTCTACACCCTTGCATTTAATGATATCGACGGACTTATAGCGGGCTCTCCCGTGAGGTTTATGGGAATAGTATGCGGGCATGTGAGAAACCTTAAATATCACAGTGATTTTATTGAAGTGGAAATTATAATAACCAAAAAAGGGGTAAAAATTCCCCCGGGCTCTGTTGCCTCAGTTGAATTTAGCGGCATAGCAGGTTCAAAATCAATTGAAATTATGCCGCCAAAGGATGATTTATCGGATATCGGCATAGTAACAAAAGATACTTTAAGAATTACTGATTTATTGGACGAGTACATGTGTATCGGAAAGATTTTTGCTTCGCTTAAGGATTTTGTGGACGCTATTAATCGCGATACTATTTTAAAAGTATTCTCAGCTGTTGATAACAGTATGCCTGTGCTCAATAAAGCAGACAAAACCATAAATGAAAGCAATTTGAGAAGTGCGGAATTTAATAAAAAGGTTAAAAACGTTATAGAAAGCGAGAAAAAGCTTGAAAAAACGCTTGATAGGGCAAATAAAAATGCAAAGAAACTTGGTACTTATTTAAAAAAATAAACTTTTGTGATATATTTTTTCCAAAATGGAGAATGAAACAGCCAATGTCAGAAAACTTAGTTGAAGTTGTAGTAGATGTTGAAACAACGGGACTTGATTACACAAGGGAAAAAATTATAGAATTTGCGGGCGTAAAGCTTGTTAATGGTGTTATAACAGAGAGTTTTGAAACGCTTGTTAATCCCCATCAGCATATAAGAAAATCCTCCCGGGCAATTCATGGAATAAGCGAAGAAACGCTTGAAGGAGCGCCCGAGGAAGAGGAAATTTACCCCAAAATTTTTGAATTTATAGGTGAGGGTGTAATTGTTGCGCATAATGCGATTTTTGATTTCAGTTTTTTAGACCGCACATCAAAAAGGCTTTATGATAAACCTTTGGAAAATCGCTATGTCGATACCCAGCAAATGTTTAAAGAAGTTTATCCCCAAATGGATTCATGCGGGCTTGAGTGCCTTATGAATACTTTTAATGTGGATTTTTCAACCCGTCACAGGGCGATGGCCGATGCCATGGGGCTTGCGCAGTGTTATCCGAGATTAAAAAAAATGTATTTTCAAAAATACGACTGGCAATTATCTCAAATTCAAAATGCAGACTATCTTTTTGAAAGGTATTTGAGGCTTCAAAATGCGATAAGCACCATGCAATCAGAAATTCAAGACTTAAGATCTATTTTTAAAATTTATTTTGAAAAAGGCGGTAAAGAAATCGTTGCAAATTCAGGCGAAATGCTTACTTATAATTCTAAAAAAACGTTTTCTTATGATTTTGTGCAAATTAAAGATATATTGGATGAAATAGGCGCCCTTCCAAAGGCAGTGAGGCTTAATAACGCTTTTGTGGACAGGCTTGTTACGGGCAATGCTCTGGATGAAGATACAAAAGATAAAATTAAGGCCGCACGTATTGCAATAAGTGAAAATCGCACATTATCGGTTAAAAAGCCTGATAATAGCGCATCTTAGTTTTAAATATTAAGATTTGTAAATAAAATTTGTCTATTTTGTATATAAAAAGGCAATATTTTTTGCATGAAATTTTTTATATAAGTACGAGAGAGAAAATTAAAAACCACCACACACGAGAGAAAAACACAACCACCACACATACACGAGAGAAGAGATAAGAGAGAACACACCACACAAGAACTTGAGGATTAAAACCAAGTTTGCCCTTCCCAAAAGGAAGGGTTTTTTATTACACAATCATACTCGGGTGGGTAATTTTCATTTTTGATTTAAAAACTAATATTAAATTAACGATTGCGAAGGATTGAGTTAAAAAGGAGAAAACAGTGCAAAATATTCAACAGACGGCACAAAACCAAATGGAGGCGGCGGCGTTTATTCAAGCGCCAAAAGTCGAGATGAAAGAGCTTAACAATTTATTTTTTGAACTCTGTTACAGGGCATGTAATTTAAAATGCAAACACTGCTATATTGAAAAAAATCCCTACAAACAGGAAAAAGACTTTATTCCGCTTGATAAAATAAAACAGGCGCTATTGGATACAAGAGGAGAAAATTTAACTTCAATCTATTTAACGGGCGGAGAGCCGCTTTTGCATCCTGATTTCAATACAATTTTAAGAATGTGTTTGAAATTTTCAAATGTCACCGTTTTGACAAACGGCTATATGATTAACGACAAAAAAGCAAGATTTTTGAGAAAAATCGACGATGAAAATAACTTTGAAACGATATATCGAATAAGCATAGATCATTTTGACGAACTTAAAAACGATGAAATAAGAGGGCGCGGAAGTTTCAGAAAAGCGCTGAGTGCAGTATTAAACCTTGCAAAATATGAATTTAATCCGATTATTTCCGTTTGTAATTATTATGGTGAGTCAAAAGAGGATTTATTTGCAGGATTTTCGTCACTTTTTAAAAAGTATGATTTTGAAATAGAGGACATAAATTTAAAAATTATGCCTTACTTTGATAAAAATGCAAATGAGGGGTTTATAGAGGATTTTGACATTAAAAAAGAGAAGCTTGACTGTTACAATTCGCGTATTTTAAGCATAAACGGAGTCTATGCCTGCCCTGCGCTTTCAAGGGATTTTCGCGCACGCTGCGGGTCGGATATGTCAAATTATTCAAAAAAGACATTTTTAGACACCAAAACCTGCGCAAAGTGCATTGAGCACTTTAGCAAAAATCAGGCTAATGACTGGATGTAACTTATTCTTTGGCCCTTAAAAACTCTTTAATGTCGCGCACGAGGTCTTCTTGTGCGGTGGGCGTGAAGAATTTGTAATTATCAAGCTGAATTTTTTCTCCCGTTTTCGGATTTAAAACAAAAACGGTCGGGAAGCCCTGAACTTTGTGCTCTTGTATGAGTTTTTGGTTATCATGATTATCGCAGTTCACAAAAGCAACTGCGAATTTCTTTTTAATATCTTTGTTTTTTATAACTTCATCAAAGACAGGGGCAAATTTTTGGCAATATCCGCACCAATCTACATAAAACCAGACAATTACGGGTTTGTTTTTCTTTAATGCTTTTTCAAAAGTGCGTCCTCTGTCATATTTTTTTGAAATGGGAAGTTCCTGGCCCATGGAAAGAGCCGGTATGTGCCCGCTTGCACCTAAAAAAGTCACAAGTGAAAGCGCAAAGGCCGCAAAGGACAATACTAAAGAAACGATTACTCCTGCAATAAGCGCTTTTTTATAACATTTTTTTTCTTGATTGGTGTTTTCTTCACTCATAATTTCACTCCGTAATTGTTTATGGTTTCATTGTACAATATAAAAAATCTTCGGGCAAATTGTTTTTTCTTAGCGTCGCACAGGCCCACCAGTGACGAACCGCTGTGCCTGTGCTCACATCCTGTCGGTCGCTTGCTTTCAGGCTGTGCAGTCGCACTGGCCTTCAAGCTTCGCTTCATAGTCCAGTGTCGAAATTGCCGCCTTGTCCTTCGACAAGCCGTCTAATTTCTCACATCCTGTCGGTCGCTTGCTTTCAGGCTGTGCAGTCGCACTAGCCTTCAAGCTTCGCTTCTTATACACTTTGTGTTGGGGTAGAAACCCCAACCTACAAGCTACATGCTACCTGGTATTTTGACATCTTAAAAATTTTGTGTGAGCCTGCCCGATTAAAGCACAGCATCTTAACGGTGACGCAGGTATACTTTTAATGTGCAGCTGTCACCCTGAATTTATTTCAGGGTCTTAACAGTGGGGCATGATGACATACAACATTGCACAAAAAACTTAATGTATTTTCCGAAGTTAAATTATGCGCTAAATTTATACATACGCAGTTAATAAGATCCTGAAACGAGTTCAGGATGACAATTTATTATTTAAATTTCTCCTTTTAACGCCGCAAGTGCAATATTGTCGTCAAGCTGTAATACTAAGTTTATTTTTTGGACACTTTGTGTTGGGGTAGAAACCCCAACCTACTAAACTTACGCATTCCGCCTGTGCAATCAAAGATTGCTCCGCTCATTTCGCTTACGCTCAATTCGCAACGGCGGTCATCAACAGTTCGTTTTAGGTCGCTCATCGCGACGCTAAAACTTCACTCCGGCTTACGCATTTTATACACTTTGAATTCGCCAGGTTGCAGGGTATTAAAGGTAATTGAGCCTGTTATTTCTTCCTGCATAGGAATTTCGACGAATTGGCATTTTTGCATATCATCGTTTCTAAAATCATAAAAAGCGCTCAATTTTTTATTGTCTTTGAGTTTTATGGTTTTATTTAAAACAGCCTTGCCTTTTCTTGTCATACGTCTTGTATTATTCGAGCTGTCAGTGACTTGAACTTTTTCTGTCGGCGAGAGATAATTTGCGACAATAAAAAGGCTTTCTTTTGAATTTTTATCGCCGATAACTTCCCAGCAGCAAAAGCCGTCTTCATCCTGAATATGCAAAATTGCTTTGCCATAGCTCAATAGTCTGCTGTGCTGTGCAAAATAATTAAGAGCGTTGAATTTTTCGTAAAAATTCCAGTTTGTGTTTCTAATCATTGAAACTTCATTGCCTATAATGCGCTCTATGCCTGTTTTTGTAAAGCTTTCATCTCCGTCGACATAAAGTGTCGGGCGTTGGGCAAATTTTCCGCCGGGCAAAAACTTTATCTTAAACCATTTAAAAAGCGCGCCTGCTTCGCCTAATTGTCCCGGATACTGGTCAATATCGCGAAATTCGCCGTCCTGATTGTTATAAGCTTTTAATATAGATAAAGGATTTAGCTTGGGCGCTCTTGTGTTGTATGTTTCAAGGCGTAAATTATCATTTATTATCTGTTCCGGCGTTTTTTGGTATTGGCTTACAATGTCATCGCCCCACAAAAGATCAAAGTGCATATCTCTGTGATATTCCTTAAAATACCCGTCCCAGAGCATATATTCGGCAAGAGTTGCAAAATAGGGAATGTGTTTTTTGAGTTTTGCATTCATTTTGCCCAATACTTTATAAGGCGCCCTGTAGCTTATGGGCATATTATCTTTTTGCGAAACTTCATCAACAATGTGGTCGATGTGATCAACTCTAAATCCGTCAAAGTTATATTCCTTTTGAAGATTTTGCATATAATCAACAAAAAAGTCCATAACTTTCGTGTTGTATCTGTTTTTTTCAAAATAAACAAAGTAATAAGGCGTCTGGCAGTCGAGATTTGCAAAATGCGTGACATCTTCGCCTTTAAAATTGTAGTGTTTAAAAGTGGGATATTCGCCCGACTTGTGCATTTTATCGTAAATCGGCACGCCCGCAGAACACCAAGCACCCCCCGGCATTGTCCAGAGCCCCTCTTCTATAAGTGCTTTAATAATTTCATCATGTTTTACAATGTCATCTTCTTCCCTGGGCTTTTTGCGGTTAACTTTTTCGATTATATTTTCAACCCGCTTCTGAAGCTCTTCTTGTTTGTCTTTGAAAGACATTTTATACGAAATTAAAATTTTGAATTCTTTTAAATCCTCTTCATAAGTCTTTGTACCGTTGGCTTTTAAAGCTTTTTCAAAATTTTTAATCTGATTATCAAGACTTTTAACATCAATCCAGCGTGCGCAATACGGATGAGTTAAAATAATCTTTGAAAATCTTCCCGTCTGCGGCAGTACATCATAAATTACAGGATGTCCCGCAAGCTGGGCAAGCGTTATAAAGAATTTCACCTGGTTTTTTGCATTTAATCCTAAAAATTTTGCGATTTTTTCATCTTCAAGATTTTTTGAAACATCCGAAGACTTCGGAAGATAGGCGCATTCAAATTCTCTTGGGTGGAAAGGTATTAAATATAATGTTGCAGGCATGATATTAAGTTCTTTATTGCCGCAATCAAGTGTTATAAGCTCGGCCAGCCAGTCAATAAATTTGCCCGCGCGGTTTGGGTCGCTTCCAAGGCCGGCTAAAGAGATGAGCTTTATATTGTGTCCTTCTTTTTTAAACCAGTTTGAATGCTTTACTTTTCTTCTTGAAAGTGCCGAAGGGTTTTTAAAATTAATAAATTTTTCTCCGTCGTATGTGCCTTCGTGTTTTAAAATTTCACAAAAAGTAAAAATAATTTCTCCCGTGCTCAGCTCTTCAAGTGTTTTATAGTGCGCATAAGGTAAATATCCGTATTTTTCAATTGTTTTTGATAAATATTCCCTTCGCCCGGGGTCAATGTCTTTTATTCCGTAAATCTCTTTTAATTTTGCAAATTGTAAATTGATGTCAAAGTCTGATAAAAAATTGCATTCTTTTGCTGCGGGGTTAATTAAATTCAACACTTTTGCACTCACCTATCTTATAATCTATCCTTACCGGTTTATATTATCAAAAAACTCTTATTTTTTTAACGTGAAGTAAAGATTTGTAACGGAGCAAGGCATTAATATGGTTTACAAAGTGGCAAAATTTACTGCTTTTGTATAAAATGTCGATTAAAAAGAACTTTTTAAAAAGGAAAACCCGGGTTTATGGCGGACAATGTTGAAGTAAAAATAGAACAGCTTACAGATGCAATAAGAAGCTTGTATTCAAGACCTGCTCTATCGCAGAGTGAAATTAATAATTTAATGACAAGCCTTGCGCAGAAATTTGAAAATTCTTCAGAGCTTACCACACAGAAGTTTATCGGCGTTATAGTAAACGAAACAAAAAAAGTCCTTGAAGAAAAACAGCTTGAAATGCGCCAACAGCTTACGGGCTTTGAAAATCTTATTAAACAAATGACACAGGGGCTTTCAAACCCTAAAATGTCGATGGAAGTGTCAAAAATTTTAAACGAAGTGACCGATATGTATGCAAAGCTCGGCGCTCAGGAGATTGCACTTCAAAAAATCAATCAGACTTTAATTACAAACAAATCCGCAAATCCCATTAATGAAATTGTTAAATTAAGCAATGAATTTGCCGTTTTCAGCCGCGGTTTTGAAAATATTACCCATACTCTCAATAAAAATTTTTCAGATTTCTTAAACCAGGTTAAAGCATTTAATTCAAAAGAAGAATTGACCGATATGCAGCTGGAGCTTGATACTATTAACGGCAACGTTAATTCCATTATCTCGGCTCTTGCGATAATTGACCACAAATACCGTGATTTAACCGGCCTAATTGACGCATTTCATTCAAAAGAAGCGGTTTTTGACCAGAGCCTTGAAGGCATAAGGCAAATTGCGGAAAAATTCGACTTAGTAAAAGAAAACATTTCAAAAACCGCATCAAAAGACGATATAGGTGAACTTAAAGAGCGCATTAACTTTGTCAGTGAGAATATAAGCGCACTTGAGGGTAATTTCGATCAGACGCTTAATCAAAGTTCGCAAAAATTTACAAATGCCATTAATTCAATAGAAACAAGATTACAGCAAAACATTTCAAATGAAGATTTGAACAAACTTAAAAGCGAACTCAAAGCTTTAATTGACAAACTCAGTCTGCAATTCAGCACGGGAAGGGATGAATTTGCCGCAAATCTGCGCGAAAACCTTGCAAAAATAAAAGCCCAGGGCGACGCGGATTTAAAAAATCAAATTTTTGACCAGACAAACGGAGTGGCTGAGGGAATTAATTTTATCAGCGCCCAAATGACCAAATTGCAAGAAAGTCTGGGCAATTCTTTATCCGATAAAACGCAAAAAATGGCGCAGGATTTAAGCTTTCTTAAGGCAAAGCTTGAAATGCTGGAGCAGAATATTCAAAAACTCCCGAGAGAGAGCGCTTTAAGCGAAGTAAAAAATATCGAAGATAACATTAAAACAATAACAAAAGACTCTTTATCAAGCGTTGTAGAGCTTATAAGCAGCGAGTTTTCAAGCCTTGATAAAATGCTTGAGAGCAAAACCGAAAAAAGCAATCAAAGCGTTGATTTTGTCCTTAATAATTTAAGGGATGACTTAAAATCCCTCACCCAGAGATTTTCCGATTTAAAAGAGGAAATATCCTCTATCAACAGGGGCGGAATAGAAGCGCTGCGCGAGCCTATTGAAAGAGCTTTAAAAGAATTGAAAGATAAGACAATAGGCGAGCAGCTAAATGCAATAAATCAAAGCGTAAAAGACACAAGCACAAGTTTAAGCGTATCTTTTGAGAGAATAAAAGAAAATTTTGAACGCGCGGCCTCCGGCACAAACATTGAAATACTTGAAAAAATTAACAATACCCTGCCCCAGATAACACAAAAGCTTGAAGTATTCAGAGAGCAATTGACATCCGATAATGCAGGAAATGTTGAGGGGTTGAAAAATTATTTTAAAGAAACATCCGAAATTGTAAAAGAGTATATTGAAGATGTTAAATATTCGCACAACAGCTCTCTTGCAGAAATTAAGGTTGATCTTCAAACCCTTTCAAACCATTTGATTGAAAGTGTCGAAAACGTAAATTTCAACATTTCAAAGGAATTTGAAGATTATAAAAAAACAATTGAAGTTTTAAAAGAGGCGGTTGAGGGGCAAAATCCGGACACAAACGAAATTAAAGAAGCCCTTATCGTGCTTAAAAACGATATGATAGAGGGCATTTTGGGCAGCACCAAAAATGCCAAGGCAAACTTTATAATACTGGAAGAAAAAATCAATACAATCATCGAAGGCCAGACAAAAAGCCAATCTTCCAACAATGACGAAATAATTCTTGAAGTTATAAATAACATTCTTGAAAAAATAGAACATACAAATCAGCAGCAAATTCACAATGCAAAAGAACTTCTTGAAGAAATCCAAAACAACGGCACCGAACTTGCAAAAAAAGTCGATATTATTGCAAAAAAAGAGCCGCCTAAAAATATGGCAATAGATGAAATTTTGCAAAAAGTTGACTCTATCAGCGAAAGACTTGAATTTTTTAATACGGATAAAGAAGAAGAACTCAGGGAATCAATTGAACTTTTAAGAGATCACCTTGAAAGTTCGACAAAAGAATTAAGTGATCACATAAGCGATAAGATAAGCGAAATATCCGACAAAAATGACGAATTTTCATCGAATAAAAATCAGGATGTAAATAATTATCTTTCAAAAATTGATGAATACCTTGCAAATGTCGAGTATTTAAAAAATAACTTAAGCGAAGATTTAAGAGATTGCATAGAAGCCCGCATTGTTGATTTACAAGACAAATTTGAAGCGGTATTTAACGCCAAAAATGATGAAATACGGGTGGAAACTTATAATCTTACCCAGAGAATTTCAAACGTTGAAACAAATATAGACAGAATTACAACGAATATTGCAAAAATCGTAAGTGCAAATGAAGATACAAGCTATACTTATTCACTTCAAGATGTTGAATCAGACATCGCAAAATTGAGATTGAGCATTGAAAAAAATCTCAAAGGGGATAATTACAAAGAGTTTATCAACAGGCTTATTGAACTTAAAAATATCAATATTGAAAATAATAAGCTCAACCACACACTTGAAGGGCAGCTTTCACACATGGGAGGCTGGCTGAAATCGGCTTCACAAAAGCTTGACGGACTTTCGCAACAGGTAGAAAATGCAGAGCGCATGAGCATGGAAGAAATTAAAACAAGGCTCATCCGTTCGGAAAAAACCCCGGATAGTTCAAGAATTGAAGAATCAAGCAGAAAGCAGATTTCTTATCTTGAAGATTTGGATGAAAAATTAAATTTACTTTTGCAAAAACAAGGCAGTGAATTTGACCCTGCGTCTTTTATTGACGTTACTTACGAAAATATGAAACAAACAAAAGAACTCACGGGCCGTATGGATGACCTTGAACAAAAAATAGACAAAATTCAGGGCTACATGGAAAAAATCGTTGCCTATATTGAAGAATAATGTAATTGCAGCATTGAAAAAACGCCAAAAAATGTTATTATTAATAATGTAGTATATATGAGGCATAATTCAGTTGTTAGATGATATTAAACACTACATCGAACACTCGATTGACGTTAAAACCGCAATTTTAAAAAATGAAAGGCTGTTAGTTAAAATTTATCAGGCAAGCCAGCTTGTGATTTCATCAATAAGGAGGCGCGGAAAGATTTTAATTGCCGGAAACGGCGGCTCTGCGGCAGATGCAATGCATATGGCGGCGGAATTTACTGTAAAATTTTATACCACACAAACTCCCCTGAGCGCAATAGCGCTGAGTGCTGACAGTTGCGTTATTACGGCGGCGGCAAATGATTTTAACTTTGAGTATATTTTCTCAAGGCAAATTGAAGCCCTGGGGCGCGAAAATGACGTATTTATAGCAATTTCAACGAGCGGAAACTCAAAAAATATTTTAAATGCAATTGATGCGGCAAAGAAAAAACGTATGCAGGTTATTTTCATTACAAGCGAAATGCTTGGCGCCACATACCTTCAAAAGGCCGATATAGCTTTATGTGTGCCTTCAAATGATACCCCGCTTATTCAAGAAGCACACAGCATGATTGAACACCTTATCTGTCTTGAAGTTGAAAAAGAACGCGTAAGCCGCAGCGAAGTGTAGCCGCTTTAAAATATGCCAAAGAGTTTCTTTTTCCTGTAGTTTGTTATGGTGTCGGGCGTGAGTTCAACTTTTTTGTCAAAAGTTTTATATGCCCTTAAATACGCGCGCGCGGTGTCAATCGAGGTAAAGCAAGGCACGCCGTACATTTCGGCAATTGTACGTATTTGAAAGCCGCTTGTCTGGGAGTTTTTACCTAGAGTCGGCGTGTTTATGATAAAGCTTAAACGTCCGTTTTTCATACGTTTTTGGAGTTTATCTATCATAAATTTTTCAATCATTTTTGAAGGTACGCCGTTTTGTTCAAGGAATTTGTGCGTTCCCCAGGTTGCCATAATGAAAAACCCTTGTGAGAAAAGTCTTTTGACGATTTTAAGCGCGGGTTTTTTGTAATGGTCATTTAAGGACACAAGGACTCTTTGTTTTTTGCCGCCGAATTTGTAGCCTGCGGCGATAAAAGATTTTAAAAGTGCGCGTTTAAAGTTTGTATCCACGCCGAGAACTTCGCCCGTTGACTTCATTTCAGGCGCAAGCGCGGGGTCAATTCTGTTTAGTTTTTGAAATGAGAATACGGGCATTTTGACGCATACAAGATTTGTTTTCCTGTACAGCCCGACGCCAAAGCCAAAAGAGCGGATTGATTTGCCTAAAGCCGCGTTAATTGCGATTTTTACCATCGGTATGCCCGTAACTTTAGACATAATGGGCACTGTGCGCGAGGCTCTGGGGTTTACTTCTATTACATATACAACGTCGTCTTTTATTATAAATTGTATATTCATTAAGCCTTTTATGTTGAGCTTTCTTGCGATGTCGCGCGCGTATTTTACGAGTTTTCTTTCGTTTTTGCGGCTGATATTCCTTGAAGGGTAAATGCTCATCGAATCGCCGCTGTGCACGCCCGCGCGCTCGATATGTTCGCAAATACCGGGTATCAGGATGTCTTTACCGTCCGATACGGCGTCAAGCTCTACTTCTAAGCCTTCTATGTACTGGTCGATTAAAACGGGATGTTCGCTTGAGAATTGCAGCGCCTGATTTATGTAGGTCAAAAGCTCGTCGTCGTTGTATACGACCTGCATTCCGCGTCCGCCGATAACGTATGAGGGGCGCACAAGAACGGGATAGCCAAGTTCATGCGTGGTTTCAAGGGCTTCTTGAGCGCTCCTTACGCCCCTGCCTTTTGGCTGCGGGATTTTAAGTTCTTTTAAAAGTTTTTCAAAAATTTTTCTGTCCTCTGCGGCATTTATGCTTTCTAAAGACGTTCCGAGGATGTTTACACCGTATGATGCGAGTTTTGGCGCAAGGTTGATTGCCGTTTGCCCGCCAAATTGCACCATAACGCCTTTAGGGTTTTCTTTTTTTATGATATTCATTACGTTTTCAACGTTCATCGGCTCAAAATAAAGCCTTGTCGCCACGTCAAAATCGGTCGAGAGAGTTTCGGGGTTTGAATTTATCATAACGGATTCGTAGCCGTTTTCCCGAAGCGCGAGGCTCGCATGTACCGAACAGTAGTCAAACTCTATGCCTTGACCTATTCTTATCGGGCCCGAGCCGAGCACGATGACGTTTTCGTTTTTGGCTGCGGCGCCTTTTTTGTCGGTTATTTCTTTTTTGTACTCGTCAAGTTCGCATTCTTCGCCGTATGTGGAGTAAAAATAGGGTGTTGCGGCGCGAAATTCCCCTGCGCATGTGTCTACTATGCGAAAAGACGCATCAAGATTGAAATTATCAAGGGTTTTTTTGTCGACTTTGGCATATTCGCAAATCTCGGAGTCTAAAAATCCGTATTCTTTTGCCTTTTTGTAGAGCGCAAAATCAAGGGATTTTACCTCTAATTCCCGCTCTGCTTCGGTTATTTCTTTGATTTTATATATAAACCATCTGTCGATTTTTGTAATTTTATTAAGCTCGTCGACCTCAACACCTCTTGAAAGTGCTTCCGCAAGTCTGAAAATCCTTCTGTCGTCCTGAATGTGGAGTTCATCCAAAAGCTGCTCCAGGGACATATTTTCAAATTTATGGTGCAAAAGCCCCGTTTGTTTGCCTTCAAGTGATGCCACCGCCTTTTTAAAACCCGAGCAGAATGTGCGCCCTATTGCCATAACTTCGCCCGTGGCTTTCATTTTGGTGCCTAAAATCCTGTCGCCCGTTGCGAATTTGTCAAAAGGCCACTTTGGAATTTTTACGACAACATAGTCAAGAGCAGGCTCAAATGCGGCAACTGTTTTTTGTGTGACGGAGTTTTTAATTTCGTGCAAATTGTAGCCGATGGCGATTTTTGCGGTAATTTTTGCAATAGGGTAGCCCGTGGCCTTTGAAGCAAGGGCCGATGACCTTGATACACGGGGGTTTACCTCAATAACATAATATTGGTTAGACTTTGTATCAAGCGCAAACTGTACATTGCAGCCGCCTTCGATTTTCAGCGCGCGGATGATTTTTATCGCAGAAGACCTCAACATTTGATATTCGTTGTTTGTAAGGGTTTGAGAAGGCGCAACCACAAAGCTGTCGCCCGTGTGAATGCCGATGGGGTCAATGTTTTCCATGTTGCATATAATTATGCATGTGTCGTTTGAATCTCTCATAACTTCGTATTCGACTTCTTTAAAGCCGGCGATTGACTTTTCGACAAGGACTTGATTTATGGGGGATTGAGTCAGTCCGGAGTGCACAATTTCTTCGTATTCTTTTTCATTGTGCGCAATTCCGCCTCCTGCGCCGCCTAAAGTAAAGGCGGGACGAATGATTATGGGAAAGCCTATTTTTTGGGCAAAATCAAGCGCTTCTTCATAGCTTGAAACCGTTGCGCTGTCGGGGATAGGCTCTCCTATTTCGTTCATAAGTTTTTTAAATAGTTCCCTGTCCTCTGCTTTTTTGATGGAGGAAATATTTGTGCCTAAAACTTTTACGTTATGTTTTTCAAGTATGCCTTTGTCGTTGAGTTCGCAAGCAAGATTTAGACCGGTTTGTCCGCCTAATGACGCCATAAGTCCCTGCGGATGTTCTTTTTCAATGATTTTTTCAAGCATATCAACCGTCAGAGGCTCGATATAGACTTTATCGGCTATGTGTTCATCCGTCATAATGGTTGCGGGATTTGAATTTACAAGGACAACTTCAATTCCTTCTTCCTTAAGCGCGCGGCAGGCTTGCACGCCCGCGTAGTCAAATTCTGCCGCCTGACCTATCACAATCGGGCCCGAGCCTATTACAAGGACTTTTTTTATGGAATTATCTTTCATTGTTCCCTCTCTTTTTTGTATTTTTTCATTAACTCAATCCACCCGTCAAAAATTATTGCTGCATCATTAGGGCCGGGTGCGGCTTCGGGGTGAAACTGGACGGCGTGAACTTTGAATGAGTCTATTTTAAAGCCTTCTAAAGTGTCGTCGTTAAGATTTTTGTATGTCGGTGTCATAATTTCGCTCAGAGTGTTTGTATCAACGGCATAGCCGTGATTTTGAGATGACATCATAACTTTATTTGTTTCCAAATTTATAACGGGGTGATTTGCGCCTCTGTGACCGTATTTGAGCTTATATGTCTTTGCCCCGAAAACAATGGATAAAAGCTGATAACCAAGACAAATGCCAAAAATCGGAAGTTTTCCCGCAAGTTTTTTAATTGTTTCTATTTCCTGTATGCAGTCTTTGGGGTCGCCCGGGCCGTTTGAGAGAAATACCGCGTCGAAATTGCCGTCTAAAATGCTTTGCGCGCTTGCGTTTGCGGGGTAAACTCTGACTTCACAGCCTCTGTTGACAAGGCTTTTTATAATGCCGTATTTTGCGCCGTAGTCAATAAAAGCGAGTTTTATGGGGTTGCCTTCACCGCGGGTGTACATTACGCGCGTTGTAACGTCAAAAACAACATCGGGGTTCGGCTTGTAATTTTTTGTTTCTTCGATTTTTTCTTTAATTTCATATTCTGATAAGTCGCGCGGGGATACAAAACAGTTCATGGTGCCCGCTTCGCGGATTTTTTTTGTGAGTGTTCTTGTGTCTATTCCTTCAAGTGCGGCAACATTTCTTTCTTTTAAATATTCACCCAGTTTTTTTGTGCTTTTGTAGTGAGATTCGTTTTTGCAGTACTCTTTTACAATGAGAGCTTTGAGTGCGGGCGATAAAGACTCAAAATCATCGTCATTTATGCCGTAGTTGCCGATTTCAGGATATGTCATAACGATTATTTGATTTGCGTAGCTTGGGTCTGTTAAAATTTCCTGATAACCCGCCATTGAAGTGTTAAAAACGATTTCGCCGAAAACTTCGCGTGATGCGCCAAAGGATTTTGCAGTCATTACCGTTCCATCTTCAAGTATTAATGTTGCCATTATATTTCTCCAATTTCATCATAAATTTTTTGCATAGCCTCTGTTTTATTCGGTGCGCAAGTCACCGCTCTGCCTATTACAATATAGTCTGCGCCGTTTAAAATTGCTTCTTTCGGAGTTGCAATTCGTTTTTGGTCATCTTTTAGCGACCAGAGGGGGCGAATACCGGGGCACAGGACTTTAAAATCCGCTCCGCAGGCTTCTTTTATGGCTTTTAGTTCATGTACCGAAGCCACCACACCGTCAAGACCCGCAAGCTTAGCCAGTTTTGCAAGATTAATCGCAAGTTCTTTGACATTTGTATTTATTTTGATTTCATTATCCAAAACATCCTGCGAAATACTTGTAAGTACCGTAACCGCAAGGATTAAAGGCGGTTTTCTTCCCGCTTTTTCCGCCGCTTTATATGCGCCTTCTTTTGATTGTTTCATCATTTCCAATCCGCCAAGCGCGTGGACATTGTAGAAATTTGCGCCTCTTAAAACTATGTTTTCGCTCGCTTTTTTAACGGTGTTCGGGATGTCCATTAATTTTATATCCAGAAAGAAATTTGAATTTTTACTTTTAATGTAGTCTATAATTTCATTGCCAAAACCGCTGTAGAGCTGCAAACCGACCTTGAAAGTGCCGACATGGGGCGAGAGTTCATCTACCAGTTTTTTTGCATCTTCAAGCGTTTCAACGTCAAGTGCGAGCACGATTTTTTCTTTTATTTTTTCGTTAATCATCAATTTTGACTCCTTTTAAAATCATTCCTTCATAAGGCGTAACTTTGCATTTAGAGGCAAATTCAGCCCCTTTAACCTGCCATGGCGCATCAAGGTCAAATTTAACTTTTTTGTCGTTTTTAATTCCTAAAATTTTTGACGGGTTGAGTGACATAAGTTCAATAGTTTTGTTTAGACCAAATTGCCCGTAAGTGAGTGAAAATGCCGTTTCAAGCCCCGTTATGCCGTTTGGGGATTTATCGTAAGGCAAGAGCTTTTCGTCATCTCCGTGGGGGGCGTGATCTGTTGAAATTGTGTCAATCGTACCGTCTTTCACCGCTTCAATGACTGCCTGCCTGTCGCATTCATCGCCAAGCGGAGGGTTCATTTTAAAAACGCCCGTGTCTGTTATGTTTTCATTTGTAAAAGTAAAATAGTGCGGGGCGCTCTCGCAAGTGATTTTAAGCCCGCGGGCTTTTGCTTTTTTAATGATTTCAAGACTTGCTTTTTTTGATATGTGGCAAAAATGCAGACGGGGGCTAAAGCCTTCCCGTACAAGTTCTTCAAAAATTTCACATTGCCATTGCACTTCGCGCGTTTCATCTTCGCAGTGTGAAAGTATTAAATAGCCGGATTTAAGCGCGTTATAGAAAACACTATGGTTTAAAATCGGCAAACCGTCATTAGAAAAAGCAACGGCACCGGCTTTTGCCAGCGCCTCAAAATCCACCAATTTATTTGTGTTTAAATTTTTTGTAACGGCACAAACGGGATACAGCTTGCATTTATACCCTTTTGCTTTTTCAAGAATATAGTTAAGGGTATCAATATTATCGCAGACGGGGCTTGTATTGGGCATAGCGCATACTGCGCCAAAACCGCCGCGGTATGCGGCCAGAAGTCCGCTTTGAATTGTTTCTTTGTATTCAAAGCCGGGTTCCCTTAAATGGACATGCATATCAACAAGTGCGGGAATTTCAACCGTATTTGTCATGCCCTGAGCCCCTTATAAATTAAATCAAGCACTGCCATGCGTACAAATACACCGTTTCGTGCCTGTTCTATTATTACCCTGCCCTTTTGTGAATCAAGAAGTGTGCTTGAAATTTCAACATCGCGATTAACGGGCCCCGGGTGCATTAAAATAGCGTTTTCGGGCATGTTTGTTTCGTTTATTTGATAGTCTTTAATGTAATTTGCAAGCGGGATTTGATTTTCAAGCCGTTCTTTTTGAATTCTCAATCCCATAACCGCGTCAGCGTCTTTAAGGGCTATATTGATATTTGCTTCGTATTTGGCGTTTGTCTGCGACCAGTCCTCAAAATAATCCGGCGAAGCACAGACAACATGCGCTCCGAAGCGCGAGAGCAGCTCTATATTTGATTTTGCAACGCGCGAGTGGATTATATCGCCCACAATTACTATTTTTTTGCCCTTAACATCGCCAAGATGCTTTTTTAGCGTGTAAAAATCAAGAAGTGCCTGGGTCGGATGGGCGCTTTTGCCTTCGCCCGCGTTAATAATCCCCAGTCCGTAGGCATAATCTTTATTTACAAGCTCTTCAATAAAGCCTTCGCGCGAGTGTCTGATTACCGCTATATCACAGCCTATGGCATTTAAATTATTCAGGGTGTCAAAAAAGCCCTCGCCTTTTAAAATACTTGACTTTTGTGCGTCAAAATTAAAAATGTCGAACCCGAGTTTTTTAGACGCCATTTCAAAGGAAAACCTTGTACGGGTAGAGTTTTCAAAGAATAAAAGCGCCGCTGAGCCGGTTTGTTTCCTTTTGTGTAAACCTTGGGGCACATTTTTTTCGTAATATTCCGCAAGTTCCGTTATTTCAAGGATTTCATCATTTTTTAAACTTTTTATATTGATTAAATTTTTCATAATTCTATTTCCCGCTTCTGCTGCCCGGTTTTGTCAATTCTATGCCTAATTTGCACAAGGGACAATTTTCAGGCTCGTATGTTATCGGTTCAACTTGAAGAAGGGATGTAATTTCAAGTTTGTCTTTGAGTTTTCCCGCAGAGCGATCTACAATACAGGCAACACCTGCTACTTCAATTTTAAAAGGTTTTAGCGCCTCAATTGTTTCAAAAATTGTTCTTGCGGTTGTAATTACATCTTCAACAATCAGCACTCTTTCGCCCTCTTTTAATTTATAACCGCGCCTTAGCTGCATTTCGCCGTCTTTTCTTTCAACAAAAAGATTTCTTTTATCTGCTGCCGCGGCAACTTCATAGCCGAAGATTATCGCGCCTATTGCAGGAGATACAACAGTGTCAAATTCAATTTCTTTGAGCTTTTTAGCCAGTTCTGCGGCAAGAGTCTTTACAACGGGCGGATATTGGTAAAGTTTTGCACATTGGAAATAAGTATCGGAATGTAAACCCGAAGTAAGGCAGAAATGCCCGTTTAAAAGCCCGTCAAAGTCAATCAGCAGTTGTTTTACATCTTCCTGTTGCATTAATTTATCTCCTTAATTTTTTCTTTTAAATCTTCAAAATCCTTAAATCCGTTAGTTTTTATAAAGTTTTCAAGGTCATCTGCCAGAGTGTTGCAGACGTCGCATTGGGTAAAGTTTTGCGTGCCTATTTCAAAAGCGTCCGCGCCCGCGCTTATAAATTCAAATAAATCATTCAGGCACGAAATCCCGCCCATGCCTATAATCGGCAGCTTTGTTGCCGTGCGTATTCTCTTTACCATTGCAAGTGCGACGGGTTTTATACATTTGCCCGAAAGTCCGCCCTGCACTTCCCTTTTATAGAATTTTCCGTTTAAATACTCTATTTTTATACCCAGACCCTTAAGGGTATTTATGGCGCTAATTGCGTCTGCGCCTGCTTTCTCAACTGCCGCGGCAAGGTTTTCAATGCTTGTGACATTGGGGGTTAATTTTACGATAAGACAGCCGCCGTAGTTTTTTCTGACTCTTGAAACAAGCTCGTAGAGTGAATTTTCATCCGTGCCGAATTCTAAACAGCCTGATTTTACGTTAGGACAGGAAACGTTAAGTTCCATCGCCTCAATGCCGTTCTTATGCGCAATTGAAGCCAGTTTTGAGTAATCTTCAATTGTGCTTCCCGCGGCATTTAGGATGTATGTTATATTTTTCTTTTTTAAAACGGGGATTTTTTCTTCAACAAAGCGTTCAATGCCGATGTTTTCAAGCCCTATGCGATTTATCATCCCGCAATCGGTTTCAAAAATTCTCTCTCCGTCGTTTCCGCTTCTCGGTTCAAGAGTAATTCCTTTTGTTGCTACGGCGCCGATTTTTGAAACGTCGCAAAAATCTTCAAATTCATCGGCGTAGCCAAAAGTGCCGGACGCTGCAATTATCGGGTTTTTCATTTCAAAATTTGCTATTTTTATTCCCATAATACCGCCTTTGCGTCAAAAACCGGCCCGTCGTGGCAAATTGTGGCGTTTTGCACTTTTCCGTCCTTTAAAACTTTTATTACACAGCCCCTGCATACCCCGACCTGGCAGGCAAAGACTTTCTCCATGGCAATTTGCGCTTCAAGGTTGTGTTTTTTTGCAAAATCACTTACAAGTTTTAAAACAATTTCCGGTCCGCAGGAGTAAATAATGCCGGGGTTAAAATCTTTTAAAATATCTTCAAGATAATCAATCACCGAGCCGCCGATGACCGTTTTATCGGAACCTTTTATAACTTCATTTTCACATTTAAAGCCCGTGATTAAAAAGTTTTCAATTCCCCGAGAATTGAGTTCGTCTTTTAAAAAAAGCATTGGTGCAATGCCTATTCCTGCGCCCACAAGGAGGGCTTTTTTATTTTTAATTTTAAAACCGCTGCCAAGAGCGCCGAGAAAATCAATGCTATTCCCTTCTTTCAGAGATTTTATGTAATTTGTGCCTTCTCCTTTTAATTTGTAGAGTACTTCAATAATGCCGTTTTTAAAGCCTTTTATGCTGAAAGGGCGGCGAAGAACTTTTGGCGGACATAAAATTGAGATAAATTGTCCCGAATGCGCTTCTTTGACATCGGACAAAATTTCAAGCGCGAAAGTGTCTTTTGCGATGAGTCGATTTTTTTTAATTGTACCTTTTTGAATTTTTTTCATTTTTACCCATAAAAAAAGAAAGGCAAAAACCTTTCTTTTATTTGATATATCTAAGTTTAAACGTTTTTAAATTCATTTGGATGAAGTCCTTTTGATTTAATTATACCTCAAAGAAAATTAAAAATGACTAATTTATGTAAATATATGTAACAAATAATTTTAAAAAGCTAAACCTTTTTAAAATTTCACCGATAAGTATTACATAAGGAACAATGGAGTAGAAAGACCCGAAATGAGTGTATCAGGACTTGGATTAAATCAAAATTATTTAGCAGGAATTGACAGCGTAAATGCGCAAAGAATATCGGGAGAAATATTCTCGCGCGCTGCCGAAAAGACTATTGACCTTTCAAAAGCTGATTTATCTCAATTCAGACGTCCTACTTTGGGAGTTGATTTATACAGCGCAAAGACAAGCGTTGAACTTCAAAGAGAAATTGCCATCGCTCAATCGGGCATAAACACTCAAAACATCAACACTTCTTACCTCAACTCTCAAGCTGCAAGTGCATTATACGGCGGCAACAATGTGGCAAAAAACGTTGAAGGCAAACTCTTTGTACCGGCTAATTCAGAAGTTGAAGTAATCAACACGGTTGAACCTCAAAGCCAAAGAGTTGACCTTTATCAAACATTAAGTTTAAACAAAGACGCAAAAGGCTCTAATCCCTTTGCATACAGGCCTCAGCAAGAAAGCAAAAAAGAAGACAAGGAACCTCTTAACATTTTTGCTTAATTAAAGAAGCATTACTCTATTATTCTCCTCCTCTATTGTTCTACTATCAAGCAGCCTTATAGGCTGCTTTTATTTTGTTTTTAGAAATATAAATTTTTGTAACAATTAGTTGTCAAAACCATAAAGTTAATTAAAATTTATCCGAAATACTTATTGTAAGCAATGACAATAAGGGCAACAAGGAGAAGACAATGGACAATATTTCAAAAATAGGTGCAAACGCCAATTTTTATGTTCAAAATCATTCTGTAAAGAAGGAAGCAGACAGTAAAAAAGCGCAAGAAAATAACTCGCAGCCGGCACCTTTGCAAAATGAAGCAAAGGATCCCGAGGCTATTTTTGAAGCAATGCAATTAAGCGCAATGCAAAATAAAGCAGTTGCATTTGGTAAATTTATTAACCCCAGAGAATATCTGTCCGAAGACAGAATAAGAGATATTGAGGCTTCCATGGGAACCTTTGAAGGCAACACAGAAAGCGCTAAAGCCGCGATGGATACGGAGTTTGAAGGCGTAAGCGCATGGGAAAACCTCTCTGACGCTCAAAAACTCGCACTTGCAGCAAATATGCAGGTGTAGGCGCCTTAAAATTACCGATAAATTAAGCCCTCGCAAGCCGGGGGCTTTTTTAGCGCCTGTTTTAAATTCATTTTATTTGACAAATTTAAAAAAGTATACTAAAATGAAAATTACTTTCAATTTTCCTAAAAACAAGAGTAATAATTATGCATTATTCAAAACAGAGAGAATTAATATACAAAGCGCTAGAGGACAATGCAATTCATCCTTCGGCAGAATATATCTATGATGTTTTAAAAAAGGCCGAAACAAGGATTTCTCTCACTACGATTTATCGCAACCTTAACACAATGGCACTGCAAGGGCGGATTAAAAAAATTCAGGGGCTGGAAGATAAAGCCCATTTTGACCACAATACACATGAACATTTTCATTTTATATGTAAAAAATGCGGAAGGGTTTATGATGTTCCCTCGGAAATTGCGCCGGATATACTCATGAAGGCGAAATATGAAACAGGTTTTCAGATAGACAGTTATGACGTAGTTTTTCACGGCGTATGCCTGGAATGTAAGATAGAAGGTAGGTAAAAAATGACAAAATTTGTATGTACGGTTTGCGGATGGTCAATCGAAGCGGATAAACAACCTGAAAAATGCCCCCTTTGCGGTGCAACGACTTTTAATATTGTAGATGATAAAAACGGCAAAGTATATGCCTGCGAACACACAATTGCATCAACAGAAGGCATTGACCCCGTAGTTGTTGAAGGTTTAAGAGCAAACTTTACCGGTGAGTGCACGGAAGTCGGTATGTACCTTGCGATGAGCCGTCAGGCAGAGCGCGAAGGCTACCCCGAAGTTGCGGAAGCGTTTAAAAGATATGCATTTGAAGAAGCTGAGCACGCTGCAAAATTTGCGGAACTTTTGGGCGAAGTTGTAACTTCATCAACCAAAAAGAACCTTGAAATGAGAGCTGATGCGGAACATGGCGCATGCCAAGGCAAGCTTGATATCGCAAAAAGAGCAAAAGAATTAGGCTATGATGCAATTCATGATACAGTTCATGAAATGGCAAAAGACGAAGCTCGCCACGGCAGAGGCTTTGACGGTTTATTAAAAAGATATTTCAACTAAACAAACACCCTAATTAAACTTATTATGCCGCCTTTAATTTGAAGGCGGCATTATTTTTAAGATAAATTGTGTAAATTTTGATGAGAAACATTTGTGACGCGAAGTCCGAATTTATCTTCTATTACAATAACTTCGCCATAGGCAATAAATTTTCCGTTTGCATAAAGTTCGACCTGTTCGCCGGCTACCTTGTTAAGCTCTACTATTGAGCCTTTTGACAAATCAAGAATTTTTTTGACCGAGCTTCTTGCGCGCCCCAGCTCAACGGTTATGCGCATTTTGACATCCTGCAAAATATCAAGGTTAGCCTTTGGGTCATCGCTTAAATGTTCGCCCTCATCTTCAAAAGAAACAAATTCGACAGGCGACACGGTAATAAGTTCTAAATCCGCATTTTTGCTCTGTGGTTTAGGAATTTTTGGCGCAATTACGCGCTCAAAACCTTTTTCATTTTCTATTTCCGGCTCTTGGGGTAATTCTTCCTTTATTTGCTCTCGGGCTGTAAATTTTTCTTCCTGTGCCTCTTGAAAAAGAGCAGGGTTTGGAGATTGTTCTTCAGGTGTATATTCCTGTTCAATTTGTTCCGCGGTTTTTTGCCCAAAGTCAGAAGGTGTTTCATTTTCTGGCACTTGTGCATTATCTGCGGGTGCAATTTCTTCGATAATTTCTTCTTCGATTGTTTGTATCTGTTCTTGGGCGGTTATTTGTTCAGGGTTTATTTGGCCTGAAGAATTTTCACCAAATTCATCCGTCCCGTCAGATGGAGCGGATGTTTCGGATATGGGCGGAATTTGTCCGCCGTTTACTATATCTTCGTTTTTATTTTCTTCTTCCATAAAATTCCTACTGGATGATAAATTGTCCGAAGCTTACCCTCATAACTTCTCTTTGGCCGTTAAATACAGTGTTTACCATCTCTTTTATTTCTTCTTTTGCAAGCTCTTTACCCGTTGCGCTTGAAAGTTCGTCGGATGTTTTATTGGACATAACAGAAATTATTGCATCGCGAATAGCGGGTTTATATTGTTCCATTTCCGCAGCAATTGATTCCATCGGGTCAGCGGGAGCGGCACCGTGCCCGCCTGATGCCTTTTGCGGAGTGTTGAGCATTTCAATTTCATCTTGTGTTTTGGATAATTCCATAGCAACGTTTACTTTTAAATATCTTCTGGGGTTAATATCGGCAAGATTTAGGATAAAATCTCCCAAATCAAGAAGTATTCCGCGCTCGTCTTCTATTTGTTCGGTTTCTTCTATCTGTTCGTCGGGAGAGTGAAATGCGGAGATTTTATTTGTAATCATGGTGTCAAAAAGTGAATACATGATTATCATAAAAATAGCTAAAATAACAATCGTAACAACAGTGTTTGCCACAATCATAACATTTGTATTAACATTACCGAGAGGTTTTTTCTGGCTTGTTGTTTCTTCCTTCGGTTTTGCATCTTTTGTCTGTAAAGGTTTTGACATATTCTTAAACTCCGTTAATTTATAATTACAATATCAACCCGTCTGTTTTTTGCTCTGCCCTGCGGCGTGTCATTTGTTTCAACAGGTTTATTATCAGCGTATCCTATGGCGCTGAGTCTTGTTTTTTCAATGCCGCCCGAGATTAAAAAGTTTAGTATACTTATTGCTCTTGCGCTTGATAATTCCCAGTTTGAAGGATATTTTCCGCCTTTTACGGGCAGATTGTCGCTGTGCCCTTCTATTCTGATTTGCTTGTTGTTTTTCTTTAACTGTGCAATTAAACTGTTCAGCGTTTGCACCGAGTCAGGTTTTATTATAGCAGAACCTTCATCAAAAAGCACTCCTTCGCTAAGACGGATTGTAATTTCGGTGTCGTTTTTAATTATCTGCGCTTTTGTGTTGTCCTTAAGGGCGATTTTTAAGTCGTTTAATTCTTTTTCAAATTCAATAATTTTAATTTCTTTTGAATCCGAAGGGTTTTTAACTCCGTCAAGGAGATGATTTTCGCCTGTTTGTTCTTTTATTTCTTCTTTCGGAGATATTTTCTTTGCAAGTGCGGTATCTGAAATATCAAAGCTTGAACTGAGCCATAAAACCATAAAAATTGCAAGCAAAACGGTCACAAAATCCGCATAAGAAATTACCCAGCGGTTGAGCCTGCTTTTATCGCCGTCTTTTTGACGATTGTTATATAGATTTTTGTATTTTTCATATAAATTGTTCATCTTATGCGGCAAAAGGAATTACCTTGTTAGTTCCTTTAAAATTATTTGCGTGAAGAAATCTGTTCAGCTTTTCATTGATTATGATTGAACTTTGCCTGTTTGCGATATCTATTACGCTTGATATGATTATTTCCTGCTCACTCAGTTTAATTTCAAGGTTGTTTTTGAGCTTTTTTGCAACAGGCAGAAAAAACATATTCGCACTTGCAACTCCGTAAACGGTTGCAATAAAAGCAGTTGCAATGCCCCCAAGGAGAGATTTAGGGTCAGAACTTGAAGCGCTTATTTGAATAAGCCCCATAACGGCGCCTATAATGCCGAAAGTCGGCGCATAGCCGCCCATTTCTTCAAAGATTTCAATATTTTTGAAATCTTCTTTATTTTCATAAAAACACATTATTTTAAGATTTTCCTCAAGAGTCCTTGTGTCACAATCTTCATGAAGGTATTCCAGCGCGTTTTTTAAAAAAGGATTTTCAATCTGTTGCGAAATTTCTTCCAAAACAAGAAAACCTTTTGCACGCGTAATTTTTGCAATTTCTATAATTTCCTGTGCACAGCGTGAAAGATTGCTTTCCCTTGAAACAAAAAGTGATTTAAGCGAGATAAGTGCTCCAAAAAGTTCTTTTGGAGAGTAGCTTATGCAAATTGCGCAAAGGGTACCAAAAAGCACTATCAAAAGCGCATGCGGAGCAATTATAAAGCTTAGAGATTTTGTTTTTAAAACAATAGGCGCAAAAAGTGCCAACACTCCCGCGGTTAATATTAAAATCATTTGATAGCCGTATTTAGAGGTTTTCATGTTTAAATTTGCTTCCTATGTTTTCCTTTACGCCGTCTACCCAGTTTAAAAATCTTTGTTTTTTATCCTGAATATTTTCTTTTGTGTCTTCTTTGAGCTTTTCGCTGTCCCATTTTTCTTCGTTAATGTCTGTCAGGCGTTTTTTAGAGCCTACGTTTTTCATATCTTTAAAGTATTTAACAACGTTTCCTCTGTTAATCTCAACGGGCGGAGTTGTATAAGAGGGGTCTATAAGCCTCATTCTTACCTGTTTTGAAATTTCGGGGCTTATGTATTTTGAATACTCTTTTAATCTGAGCATTCCTTCATAATTTCCGCTTATTGTCGTATCGAGGTTTTTAAATTTGTTATTTCTTATATTTTTAGCGTAAATCTGTTCCCACAGGACAATTTCATGCTGTACATCGACAAAAGCGACATAAACGCTTACTCTGTGTGTCGGATTTACAACGTCCATACCCTGTACATTTGCAACATTCCAGAGGGTATTTTTCAAAAAATCTCTTTGAATATCAACAGAGCTTGTCATGACGATAAGTTTTCTTACCCCTATTGCCCGGCAGATTTTTTTCAAAAGCGCATAATCAAGGTCATAGCCGTCTTTTAAAGATCCGAGAGTTTCAATATCGTATTGATTAACGCCCATATCGCTCAGAAGTCTTTGAGCGGTACTTACGCTCACTACCGATATTCCTGATTTTACAAGGTGTGTTCTTACATCCTGCAAAAAGAATTCAGGCGTTTTAAAATAAGCATTATAGGGGTTAATCTGGGTCAAGATTGCATCTGAAACAATGCCTATGCGCTCATAAGCAAATGAAGCAGGCAAAAATATGAACATAAAAATTAAGCAGAGTAAAAACCTTCTTATATCCCTTGTCATAGTAATTAAATTATCAGCCATTTTTTTTGGCTTAAAATCATATATTTGTATGAATTTTTTGACTTTTCCCCCTGAGTCATTAAATATTTTATAAAAGTTGCCGATAAGATTTTGTGTGTAAGTATATCTTGTAAGAGTACAAAATGCCTTTTCGCTACAGACTGCAAAAGTTCCTTGAAATTAGAATAAAAAAGAAAGAAGAGCAGCTTCAGGAAGTAATTAAAGCACAGAGTGAAGTTGACAGGATAGAGCTTTTAATTATCAAAAACAATAAAGATATCCAAGATACAAGGATAAATATGCGAAAGTCAGACCCTATGATGTACGATGGCTTTGATAAATTTTTAAAGCATCTTTATGAAATAGGGGAAAGCCTTGAAGAGCAGCGGCGCGAAGCACTAAAAAAGCTTGAAGAAGAAAAAGAAAAATTAAGAGAGCGCGAAAAAGAGGTAAATGTACTTGAAAAACACAAAGAGCACAAGCGCGAAGAGTATTTACAGGAACAAAAAGCGCTTGAGCTGAAACAGTTAAATGAAATCGGCGCTCAGAAGCACTTTGCAAAAACACGCGAAAAACAAGAAGAAGAATTGGCGGAACAGTTAAAAAATGATGGTTGAAAACAGTATAAAAAATGAACAAAATATTGACTCTGTGCAAAATGCCGCGCAATTTGAGAGCGCATACAGCAAAAAAAGCGCAGGCAGACTTTTTAAGGGCGAATTTGACAGACTTCTTTCATCTTTTTCAAAAGATAAAGTGTTAAATAAAGATGAAGAAATAAACAAACTCTTTTTAGACCTCGATTTTGCCGCACAATATGACATTGAAAGTATAAAAATAGGCCAAGAGGACGCTATGTTCTTTTTGAATATGCTCAATCAGAACGGCCTTGTAAACTATCAAAGCGAGGGCGAAGAACTTAAAATTTCAACAAAAAATCAAAACGGAATTGAAGTTTCAAAAAGCCTTCTTGATATGCTGAAAACTTCATTTGAAACAAAAAAGCCCATAAGAATGGATTTTGACAACAATGTCACCGTTATTTTAAAACTCGATGATAAAGGGAAAATTAACGCACATTTTATTCCGGGCGATAAAGCCGTAGAAGAGTATTTGAAAAACAATATTCCATATTTAAGGCAGAGATTTGACGAACAAAATATTTCCTATTCGAACATAAGCTACAGGCAAAGAGAACAAAGCCGCAAAAGCAAAAAGGAGAATAACCAATGAAAGACGCGTATGTTAATGCCGTAAATATTCAGGCTGCAACAAGAAACTGGATGGATGCGGTGTCTGAAAATATGGTTAATATGTATACACCGGGGTATCGCGAAAATATGGTTACCTTTAAAACATTTTTGGATGCGGTACAGCTCGACGGTTATTTAAAAAACACCGGACAGGGCAAGGCAATTCCCGGCACATCGACCGAAAACGTATTTTTGGAAGGCAACGGCTTTTTTGTTGTACGTAATGACGAAGGCAGAATAGCCTATACGCGGCTCGGTGAATTTAAATTTGATTCCGAAGGGGTGTATAAAGCCTCTGACGGCTCAAAAGTCCAGGGATACATTTTAAATGACAGAGGCGAGATAATGTCAGGCACCCGTTCGCTTACAAGTGCGGAATTTGACGAAACAACCGCACATGGCGGAGCTTTGAGCGTGCCTACAACCGAGATTAAACTCTGGATTGACCCTGATAACGGTAAATTTTTAGGCAAATATGACGAGTATGAAATAAAGGGCGACGGTATTTTATACGGGAAAACAAACGGCGGCAAGGAGGCAACCCCTTTGTATAAAATTGCCGTGATGAATTTTCACAACCCGCAGGAACTCTATCAATATCAAGACGGATATTTTGTTGAAACGGCGGAGTCGGGCAGACCCGTTGTCGGAAAAGCCGAGATAACAAGCGGTATGATTGAACTTTCAAACATTGACTTTAAAGCAAATGCAACATACTACAAAGAAGCGCAAATGCAGATGGAGCTTTCAAACAAGCTTATCTCAAGCTATAAACAGCTTCTTCAAAACGCACTGCAGCTGCTTGATTAATATACTTACAGACTTTATAAACGCCGCAAGGGTAAAATTGCGGCGTTTTTGTATAAATTATTTTGCAGCTCAGTCTATTTCACAGTTTGTAAATTTAAAGCTGTCTGGGAAAATTTCATCCAGACCCCAGGCAACACTCTCGCCCTTGCAGCCTTCAAGCACGATTTTGAGGTCATGAGTGTTATCGGGCGCAAACTCTGCAAGCCACTGTCTGCAAGCCCCGCAGGGGAGGCAGTTTTTCTGATTAGGCGAATAAACGGCAATTGCTGCGATTTTTGTTTTTTCTCCCGCCGCAATGGCGCTTGAAATTGCACATCTTTCGGCGCAAAGCGTTATTCCGTAGCTGACATTTTCAACATTAACGCCTAAATAAACATTTCCGCTTTCATAGATAACCGCGGCGCCTACTTTAAATTTTGAATAGGGCGAGTATGAATTCTTGCTTACTTCCTTTGCTTTGTCTAAAAGTTCATCGTAGTTTATCTGCATTTAATACCTCGAATTTTCTCCAAAATATGCGTTATACTTTATTTCATGGGCAATTGTCGTATCATGCGAGTGCCCCGGGTGTACAACAATATTTTTATCAAGTGTAAAGAGTTTTTTTCTTATGCTGTTTTCAATTTCGCTAAAATCTCCGCCCGGAAGGTCGCAGCGTCCTATTTCTTCAAAAAACAGCGTATCTCCCGAGAAAAGCTCGCCTTCAATTAAATAACACATAGAACCTTTTGTGTGCCCGGGGGTGTGTATGGGTTTTATCTCTTTTCCCGCAAAGCTGAGTTTTGTATTTTCATCAATAAATTCATCAATTTTTGGCACATCAACTCCTGCTATGCCAAAATTCCCGCACTGCACGCCTATATGCTCAAGGAGCTTCTCATCTTCTTTATTTAAATAAGCCTTTACATCGGGGCAGAGCTCTTTTAGTTCGTTTAGCGCAAAAACATGGTCGAAATGCCCGTGGGTGAGCAAAATATATTTTAAATTTGCGCCAAGATTATCAAGTTCATTTTTTATTTTTTGCGCATCGCCCGAAGCTTCGATAACAACTGCTTCTTTTGAATTTTCGTCAAAAATTATATATGTATTTGCCTCAATCGGGCCTAAGGGAAGTTTTTTTATAATCATTTTTTGTCTTTCATTTATGGTGCAAAAATGATTTTATCACACACATCCACCTTTTAACAAGACTTTCGCGCGTTAATTCAAAGTAAGAATTTTTTAAAATATTTATGATGTCTTTGTCTTCAAGATTAAAATGCAGCCTTAATTCGCCAAGATAGTGAAAAAGACACTCCTTGGCTTTTTTTCGAGTGTTTTGTGCTTCTTTTCGCGCGATAAACTGTTCCATATGCTTTTATGATAAATAAAAGCATATCCGAGTTCATTAGACAAAAAGGGTAGCCGAAAAATCAATTTTTATCCGAGAGTTTGTTGTTTGACAAAAATTTATCAAGGTTAAAAATTGTGGTTTTAGGCTCTTCATTTTCCGCTTCATAGCCCAAAATCCTCGATAAGTCTGTCTTTAATTTGCCTAAATCTTCGTATTTTTTAAGTTCGCCGTCAATTGCAATTGAAACGTCGCCTGTTTCTTCCGATACCACAATGCAGGCACAGTCGGATGTTTCGGTTATGCCGATTGCCGCCCTGTGGCGTGTTCCGTATCTCCAGCTTAATTTAGGATCCTCCGTCAAAGGCAAAAGCACGCCCGCATATAATATTTTCTCCCCTTCTAAAATAACCGCGCCGTCATGAAGCGGGGTTGAGGGATAAAAAATGGTAAGCAAAAGTTCCTGCGATACATCAGCGTTTAATTTTGTGCCGACATCAGAGTGATTTATGGGTGAATTAGGGCGCTGAAGTACAATTAAACCGCCTGTTTTTGACTTTGATAAATATTTAATTGTTTCAATAAGCTCCTTTACAACATCGATTTTAGGCTTTTTGGAGTTAAAGTGTTTGCGGTTTAAAATCACGTTTTCAAAAAAGTTGCTCTGCCCGATGTAGCCTAAAAATCGCCTTAATTCGGGCTGGAATATTACAATTAGCCCGAAAATTACAATGCTTACAAGGGTTTTTATGAACATGCCGAAAATTTGCAGATTTATTTTTATTAAAAGTTCGGAAAAAATCCACATGAAAATAAGTACAAATATGCCGCGAACAAGGTTTTCGCTCTGGGTGCCCCTTATGTATTTGCGGTAAAAATACCACAAAATAAACACAAGAACCACTATTTCAATGATATTTATGCTCGGCTTAACCATGCTCAGCGATTTTAGCAATTCATTAAATTGAGAGAATATAAAACTGTAAAAGCTGCTAAAATCCACTCTTTTGTCCCTTAAATCCTATCCGGTATAACGTCATTTTGGATAAGTTGTTCTAAAGTTTCCCTTTTAACTATAATATCAGATTGTGAAGAATTTACAAGTACCATGGCGGGTTTTAGAACACGGTTATAGTTGGATGACATGGAATACCCATATGCGCCTGTGTTGTATACACAGAGTATATCGCCTTCTTGCGGGTTATTCAGTTCTATATCTTTTATTAAAATATCACCCGACTCGCAAAATCTTCCCGCAACAGTGACTGTTTGAGGCTTTTCGTCCTCTTTTTTGTTTGCAATCTGCGCAAAGTATTTTGCACCGTACATGGAAGGACGCGGATTATCAGCCATACCGCCGTCTACGGCTATGTATTTTCTTCCGTTGGGCACCTGTTTTGAAGAACCTATTGTATAGAGCGTAACGCCCGCCGTTGCCACAATTGAGCGCCCCGGCTCAATGTATAAAACGGGCTGTTTAAGATTGTATTCCTTGCAGTGTTTTTCAATTGACTCTGCAAAGACCTGTGCAATTTTTTCAACGGAAGGCGGACAGTCCTCTTCGGTATAGGTTACGCCAAGACCGCCTCCGGCGTTTATTTCATAAAGTTCAATGCCGAATTTATCCTTAATTCTTTTAATTTCTTTTAAAATTACGCCGATTTCATCAAAATAAACCTGTGTTTCAAAAATCTGCGAGCCTATATGCGCATGAAGCCCCGTCAACTCAAGGTTTTTATACTCATTTAAAATAAGCTCAAGCGCCTCGTCAATCTGAGTTAAATCAAAGCCGAATTTTGAATCAAGGTGTCCTGTCTGAATGTATTCGTGCGTGTGGCATTCAATCCCGGGGGTAATTCTTAAAAGGATTTTTTGAGTTTTATTTTTTGATTTTGCAATTTCATTTAAAAGTGCAAGCTCTAAGAAATTATCAACGCTGATACGCCCGATACCCAAATCAAGAGCCATGCTAAGCTCGTCGTATGTTTTGTTGTTGCCGTTAAAAGTCACATTTTTCATATCAACATTTGCGTTTTTAAGGGTAAAAATTTCGCCGCTTGAAACAACGTCAAAGCCAAAACTCTCCTGCGACAGGATTTTTGCAACGGCACTTACCATAAGAGCTTTTGAGGCAAACATCATATTTACCTTATCAAGGCACGAAAAAGCTTTTTTATACTCGCGCGCCACCCCTCTTAAAGTTGCCTCATCCATTACATATAGGGGAGTTGAATATTTATCCGCCAATTCTACAAGGTCGCAACCGCCGATTTCAAGGCTGCCTTTATTGTTTATTTTTGTTGTTATCGGTTTAATTTTTTGATTTATACTCATGATTTGTCCAATCTTATCTTGCTAAATTACGATAATAATTGTAACATAAAAAGAGTTTATGACGGGAGAATAATTGATGTCTTATTTAAACAGATATTTGACTTTGAAAAATACTCTTGTGTTTTTCGTTTTACTGTTAATGGTTTTTTTGGCGGGTAACATTGCTGATATTCTCTTAATGCTTTTTGCAGCCTATGTACTTACCTGCGCCGTTAACCCGCTTGTGGCAAAGCTTCAAAAGTACATGCCGCGAGTACTTGCGGTCAGCCTTATTTTGCTTTTGTTTTTAATAGGCGTCCTCGGTTTTTTAATCCCGTTGTTTGCAGTTACGGTTAAGCAGACGATTTTTGCCGTACAAAATTTTCCAAACTATATTGATAATATTCAGAGTGTTTTGAATTTTAAATTTTTCGGCTTTTCGCTTGCAAAAATCATAAATACGGAAGCACTTAAGGTTGACACTTCACAAGTTGTCGGAAATCTTGTCAGCCATTCGATTGAAGCGGGCAAAATTGTCGCAAATTCTTTTACGACAATATTTGCGGTTGCGATTATGATTTTCTATCTTGCGCTTGATGAATCGCACATTAAAAACGCTTTTATCGCCTTTTTCCCGCAAAAATACAAACAGCGCGCGGGCGAAATTGTGGACACAATCTCTGAAAGAGTCGGCGGCTATGTTTTTGCGCAAATTCTCTCAATGGCTTTTGTCGGCTTTTTAACGATGATAGGACTTTTGTTAATCGGGCATAAACACGCGCTCATACTTGGATTTTTGACTTTTATTTTGGATTTGGTTCCCGTTATTGGCCCCGCAATTGCAGTAATAGCAGGGGTTTTAAGCGCAACGGGACACGGATTTTTATTTGTATTTTTAACTTTTGCAATATTTATGGTCGTACAATGGCTTGAAAACCAGCTTTTGCGTCCGGTAATATTTGCAAAACTAATGGATATGCACCCTCTTACTATAATTATCTCTCTGCTTGTCGGTGCGAGATTTTTAGGTTTCTGGGGGGTAATTTTGGGCCCCGCAATTGCAAGTGTCATCTGTGTTTTAGTGGATGAGCTTTATTTAAAAAGAGTTGAAGAACAGGCGAGCTGATGGAGAGATTTTTATACGCGCAAAAGCTTGATAAACGCCCGAAAATTAATGTCTGGTTTGCGTTTCCGGCAATTGAAAATTTTGCCATGGCATCTTTAGGGTATTTATCCATTTTTAAACTTCTGGATTTAAACGACGATATTTTTGTCGAGAGAGTCTATGCGGACAGCAAAACAACGCGCTGCCCCGTTGAAGATGTTGATGTGATGGGCTTTTCAACCAGTTTTGAAATTGATATTTTAACCGTTGTTAAAATGCTGAAAAAATATGACATACCCCTTAGGGCAAGCGAGCGCGGCGAAAACCATCCGTTTATTTTTGCGGGCGGCCCTGCTGTTAATTCCAACCCCTTGCCTTATCAGGAATTTTACGATTTTATATCAATCGGAGAGGGCCAGTTTACCCTTAAAGTGCTTGATTTTATTGCAAATAACAAGCATTTAAAAAGAGATGAAATACTTGAGAAAATAAAAGATTTTGAAGGCATCTGGGTGCCAAAGTTTGGCAAATATGACGTAAAAGCTGTGAGGGATGAGCTTTTAGAGCCTGTATCCACCCCGATTTTAAGCGATAAAAGCTTTTTTAAAGATACATTTGTAATTGAAATCGAGCGCGGATGTCCCAAGATGTGTAATTTTTGCCTTGCAAGCTGGCTTAATCTGCCTGCAAGGTTTTTGGACACTCAAAAAATCATAAATTCAATTGACAACGCACTTAAGTATACAAATAAAATAGCGCTCCTGGGCGCTTATGTCGCGGGTCATCCGGATTTTGACAAAATTATTGACTTTATTGCGCAAAAAAATGAAATTTCGCCGATAGAGCTTTCAATATCTTCGCTCAGGGCCGATTTAGCGGATGAAAAGCTTTTTAAAACTCTTGTAAAATGCGCACAAAAGCACGCTACAATTGCAATTGAAGCAGGAAGCGAGCGTATGCGAAAAATAATAAGAAAAGATTTAACCGACGAGCAGATATTTAAAACTGTCGAATGTGCGCGGCTCTCTGGGTTAAAAGGGCTTAAAATCTATACTATGATTGGCTTTCCGAATGAAACGCAAAGCGACATCGACGCGTTAGTAGAACTTGCGAAGGATTTAAAAAATAAAAACAAAGGTTTTGAACTTACCTTTTCTTTATCAACCTTAATACCAAAGGCACACACGCCTTTTGAGGATATTTTAAAAGAAAATTCAAAGTCTTTAGAGAAAAAAATTGAATACTTAAAAAAACAAATGCATAAAATCGGCATAACCCTGCGCCCCTCAAGTGTTGACTGGGATGATGTTCAGGCAATTTTGTCGCGCTGTGATATTTCACTTGCGGATTATATAATTGAAGTCTGTGAGCGCGGCGGGAACTTAGGCGCGTTTAAGCACGTCTGGAGGGAATTTTACAAGCAGGGAATTTTTAGAGCCGATTTGCACGAAAGCGCGATAATGCCTTATGATAACAAAAATGCGCAGCTTCCGTGGTCATTTATAAAAGCCGCCCCGCAGGATTTGCTTGAGAGCAGGAAAAAAGAGTATTTATCGCTCGTTTAATTATAAGTATTTTTCGCGGCGGTTAAATAACTTGTTGATTTAAGGGGATTGTTATATCATTGACAGGTAAGCAGAGTTAAACAATAAAATTTAGTTGTAATTTGAGGAAAAAATGGCTGAAGATATAAAAATTGAACAAAAATTTATTGATGATGCAAAACATTTGAGCCGCGGCGCGGAAATCTTGCCCGACGGGATTACGGGGCTTGCGTATAAACTTCAAAAAGCACATAAGGAAAACCGCCCGTTGCGTGTTAAATTGGGTCTTGATCCGACCCGCCCCGACCTGCATCTGGGTCATAGCGTTGTAATGCGCAAATTAAGGCAGTTTCAGGAACTGGGTCATCAGGTTGTGCTTATAGTAGGCGGCGCAACGGCTATGGTGGGCGACCCTTCGGGCAAATCAGAAACACGCCCCGCGCTTTCAAAAGAGCAGGTTGAAGAAAACGCAAAAAGCTATTTTGAACAAATGTCAAATGTTGTGGATATTAAGCGTGCGGAAGTTACAAACAATGCCGACTGGCTGCATTCGATGAGTTTTGTTGAAATGTTAAAACTTGCAACCTCAACAACAGTTGCAAAAATGCTTACGCGTGATGATTTTGCAAAAAGATACGAACAAGGGCGCCCAATAAGCGTTGTAGAGTTCTTTTATCCGCTTATGCAGGCCTATGACTCGGTTGCGGTTAAAGCAGACATTGAATTGGGCGGAACAGACCAGCGTTTTAACCTTTTGATGGGCCGCGATGTGCAGGCGCACTACGGCTTTGAAGATTTACAGCTTGCAATGCTTCTGCCTTTGATTGAAGGCACGGACGGACAGGTTAAAATGTCAAAAACCTATCCGGAGCACTGCATTTCATTTACCGACAGTGCAAAAGATATGTACGGCAAGCTTATGAGCATTCCTGATGAGCTTATGCCCAAGTATTACCTGCTTTTGACGGATTTAGATTTTAATAAAGACAACAATCCGCGCGATGAGAAAATGAGGCTTGCTTATGAAATAGTGCGCATGTACAAGGGCGAAAACGAAGCAAAAGCAGCGCAGGATGAGTTTATTAATGTTGTTCAGAAAAAAGCGATACCTGACGACATTGAAGAAATAAAGCTCAATGCGCCTCAAAATATCGTTGATTTGCTCTTGAGTCTGGGTTTTGTTCAGAGCAAGGGCGAGGCCAAAAGGCTCATAGCGGGCGGCGGCGTGAAATTTAACGGCGAAAAGGTTGCAGCAGCCGACTTTATGGTTGATAAATGCGGAGTTTTGCAAGGGGGCAAAAGAAAATATGCCAAAATTATACTCTAATCTTCTTGAATTAATCGGAAATACGCCAATAGTCAAGATTTGCGGCACATATAAGGGCTATAAACCCAAAAATTTATATGCAAAGCTTGAATACTTTAACCCCGCAGGTTCAATAAAAGATCGTGTTGCATATAATATTTTGAAATGCGCCCGTGAGCGCGGCGAACTTGAAACAGGAAGTGTCATTGTAGAGCCGACTTCCGGCAATACAGGCGTGGGGCTTGCTCTTTGCGCTTCAATTATGGGGCTTGAATTTATTGCGGTTATGCCTGAAAATATGTCTGATGAAAGGAAAAAGCTCATAAAAGCCTATGGCGCGCAAGTCGTACTTACGCCTAAAAATCTTGGTATGCAGGGTTCTGTGGACAAAGCGGCGCAAATAATTGAAGAACTTAAGAATAAAGGCAAAAAAGTTTTTGAATCAAAACAATTTGAAAACCCCGACAACCCTTTGGCGCATATAAAAACGGCGGATGAAATTTTTGAAGCAACGCAAGGCAGGGTTGATATCGTAATAGCCGGCGTGGGCACAGGCGGGACGATTTGCGGAGTTTCAAAAAGATTAAAAGAGCTAAATCCTAAAATTATTGCCTGCGGGGTAGAAGCCGCGGAAAGCCCGCTTTTAACGCAGGGTTACGCCGCAGCACATGCCATACAAGGAATTGGCGCAAATTTTATCCCTAAAACCTTTGAGCGCGAAGCTGTTGATAAAATAATCGACGTAAAGGGCGACGATGCAATTGAGATGACAAGACTTGCGGCAAAAACCGAAGGGCTGCTCACGGGCATTTCTTCAGGCGCTGTTTTAAAGGCGGGCATTGACCTTGATAAAAAGTTTTCTTTTGAAGGCAAGGAAAAAATGATAGTCTGTATTTTGCCTGATAACGGGGAAAGATATCTCTCGGGGGGCGTATTTTAAATGGAAGAAAAAAAGCGCGGATTGTCTATCGTGCGCGGAATTAAGACAATTTGCAGCGATATAAAAACAATTTATGATAAAGACCCGGCGGCAAGAAATCTTGCGGAGATAATTCTTTTATACCCGGGTTTTCACGCACTTTTGGCGTACCGCTGCGCTCATAAGCTTACAAAATGGCACATTCCTTTTATCCCGAGGCTTATATCCCAACTGGCGCGCTTTTTAACGGGTATTGAAATCCATCCGCGCGCAAAAATCGGAAAAAATTTTTTTATTGACCATGGTATGGGCGTTGTAATCGGTGAAACGGCAGTAATAGGCGATGATGTTCTTATTTATCAGGGCGTAACACTTGGCGGTACGGGCAAAGACACCGGTAAGCGCCACCCTACCGTCGGCAACAGCGTTACAATAGGCGCCGGTGCAAAGGTTTTGGGGAATATTACAATAGGGGATTTTACAAACATAGGCGCAGGCAGCGTTGTGGTGGATGATGTACCGGAACATTCAACGGTTGTAGGTATTCCGGGAAGAATTGTAAGACAAAGGGTGTTTGTCCAAGGGCAGCTTTTGCACAACAGAATTCCCGACCCGATTAAATGCGAGTTGAACAGACTTAAATATGAGCTGCAAGAGCTTCGCGACCAGGTTGAAAAAAACAATAAGAGCACATAAAGTAAGAATTTACGGCGTTTTGCACCCTTTGGCAAATTGTATTTGCGATTGTGCGCGTTTTTACCTTTGTTCAAAAATAAGAAGCGAATGCGGTGCTTGAATGTAGTTGTAGTCTATTTTTTCATCTTTATCAACAAAAGAATTTTCTCTTGATGTATCACAAACAAGATACCAATTTTTGCCTTCACCTGCGCTCGGAAGTATTACATTTATATGGTTTGAATCGGAAGAATTGGAAAAAAACAGGTCGCTTCCGTCGGTTATTTTGTAGCAAATTATATTTGAATTTACATTGTCCCAGTAACTTTTATCCCAGGGCTGGGCGTATGAACCGTCAGGCTTGAAATATTGAATATTTTTATTGTAAATTCCGCTGCGCAGCTCTTTGTGTTTTTTTCTGAAATCTATCATCCTCTTTGAAAAGTCATAAATTCTGCCCTTTCTGGTGTTGAGATTTCTGCTTTTTGAAAAGTCAAGATAATTTGTATCACCATCTTTATTGTAGCTGTTGTCATTTCCGCCTTTTGAATGTGCTATAACATCGCCCACTTGCAGCATTGGGGCGCCTTTTGATAAAAGCGTCAGGGCGATTTGTTTTTTCATTGCGTTTTCCTGACGGCGAGTATCCCCGTTGTAGTCCGTTGCATAATGCCAACAGTCATAAGATGACTTGTAAGAATTTGCATCATTGAGATTAAAACCGTCATGCGAATATGCGTAATTTATTGACTTATCTCCGCCCCCGAGCACATCATACGAGCCCTCGAGCATGTTTTTTAAATTCCTTGGTGTTATTGTAAAGGGGAAAGTGGAGTCTTTTTTAATTGTTTCTCTTGCAATGTCATTCCATTGCGCCCACTCATCGCTAAATCTGCCAAGCTGGTAAGAATTATCTCCGCCGCAAGTCCATGGTTCTGCTATTAAATAAATTCCGTCCCCTTTTTTATTCGGCTCAAGGACTCTTACCCCTCTTTCTTTAAGCATTTGGGAGAGTTGCCCCGCAAGGCTCCTTGCTCCGTCATAATAAACTTTGTCCGATTTATCAATATCCATAAGCCCTGCGGCAAGGTCAAAACGAAAGGCGTCAACGCCCTGATTAGCCCAAAAAGCGACACTGTCCGCTATAAAGTTCATAACTTCATTTTGTGCGACGTTTAAATCATTTCCGCAGCCCGAGTTTGAATTATACTTTCCGGCTTTTTGTTTGTAATACATTTGGTTATCTATCAAAGAAAAGCCGAACTGGCGCGTTTTTTGAACATCTTCGTCTATATTCCCCGCCTCGCCGGTATGGTTAAAAACAATATCCATACATACCTTGAGGTCGTTTTTATGGAATTCTTTTACCATTTCACGAAATTCCCTCAGTGCACCCATCGGGGTTTTATCGCTTGCGTATTTTTTTGCCGGCGCAAAATAGCCTAAAGGCATATAACCCCAATAATTTGCGCCGCCTTGTTTGTCGTCAAATTCCGTAAGCGGCAGAAATTCAATCATTGTAAAACCCATAGATTTCAATTTTTCCGCCATGTTTTTTGCGCCGAGATAAGTGCCCGCGCCATCCACATCTTCATTTATGCTTAAATCTTTGATATGCACTTCGCCGATTATTTCATCGCTTAACGGGCGGGCGGAGGCTTTTGGAATAATTGTATCTTCAATTGGTGCAAAAACACTTTTCGGCGCGTATTTTGCGTTGTCTTCAAAGCAATTGTCCGCACTTACAATAAAAGCATCTTCGCCCATCGGATTGTCGGAGGGTAAATGGCTCAACTCTTTTGTATAAGGGTCAAATGCGAGTTTATTGGGGTTAAAACGGTTCCCTTCTTTATCAACAAGGCTTTTAAAGCCGCTTTTTGGATTATTAAAAAAGTCCTCATCAAATTTCCAGTTTTTACCAAAAACCCGATAACCGTAATACACAGGCTTTTTACCGTTGCCAAGTTCGTTTATGGGTATTGAAGTTTCAAAAATATTTGTACCTTCGCGCTTTGACATTTTAATGTTTAATTTTGCATCTTTGCCTTTCGGTTCGTCAAAAATACATAAAATTACATCCTGCGCATTGTCGGAAGCAAGTTTAAAATCAAGAGTATTTGTCTGAGGGTTAAAATTTGCGCCCAGTCTTGTTTTGTCTTTTGCAATTAAAGAACGCTTTGTGCCATACATTGCCTGAGCCTCAAGAGCTGCTGCTTCAAGGGCCGTGAAACTGATGTTATTTGTATGGTATTTAGGGGTGTTTACCTTTTTTGAAGCAAGGTTTAAGGTACTTAAAATATATTTTTGATTTAGGCTATTAATCGCAAGTGACATAATTTCCCCAACAACACTATTTAAAATAAAGATAAAGCACATTTGCCCCCGTGTCAAAATGTAAAGTATTTCGTAATGTTTCGGGTTGTTTTTTGATAAGATTTGTAGTTAAATTGGGTTATAACGCTTTGGGGCGTTAGCGCACTGAGTGAGCGTAGCTTGCGACATAGGTATTAGCGCGGCGCTACCAACGGTTTGATAATTGAATAGTTTTCTTTGGGTTTGGGGCGTTAGCGCACTGAGTGAGCGTAGCTTGCGACATAGGTATTAGCGCGGCGCTACCAACGGTTTGATAATT
>CALUWF010000007.1 GCA_944324405.1 Candidatus Gastranaerophilales bacterium | reverse complement strand
AGATCTACACTCTTTCCCTACACGACGCTCTTCCGATCTGAGTATAATACGAACAAATGTTTATCTTGCGATGAAATTTCAATCGAGAGAAAAACAAAAAAAGGTTTAAATAAAGTTATTAATTATCGAAAATCTTTAAATTCGCTCGAATTTAAAGAAGGAGTTGTGAGTTTTGTGCTAAAATGCGGACAAGACCCCCTAATCCCCTCTTTTCGTGCTGACGAGTTTTTAAAAACCATATACGGTGATGACAGTGCGTTTGATATAAAAAGAGTGTGTTTTTTCGATAAAGACTTGAAAGTTTTATAGATTTATAAAGGATTTATTATGTCAAAAAAAATTGTTATTTCCGAAAAAGACAACATAGCCGCTCTTATTGAGAATAATAAAGTGAACGAATTTTTTGTATCAAAAGGCGACGTTTTAATGGGAGATGTGTATCTTGCGCGCGTTGACAATGTCCTGCCGAGCATTGAAGCTGCTTTTTTAGATGTCGGGATGAGCGATAAAATGGCTTTTATCCATGCAAACGATATCGCGGGCAAGGGTGCACTTAAGGATAAAGTTAAGCCAAATCAAAAACTCATTGTCCAAGTAGAAAAAGAGCCGACCGGACACAAAGGCCCAAGAGTTACGAGTTCATTAAGTCTGCCGGGCAGATTTCTGGTACTTTTGCCCGATGAAACAGGAGTTAATGTATCAAGAAAGATAGTTTCAAATAAAGAACGTGCGCGTTTAAAATCGATTGTAAGCCTGCTAAAACCTGTAGGTGTAGGAGTAATTGTAAGAACGGAAGCGGAAGGGCAATCTGAAGCAGAAATTCAGGAAGATATTGAAATTTTGCTTGAAAAATGGAATTCTATAGTTACCGCCGCCGATACGGCAAATCCTCCTTGCCTTTTATATCGCGACCAGGATTTACTGTACAGGGTTATTCGTGAAGCCTGCACTGAAGATGTGGAAGAAATTATCGTAGATACTCCTTTTGCGCTTCATCGCACAACCCAGCTGTTGCAGCACTGGAATATGAATGTAAAAGTCAATATGCACAAGGGCAATGAGCCTCTGCTTGTTGCAACGGGCGTAAACAAAGAAATCCACGCAGCGCTTCAAACAAAAGTTAATCTTCCCTTGGGCGGATATTTATTTATCCAGCAAACGGAAGCACTTACGGTTGTCGATGTTAACAGCGGCAAATTTACAAGCTCATCATCTCAAGCGGAAACAATATTAAAAACAAATTTACAGGCTGCAGATGAAATTGCCCGCCAATTAAAACTCAGAAACATAGGTGGCATGGTTGTTGTCGATTTTATTGATATGGTATCTCGTATGGATAAGCTTGCCGTACTTGAACATTTTGAGCTTGCGCTTGAAAAAGACAAGGCAAAGCCGCAAATAGGCCAACTTTCAGACCTTGGACTTGTCGAGCTTACCCGCCACAGACAGGGGCAGTCGCTATCGGAAATATTTACCAAAAAGTGCGATAAATGCGGAGGTCAAGGCTTTATAGTTGAAGATTTAAAATTCCAAACTCCAAATGCCCAAGGGGAAGCGCGTGCCAAAATGAATAAAATTAAGGGGCCTTTTGCAGCCAATTTTAATGCTGAAGGCAAACCCGGTAATAATAATCAGAAATTCAACAAAAAAGACAAGAGAAACAGATTTAACAAAGAGTTTAACAAGGCACCGGAAACAGAAGAACAAAATCAAACAGAAGTTTCACAAAACATATCCGATGTTCAAAATCAAGATGTACAAAATGATACACCGGTTATTTTTGACACGGTAGGCGGAAAAATAATTGAGATTGAAGCACAGCCTACAGTTGGCGAAAATGCGGAAGCTGTTGCGGAAACAATATCAAATGCGCTGATTAAGCAGGATGATGCAGCAAATGATGAAACAGAGAAGAAGCCCAAAAGAGTTTCAAGAAAAACTAAAAAATCTCAGAAAAAAGAAGCATTGAAGGCTGACCAGCCGCAGAATGATGCTCCAACGCCCGGCAGTGAAAGCAGTGTGGCTACAGAGGATAATAATGAAGAAGTCCAAAAACCAAAACGCACGGCAAGACGAGGCAGAAAGGCTAAAAATGCATAAATTTTTAATTTTAATAATTTCTTTTGTGATGATTTTGGCAAATTCACTTGTTTTTGCGCAAAATACGGATGAATTGCCGCAAGATAATCAGACACAAGCTATTGAAACAACCATGCAGGATGAAAGCAGCCCCGGCGATGAAGAGCAAAATGCGGATGATATTGACAAGCTCAACGCAGAAATGGGATTGGGCGAGCAAAGGCAAATAGTTATTGATGATATTGAAAGCTCGCCCAATGATAATGAAGCGCTTACGAAAAAGGTTGTGCCTGATACCAGATCGGAACTTACAAAAATGGTAAAAATGTTCCTTAAAGTAATGCTGGCGGTGGCAATAAGTGCTGTTGTTATTTTTGTCGTGCTCTTGTTTGTAAGGCGTTTTTATTCGCCCATAGTTACTCTTGATGATTTAAGCGCTGATGATAAGGAAAGGAGAAATTCTCTTGAAACTCCGCAAAACAAAAATGAGGCCCTTAAAACATTTCTCGATAAAACAAAAGAGATGTAGTTAAAAGGCTTTTTGCTGCGGTTTTCCATGTGTTTGAAGCAGTAAGTGTACAATTTTTGGCATTTGACAAACAAAAGAATACTTTGAAATTTCAATAGAACATTTTTTGCAGTCACAGTTAATGGAATAACACTCGTACGCCTGTTGTGTCCAGTTTTGTGTCAGGGAGTCAGATACCTCACCGTTTGTTTGAGGGATAAAAATTTCGGAATTACTCATATCAACACCTCGCATTTTTTACCCTATATTTACAGTTTATAACTGTTTTATTTTGTTTTTATCCTGTATTTGGACTATGATTTGTAAAAAAAATTAAAATTTTGTATCAAAAATTATTTTTTGATAAAATGAAATTTGTTGGAAATTATGTATCGGAATTATGAAAGACAGAATTAATTTACTACTGATAATAATTTGCCTTCTGGCTTTTTTGGTTGTATTTCAAAATTATTTTAAAACCTCTTATGCCGTTGTGTTTTTGATTTGTTTTATGGCGCTTTATATGCTCTATATGTACCTTTCAATCAAACACCAGAGGAGAAAATTAAAAAAACGCCCGCCAAGTGCAGTGTGCGAATATAGGCCTTTTATTTCAATTATGATTCCCTGTCATAACGAGCATGAAGTGATTTATGATACGGTTCAAAACATTTTAAACGTTAATTACAAAGACTATGAAATTATTTTAATAGACGACCGTTCAAGTGATGATACCGCGCAAATTATTCAAAAGCTTGCAAAAGGGTATTCAAAGGTTAAATCTTTAATAAGAGATAAGGATGCGTTTCCCGGAAAATCCGCAGTTTTAAACGATGCTTTTAAAATTGCAAAAGGGGATGCCATACTTGTTTTTGATGCGGATGCAAGAATTGAGCCCGAGTTTATTAATTTGATTTTGCCAAAACTGGAGCCAAAAACGGTCGGCGCAGTTCAGGCCAGAAAAAATATAATCAACGCCGGACAGAATTTCTTAACGGCATGCCAATATAACGAATTTGTTTTTGATACTTATCTTCAAATCGGGCGCGATGCCGTAAAAGGTGCGGTTGAACTTCGGGGCAACGGTGAAATAATTAAAAGAGAAGCACTTGAAGATATTGGCGGATGGAATAATAACACAATAACTGATGACCTTGATATGTCAACAAGGCTTCATATAAAAGGCTGGGATATTCGTTTTTGTCAGGAAGCAGTCGTACATGAAGAAGGTGTTATATGCTTTAGTGCATTGATAAGACAAAGAAGGCGTTGGGTTGAAGGAAGTATAAGACGTTATCTTGAATTTGCAAAGGATGTCTTTACATCAAAAGACATGTCATTAAGGGTCGGTTTTGACCTTATTGCTTATATTTCAGAGTTTTTATTGCCGTTTTGGCTTGTTGCAGAGCTTTTTATACAGGCGTTTAAATTTGTTAGAGGCTACGAGGACAGTATTTTAACTTCTATTATTCTGCTTGTTTGCACTAGCGTATTTTTTGCCTGCGGACTTATTTATTCGCTTATTAAATACTCTCACTACGGATTTTTTAAGGCTCTTGTTCAATCCGCAATAATGGCTGTGTATCTTGTTGTAATTTGGTTCCCGATTGCAATGTTTATAATCTTTAAAATAATTTTTACAAAAAAGACCATGGACTGGGGAAAAACGCAGCATGGAGTTGTAAAAGAGTGCTGCGGGGTATAAATAATGGAAGATTTTTTGCCGGATTATCATTTTATTGCAATAGGCGGAGTGGGGCAAAGTGCACTTGCAAAAATATTGCTTGAAGAAGGTAAAAAAGTAAGCGGTTCGGATATTTCGGATACAAAGTACACAAAAAAACTAAAAGAACTGGGCGCAAAAATCTATATCGGGCACAGCGAACAGAATATTAAAGGCAGTCCGGTTATTGTCATTTCAAGTGCAATTCATGATGATAACCCCGAAATTGCAGAGGCAAAAAAGCGCGGATTGAAAATTATTCACCGCTCGGATATGCTTAAAATAATTTCGGATAATTATCCTGATTTCTTGGGATTTTGCGGTACTCACGGAAAAACAACCACAAGCGGGTTGTGTGCTTTTTTACTGTCTTGTGCAAAATTAAAACCCGCATACGCAATTGGCGGAATAATCCCTAAACTTAATACTAACGGCGGCTGCGAGGATAAAAATACAAAATATTTTGCAGCAGAACTCGATGAAAGCGACGGCACAATTGTAAAATATTCCCCAAAGTACACGCTGATAAACAATCTTGAGGAAGATCACCCCGATTTTTACAAAAACGGGCTTGAAGATATTTTAAATACTTTTACACGGTTTATAAAAGGCCTCAAAAGCGGTTCAAAAGTCCTAATAAATATTGATAACGAAGGAAACAGGGGATTAATCAAAAGAAATCCGGACTATAAAAATTTTATAAGCTTCTCAATTGATGATAACAGCGCCCTATACAGTGCAAAAAATGTCAAAACCGATATTCTCTCATCTTCTTTTGATGTATATACCAAAGATAAACTGCTCGGTCACATTGAACTTTCAATCCCCGGTATGCACAATGTTATGAACGCTCTCGGGGTGTGCGCGTTATTGGTTGAGGCGGGGGTGGATTTTAATTTGTTTGCGCCGTATTTTAAAGAGTTTACGGGAATGGGCAGGCGTTTTCAAAAAAGTGCGGAATTTAATAATATCAGGGTAATTGACGACTATGCCCACCATCCGAGTGAAATTAAAGCTACACTTGAAGCAGTTAAAAATTATAACAAGGGAAGAATTTTTGTAATATTTCAACCGCACAGATATTCAAGATTTTTAGGACTTTATGATGATTTCTTAAATGCTTTTGAGTGTGCGAATTTTATAGCGGTGCTTGATGTGTACTCAGCGGGCGAAGAGCCGGATAATACAAAAACACCGGATGATTTTGCAAAAGATTTAAAAAATGCGGGCAAAAATGCTGCGTATTTTTCAGGCTCAATTGATACGGCGGCACAAAAAATCATAAGTGAATTAAAAGAAAATGACATTGTCTTCACTTTTGGTGCAGGAGATGTTACAAGAATGGGCGGAGTTTTAAATGACTTGTACTTGCACAAAAAATAATACTGAATTTTTTAGAGATTTCGAGTTGAGAAATTTTAACACTCTTAAGATTTCTTCAAAGGCGGATTTAGTATTTTTTGTTAAAAATGAAGCCGAAATTTGTACAATATTTCAAACCTATAAAAATGCAATTATGCTCGGGGCCGGCTCAAATGTTCTTTTATCCAGCAATGGGATAAGGCAGCCCGTTATAATTACAAAAAATATGTGTGAAATTTCATTCAGGCGTGATTGCGTTGAAATAGAAGCAGGCGCAAAGACCCAAAAAGTTTCGCTTGAAGCGTGTAATAATTCGCTTAGCGGGTTTGAATTTTTAATCGGCATTCCTTCTACCCTTGGCGGTGCGGTTGCTATGAATGCGGGCGCGCACGGGCAGACAATAAGCGATAAATTGGTTAATGCAAGGATTTATGATACTAAAGAAAATAAAATTATAACATTGTCAAAAGAAGAGCTTAATTTTTCATACAGAAATTCTCTTATTAAAAAAAACGAGGGAAGATATGTGGTTTTAAGTGCGAAATTTGCACTTGAAAAAGATGACAAGCAAAAAATTAAGGCACAAATGGATAAAAATACCGAATTCAGAAAAAAGGTTCAGCCAAGCCTTGCTCTTCCGAATTTAGGCAGCGTGTTTAAAAATCCGACCTTGCCGGATGGCAGCACGATAAGCGCAGGCATGTTGGTTGATAAATGCGGACTTAAGGATTTTCATGTCGGAAATGCGGGTGTATGGGCCCGGCATGGCAATTTTGTCATAAATTTTTTAAATTGCACGTCGTATGAGTATTTACAAGTGCTTTACAAAATGTATACATCAGTGAAAGAAAAGTTTAATATAGAATTACAATGTGAAATTGTTCGCGCGGGAGAATTTAGCGAAGCTGAGGATGAAATATGGAGAGTGATAAAAAAAGATTAAGCGAATTAAATAAAGAGTCTAAAATAGCGGTGCTTTGCGGTGGAATGTCCGCAGAGCGCGAAGTGTCTTTAAGAAGCGGAAAAAACGTCCATCGTGCGCTTTTGGAATTGGGATACAAAAATGCTCAAATTCTTGATGTGGGGCGTGATGTTGCACAAAAATTACATGAGGGTGAATATGAATTTGCCTTCAATGTGCTCCATGGTAGATATGGCGAAGATGGCTGTATACAGGGTTTATTGGAGATTATGGGAATAAAATACACGGGATGTGATGTCAAATCTTCTGCCCTTTGTATGGATAAAGAAACAACAAAAAATATTCTTGCGACCTGTGATATTCCTTTGATTTCATCCGTTTGTGCTTACAACCTTGAAAACCTTGAACAGATTGTATCAGGGCTTGATTATCCGCTTATGGTAAAGCCTGTAAAAGAGGGTTCAAGCATTGGCATGAGCAGGGTTGAGAATTTCGATGAATTAAAAGAAGCTTTTAAATTGGCAAAAAAATCCGATAATAAAATTTTAATAGAAGAATATTATCAAGGAAAAAGCGCTACAATCGGAGTTTTGCAGAAGAAAACCCAAAACGGCATTGAAACTTTTGCAACACCAATACTCGGTTTTGAAACAAAAACGCAATGGTACGATTATGAGGCAAAATACACAAAAGGGCTTACAAGATTTATCTTGCCTGCCGATTTTGATGAAGAAATGACAAAAAATATGCAAAATATTGCAATAAAAGCTTTTGAGGCGTGTGAATGCCGAGGTGTTGCGCGGGTTGACTTTCTTGTGTATAATAATACGCCTTATGTGCTTGAAATAAATACAAACCCGGGCATGACAGATTTAAGCGATTTACCCGCACAAGCAAATCATATGGGTATAGACTATAATTCGCTTGTGGAGCTGATATTAAAAACTTCGGAGTTTTAGATGGGTCAGGAGTATTACAGAAGACGCCTAAAAGCAAATAAAATGAAGAGGATGATTGCTTCGCGCCGCGCGTCAATCAGAAACTTTCGCAGGCTTTTGCGTCTTGTTCTTATCGTCCTGGTTGTCCTTTTTATTATAAAAGTTCTGAGGCTCGGCGGATGGTATTTAAATCAGGACTTACTCTCGATTGCGGATGAAAGAGTTATAAAAATTGAAGGCAATGTTATAACTCCAAAATATAAAATAATTGACCTTGTGCGCCAGGTTCAGCTTCCCAATGTTCAGATTTTCAGACTCGATACGACAGAGATGGAAAAAAACATTTTGCGTCTTCAGCCTGTTAAAAAAGTTTATATAAGACGTTTTTGGCTTCCCGCCAGGATTAATATAATAGTTGAGGAGCGCACGCCAGTGTTTTTGATTGCACCTTCAATTGATGCCGCTCCTATATATGCGATTACGACCGATGGAGTTTTTATTGACAGAGAATATATGCCTATAAGTCCTAAATTTAAGACATATAGAATTTTAACCTACGGCATAAGGGGTGACGATTACGAGAAGTGGAATAAAAAAAGAGTGGATGAAATTTTATGCCTCACAAAGGCGTTTGAAACATACAGCGGTCAAAACGTTCAATATATTGACCTTCGTAACCCGTCAGACGTTTATATAAAACTCGATAAAGTTTTAATAAGGTTTGGCGAAATTAATGACACAGCGCTAAAAAGAGCAAAATGGATAGCGACGATTTTACCTGAAACACAAAAATTCAAACAAAAAATTAAATATATTGATTTAAGATGGGAAGACGCACACTACATTAAGCTCGATGATCCTTCGGCACAATCTGCGGCGCAGCAGGAAAAAGACAATAAAGAAAAACAAAGTCAAAGTGAATCTTTACATGCGCAAGAAGTGCCCGAGAATTAAAAATAGCTTTTAAAAAGTTCAAGTGCGTTTTTGTCCGTAATTTTTTCAAGCCCTAAATTAATATCAAGCGAAATGCCCAGCGCTTTTGCCGCTCTTGCGCACTCGCAAAGAATAAGACAGCTTGTAGTATTTTTATAGAGCTTTGTAATTGCTTCGCAAACTACAGGAGTGCTTTTTAAGTTTGAAAGCGTACTTAATGCCCTTAGAATTCTTTTTTCTCCTTGCTCAAGCTCATGTGTAATTATATCCGCGTTTATATTTACTTTTGAAAGCATTTTGCCCAGTGATTTTACGGCGTTTAAATACTCGCCCCCTAAATCGTAGGTGTAGATATTGTCAGAATTTACAAGCTCCATAGTGTTTTTTAAATCAGCAAGAAACCTTGCGTGATATGAACTTTTGCTTGTCATAAGTTTTTGTGCAAATTTTTCCAGATTAAAGTCTAAAACCGTTTCAAGCGGGACATCCTCGGGGTATGCATTTATAATTTCATCATAGAGTGCCGTTAAATCGTCTTCATTGAGTAATTCCAAAAGTTCATCAAAAGTGTACTTATATAAAACCTCTTGCGCGATATTTGCCGCAAGTCCTGTTGAATTGAGGATTTTAACAATATGACAGATATCATCCTTGCAACCGTAATTTATTAAAAAAGTCGCGCCTTTGAGTTTGCAAAAATCATCATCACTTTTTAGCATCTCATAAGAAATTTTTTTTGATGTGTTATCCTCAAATTCCGCAAGGGTGCTTGCGCAAGCCTGTGATAATTCTTCGTTATCACAAAAGGCATATTTATTTAAATAGTCAAGTGCAAGAGGGTCGTTAATTTTTTTAAAATATTTGGCACAGTATATTTTTTGCGCTTCACTGCCATTTTCAAACAGTTCAAGAATTTTATCCGTCAAATCTTCATCAGCATATTTAAACCAGCTCTTTAGAATATATTCGCCAAAAATTAAATCGTAACACTTTGCAAACTCAAAAGCAGAATTAAGATTTGTCTTATTTGTTGCATTAAGCAAATTATTTATAACTTTTTGCGCAATAAAATCAAAAATCTGTGACGAATTTTCACACAGAGAAGAAAAACTTTCAACATCGCAATTGTTAATAATATTTTGCGCGGCTTCTTTTGAAAGCGTATTGTCCTTTGATATAATATTTCTGGCATTTTGCGTGTTTAAGTTCATATTTACAATTATACATCGAATTGACTTTTGTGTATAATTAATTTAAGTTAGTTTTGTAAGGCTAAATTATGTCGGAATTAAAATATAAAAAGATACTCCTAAAAATTAGCGGAGAAGCGTTGTTAGGTGAACAGGAGTTTGGAATTGACCCCAAGCAGGTCGAGATGATTTCAAACGAAATTAAAAATGCGCATGAACTGGGTGTACAGCTTGCTGTTGTTGTGGGCGGGGGAAATATCTTTCGCGGCATGAAAAATTCGCAAAAGCTCGGCATGGATCAGGCATCAGGCGATTATGTAGGCATGCTTGCAACTATTATGAATGCAATAGCGCTTCAAAGCGAACTCAGAAAAATCGGCGTCCCATGCAGGGTGCAATCTGCCCTTGATATTCATAAAGTTGCCGAACCTTATATAAGATTTAAAGCAATAAGACATCTTGAAAAGGGTAGAGTTGTAATTTTTGCTGCGGGCACGGGTAATCCCTTCTTTACTACTGATACGGCAGCCGCCCTTCGTGCAGCTGAAATTGGTGCTGAGGCCATGCTGATGGCAAAAAACGGAGTTGACGGCGTGTATGACGATGATCCGAGAATTAACCCAAACGCGAAAAAATATGATAAAATCACTTATGATGATATCATTATAAACAATTTAAAAGTGATGGATTTAACCTCGTGTTCTCTTTGTAAGCAAAATAATATACCCATTTTTGTATTTGATTTTGCACAAAAAGACAGTATTATAAAAATCTTGAAAAACGAAAATATAGGAACATATGTAGGAGAGTAAAAATGTCAGTTGACGAGATTAAAAATTCAGGCAAGGATAAAATGGAAAAATGTATTGCCCAGCTTAAAAAAGAGCTTGCAACAGTCAGAACGGGAAGAGCCAACCCCTTAATCCTTGATAAAGTTACGGTTGATTATTACGGAGCACCCACCCCGCTTCGCCAGATGGCGCAGGTAAGCGTATCCGAGGGTACAACGCTTGTTATAACTCCTTTTGATAAATCAATTATTAAAGAAATCGAAAAAGCTATTGTCAAGGCTGAACTTGGCATTACCCCAAATTCGGATGGTATTGTGGTTCGTCTTACATTTCCGCCTTTAACGGAAGACAGACGTAAACAGCTTTCAAAAGATGTTAAGGCAATGGGCGAAAATGCAAAAGTTGCAATAAGAAATGTGCGCCGCGATATGACAGATGATGTAAAAAAACTTGAAAAATCCGAAAATATGCCGGAGGATGCGGTAAAAGATGCACAGGATGAGGTGCAAAAACTTACGGATAAATACATTAATATTGTCGAAGATGTTGTAAGTGAAAAAGAAAAAGAGGTCTTAACAGTATAGTGGATGAAACGCAAAAACAAAATAAAATAATGCGTGTCATTACGGGTGTAATATTTTCAATCGTGGCACTCGCCTGTCTTTTTATGGGCGGGCTGCCGATTTTGGGATTTTTGCTCGTAATTATTTTCTTGGGCTCTGTTGAATACGTCAAAATTCTTAAAACAAAAGGTTTTCACCCGAGCTTATCGCTTATTTTGCTCTCAGACCTTGTTTTTGCGGTTTTAATCTTCTTTAGAAGGTTTGACCTTCTGCCTTCGATTATTTCTCTGTCTATAATGGCATCTTTTCTCGTAGTGCTTTTTATGGGAAGACAGCCGTATATAGTAAACGTTGCAACGACGGTTTTAGGGTTTTTATACTGCGGCTGGCTGCCATGTCACCTGCTTTTAATAAGACAGATTAGTGCGGATAGAATTAACGCTTTTCAAATCGGCACCAATGAGGGTCTGTGGCTTGTAATATTTGTGTTTTTAATCGTTGTTGCAACAGATATCGGAGGATATTATTTCGGCTCAAAATTCGGTAAACATAAATTGTCACCGGTTATTAGTCCCAAGAAAACAATAGAAGGGGCACTCGGGGCGACTGCTCTTGCTCTTATTGTCGCTTCTTTCGGAGTATTTTATACAAAACTTACTCTGTTTCATGCACTGTTTGCCGGTTTTTTAATTACGGTATCTTCTCAATTGGGTGATTTATCCGAATCACTCGTTAAAAGAGATGCGGGTGTTAAGGATTCAAGTAATATTTTACCGGGTCATGGCGGCATATTGGACAGAACTGACGGCTACCTTTTTGCACTGCCGGTTGCCTATTATTATTTTGTTAACTTTGCCTGCGGACATAATATTATTTTAGAATTTTTTAAATATATACAAGGTGCCATAAATGTTTATTTCGGATAGAGAACGCCTGTATTGTGAATTTCTTGATAAGCTTGGCTATGGCGGCGAGAGAGATTTTACGCTTTTTGAGAAGGCAATGCGGCATACTTCATATATACACGAGGCAGATATTGCGCCTGAGTGTTCTTATGAACGATTGGAGTTTTTAGGTGATGCGGTATTAAAGCTGGTAATCAGTAAATATCTGTATTCAAAATACCCTGATTATAAAGAGGGAATTTTGTCTAAATTAAGAGGAGAAATCGTTGCGGACAAAACCCTTGCAAGATTTGCAATAAAAATAGGGCTGAATAACTTTATACTGCTTTCTGAAAACGAGCGAAAAACCGGCGGCGAGATGAAACAATCAATCCTTGCTTGTGCCTTTGAAGCTTTTTTGGCGGCAATATATCTAAGCTGCGCTGATACGGGATTTAAAAACGTTGAAGATTTCATTGTAACAAATTTTTCCTGTGATATGTGCGAGATTGAGGAGAATTTGGAAAAAATTAACCCTAAACAGCAGCTGCAAGAGTATACGCAGGAAAAAAATCATACACTGCCTGAATATGTTCTTATCTCAAAAACAGGCTCGGAGCATAAATGTACTTTTGAAGTAGCTGTTTATTTTGAAGGCAAAATGCTATCAAAAGGCTTTGGGAGTTCAAAAAAACTTGCCCAGCAGGATGCCGCAAAAAATGCGCTTGAATATTTAAAAAGCGAGGGCTTATGGAAACAGTAATTTCACCCTCCATACTTTCTGCGGATTTTGCCAACTTAGAACACGAAATTTTGAGGGTAAAAAATGCCGGTGCAAAATGGGTACATGTTGATGTTATGGACGGGCATTTTGTCCCGAATATAACAATCGGCGCGCCTGTTGTAAAATCGCTAAGGAAAGTTACCGACCTAAAGCTTGATGTGCATTTAATGATAAGTGAACCGGATAAATACATTCAAGATTTTATCGAGGCGGGCTCTGATATAATAACTTTTCATTATGAAGCACAAATAAATCAAACACTTGATATTATAAAAAAGATAAAGGCGCATAATGTTTTGGCAGGACTTTCAATTAAGCCAAATACCCCCACAGATGTGCTTAAGGATTTTATTCCCTATCTTGATTTGGTGCTTATAATGACCGTGGAGCCGGGGTTTGGCGGGCAGAAGTTTATGCATGAATGTGTGCAAAAAATTGCTGACGTAAAAGAGTTTGCAAGAATTTATAAGAAAGATAATTTATATATTCAAGTTGATGGCGGAATAAATGATAAAACGGCAAAAATTTGCACAAAAATGGGTGTAAATTCTCTTGTTGCAGGCAGTTATATTTTCGGTGCCGACGATATTAACTCTGCTGTTCGTTCGCTCTTATAGAATATTTACACCCGCAGTAGTTTTGCTTGTACATATTGTTTTGGCGTGCTATTTGTTGTGCAATTTTAAAACCGTCGCGTTTTTTAAAGTCATATTTTAAAAATTCTATACCGGAACTCTTTGCGGCAAACTCACCTGCTTCAAAAATCATTTTTGATATTTTATGAGGACTTATAGTAAGAGCGCTTGTAAAATATTTTATTTTAAGTTCACAAGCCTTTTGTGCAGTCTTATTAAGTCTTAATAAAATGCATTTTTCACACCTTTTGCCCTTTTCCGGCTCATTTTCAAGCCCGCGCGCAATGTTTTCAAAGTCATCGGGGCTATAGGGCTCATAAACAAGTGCAAAACTTTCTTTTTTTGAATATTTGATAATCTCGTCCAATCTTAAATCATGCTCATCTTTTGGGAAAATATTCGGATTGTAAAAATACACAACAGGCTCATACCCTTCATTTTTGAGCAAGTTAACGGGATAAGCGGCACATGGTGCACAGCAGGCATGCAAAAGTACCTTGCGCATTATTTTTGCGACCTCTTATGGCGTTTTAGCGCTTGTGCGTAGAGTGTTTTTATTTTATAGTACGGCATTGCACTGATGTAGGGTATGTCATCTATTACAATCGTAGGCGTTCCGTATATTCCTTTTTGGTGCGCGGTTTCAATCTGGTTTTGCAGTTCCTGCTCTATTTCCGGCGAATTAACGTCTTCAACGAGTTTTGCAATGTCAATATTTATTTTTTCGCTTAAATAAATAATATCGGCTTCACTTGACGGATGCTCGTCAAAAATTAAATTTGCCATATCCCAGTATTTATTCTGTTTTTCGGCGGCAAGTGCGTACCTGGCAAGTGTACAAGCTCCGGGATGAACCGTATTTGGCACATACTTATTACAACTCGCATCAAGCGGAAAGTTTTTATGAATTACCAATACACCCTTTTGCTCGTGGGCAAATTTTGATGCCATAATGTTTGTTACGCGGCAAAACGGGCACATAAAATCGCTGTATACATAGATTTTATCACCATTTGGGTCACCCATTACATTTCCGGAAACAGCGTATTTATTTTTCTCCATTTTCATAAATTCTTCAAAAGATTTTTGCATTTTCATTTGCGGAGAAAAAACAAGCGATGTGCTTGTATAGCAAAGCATGCCGATAAATGCCATTAGTACAATTATAAAAAGCAGAGTATATTTTTTAACTCCTGCGGCAAAGTCTAAAATTGTATTTTTAACATCTTGAACAAAAAAGCTTCCTTTGCTTTTTGCGGCAAAGGCTATAAATAAGTCTATAAAGTAAGTTACAAAGCAAAGTATACAAATTTTATTAATTTTAAATATTGAAATTGTCGCAAGACATATCGAAATACCAAAAGAAAGAAGTCCAAGGGCTGCAATATAGCTTTTTGGATTTTTAAAAACGTCAAAAATCGTATTTTTAAATTTATTTTGTATCAGATGTACAAAATTTAAAAAGAGCGTAAGGGTGTAGAAAAACATACCCCAAAGCGCAAGCGGAATTCCTAAAAATAAAGAGTAGTTTGTTTTTGCAACTCCGTCGCAGTCTATCAGGTTGTTGACCGAACAAAAACTCGCACTGTAGCTTTCGTTAAAATTAACCTTAAAATATATAAGCGCAAGTTCAATTGTAAGTATAAACCCAATTAGCGCCAAAATCGCAATAATAATCGTCTTTTTCTTATCCATAATTCCCTCAAGACTATTTTATCGCAAATTCTTTAAAAATGCATTAACTAAATATTTATTAGACCATGTAACAATTCTTTACAAAATATTATACTTTTCTAAAGTTTTTAAATAACTTTGCCGAATTAATGAGTAACAAGGTTACAATATGGGAATAGTAAAACCAGAAAGGATTACGAAAACTACTTATGTAAAGAAACGTAAAGATATATACTTTTTATGAATTTTGTATATATTGCATGTTTTTATATAAGTAAGAAATGTAAAGGTGGTATAATATGGGACTAGCAGCAAGCCAAGGTAGATTATTACTTCTCACAGCAAGAAAAAGCGATTTAGAATATCGCGCTCAAGAAATTTCTCAAAGAAGACTTCTGCTCGCAACTGAACTTGAAACGGTGTCTGCAAAATATGCGCGTAAAACTGCAAACAGACAAATGACACTTACGATGAAAGTTAAACAAGGCGAAGCAAACCAAACTTCTACAAGAAATTTAACTTACAAAAATTTAATGATATACGGCGGAAAAGACTATTCTAAAGACGATTCTTCATCTTTGTATCGTATTAAAAATGCACGCGGTCAAATAGTTGTATCAGATCAAAGCGAATTGCCTAAAACTGCAGAAGAAGCAGGATACAGCTCTGATGAAGTTGATGTAAAAATTGAAGACGGCAGAGTAATTATCCAATCAAAACAAAACGGAACAACAGATGCCAACGATACATCAGGCGATATTTACGAAGTTTATGTTGTTGACCCGCTTCTCTCGGATACTTCAGAAACAGAAAACTACTTCCAAGAAGGCCTAAGAGATGGTAAATTTATCATCGAACAACTTACCAATACAAACTTGGACGGCAGCGAAGATGCTGACGGAAGCGAATGGAAATCTATCGGCTGGTCCGGTATGGAAGAAATTGTTGACGCGCCTTATACCGATGATGATGCCAACGCACAAGCGGAATATCAAACAGCTTCCGCAAGAGTTCAAGCTCAAGATAAAAAACTTGAAACAGACCAAAAACAAATTGAAACTCAACATAAGGCAGTAGAAACAGAATTTGAATCAGTACAAAAAGTTATCCAAAGCAACATTGAAAATTCTTTCAAAATGTTCAGCTAATCCAAAATGCCCCCATTAATACCATTGTAATCACTCTTAGAGCCGGTCAGATGACCGGCTCTAAGAGCTTTATACTTTTCTTGTTATTATATTGAAATTTTTAAGTTCTTCTTTTAATTTTTTAACAGGCAATGTATCAAAATGAAATATCGAGGCTGCAAGTGCCGCATCAACATTTGTTTTTTCAAAGACGTCTCTAAAATGTTTTGAATTTGCCCCTGCTCCGCCGGAGGCTATGACCGGAATTTTAACAAGGTTTGACACAAGCTTATTCATTTCGATATCAAAGCCTTTTTGTGTGCCGTCAAAGTCCATAGAGGTCAAAAGAATTTCGCCTGCGCCCCTCATTTCAACTTCTTTTGCCCAATCGACAAGCTTTTTGCCGGTATTAACTTTTCCTGCGTTTATAAAAATATAATAATCGTCATCGCAGCGTTTAGCGTCCAGTGCTGCGACAATGCATTGCGAGCCGAAGTAATTTACACACTCGCTAATAAGTTCAGGATTTTTAACGCCTGCTGAATTTATTGATACTTTATCTGCGCCCGCATTTAATATTGCGCCTATGTCTTCAACGGAATTTATTCCTCCGCCAACGGTAAATGGTATAAATACATTTTTAGCTACCCGCTCAACCAACTCAACCACTGTTTTTCTTTTTTCGTTTGTCGCTGTTATGTCAAGAAAAACAAGCTCGTCTGCCCCCTGGTCGGAATATTTTTTTGCCAATTGCACAGGGTCGCCTGCGTATTTTAGATTTTCAAAGTTTACACCCTTTACGGTTTGTCCGTCTTTTATATCCAGACAAGGGATAATCCTTTTTGTCAGCATTAGTAGTCCAGGTTCATTTTTGAAAATTCCACTATTTGGTTTTTGCCGTGTTTCTTTGCGGCATAAAGCGCATGTTCGGCATATCTTATTATTGTATTGGCGTTTTCTTCGACATTTTCAAGAAACGGATAAGAAGAAATTCCGCCCGATATTGTAATCGGATGTCTTTCGTCTTCGTTTGCGGGTATAAATTCCATTTTTTCAATGTCGCGTCTAAATCTTTCAGCAAAGATAAAGGCGTTATCTTCTGACGTGTTGGGTAGTATAAGAATAAATTCTTCATCGCCGTATCTTGTTAAAATATCTTCTTTTCTTATGAGCGCTTCAAGCATTTGAGCTATTTTCTTTAAAAGAACGTCGCCCCAGTCGTATCCGTACATATCATTAACCGTTTTGAAAAAGTCAATATCAATTAAAAGACAGGACAAGGGTGTGCCGTACCTTTTTGCTCTTGACATTTCGGCTTCAAGCCTGTGGTGCAGATATTTTCTGTTGTAAAGACCTGTAAGTTCATCCGTTACCGATTGTTTTTTTAGGTTAATACGGTATTTCGAAGTTTTTGCCAGTGCCTCAATCCTTACATTTAACTCTTTTTGGTTTACAGGCCTTAGAATAAAGTCGTAGGCATCCGCTCTTACAGTTAAATCTTGCGGGATTTCGTCCGCGATAATCAAAAGTGAGGTTTCAAATTTTGTTACCGCACAGGCGTCTTTAATTGCATCATACGGTGCATCCATAACAATAACGCCGGGGTTTACTTCTTTGTAGTTTCTGATTTCATCAAAATTAATCTCACGGACTGCAAATTCATCATTAACATCCGTTACCATCTGTGCGTATTCGCTGCTGCCGCTTTGGCTGTAAAAAATAATGTTCATCTATTTTATATCCTTCGTAGGTACTTGCATAACTATATCTTTAATTTTATATCTTTGAATTTCAATTTTGCCCGCAGGAGTATAAATTATTGCATTTTGCCTGTCCAGGCTTTCAATTCTGCCCATAAGTTCCATTACGCGCTTTGAAAAAAAAGTTTTTTTATACATAACGGCATCGCCGAAATATTCGTTGTTTACTTCTCTTCGATAGGTTAAATCCGAGCCGTTTTCTCTTATTATAATAAGCCCTGCGCTTACCGTTTTTATTCTTCCTTCGGATTGTGCGTGTGGCGAAATAACGGTGTCGGCAAATGCACAGCCTTGAAGCATAATAAATACGCTCATAATTACGGGTTGAATAAAAAGGTGTTTGGCAAGCTTTTTAATCCTCATGGCAGATAGTATAGCATACTTTTTGCGTTATTTGTTTTTTTTCATATGAATATACTATGTTTTTTTGTTGTATATTGGCTAAAATGTAAGTGTAGAGTGATGGAGAGTTAGTTTGCCCGCCCCCCTTAAAAAACAACAGTATATTTATGATGAGGCTTCCTACGGTACCGTAAGGGTGTATCCGGGGTGCAAGGCACAGCAAAAAATTCGCAAAAAGAAAAAGAACGTATTTCTTGTTTTTATAAGATTTATAATAGCAAGTGCTTTTTTATCCCTTTTTGTGTATTTTGCAGCTCCTCATCTTTTTACAAAATATTTTGAGCCTCTTGTATTAAATCATATTCTAAACAGAAATTTAAAACTAAATATAGAACCTTATGTTTCTCCGCATTTAAATTATCTTCACAACTCTCATCTGTTTGGACAAAATTTAATCGTACCAAATCAAAAATCTACAAAAACTATAGTTCCGATTATTACTTCGGGCGAGTTTACTTCTCTTAAATCCCAGCTTTTAAATCTTTTTGCAAAGTATCCGAAAATGCACCCTGCGGTTTACGTTTGGGAATATTCAAGTGCCAATGAGGTTGCAATTAATGCTGATGAAGTTTTTCCAGCAGCAAGTATAATTAAACTTCCCATCCTTTTTGAACTTTTCAGAAAAATTGACAGGAGCGAACAGGACGGTTCTAATTCAACAATATTATCTAAAAAGCTTCTTTATAATTCCAGAAATAAAACCTCCGGGTCGGGCGAATTGCAGTATTCGCCGCTAAATCGCTATTATAGCGTTGATTATTTGGCCAAAATTATGATTACACACTCGGACAACTCGGCAACAAATATGCTAATAGAGGAAGCAGGCGGAAAGGGCGCCATAAACTCTTCTCTTCGCTCTTTGGGCATGGATAAAATAAGACTCGAAAACAGGCTTCCGGACCTTGAAGGTACTAACAAAATCAGTGCCAGACAGGTGGCTACACTTTTATACAATATTGATAATCCGAACTTTTTAAGCGATAAAAGTAAAATTACCATAAAAGAATACATGGCAAATGTTGAAAACAGGAGACTTCTGCAAGCAGGACTTCCCCCCGAAGCTATTTTAATCCATAAAACAGGGGATATTGGCACAATGTTGGGAGATGCCGGTGTTGTCTATGCTCAAAACGGCAGAAAATATATAGTGGTTATTCTTGTAAAACGCCCATTTAACGATTATAGTGCACGTGATATGATACAACAGGCATCAAAAATAATTTATGATAATATTTTAAAGATGTAAGAAATATTAAAGCAAAAATGCGGTAACTTATTGTTACCGCATTTATATAGTTTTGTTTTTAGTGTATCTTTGGAAGATTTCTCAATTTTATATGAAGCTCTCTTAGTTGTTCTTCTGTAACATCTGACGGAGCCTGCGTCATAACGCATTTAGCCTGAGCATTTTTAGGAAATGCAATAACATCTCTTATTGAGTTTGCCCTTACAAGTAGTGCCACAAGTCTGTCTAAGCCAAGTGCGATACCACCGTGCGGAGGTGTTCCGTATTTAAATGCGTTAATCATAAATTCAAATTTATTATGTATGTCATCTTCGGATAACCCAAGCGCCCTGAAGGCTTTTTGTTGAATTTCGGGGTCATGAATTCTGATTGAGCCGCCGCCAAGTTCATTTCCGTTGTATACAACGTCATATGCGATTGATTTAACGTGCGCTTTATCTGTTTCAAGTTTATCCAAATCTTCATAAGCGGGCATTGTAAACGGGTGGTGAACGCTTACATAGCGGTCTTCTTCGGCCGAGTACTCAAAAAGCGGAAAATCAACAACCCAGAGTAAATCGTGTTTTGATTTATCAATCATATTGAGTCTGTCGCCGAAATAGAGTCTAAATCTGCCAAGTACATCAAAAACGATTTTATGAGTATCAGCTACAAAGAATACTATATCACCCTTTTGAGCGTCAGCGCGTCTTTGTATTTCATCAATTTGTTCTTGTGTTAAGAATTTAAATACAGGTGATTTTACCGTGCCGTCTTCCATATAAGTGACCCAGGCGAGCCCTTTTGCGCCGAATGAAATTGCAAGATTTCTTACATCATCCATCTCTTTTCTTGAATAATGCGCAATGCCCGGGATTTTAATTGCACGTACTGTGCCGCCTTTTTCAACAACTGATTTAAAGGCTTCAAATGTTGATGCGGCCATAATGTCTGAAACATCAAATAATTCAAGACCAAAACGCGTGTCGGGTTTGTCGGAGCCGTATCTTTCCATTGCTTCTTTCCAAGTTAATCTCTTAAACGGAGCTTTAACTTCAACGCCTGCCGCTTTAAATGCATCAACTATCAGGCCTTCCGCCATATTTATAACGTCATCCTGTTTAACAAAACTCATTTCAATATCAACCTGGGTAAACTCGGGCTGCCTGTCTGCTCTGAGGTCTTCATCCCTGAAGCAGCGTGCTATTTGATAGTATTTTTCTATACCTCCGACCATTAAAAGCTGTTTAAAAATCTGTGGAGATTGAGGGAGCGCGTAAAATTTTCCGTCATGAACTCTGCTTGGAACAAGATAATCACGTGCACCTTCAGGCGTTGCCTTTGTAAGGTTTGGCGTTTCTACTTCAAGAAAGTCCTCTTTATTTAAATAATTTCTTATTGCGGTAACGATTTTATGTCTTAAGGTCAGATTTGAAAGCATTTTTTCCCGCCTTAAGTCAAGATAGCGATATTTAAGCCTTACTTCTTCCGATACGCTTTCATCGTCAAGTACAAAAGGAAGTGCAATCGCACGCGAGAGGATTTCAATATTATCGGGATACATTTCAATTGTGCCCGTTTGTAATTTTTCGTTAATTGTATCATCAGGGCGTTTTGAAATTTTTCCGCTAACTTGTATTACAAATTCGTTTCTGAGTTCCTGAAATTTTTCATAGACCTGGGGATTTACACTCGGGTCTGCAACAACTTGAAAAAGTCCGCTTCTGTCACGCACTTCGACAAAAATTATTCCGCCTAAATCTCTGACTGTTGATACCCAGCCGGCAAGAGTACACTCGCGTCCCAGGTATTCTTCGTTTATCTGCGTGCAGTTTTGTTTTTTGTAAGACAATTCCATACTTTTTAATCCTCTTAAAATCTCTTTATAGAGTAATTATAAAATAAAAATATTATTTGACCACGATTTTTTTTAAGCTACACTGGTATTGTTATTATTTTTAAAATTGGAGTGAGTATTAAATGGCATTAAAGAATTTTTTATTTACATCCGAATCTGTTACCGAAGGTCACCCTGATAAGGTTTGCGACCAGATTTCAGACGCAATTTTGGATGAATTTTTAACAAAAGACCCTAAGTCAAGAGTGGCAGCTGAAACTACCGTTACAACCGGTATGGCTCTTGTTTGCGGTGAAATTACGTCAAATTGCTACGTTGATATTCCGTCCGTTGTCAGAAATACAATAAAATCAATCGGATACAACGGTGAAGAAGGCGGCGGGTTTGACTATAAAACATGTGCTGTCTTGACAAGCATTGATGAACAGTCCTCAGATATTGCAGGTGGTGTCAATAAGGCTCTTGAATCAAGAAGCAGTAATACTGACACTTCAAAAGATGAAACGCTTGATATTGGCGCGGGCGATCAGGGCATTATGTTCGGCTTTGCATGTGATGAGACACCAGAGCTTATGCCTCTCCCGATATCTTTAGCACACAGGCTTGCTTTCCAGCTTTCAAAAGTAAGAAAAAACAAGACAGTAAGCTATTTAAGACCGGATGGCAAATCTCAGGTTACTGTTGAATACATTGAAGGAAAGCCTGCAAGAATAGATACAATTGTGATTTCAACACAACATGATCCTGAAATTAACGGCGTGAATGATAATGACAAGGTTCAGGCGCAAATAAGAGAGGATATGATAAAATATGTTATTGAGCCTGTTTTTGAAAATGAGAAAATTAAGCCGGATTCTACAACAAAATATTTAATTAACCCCTCGGGAAGATTTGTTATAGGCGGGCCCCAAGGTGATGCCGGCGTCACCGGCAGAAAAATAATTGTCGATACATATGGCGGTTATGCTCGTCATGGCGGCGGTGCATTTTCCGGCAAAGATCCGACAAAAGTTGACCGCTCGGCTGCATATGCCGCTCGCTGGGTGGCAAAAAATATTGTCGCCTCAGGGCTGGCAAGCAAATGTGAAGTTGAACTTGCGTACGCAATAGGCGTGAGCCGTCCGGTATCCGTGCTTGTCGACACCTTCAATACGGGTAAAATTGATGATGAATGCCTTGCAAAACTTGTTGAAAAGCACTTTGACCTAAGACCCGCGGCAATTATTAAACAGTTTGATTTAAGAAATCTGCCTGCTAAAAACGGCGGTAAATTTTATCAAAAGCTTGCCGCATACGGTCATATCGGCAGGGTTGATTTTGACGTGCCTTGGGAAGATACTTCAATGGCTGCAAAATTGAAAGATGAGGCTCTTGCCTGCACTAAATAACAATTTATAAGGCGACACATATGTGTCGCCTTTTTAAAAATATGGAAAATGAACCTTTATTAATTTCGGATATTTTGAACAACGGGCTTTTTAACTCCAACAAAGCAAAAATAGCCCTTAAGTGTGTAACGATTTTTTCTTTTTGGGGACAGATTGCAGGTAAAAAATTTGAACAGTCCTCAAAGCCCTATGCGATTAAGGGGATGAAATTGTATGTTTCCTGCGAAAATCCTTATGTCATGCAGGAACTTATTATGTATAAAAAAATACTTCTTCAAAAGCTTATCCCCTATACTCGGCCGCTCGAGATTGTTATTAATGATATTGCCTTTGACTATAAGAGCTGGAATGAGCATAAAAAAGTGCCTCTGCCTGATGATTTTCCGGATTTTTATACGGATGAGCGCCTTTTAAATATTGATATATGCGAAGATGATTTTAAAAATGTTTTTATAAATATTGACAACAGCGAATACTTAAACGATGAGCAAAAGCGGAAATTTAAAGAGAGAATTATAAAGCTGCAAAAGGCAAAAAGGCTTCGCCTTATGTAAATTTCTTGTATTGATTTTAAAAAACGTATAAAATGTTAGAAGTACAGGCAGTAGAAGGTTTTTATGAGTGACAAAGAACAAAAAGTTGTATCAATAGGCGCAAAAGCAAAGAAACATGCACAAGAGCAGGAAAAAACACAAAAACAGCCGCCAAAAGCAGAATTGGAGTACTGTAGTTTTTGCGGCAGACCAAATACTATGGTGCCAAAACTTGTTAAGGGTCCCGGGGTAAATATTTGTTCGGAGTGCACACTTATAGCAGTGCAATATCTTATCCTGCAAGACGGTGCGCTTTCAGCGGAAGCGCAGAGGATAATTGACATGCTCTGGGGCACAAAGAGATGAACGCTTCAAATAAAATTCAAATCCGTGCCCAGGTTTTGCAGTCTGTATTAAAGTTTAAAAGTACAAAAATTCCGTCCGACCGCGAAGTTGAAAGCTGCATTAAAGCTTTAAGCGAAATTGAAGACAAAGAATTTGTAATCAATTTACTGTTAAAAGAAGTAAGCGGCGTAAACAGTATCTATGACAATGTCCTTGTTTTGATAATGTTCAATCTCTCTGATACCCAAACGCTTTCCGAGTGTATTTTTAAGCTGCTTTGTGACTGTAATGTCCCGGATGCAAAAAAACTTTTTTTAATAAACCTTTTAAGAGAGCAAGGCCAAAATGTTGATTATAATTTCATCCAGTCACATATTTCAAATCCGGATGAAGTGATTGATGCCGAAACAAAGAAATTTCTGGATGAAGCAAGGGTGAGTCCCGAAACACAGATTGATTTTTTTGATTTTTACTTTGCAGTAAGTCCTGATGACAGAAATATGCTTATAAACTCTATTGTTGATGATTACAAGGGAGAAAGCCTTGCCAATATCCTTGCGCCATTTGCATATTTTTATCCTGAAGTTTATATTAATGAAGATATCATTCAAGCGCTCTTTGAGTCAAAATCATATTTCGCACTGCCCGCACTAAAGTGGTGTGCAAATAATTGTCCGGATAAAAAGCTTGCAAAGTCAGCAGATAAAGCGTATAAAAAAATGATATTAGGCGGCTTTGATAGTGAAATTAAAAATGCGCAAATATATTCACAGCTTCTTTCAAAATCAACTCCGCTGGGTTTTTGGTATTCTTGCGCGGACGGTAATTCCAATATTTCCTGTGTATTTGCAAGAGAAAAAGAAAACGGACTTGTGCAGTCGTTTTTTACGGTTTTTAATTTGCACAGGGGGCCAATAAGTTCTTTTGGGTTTGATGAGGTCGGAAGGGAAGATTTTAAAATAATTCTTCTTCGTTTTTTCAAGTCTTCCCTGCATGCAAAAGTATCCGCGGGCGAGGGCAAGCTTATTTTTGATACACTAAGTGCCCGCGGTTGGCAAAATTCAATAAATGTGCCTTATGAATTTATCTGTTGGCGCCAGCTTACTTATGACATTGAATCTTATAATGGAAAGATGCCTGATATTTTAATAAAAGGGCTTGAAAAGACCGGAAAAGCAAAAGAAATGATTTTTGAAATTTTGAATTCGGATATTTTTTCAAGCTGGTTTTATAAAGGCAGTGAGCCTGCTGAATTTTGTAATTTAATAATGAATATTGAGAAGAACGCTGACTTTAATATCAATGACATTAATAAATTATTAAACAATGCCCTGCAAATACTTCTTTCGGATGCAAAATTTTGCGCCGAGCTGAAAGAAAAAATTTCTTTCCAAGCGTATATATTGAAAAATTCCGATATGCAAAACAGCGCTAATGCACTCTATAGTGCACTATTGGACGATAATCTTTTTAAATTGCTCCTTGAGTGTTTGCTTAAAAAGAGTGTGTATTTTAATTTTTTATCCTTGCTGCAAAATGAAACAAAGATTTCGGAGAGTATTTTTTCTAAAAACAAGAGCAGTGACATTAAAAAGGCTGAAATCGCAAAAAACGTTGTAAAGATTATAGAAAATAACTGGATGTAATGGAAATTAAAAAACGAATTGTAGCGCTTGATATAGGTACAAAAAGAATAGGTGTCGCAGTCTGCGATCCCATGCATATTATTGCCTCGCCCGAGGGTCTTGTTGAGAGAATAAATACAAAAGGGGGTGATAAATCGGCGCTTGATGAAATTAAGAAAATATGCGAAAAATATAATACCGATACAATTTTAATAGGTGTTCCTTATAATATGGACGGCACATTGGGCCCACAGGCGCAAAATTGCATAGATTTTATAAAACCGCTTGATGGAAAGTATAAAATTTTATATCATGATGAAAGGTTAAGTTCTTTTGAAGCGGAAGAAATTTTAAAGAAAGAAGGAAAGAAATATACAAAAAATAAGGGACTCGTTGACATAAAAAGCGCTTGCCTTATTTTGCAAGATTACTTAAACGAAAAGAGATGAATATGAAAGATAATGAATTTGAAATAATCAAGACTGTGGGCGAAAAGGGTGAGGAAATAGAGCTTAAGCTTTTGGATATTGTAAATGTCAACAATGTCGATTATGCGCTTTTGCTGCCGGTTGACGCGGACGTTGAAAACGAAGAAGAATGTGAAATAGTCCTTATGCGCTTAAAGCAGGATAATTCCGATTATATTTTTGAAACAATTGAAGACGAAGATGAATTCGAGCTTGTTTCGCAAGCTATTATTGAAGCAGAGGACGATGAAGATTAAGCTACTTGCCCAGTGAAAGTACACTGCTTATATTTTCAAATGTTTTTGTATTTGTTTCAATGTTATTATCAAGTGCGCGAGTTAGCTTAACTCTTTTATTTCTGAACAACATATCACAAAAAGCTTCAAGCCTTGTAACAAAGCCTGCTTCACCTGTGTGTTCATCAATTGAAAGATTTAACAGGGGCTTTGAAAAGTTTTTTGCTTTTCTTTTTATATCCTCAATCATTAGCGAATCAGGCCCGCAGCCAAATGCCGTAATTGTTATTATTCCGTCGATTTTATCGCTTTTTAGATAATGCCCCGCACAGCCCGTTACTTCCATTTGGTTTGCCCAGTATTCCGTTGTATCAAGCGCTCTTATACCGCTTTGCAGTTCTCCGTCAGTAAGTTGATAGGCACTGTGGACTTTTACACCCATGTTTTTAAGTTTTTTAAATATATCCATGCTTGCTTTTTTGTCGTAAATATTGTAACCATGCGCAACAAGTGCAACATTTATTGCTCCGGGTGCATCCTCCTGCTTGGGCGCTATTACAACTTTGCCGCTTTTTGCATTTTTAAGCGCTTCTTCAAAGTCAAGTCCTTGCTGCATCATGACTCTGAAATTGTTTTGAACCACAAAGCCTGCCTTGGAGGCTTCTTTTATAAGTTTTTCATCGTAAATCCCGAAAGTTTTTACGGCCTGTTTTAAAAATTCATACAGACCCAGATTTTTTTCGGATTTATCAAGAGTTGCTTCGATAATTTCAAAATCACCTTTTACCACATTTCTTATTAAATCGGGCAAGCCGCGTATTTTGGAGCAGTTATAGATTTTTGGCGCAATTGATTGAATTGAAGGTACAAATATCTTTTTAATGCCTTTGTTTACAAGGTCTACAATATGTCCCACATAAACTTTAATTGGCAGGCATGTTTCTGTTACAACAAGCGATGAGCCGTCAGAGAGAGTCTTTTTTGTTGTAGGTGAACTTAATACAATTTCTATTCCGAGATGGTTAAAAAAGCCCCAATAATAAGGGAAATAATTGTAATAAGACAGGGCCCTTGCTATGCCTATTTGTTTTTTTTCTGCCATAATATGGAATGCTCCGTTTGATTTATTACTTATATAATACTTGAAACAATATTTTTTTGCACATTTCTTTGTAACAATAGTTTAAGTTTTGTATATACATAAAGCAATTAATTTGTGTTATTGTTTTTTATAAAAAACATAGGTGGGAATTTTTTATGCTGCCAAATATAAACTATAACTACAATTACAATTATATTCCGAAATATTCTCAAAGCGTGCCCAATACTTCGGTGCGTCAAAATTTTTATACGACTGCGCCTTATGCGCTTATGCCGATGTATCTTACAAATCCGATTAACCCCACGCTTGTTAATCCAAAGATTACAGGTAATTATGCTTATCTTGGAACAATTAAAACGCCATTTGGCGATGATATTTACACCTATATGCTAAAAAGCGGTCAAAGAGTTGCAATTTTACCAAGGGAAGGTACAACAATTTTAAAGACTTTTGTTGATTCCGGCTCAATGAATGAAAATGACAGAATAAGGGGTATAAGCCACTTTATCGAGCACAATCTTTTTAACGGCAGTGAAAAGCTTGCTCCGGGACAATTTTTTAAAGATGTAACAAAAATGGGCGCAAGTACAAATGCCTCAACCGACTATGCGCAGACAGACTATTACATTTCATCCGGCATAATGGATATTAAAGATTTTAAGCAAGCTGCGATGATGCATGCGGATATGATATTGCGGCCGAAATTCTATGATGAAATGCTTGAAAAAGAAAAAGGCCCCGTTACATCGGAGATAAGTATGATTAACGATGATGTTACAACGGTTGCGGCAAATGAAGTCGTAAGAAATCTTTTTCAAATAAAATCTGAGTCAAAAAATCTTGTTGCGGGCTCAATTGAAACCGTTAATAATCTGGGCCGCGGTGACGTTGTTGACTACTGGTCTAAGCACTATACGCCCGATTCCTTGTATACGGTAGTTGTGGGCGATGTTGATCCGGCAGAAACGATTGAAATCCTTGCAAAAGAGTTTAATCAGAATGCAAGAGTACGCTCAAATGACGTCACTAAAGAAACTCTGACACCAATCGACAAATCAGTAAGAATTGATTTGAAATCACCTGTTACAAATTCGACAAATGTCATTATGGGATTTGCAGCTCCGCCATCAAACAATCTAAAGGATTCAATTGCACTTGAAGCGCTGGATGTGCTTCTTGAAGGCAATTCTGATTCAAGACTTTCAAAAGCTTTATCAGGAATTAATTCTTACAGTTATTTAAGCATGCAAAAAGTAGGCCTTAAAAAGGATGACCCGCAGGCACTTTTTGTCCAGATTAACACTCCTGCACAAGGCGAACAGAAAGCAATTGATGCTTTTTATGACGTTATTTTAAATTTACAAAATAATCCCCCAAGCGAATATGAAATGAATACCATTAAGAGCACTCTTTCAAAAGCTCTGGCAATGAATTTTGAAAGTGCGGAATCAATATGCGAAACAATCGGAAGCGGCTATCTTGACGGCAACTTGCCCGATATTTCCCAAATGCAGAATATAATTAACTCACTCACGCCTTATGATATAGTATCTGCAGCACAAAAATATGTTGATTTAAACAAAGTTTCAATGGCTGTTGTACACCCCGCGACAGTAAGTGATGAACAGATTTACAATAATTATCAAAAATCAAAATTTTTAACAAAAACCTCCTATTCACCCTCATCTTCCATATCTTTTACTTCCAGAAAGATTGATACAAGCGGAGTTGAGGAGTATAAACTTCAAAACAATACTCACATTGTTTTAAATAATTCCGATAAATCGGATATTTGTTATATAAATTGGGATTTAAATGCAATTAATGCCATGCCGAAAAATCTTGCGGTTCCATATATTTTAACCGAGCTTTTAAATTCCGGCTCGGCATTGCGTCAAAAAGAGCAGCTCAGTATGGATGTAAACTCAAAAGGCATATCCTATGATTTTGACTCAAACGGTTTTAAAATCAGTGCAAATGCAGACTGCATGGTGCAGAATTTACCCGAAACATTGGAACTTTTAAAAGAAGTTATGTATCATCCGAATTTTTCACAAGAAGATTTTGAAGCCGCAAAAGCAAAAGTGGAAAATTATTTCAAATCCGTAGATAAAGACGGTTCGGACAATATGCTTGTTCAATTGTACCCCGGTTATTTCGGTTCGCCAAAAGAAATTCTCAAGGGGCTTAAAAATATGAGTTTGAATGACGTCATAAAACATTACAACGATATGTTATATATGTCCTCTTCAAATTTTGTTATAACTGCTCCTTTTGAAAAATATCAGGAACTTAAAAGTGAGTCCATGGTAAAAATTTCAAACAGTCCGGTTGTTTTTAAAGATTTTGTTCCCAAATTTACAAGTGTGTACCGGCCAAATAAAACAACCAAGGTTGTTGTGGATACGGCAGAGCTAAATCAGGCGCAGATTTATAAAACTTATTCATTTAAAATGTCGGGCAATATTAAAGATGAAGTTAAATTTGAACTTTTGAATGAAATTCTTGGCGGCTCGCCTGCGTCCAGACTCTTTCAAGATTTAAGAGAAAAGCAAAAACTCGCCTACAGAGTCTCTTCGCAAGTGCAGTCATTTGAAGATACCGGTATTTTGACAATGTTTATTATGTCTACGACTGATGATAAAGCACAAAATGATATAAAGTACGATAATCTGCAAAAATCCATTGATGGCTTTGATGCACATGTTCAAAAGCTTTTAAATGAACCTGTAACGCAGGAAGAGCTTGATTGTGCAAAAATGCAGCTTAAGCAGCGAATTGCAAAACAAACTGAGCTTCCTTCATCCGAAACAAGTCTGCTTGCAATGAATATGACTCAACCCTACGGTATTAAAAGAATAGATGAATATGTAAAAGCGATTGATTTAATTACAATAGATGATATTACACAGGCTGCAAAGCACATTTTTAAAAACAAACCCACTATATCAATACTTGCAAGCCCTGATACCATTGAAAATCAGACTGATTATATTCAAACGCTCGGAGAAGTTGTGCAGGCCGCTTAATTTGCAGTGCTTTGTACATTTGGAACTTCCGCTGCGGTATTTGTTTGAGTTGTGCTTGTAGTTGTAGTATTTTGAGGAGTTTCTTTGTTGGCCCATTTGAATGATTTTATGGATGTAGTTTTTGTTATTGGGCCGTTTATCAAAACCTGAAAGTCTTTTGAAGCAGCATTGTCAGAAACCGCGCTTAATGCCGGTATTTTATCAAGGTCGCTTTGTTTGATGTCTGCAAACAGAGAATTTGACGGCGCAATTGATTTTATTGTGTTTAAAATCGCAAGGCCTTTTTCCGGCAGTTTGCTTACAACGTTATTAAGCGAGAAAGAGCCAAGCGGCCCAAGGACATTTACAATCGTTGAAGATATTCTGCCAAGCACCTTTAGATCGCAGTTTGACGTTAGGATATTGTATTTCCCTGTTGCATAAAGGCTCATATTCGGCCCTGAAGATTCAAAGCTTATAATATTTGCCCAGCCGTTTGAAAGCGAGATTTTTCCTTCCATACTTTTGAATTCACCCGTATTTCTGCTTGTTACGGCCGAAATTGTCTGGTTAAGGTTTAAGTTCAAAAGGCTCTGGGTGAGCAAATTGCCGGCATGTAAAAAGCTTTCAAAACGGGCAGCTTCGCCGTATTGTCCGTTTGTAATATCAAAAATAACCTGTCCGTTTAAAGTTTTCATTTGCTGTTCATAAGTTGTGCCGAGCAGGTTTAATTTCGCAATGCCATTTAACGTACCTCCGACTATAACGGAACTTCCCCCCACAAAGCAGGAGGCGGCTTTTCTTGCGTTTATGGCCTTGCCTACTCCATCCACCGTAACTTTTGTGCTTGCGATGTTATACGTTGCATCTGCCGTTATTTTGCCGTCAGCGAAGATTGCATTAATATTGGAAAGTGTAAAAAGATTGTTTTTTAAATTAAAATCGGATGTAATACTTTGTGCGGTTATTGTTCCGGATTTTAATTTTGAAATTTTGGCAGTGCCTTTTTTTATTTCAAGCGGGAGGCTCGGGCCCGCGGTTGTTTGAGTGTTGGGCATTGATGCAGTAAGCTTCATAAGCCCGTCAGCATCAATATAGCCGGAAGTAAAATTCAGTGAGTTTATTGTAATAATTTTCCCGAATTTTGAAGATATTTCCGCACTCCCTGCAAAATCTGAGCCTGCAACTTTTATTTCCGAAGCCTGGGCGTTAATTACGGATTTTTTAAAATCCAAGACGGCGTTTTTAGCACTTACTCCGTATTTTGACCAATTAAGATTTGAAATATCCACACTTCCGTTTATTTGAGGTGATTGCGTATTTCCCGTCAGGGCCAGGTTGCTCTCAACTTCTAAAGATAAATTATCCAAAACCGGAACCGCTATTGCAAGCGGGCGCGCAGTTACGATATTGAGCGGCGACAGAGTCGGCGATGTTGAATACATTTTATTTATTTTGCCCGTAACCGTTGCAATGTCTGTACCTTTAGAATTAAGTGCAATATTGTTAATTATAAGCGTGTCGCCTTTTATATTCGCATTTAAAATAAGTTGGTTTGCAGCATCTTTAATGTTTTTTACATCAATTATACTTATATAATTTTTTGCATCCGAAGAAAGTGTTCCGTTTATTTTTATGTCTTGCATATTGCCGCTTATTTTTGCACTCAGCGGCATTTGACCCTGATATGCAACAAGTTTTTTATTTTGCGCGGGTATAAAGCTTAAAAGTGTGTTTGGATTAAGTTTTCCGTCTATGTTGAAAAGCAAGTCGGGTTTTGTCATGTAATCTTTAATATCGCCGGATATATTTATATTTGTACCTTGCAGCATTAGGTTGAACGGCAAAATTTTCAAATCTTTTGAATTTGCTTCAAGCGTACATTTAGGCGCATTTATGTTAAAAACGGGGTTTTTCATTGCAGCCTTGAAGTTTGCCGCTTCTATTTTTGCGATAAAATCGTTTTTATTTTTGTCATCCGGATTTGCCACAATCGTAAGTTTTTCAAGGTTTACGGGCATTTTAAGACTTTTAATATTCATCGCAAGTTTATCGAGCGAAATATTTGCACTGGGCACAATGTTTTGCAGTTTTCCGTTAATTTTTATAACGGCACTAAGTGTCCCGTTGTTAAATGAGTAGTCTTTTATATCTTTTTCTTTTACAATTCCGAATTCTTTTGCAAGTTTTACAATATCCGCAATTTTAAGCGGGTCTGATTGGATTTTAATATCTGTTTTGGTATCAGTATCAATTGTGCCTGTCAAAGAGAATTTAGAGCCGTTTAAAAGCGCGCTTGTGTCTTTTATTGTTATTTTATTCCCGCCAAAGTCCAAAAGGGCATTTATGGAGCTTAGTTTCAATGATACTTTGGGGTAAGTTATATTTCCGTCTTTGAGAATTAGTTTTCCTGCGGATTGAACCTTTTTAAAATCGCTTTTTAAATTAAAATCGCATTCCAAAGTGCCGTTTGCGCTTGCGGATTTTAAGTCGTTTTTAATTGCAAACATTTCAAGAAGCGAATATGTGAGAATTTTTAGGTTATTAAGGCTGATTTTATCCGATTTAACATTTAAATCAATCTTATTATTTTTGCCCGCGGTGATTGAATTATCAGCTTGTATAAATTCGTCTTTTGAAATGTAAATATTTGATACGGTTTTTATTGTGTTTTTATTGAAGCTTGTTTTTATATAGCCTTTTGGAAGCTGATAGTTGTTGATTTTAAGCGTTAAATCTTCTAAGTTTAAATAACCTTTTGCGCTGAATTTTTCCCCTAAATCCGATATTTTTAAGTCAACATTAAGCTTGGATTGAGGCGAGAACATATCAAGCGTTGCAAGCGGATTAAAATTAAAATCAAATTCAAGAGGTTGTGTTTCCTTTTTGTTGTCATCGGCTTGCATTTCCGGCAGTTTTGTTTGCAATTTTATATTAAAATCAACAAAGTTGTTTTTATTTTCAATTGCTCCAAGATACCCGTTTGTGCTTATTTTTAGCGGGCCCTTAAGAGATGAAAGCGAAATTTTTGAGTTATTTGCCTGCGCTATAAAGGTTTTTGATATATTTTCATCTTCAAGTGTTATTGTTGCTTTTTTTGCATCAATATTTATATTTCTAAGTTCAATCGGGAGTGATGCATCCTCTTTTGCCTGATCTTGACCGTCAGCGGTATTTTTAAGGATATTTTGTACATATTCTTCAAGAGTGTACTTTTTATCTTTTGTGAAAACAAGAGCCATATTGGCTTCGCTGACATAGATTTTATCGAGATTTAAATGCCTAAAAATAAGAGTAGGCAGGTTAATTTCAATTCCGGGTTCAAGCAGATATATAAAATCTTTGCCATCTTTATACTTAAGGCTGACTTTTTTTGCACTAAGTTTTATCCCAAGGCGCGGGGTTGTTTTAAGCGCCGGATTTTCAAGCGTAAACTTAAACCCGGTAAGCTTTTCGACTTGTTCATTTATTTGAGGGGTGAATTTATTTATATCAATAATATTTGGAAGTATTAACAAAAAAGCGAGATATAAAAAGGCTAAAATGCCGGCAAGGGTTGATAAAATATATGCCGAAATTTTTAAAAATTCAGGGTTGTTTTTAATTTTTTTAAAAATCATTTTCAATCCTCCCGCTTTTTTGTTTTTATATTTCGGTTATGGAAATACTTTTTACTCCGGCATTTCTTGCGGTATCCATCAATTTAACAACGCAGCCGTGTTCACTGTCGCCTTCGGCTTGAATCATAAGTCCTTCCGTCAAAGTCTGTGATTTTTCTTTTATTGTGTTAAAAAGTTCGCTTTGTGCAACTTCGCTGCCGTCTATATAGTATTTATTATCGGCACTCACGGTTACGGTAAGAATTTTATTATCATCGTTTTGGTTTTGGGCTTTTTCCACATAATCCGGAATCGCAAGGTTTAATCCCTGTTGATCAAGCATAGGTGCAATAACCATCATGATGATTAATAATACAAGGAAAATATCCGTCAGAGGCGTGATATTTATTTCGTTAAAAGTTTGTCTTTTCATTGTAGTTCACCTTGCTTTTTGAGTTCTTTCTGCTCTTTTTTGCTCAGCGGTTCCCCTGCTACTACGAGTTTTTCAAAGCCTGCCGATTGTGCGCAATGCATAATTTTTAAAATGTCCGAGCTCTTTGCTTTTTCATCCGCCTTTACAACGACTTCTTTTTTCTCTAAACTTCCCACAAGCGAAGCAAGTTCGCCTTCCAATCGGTCGTAGTCTGTTTTTTGGCCGTTTAAAAATAATTCACCTTCTTTTGTAAGCGATACGGTGGAGTTTTTCTCCTCGATGCTTATACCGGAATTAATTTCAGGTATTGTGATATTTTTATCAAGCGATTGGAAACTCGGCGCAATAACCATCATGATGATTAATAACACAAGGAAAATATCCGTTAGAGGCGTGATATTTATTTCGTTGAATACAGGTTTTTTACCGTCAGCATTTAGTTTTATTGCCATTTTTACCTCAATTACAGCGCAATGGAGCCCGATTCATCAACTTTTACTTCTTCGTCAGAGTCTATAAAGCTTAAGAATACGAGTTTAATTAATTTAAAATCGCTTTCAAAACGTGATACCACAGTTTGGAAATAGTTGTATAATACTACCGCAACAATTGCGACTCCAAGACCGAAAGCTGTCGCAATAAGTGCTGATGCAATACCTGTTGCAACAGCGGAAGATTGGTTGCCTTGCAGTGCCAAGTCTTGGAAAGTATAAAGAATACGTACAACCGTACCAAAAAGACCCAAAAACGGAGCCACACCGCCTATTGTACCAAGAACCGTAAGACCTTTTTCAAGTTTTCTTGTTGCAAGGCTTGCCGAGATGTCATAAGCTCTTGAAAAGCCTGTGCGCTGTTCTGTATAAATTCTAAGGCCTTCGTCTACCATTTCGCTTATAATGCCGCCTAATTGAACGGACGCTCTTTGCGCCGCACCAATATTGTTTTTAACAAGTGCTCTTTGCAGCGTTTGAATGAATTCTCCAATGTTGCGGTCATTTTTTTTGTAATAATAAAATCTGTTTATCGCAACCGCAATTGTAAGAATTGAGCAAATGAATATGGGGGTTAAAACCGGCCAATCCATTTTAATTGATTCTAAAAATAGTTCCATAATTTATTTTCCTCATTTCTGTATTTGCTTATCTGTAGCTTGCGCCAAGTACGTTGTAGTCAAATCTGAATTCAATATCTATACTGTTTCCTTTGTATTCGGGCGGCAGCGGTTTAAAGGGTGCCGTCAGCTCAACCGCTGTTTTTGCGGCCACATCGGAAAGCGGCTGTCCGGAGCTTTTTACCGTTTTAATTGAAAGCAGTCTGCCGTCGCGTCCTATTGTAAATAACAGGATAACGCGCTTGCTTTGGTCGCCTTTTGGCGGATTCCAATTTCGTTTAATTCTGGCTTCCAAATCACGCATATATGGGCCCCAATTGGGCTGTTTTATTGCATCAATCCCCGGAGGGCCCGAAGGATTTCCGGGGCCCGGATTTCCGATATTTCCTCCCGAATAGCCCGAACCTCTTGAACCAGTTGAGCCTGTTGAACCGCGGGAAGCACCTGATGATGAACCGCCCCTTGAAGCGGAAAATTGAGGCGCAGGCATACCGCTTCCGCGGGAGGCACCTGATGATGAACCGCTTGCGCCCTGGGTTGCTTTAGAAGTTCCCGAACCATACGTAGGTGCCGGCCCGACAGGGGCATTACTTTTAGGTACGGCCACCGAGAACGGACTTTTTGGTGCCTGTGTAATTTTTGGTGCCTGTGTTTTGGGCGGAGTCGTTGCAGGTTTAAGGCTTGGTTTAAACAGCGGCGACGGAGCTTTAACCGGTTGAGGTTTGCTCGGGGCCTTTTGTACTGTTTTTGGAGCCTGTGTTACGGTTTTCTTGGGTGTGGTTTTCTGTACAGTCGGGCTGCTTTTTGGCTTGGTTACTTTTTTTGGAGCCACAGAGGGTGATGAAACCGCTTTTTTAGAAGGTTTTGAAGGTGCGCTGGGCATGGATACCGCTCTTTTTGGGTCGTGTTTCCCGCCCGCTCTTGAATTTTTATCCGAGCGATACTTTGTATTTTTATTAATAGGCGGAGCTTCATTTTGTGTAATTACAAATTCGATATCTCTTGTTTTAAGTGCGGGTTTTTGTAAGAAATTAAGGCTTATTGCGTATGCAACAAGAGCCCACACAATAAAAAATACCAGCGGGTGCAGCAGTAGTGATAATATGATGGAATTTTTAAGGGGCAGCTCATCGCTGTCATCCTCAAAGTTGTTAGGAAGCGTTTTTATCTCTTCATCCTGTTCATCAATATTAAATCTGTCTCTCAATTGTTTCATAATTTTCCATTTTTGTATTCTTTGGCATAATTGTTAAATAAAAGACGTTATTTTAAATTAGCCGGTCTACTATTTTTATTAATAACCGTTAGGCGCGCTTAGTGTTACGGGCTGGACAAAATATATGTCAATGTGTGTGTTTGAGGGTATCAATAAATCACAGCCCGGCTGCTTTTCTTGTTTTTCGTCTTTTTTCTCCGTTTTATCTTGTGCGGAATTAGCTTTTAGTACTCCTGTTTTATCTTGTGTTAAAATTATTGCGTTTATCGGGATATTATACCCCTGCGGGGTTCTAAGCGAAGCAAAGCGCACTTCGATAAGTCCGTTTCTGCCTTGCCTGTCCGCGGTTTGGCATTGTGTTATTGTTCCGTTAAGCGTTGAGCCTGCCGGAGCGATTTTATTATTTTTATATACGAAATCTTTATCAAGTGTAGCATATATATTCATGCCTTTTGAACAGGTTTTTGAATTAATATCTTGCAAAAGCATTGCGCTGCAAGTAGTCCCCTGCGGAACATAGACAATTTTTCCCTGTTGCGAGCTATAGTTTTTATTTGTTATGGCATCATAAGAATAATCGGGAGCGGCAAAAGCAGCACAAGTGCAAAAGGACACAAGCGTGCACAAGGTAAACAAACCGTATTTTATACAATTTTTTTCCATGCTCCTCCTTATCCTTTTTTACTATACACTATAAATTTTGTTAGTAAAGTTCAATATTTTTAGATGGCTAATCGTAATATGGTTCTTCAACCACAACAAAAAGATTTTGTCCCGGTTTTACCCCTCTGTGTTGTCCGTATTCATAATCTCCGCTTGGAACCCATTGTGTTGTCCCTGACCAGAGCCATCTTGATTTATAGGGATGCGTCATTTTGTTGTACGATGCCGGCGGAGCTAATTCCCCGCCTATTATATCGCTTTTTCCGGTTGAAAGTTTTCCGCTGAATTCTCTTATTTCGCCCGAAGGAAGTCTTATTTTGGTAATTTTTATACTCATTGCGGCGTTAATGCCTTTAATCGGCATTTTGAGCATACTCACATATCCGATAAAAATTGAATTTTTAGGCACAATATTTGTTTCATTTACCCAAACATCGGATGGTGCAATAAAATAAACACTGTCGCCTTCTTCAAGTGTTTGAGTGGAGTATATCTTTGGTGCTTGAACAAGTATAAATGCCCCCTTTTTAAGACAGTCGTTTCCCGCGAAAGATGAATATGTGCAGGTAATTATAAAAACGGCCGCAACGGCTATTGTCAAAACTATTCTTTTCATAATTATAATATTAAGCCATTTTTTTAATTTTGCCAAAAGAAATTAAAAAATATGAAGAATTTTTGCTACTGCATAATCAAATAGTATAATTAGCGTATGGTTCGATTAACCAAAATTTTGAATAAAAAACTAACGGCCGTAATTTTGGCATTCGCGGCACTTTGCGTTTGTTTGTATTTTTTGTCCGGTTTTTTCGTCGGCCACATTTTGACTGCCCAAAAAATCAGTCAAATTGTAAAAGATCAAACAGGACTTGAACTCAAGCTGTGTAATTCTAAAATTTCAGCCATGCCTGATTTATCAATGTTATTGAGTGCAAAATGTCTTGAGATATCCCTGCCCGGCTCAAACAATGCTAAAAACGAGAGCATTTTTGAGGGTGATAATCTGGAGTTAAGGGTAAAAATTATCCCGTTACTCTTTAAAAAAATATCAATTAAACACTTTGAAGCAAATGATATTAAAATATCGGTGCGCAGGGATAAAAACGGTGTTTTTAATTTTGAAAAATATGTTAAAAATTCAAACAAGTTTCCTTTTCAATTAAATTTTGAGAAGACGGCTTTTAAAACCCTAAAAAGCGAAATGAAATTTTTTGATGAAAAGAATTTAAAAATAATAATTCTTAATTGCGATAAATTTTTGCTCAGCACTTCAAAAAGACCTAAAAACTTAATTTTTGATACAAAAGGAGTTGTTAAATTTTGCGATTTGAACAACCAAAACAACTGTGCAAATACGGATTTTACCGCATTTATAAATACGAGATTGCCTTTTGTTAAATATTCAAATTCAAAAAATACCGAGCTTTCGCTTGCACTAAACGGCTTTAATTTGGCAAATTTGGCTCCATATATTAACGAATCGGGAAAAATTAAATTTGATAATCTTACAGGTTTATTGGATGTTTCTCTTTTAAAGACAAAAGATAAACAAAAAAACGAGTTTTTGTTGAACGTTACTTCAAAAGATGTTTTTGGCAAGTTTTTATATAATAAAAAGAACAGCGAATTTAAACTTGCGGGCGAGGCTGTATCAAATGTGGATTTTATTGCGCAAAGCCAAGCTTTAGAAATTTTACCCTCTTCCTTTAAGGCTTCGGGCATTGATGTAAGTTTTTACGGAAAAATAAAAAATTACAAAACGAAAAATCCTGTTCCTGATATAAACATAAAAATTGCGCAAAGCGATTTTATGAAATTTATTCACCTTGTGCCCGCAGGCTTTGTTGTATATAAAACCGATGTAATAAATGAGCTTATTGCAGCAAATCCGTTTGCAAAAATGCACGGACTTTTAAACATTTCCGGTAATTACAAAAAACCCGATGTTAAGGGTGAGCTTTTTGTAGAAGATATTTACCTTTTTGAAAGACCTAAAACCTTTAAAACGGCAAACGTTAAGTGTGATTTTATCGGAGATAAGGTTAATGTGGATGTGCATGTTCCGGGGCCCGATAATCAATTTGTTGATGTTAGAGGCTTTTCGGAACTCTACGGCAGACAAGCCGGCGATTATGATGTCATATCTTCAAATTCGGTAGACTTAGCTTTTGCTCATAAATATCTTATTCCGGTACAAAGGGTTATCGGTTTTAAGCTTGGCCCCCTTCCTTGTATGAAAATTTCAGGAAAGGGCAGAATTCACATTCGTGCCGTCGGAACAATTTATGACGCAATTGTTAACGGCAAGTTTTTCGGAACAGGCATAAATGCTTCAATGGCAGGATTAAATGCCCCTTTACTTAATGGCAGAATTGAACTTGACTTTAACGGCAAAGTTATTGATATAAAAGATACCTCCGCAAAGCTATACGACGGTGATTTTATTTTAAAAGGCAGGGCGGATGATTATAACAATCTTGATATAACAGCTCAAATAAAAAACATTTCCGCATCAGACGCACTCAAAATTGCAAAGACAAGCCCGCTTGTTAAGCCTATTAGCGGAGATTTAAGCTTTATAAAATCGGCCGAGGGTAAGACCGATTTAACGGTTGTTTTTAAGGGTAAGGCAAAAAGCCTTGAGGGAATGGGTTTTCTTGATGATATTCATCCGTATGGAAAAATTGTTTTAAATTCAGTAAATGCATTATTGGAACCTTCTTTGCAAGTTAATCGTACAAACGGCAGTATTGATTTTTCAAAAGATTTTAATATAAACCTAAATACTGTTTACAGAGGTTCAAATATTTCGCTGAGCGGTATTTTAAGCCCGTCCGCAAGGGATTTAACCGATAAAAATACAAAAATAAAATTTGACGTAAAAACAAGCGCAAAATCCGTGCTTTTTTCTTATATTGCAAAAGAAGCCGAAAATATGAAATATTTTGGTAATCAGGACTTAAAATTTGTAATGACAAATACACCGCTCAGTGCCATTGATTTCCTTTTTGACGTGAATTTGAATGCAAAAGGAGAAATTCCTGCTGATTATAAAAAAGCGGATTTATCAAAAATTAATTTAAACGGCAAGTTTATTCCGAAAAATTCCGATAAATCAAAAAATATTGTTTTTAATTCGGGCAGCTACGAATTGGAAAATTCAAGATTTAATATCCGTTCTTCAAAAATCTCTCTATTCGGTGCGAATTTTTATATGGACGGAGTTGCGGATAATTTATTTAAAAAACCGCGGGCGGATTTAAAAATAAAGGCAAACGGAATTAAGCTTGCAGATGTTCAAAATTTAAAAAATTATACAAGTCTTGCCCCGTTTAATGAAATCCTTAAGGATTTTGGCGATTACAGCGGGGAAGTTAATTTGGATTTAAATATCAAAAAAAATCTTCCCTATGGCAAAATATCTTTTAGTGATGCAGGTGCAGTTAACCTCAAGCAGCAAATCCGGCTGCTTTTAAAAAGCGGTTCAATAAAATTTGCGGGCGAGAAAATGTACCTTGATGCGCTGAATTTTACATACGGAACAACCCCGATTTATTTTGATGCCAGTTTAAAAAATTACCTTTCACAAAACCCGAATTTTAATGCGATGTTGAGTACAAATATCGATGAGGTTGCTGCCGACAGGCTAATAAACCCGTACCTTACTTATCCGCTTAAGGTAAGAGGCGAATTGCGATTAAAGGGGAGAATAAGAGGCGATTTAAATAACTATTCGGTTATTTCTTATCTTAATCTTCCGAAAGATACTGACATAACCTATATGGGGGCAAATGCGGGAGATACGGAATATGACAGAGAGTTTGAGATTAAATCAGACTTTACGAGGAATTGTGCAAAAGTAAATTCCGTCAAATATATAAAATATGTCCATTCTCAAAACAATAAGCCAACCCCTGTTGTTATGCTAAAAGCTTACGGCAAGGTCGTATCAAAAGGGAAAAATTTGGATTTTGATAATTTCCGTATTGTGACGCAAAATCCGGTTACCGCAAAAATTTTTAATGTGATATTTAAAAAATCGGTTTTAAAGCAGGGCCTTTTTACCTGCGACTTACGTCTTTTCGGAAATGTAACGCTTCCTTTGGCGCAGGGTAAAATATCTTTTCAAAATATAGACATGCCTCTTTATAATACAAGAATCAGCGATATGAATATTGACGTCGGGAAAAATACAATAAAGGCTCTTATGCAAGGAAAAAGCTTTGATTCCGATGTCGAGATAAGTGCCGTTGTTAAAAATAAACAAACTTTTCCTATTGTTGTTGAAAATCTTGATATAAAATCTAAAAATACTAGCCTTTCAAGGCTTTTTGAAGGAATTTCCCAGTTTCAGAAGGGCTCATCTGACATTGTTCCCGGGCAGCCTATTGTCTTTAGGCCTCAGGATTTGGTTATATTGAAGGGCAGTGCACAAGCGCAAGATGTAGAACTTTACGACATAAAAGCTCAAAATCTTGCTATGAATTTTTCAAATCCGAGCGGCTATATGTTTAATATTGATGATCTAAGATTTGATATTGCGGGCGGAAGTGTTGTTTCAAGGGGAAATTTTGATGTCGATTCAATGCTTTTCGATATTGACTCAACGCTTAGCGATTGTGATGCAAATACGCTAAGCAAGAATTTTTTGGGGCTTGATAATCAAATCTATGGCAGAATGAATGCCGATATTAATCTTAAAGGAAAAATTCCGCAAAATGCGCAGGAAATAAGACTTGTGACAGGCATGGTAAATTTTAGCGTAAACAACGGAAAAATGCCAAAACTCGGGTCGCTTGAATATCTTTTAAGAGCAGGAAATCTTATTAAAAGCGGTATTTTAGGATTTACTTTAAACAACCTTATTGAAGTATTAACGCCCTATAAAACGGGTGAATTCTCAACAATTAGAGGCAGTTTTAACCTAGAAGAAGGAAAAATAAAAGCGCTTGAAATATTTTCAAAGGGCGGCAATTTGAGCCTTTTTATATACGGCGGCTATGACATTGTAAATGATAATGCGGATATTGAAATTTTAGGCAGACTTTCAAAAAATATAAGCAATCTTTTGGGTGCTGCGGGCAATGCTTCCCTTAATTCGCTCATAAATACACTTACGGGAAGCAAACTTAAAGCGGGCGCGAAATCACAAATAATTGACAATGTTAATAAAATCCCGCTTATTGAAATATCATCGCAAGATTACCGCCTGTTTCTTGCAAAGATAAAAGGGAAGCTTAATTCGGAGGATTATGTAAAAAGCTTTAACTGGCTAAACTAATCCTTAAGATTAATTTTCAACTTTACATACTTGCAACACATAAATTTTAATTATAAAATTTATATCAAAAGGAATAAAATATGAAAAAATTGACATTATTTCTGGCTATATTATTTGTTAGTGTACTTTGCAGTGCATGTATAAACAATATTGCAATCCAGGAGCTGAATAACAAAGCTCAGGAATTTATGCAAAAAGGCGATATACAAAGCGCAATAAGCCGTCTTGAATCAAGTGTTGACCTTGACGGCAGTGTCTTTGAAACAAGATATAATCTTGGCGTTGCATATATAAGTGCACAAGATTTTAAAAAAGCACGCACCCAGCTTGAAGAAGCAATTAAAATTAAGCCTGATTTTGCCGATTCCTATTATTCTTTAGCTGTGGCATTAGAGAGCGATGCGCTAAAAATTTTAGAAGATGATGAAAACGACGAAACAAATGTTGAGGTTGAAGTTGTCGACAGTCAGGGCGATGAAACCGATAATCTCAAAAATATAAGCGAAGAAGATGCAAAATATTTGGTAAATACTTTAAATGCCGCTGTTGATTACTACAAAAAATATCTTGAACTTAAACCGCAGAGCGATGATAGAGATGAAGTTGCGGCACAGATTAAATATCTTGAAGAAACCTCATATAACTATGCAAAAAAATATAAACTGGTAAAGAATTCAATCGAAGTCCCGGATGATGAAGGCTAGAAATGTTTACTTCTCCTTTTTCAACAGCTTTTGAAATAGGCGGATTTGAAATTAAAATGTATGGAGTAATGATTTTTATTGCAATCATTTGCTCTATTTTGACAATTAATTTTGTTACAAAAAAATATTATAAAGAAATTGATACGGACGTACTTTTCGATTTTTATCCGGTGCTTATTATATTCGGCATTATTTTTGCACGGCTTTATTATGTAATTTTAAATTTTGATTACTACATTTTAAAGCCAAGCGAGATTATTGCCCTGCACCATGGCGGAATTTCAATCCACGGGGCAATTTTGGGCGGCATAATTGCAGGTGTTATTTACTTTAAAAAGAATAAACTCAGTATTTTAAAATACGCGGATGTAATAACCTACGGACTTGTAGTTGGACAGGTAATAGGCAGATGGGGGAACTTTTTTAACTCCGAAGCCTTTGGCACCCCTTGCAATTTACCTTGGAAATTATACATCGCACCTGCTTATCGGCCTGTTGAATACTGCTCTTACAGCTATTTTCACCCTACATTTCTATATGAATCACTGTGGTGCATTTTAGTGTTTTTAATTTTGCTCTTTGGCGTAAGAAAAATACAAAACGGACGCTGCGGACTTGTTTTTTACTCATATTTTATGCTCTATTCAATCGGCAGATTTTTAATCGAAGGAATAAGAACAGACAGCGTTTTGGATATAGGTTCAATCCCCATAGCGCAGATTGCAAGCGTTTTACTTTTTATAACGGGTGCCATCGGCTGCATTTGGGTAATAAACAGATATAAAAATTGCCCCCAAGATTAAACCGGGGGCAATTTTAAAAATTAATAAAATTAATGCTCAATCAGACTTTCGCCGCTCATTTCCTGCGGTTTTTTAATACCGAGCAAATCAAGCACGGTCGGCGCAATATCGCACAGGGCGCCTGTTTGTTTCAGTTTTACATTTTTCATATCACTCGTTACAAGTATAAAGGGCACCTGATTTGTAGTGTGTGCGGTTTGAGGTGCGTGCGTTTGCTCATTATACATCCACTCGGCGTTGCCATGGTCAGCTGTTACAATCATCTCGACATTGTTTTCAAGTGCAGTCTTTGCAATTTTTCCGACACACTTATCAACCGCTTCAACAGCTTTAACGGCAGCCTCCATAACGCCTGTATGACCTACCATATCAGGGTTTGCAAAGTTAACAAGTATAAAACCGTACTCTTTATTATTAAGCGCTTCTACTACATTATCACAGACTTCATACGCGCTCATCTCGGGCTTTAAGTCATAAGTTGCGACTTTTGGCGAAGCAACGAGTTTTCTTGTTTCAAGCTTAAAGGGAACTTCCTCGCCGCCGTTAAAGAAAAATGTAATATGGGCGTATTTTTCCGTTTCTGCCGTTCTAAATTCTTTAACATTGTTATCATCGAGCACCTGACCTAAAATATTTGTGAGTCTTTCGGGCTTAAAGGCAACGGGGAGCGGGAAAGTTTCATCATATTGTGTCATGCAGACATAATAAATATTTTCTCTTTTAACTTTTCTCTCAAAACCGCTAAAGTTATCAAGCGCTATGGCGCTTGTAATTTCCCTTGCCCTGTCGGGTCTGTAGTTAAAGAATATTATCGCGTCGTTATCTTCTATTCTCTTGCCGCCAACGACAACAGGTTCCACAAATTCATCATTTTTGCCGTTTTTGTATGAGTTTTCAAGACCTTCTAAAGCAGTTTTAGCGCTGTTACCTTCACCCAAGAGCAGTGCATTATACGCTCTCTCTACTCTCTCCCAGCGTTTATCCCTGTCCATTACCCAGTACCTGCCAATAACAGAAGCGATGGGAGGCAGATTATATTCGCTCAGAGTGTTTTCGATTTCATTTAAAAATTCTCCCGCGCTTTGCGGAGGAGTGTCCCTGCCGTCAAGAAAAGCGTGGACATAAACGTCTTTTAAGCCGTTTTGCGCAGCCATTTTTATAAGTGCTTTTAAATGCTCAATGGAGCTGTGTACGCCTCCTGTTGAAACAAGACCGTATATATGAAGCGAGGAGTTGTTTTTCTTTACGTGGTTAATTGCATTTAAAAATTCTTGATTTTCAAAAAATTTACCTTCTTCAATCGCTTTGTTAATTCTTGTTAATTCCTGATAAACAATTCTTCCCGCGCCGATGTTTAAGTGTCCGACTTCGGAATTTCCCATCTGACCTTTGGGAAGTCCTACAAAATTGCCGTCGGCATGGATTTTTGTATGCGGCATGGTTTTTAGAAAATTATCGTAATTTGGCGTGTTGCCGACTGCTATAGCATTGTATTTTGTGTCGTTTGAAATGCCCCATCCGTCAAGGATGCAAAGTAATACGCGTTTTTGATTTTCCATAATTTTATCCTCTCTTATCAAGATAAATATATCATAAAAATTTGCATTTTACATTGATTATAGTCTATATTGTTATAAAAGGGCGGGAAAAAATAGACCTAAAGATTGATACAATTTTCTTCTAAATATTGGATACTATACATGTGAATGAATAAGGACTTGGGTCATGCTGGATAGAATTTCCAATGAGCATAATGAAGCTATATCTCAAAACAGTATTAGCAAAATATCTTCGTTGGGCACATCGGGCGTTTATAATACCGATGACAACGGTTTGTTTGTAGATGAGTCAACTATCTCCGATACCGCATTAAAACTCTATGAAAGAGAGCAGGATATTAAAAGATTTACTGATTTGGCTCTGAGTGATGAGGATGATAAAAGCGCCGACAGTCTTGTAATATCAAAAGTTATGAACGGCGAAATTTCAATAGATGATGATGAGGCGATATTTTCGCTGTTATCAAATGATGATTTTTTAAATGAAATTGCTTCATAAGCTAAAAAGGTTTTACTACCTCTATATCCTGAAAAGAAAATATTACCGCAGCGGGAAGTGTAATTGCTGCGGGAAATGTTGTGAAAAAATATATGTAAAACACGGTAAAAACATCCTGACCGATGAGGAAGTATTTAATAAACTCAAAAAAATGCATTATTTCTATAATGACCTTGAAGTCGTCGGAAGGGATGAAACAGGACTTATATTTCGCTGCAACAACCTTGACCCAGAAACAAAACTGTGCAAAACCCACAAAAAACGCGACAGAATATGCAGAGATTACCCTCAGGAAGAAATATTTATGATGGGCGCAAGCCTGAGCGAAGAATGCGGCTATAAATTTACCCCCATTGTTCCTTTTAGCGAAGTTCTTGAAAAAGTTATGAAAAAGGCAAAATAAATCCGCTACACATTTATCGCCCGCGCGAATTTGAGCGCGCAGAGAGTTTTTTCAACATTGTGCACCCGAAGATAATTAACACCTTTTAGCGCAAGATATGCCCCTGAAATGGCGCTTATGTCGTCCGCGTCTTTTGGAGTGTCAACACCTGCAAGTCTTTGCAGAAATCGCTTTCTTGAAACTCCCGCAAGAAGCTCATAGCCCATACTTTTAAATTCCTCAATGCGCGAGAGCATTTCGATATTCTGTTCATAATTTTTTGCAAAGCCAAAACCGGGGTCGATAATTATATTTTCAGGTTTTACTCCGGCATTAAGAGCGCTGTCACAGCATTTTTGAAGTTCATTGTACACTTCATCCAAAAGATTTTTATAGTTGCAATAATCATCCATATCGCAAGGATTTGAGCGCGAGTGCATTATTACAATTTTGCAGCCGAAATCGGCGGCAATTTTTGCCATATTTTTATCATACCTTAAGCCCGATACGTCATTTATTATCTGCACCCCAAGATTAAGCATTTCCGCTGCGGTTTGCGCGTTTCTTGTGTCAATGCTTACGGGAATTTTCGGGTAATTCTCTTTTAAATAGTTTAAAACGGGGGTGATTTTTTGTATTTCAAAATCGCTCTCAACCGCTTTAGAGCCCGGGCGGGTGCTCTCTGCACCTATATCAATAATATCCGCGCCCTGTTCAATTAATTCATCTGCTCTTTTGCAGGCATTTGGAAAGTCAAAATATTCGCCGCCGTCGGAAAAAGAGTTTTGAGTGAGGTTTAAAATACCCATAATTTTTGCATTATTTTGTTTTTTATCGCAATTTATCATATTTAAAATTTCACAGCCGACCTTTGGTAGTGAAAAAGGCTGTATTTTAAGCTTTTTAGATACCTCTTTAAGCTGCGAGTAACTTCCCGAGAGTACGCAGTCCGTTTTTTCAACCTTGCAATCAATTGAATGCCTGTGCAGAGCGCAATCACAATCGCAAGATAATGCCGTCTGCTTTAGGATATTTGCCTCAACTGCCTTTAAATCCTGAATTTTAAGGGATAAGAATTTATGTTTGTTTAATCCCGCCGCAAGGTAATCTGCGCTAAAGCCCGTATTTTTTATTTCATTTTCTATAAAGTTTTTTGAAATTATTCTCATACTAAATTGCATTTTAAGATTTTACACATATAATAGAATAACATCAAAGTAATAAATTTAGGAGAAAAAATAAAATGGCAGAATCTACCATCATCAAATTAAACGCTAAAGAACGCGAAACAGATAAAAATCCGCGCCAGATAAGAGCGGAAGGTTTTATTCCCGCAACCGTTTACGGCAAAGGAATGGAATCAAAAAATGTTCAAATCTGTGCTCATGAGTTTGAAATGTCTACAAGAAACAACAAAGATGCAGTATTTGAACTGAATGTCGGAAGTGAAAAATATAATGTTGTAATACAAGAATTACAAAAAAATTACTCCACAAATCAAGTTTTAAACATTGAGTTTAAGTTAGCGTAAAATATTTTTACTTACTAAAAAGCCGCTAAAGTTAAATTAGCGGCTTTTTGCGTGCTTTATTCGTCGTCATTGAAGGAGGTTGTAAAGTTTGTATTTTGAGAATTGAGCGAATCTACAAAGTGAGTATAGCGCTCCATTCTCAGCTTCAGCCAGCCGAGCATTGAATTTGAACCTATGATTTTTACAACGCGGACTGATCCAAAACATTTCATTTTTGGATTGTAACATTCCTCAAAAAAAGTCTGACACTTGCAGTTCAGTTCATCCACAAGATCATAGAGCGTTTTTAGCCATGCGCTCTGCACATTGAGTTCGTCTATTTTATATTCCAGTATCATATATTTGTGCCTCCTTGGCAATGTTAACAGCCGCTTTATAAATTCCTTTAGTTTAAGATAAGAGTATGCGTTGATTATTTACTACTTTTATAGTATTATATATTCATTATATCAGATGTTTTAAAAAATACCAGTGTTTATGAGAAAAAAAACAAAAATATTTTTTAATAATAAATTATTGAGTGATGATGCCTGTGTGCAAGACTCCTTTCTTAAAAGATTTTTGGGGTTAATGTTTCAAGTAAAACCCAAAGGGCAAAAAATCCTTATTTTTAAAAATGCCTTTTGGATACATTCGTTATTTGTGTTTTTTAGATTTGATGCAATATTTTTAGATGATGACTTTAAAATTATTGCCTATAAATTTAATATTCCACCATTTTCAATTTTAAAACCTGTTTTTGGTGCAAAATATGTTTTGGAATTTGTAAACGGGTGCCCAAGAGTTAAAATTGGTGATAAAATGTATATTGATGAATACTGATATTAAGAAGCAAATTAAGCTTATGCCAAAGCTTCCGGGCTGTTATCAATATTTTGATAAGACCGGAGAAATTATTTATATCGGAAAAGCAAAAAATCTTTACAATCGAGTTAACAGTTATTTTGTCGGCGATAAAAAAGACTCCCCCAAATTGCAGGTAATGGTGCCTCAAATTGTGCGTGTTGAATGTATTGTTGTAAATACAGAGGTTGAGGCACTGATTTTAGAGTCTGAACTTATTAAAAAATACAAACCAAAGTACAATATTTTATTAAAAGACGATAAAAAATTTCCCTACTTTTTAATAACTGATGAAGAATACCCGAGGATTACCGTTGTAAGAAAAGCAAACAGAAATATGCAAAAGGGCAAATATTTCGGCCCCTACACAGATTCTCGCGCCATGTATTGTACTCTTGAAATGCTTGGTAAAATTTTTCCGCTGAAAAAGTGCAAAACGCCAAAGTTTAAATCACGCCCGTGTTTATATTATGACATCGGGCAGTGCAGTGCGCCATGTCAGAAGCTGATATCAAGCGAAGACTATAAAAAAATATTAAAAGATGTTGAACTTTTTTTATCAGGCAAGCAAAATGAGCTTTTAAAAATTCTTGAAGAACAAATGAAGCGCGCAAGCGATAATTTGGAGTTTGAAAAAGCCGCGCGCTACCGTGACAGCTACAACGACATTAAAAAAACAATGGAAAAACAAAAAGTCGTTAGCGAAAACACACGCATTAATCAGGATTTTATCGGCATTGTTAAATCTGACAGCCTGTATTGCGCAACAATACTGCAAGTAAGACAAGGCAGGCTCATAAACAAAAAAGATTTTACATTTTCCCATCTTGCAAATTCAAAAGTAAATGACATAAACGAAATAATACAGGCAGTTTTAAGGGAATATTACGCAATTATTACGGATACCGAAATACCTTCTAAAATTACTCTCGGTGCAAAACTTGACGATGTAGAGCTGTATGAAAAATGGCTGAGTGCAAGGCTCGGCAAAAAAGTTACAATCAATGAGGCAAAGTCGCAGCGTGATAAGGAAATGCTCCTTATGGCCCAAAATACCGCAGAGTTCAACCTTGAACAGGCAAAATTAAAAGAACTAACGCAAATACAGAACGATTACAACGAAGTCGGCACATATTTAATGGAAAAACTTAACCTTAAAAAATTCCCCCACACAATTGAATGCTATGACATTTCGCATATTCAGGGAACAAACACGGTTGCTTCGGGCGTGTATTTTGAAAACGGTATGCCCAAAAAATCAAAATATCGAAAATATAAGCTAAAAACCCTTCAAAAAGGCGAGGTGGACGACTTTAAAAGCATGCGCGAAATCCTGAGGCGAAGATTTAAAAGAATAAAAAGCGCAGAGATTGAGCCTGCGGATTTAATAATAATAGACGGCGGCAAGGGACAGCTCTCAAGCGTTATTGAAGTTATGAAAGAAATGGGGCTGGATTTAGATATTGTTTCTCTTGCAAAACGGGAAGAAGAAGTCTTTTTGCCAAATAACAAAGAACCCGTTATTTTTGCGCTAAATTCGCCCGCGCTGCATCTTTTTCAGCGCATAAGGGATGAAGCACACAGGTTTGCAATCACTTACCACAGACAGCTGCGCTCAAAAAATATGACAAAATAGCCTAAATTCCAATTATCATACCGAGTTTTTCAAAGAGTGACAGCTTTACAATGTCATTAAATTCTTCAGAAAAGAGGGTTTTAATAAACACAACATCGCTTACACATTTTTTTAAAAAGTTTTTATAGAAAACCCTGTTTACATTGTATGCGCATTTAGGATACTCTTTACTTAAAAATTTTTTTACTTCCAGGATATAGCCATTCATAGCATTTAAATCTTTAGAAGTAACGATTTTATTTTCCTTAAATTTATTTACAATATCAACCGCCGGCTTGTAATCAAGTCCGAAATGCTTGCCTTGTGCTTCAAACATGAGTATTTGAGAGTTTATGCTTTGTATGTATGTTTTTCTTTTTGAAATGTTTTTTCCGTTCCAACGGTATTTTAAAAGTACATCATCAAGGTTTGCAAATTTAATATCATTTATATAAGTCAGCCATAAACCGTAATCTTCGCACACTTCGTGAGCTTTATTGTATTTGATTTTAAGCACATCAAATGTTGATTTTCTTATCATTGTGGTTGGGTGACATATTGCATTGTGGCTAAACAATAGTGTGTTTTTAATTTCACTGTCATGCAGCGGGTAGTGTATAGTATGTTTTTTTGGAAATTTCTCAAAAGCGCAGCCTAAGACATCTGTATCTTTATTTGAATTAAGGAAATTAACCTGTTTTTCAAGTCTTTCGGGAAGTGATATGTCATCCGAATCCATTCTTGCAATATATTTGCCTCGGGCAATTTTAATTCCGATATTTGGGGCACCCGTAACCCCAAGGTTTTCTTTGTTTCTTATAAAAATAATCCTGGGGTCGCCATAACTTTCAACAATATCTTTTATACTGTGTTTTGAACAGTCGTCGATTATTATGAATTCAAAATCTTTGAAAGTTTGGTTTAAAATACTCTCTATCGCTTCTCTTAGTTCAGACTCAGGCGTATTGTATACCGGCATTATAATGCTTACTAACGGTTTCATCTTAAAGTATTCCCTTTTTCAACCCTTGTGTTTATGATAGTATAAAGAGCATGAAAAATCTACAGATATGTTTATCGACAGATGATAATTACGCAAAGTATGCGGCGGTTGTTATAAAAAGCGCACAGGAGAATAAAAACAGGGACGAAGAACTTGTTTTTCACATTCTGCACTCGCATTTAGGGCATGATAACATGAAAAAACTAAAACAGTGCGGAAATGTTATCTTTCACAAAATTGACAATTCGCTTTTTGAACCTTATTTTAATAACGGCGTGTGCAAAAACGTAACAATACCGACACTCTACAGGCTTATGCTCCCCTCTCTTCTGCCGGAGGTTAATAGAATTTTATATCTTGATTGCGATTTAATTGTTTTGGATAGTTTATCGGATTTATTTAATACCGAATTATCCCCTGCACAATACGCCGCATGCGTTGAGGATATGGGTGCAAATCTACATATGGCGCGCATGGGTTTTGAGCAAAAGCCTGAGAATTTTTACTTTAACGCAGGTGTTTGCCTTTTGGATTTAGAAAAAATGCGCCGCAACAACATTGAGAAAAAAATGTTTGATTACCTGAAGGCAAACTGGCAAAAGTTAAGTTACAGCGATCAGGATGTAATGAATGCAACGCTTCTCGGGCATGTAAAAAAAATGGAGAAAAAATATAACTTTATTACGATAAATTTTTATTTCTCAAACGACCTGCATCCTGTAATAGCGCACTTTGCCGGAGTTAAACCCTGGAAAATAGGCTTTTATAACATTTATCGGGAAAAATTCTGGGAATATTTTATACAGACCCCTTTTGCGGACGATAAAAAACAAATCCGTATAAAAAATATGGTTCATTTTATGCACAACAGGCTCTGCCAGATTTTCTGGCACATCAAAATGTACCCGTGTTTCTTTTTAAAAGAAAACAGACGCACGGATTTAATGCGGATAATTAAAAATATTGAATACAAGGGCTAATATTTCACATTAAACAGCTTTGAAATCCAGTATTTAACCGGCGTTATTTTCTTGTCGCTAATTCCTCTTAAATAGCTGTGCCCGCCGTATTTCCAGTGTTTTTTATCTAAAAGCAGCCCTTTGCGGTTTTTTCTGTAGCCTTTAATCTTCCAATTCTCGGGAATTGCGTACTCGCTCGGTATAATAAGCGGATTTTTATCCAGCATATACTTGTTAAAATGGCTTTCATCATGCCAGATTGCTATAATTCCGTTTTTAAAATCCCGCCTTATATTGTCCTCAATCTCTGCGCACATGCTTAGATATTCTTTTGTCCTTGCGCCGTGCACCCCGCTCATAAAATAGTGTTTACCCTGTCCTTTCGGGATATATGCAAGCGAGTCAGGATTTCTTTCGTAGGGGAAATTATCAACCACGCCTTTTAGTTTATGGTTTAGCCACTCGCAGGCGCAAAGATAGCCGTTATCCTTGCCCGGTAAAATTTCGTCGCCTATGGGGGCAATAAATTTCATATTGATATTGAAATGAAACAGATAATCAAAATCTTTGTAAAATTTTTTTCCGCTTAATAAAATTGCAAATTTATCGCACACGCTTATGGGCCATTTTGAAGATTGGGCAAAGAGTTTTGTAACATCTTTACTATCCTCAAAGCTGATTTTTGGGGCGTCGGTATATATAAAAAAATGCACATTATGATTTGGAAAAAGAAATTCTTTGGCGCTTTTGTAAAATTCCTCCCAAAAACAAATATATCTGCCTGTTGCCATACACAAAATACCGATGTTCATCAGCCCCTCCAACCGTCTTGTTTTATAGTATTTTACAATATTTTGCAATATTTGTAAAAATCATTTTATACGGGTTTAAAAAATTATATAAAGTGTTATAATAGTAGTAATAAACATGTTTGAAGCAGTTGTATTTAAAAAAACAATATTTCGTGTGTCGTGCTGTTTGCTTAGCATGTGTGCAGTGCTTTGTTTTTGCGGCTGCAGTAATTCTCAAAATGTTATAAATACACATAAAATGCCCGGGCACAAGATAAAGGAGATGCTAAACAAAACTACGCCTTCTAAAGCGACTAAAAATGATGCTCATTCTCCTCTTACGCGTACAAAGTCGGGAGTTTATATCTATAAAGATGAATCCGTTGTGAATACCTCGGGATATAAATTTCACATAAAGGATAAAACAGATTTAGGCCCGTCGGATGTCAGATTTGACGCGGAACACTTCAGGACAAGATACTAGACTTAAAAGGAAAAAATGAAATGAACTTTAAACACGGATCACTTGAAAGTATAATATTAAACGCAATGTGGGAATTGGAAAAATCAGGAATTTATAAAAATTCCGTTAAGGACGTATGGGAATTTTTATCAAAAACCGACAGCACAAAACGTGCTTATACAACAATTAAAACAGTTATGGACAGGCTGTTTGAAAAAGAAGTCTTGCTCAGAATTAAACAGGGTAAAAAATTTTTTTACAGAACAGCTTATTCAAATTCGGATATCATAATCACTTCATTGAAAAAAATCGCAACTCAATACTGTAACGGTGATATGTCAAAGCTTATGCATATTACAAAGTCAATGTGTGAAAATGAAACTACGGCCGCCGCTCTGGTAAAATAAATGCAAAATTCAAACATAGATGCTCAATATATTAAGGATAGAAAGAAAGTTTCGTCGCTTATTTTGAATGTTCTTACACAAAAAATGAGCGTTCTTGACGCACTTAAGGATTATCCGAGAAATCTTGCGGATCCAACCCTTAACGCCGCATTCCATGCCCTTGTGCACTTTGAGGCCGATGAAGATTTAAGAAACAGCGATGTCCTATATCGTGATGAACAGGACGCTTACCTTGAAGATATTGCAAATATTCTCTCGGACGGCAGCGCACTTCCTTACAATATTATTGAAGAGTACAACAAATATCATAAAGAATCTCTTATTTATCCGAATATCGACAGAAAAACAGTATTTAAGCGTTTAAAGAAAATGATAAATTTATGAAAAAATATGCCCAAAATGTTATTGAATTTGCTTTTGTTTTTCTTGTCATAATGTCAATATTTCTTTCTATTATTGAGCTTTCGCTATACTGGCGTGCAAGGCACAGCGTTTCAAATATTGCAAATGAAATAGTTGCAAATATGCAAATTGAAGCACAAAATACAAAAACCGAATCGCAAATTGTTAATTCTGCTTTAAACGCTTTTAAAAAAAGTGCCGGTCTGCTCAATCTTGCAAACGAGAATTATACCATCGACGGTTCATCAGGCAGCTATAAAATTACCTGTTCTTTTCAAAAAAAAGGCAAAAGTGCTCTTGTTGCCCTGATTAACATTAATAACCTTGAAAGAGGCGACATAAGCGCTGCCGTTATTTACATTTACAGCGGGATTTTTTTATATCAAGACGGCAGGGAGATTTCATCGGGCCCTGTGCAAGCAATTCAAAAATTTTAATAATCTGACAAATTTTTCAAAATTTGTTAATATTTTCTTATGTTAAAATCAATTGACATAATAGTGCCCGTATACAACGAGGAAAAAACCCTTGAAGCGGTTATTAAAAGGCTCGAGGAGGCCGAATTCTGCTTTCTTGAAAAAAGAATTATTTTTGTTGATGATGCATCTTGCGATAATTCAAGTAAAATTTTATCAAAATATAAAAATCATACGGTAATATCGCATGAAAAAAACCTTGGAAAAGGTGCCGCCGTTGCAACAGGTATTAAAAATGCAAGTGCGGATATTGTCGTTATTCAGGATGCGGATTTAGAGTATAATCCAAACGACTATTCAAGACTTCTGCCGCTTTTAATTAACGATGAAGCGGATGTTGTGTACGGTTCAAGACTAAAAGACAATTCTTGCAAAAAATCTTTTATGTTTTTGAGTCTTTTTGCAAATAAATTTTTAACGGCCCTTACAAATATTCTCTACGGTACAAAATTAACCGATATGGAAACCTGCTACAAGGCATTTAAGCGAGAATGCATTAAAGATTTTGAGATAAAGGCTAAAAAATTTGAATTTGAACCCGAAATTACGGCAAAAATCGTAAAAAATAAATTAAGATTAAAAGAAGTACCTGTTTCTTATAATGCCAGAAAATATAAAGAAGGGAAAAAAGTAGGTGCAAAAGATGCGCTGCAAGCAATTTTTACACTTTTTTACTACAGATTTTTTGATTAGTGTATAATTTTCTTATGAAAGATTTTAATCATTTTCCCGTTATGTTGAATGAAGCAGTTAATGCGCTTAACTGTGATAATTCGGATAAAATTTTTGTTGACGCAACCCTTGGCGGCGGCGGACACAGCAGACTTATTTTAAAAAAGATTTCAAAAAATGGAAGACTAATTTCTTTTGATGTTGATAAAGATGCGATTGAAGCGTCCAAAGAACGCCTTGGAGGATATAAAAATCTTACAATAGTCCATGACAGCTATACAAACATAAAAGAAAACCTTGAAAAACTCGGCATTGAAAAGATAACAGGCGGAATAATATACGACCTTGGCGCCTCTTATCACCAACTGACAAGTGATACGCGGGGTTTTAGTTTCTTAAAAGATTCGCCCTTAGATATGCGCTTTGATAAAAATTCAAGAATAAGTGCATGGGATGTTGTAAATAAATATAAAGAAGATGAGCTTGTTGAAATTTTTTCAAAATACGGCGAAGAGCATTATTCTAAAAGAATTGCGCGTGCAATTGTAAATTCGCGCCCCATTAATACAACTTTGGAGCTCGTTGATATTATTAAAAAATCCACCCCAAAGATAAATACTAAAACACACTGTGCCACAAGGGTTTTTCAGGCAATTAGAATTGAGGTAAACGGCGAGTTGTTAAATTTTGAAAAATCATTGAAAGAAGTGGTTACATTATTGGACTCAGGTGCTATAATAAGTGTAATAACTTTCCATTCTCTGGAAGACAGACTGGCAAAAACTATACTTAAAAATTTTTCGCTGAATTGCAGATGTGATAAAAGTATCCCTGTTTGCAGATGTGAAGGAAAGTTGGTAGAATTGGTTAATAAAAAGCCAATTTGTGCATCAGAGGATGAAATTAAGCTTAATCCTCCTTCGAGGAGCGCAAAGCTTAGAATTGCAAGACGAGTTTAAATTGCAGGAGAGATATCTTGAGTTCGCTTTCTTTTAATAAAAACAACAAAAATAATAAAAAAAATAATACACATCAAGCCCAGCTTCACAGGGTTCAAAAAAGACAGGTGCCTCCAATTGATTCAAATTTGACGCTTGGCATGGGTGCTTACCGAAGAAATCAAGGAAATCAAATTATAAGCGGGTATTTTGTGAAGGAAAAATCTTATAAGGAGCTTGCAGTCGCGCGTGTTAACACATTTTTATGCGCTCTTTTAGGCTTTCTTGTTATGGTTTGCCTTGTAAGCTATTATTTTGTTACTATGGGCGAGGTTTCGCTTAATCAAATCAGGAAAGAAACACTTGCGCTTAACTATGAAAATGAGGACTTGCAAAATAAGCTTGACAATCTGCAATCTTATTACAATGTAGATATGGCAGTTGCAAAATCAAATATTTTGCAAAGAGCGACAAAAGTTGTGGAATTATCGGCGGCTCAAATTCCGAGTGTTAATTTTGAAAACCGCGACAATAATCAGAAAAATGCCTGGTCTATGGGCTATTAGTGCTTTATGAGTAAAGACAGGTATAAAAAATTTGAAAAGAGGATAGGCTGTCTGCAATTTGGCTTTAGCACCTTTATTGCAATACTTCTTGCTTATCTTTTTCTTATTCAGGTTATGGACATTAGGCACTACCGTGACCGTGCAAAGAAGCAGCGCTCTTCAAAACTTTTTGTTTTAAGGGGAGAAATCCTTGACAGAAACGGTTTTAAACTCGCCTCTGATAATACTTCATTTAATCTTTATGCACATCCGATGTATTACGACCACACTCCCGATGAGTTGGCCCGGATACTTTCACCCCTTGTTAATATTCCGGTTTCTTCTCTTTCAAAAACACTTGCAAAAGATGAAAGTGTTATTTTGATTAAAAAAACTCTGGACAGAAAAACCGCGGAAGCAATAAAAGCAAAGCGGCTGCGTGAACTTTCGCTTGAAGTTAAAAACAAAAGGGTCTACCCGCAAGGCACCCTTGCTTCACATGTTCTCGGCTATTACAATTCAGATGCCGATGTTGCGGGCGGAATTGAATATGTTGCAAAAGATTATCTTGAATATTTTGATAAAAACATTAGTTATGAAAAAACTCCAAATGGAGATGTTATTTACAATTTTAATACCAATCCCGAGGATATAGCAGCACCCATAAAAGGAAAAACTCTTACTCTTACTCTTGATTCCGCAGCGCAGCATATATGCGAGAAATATTTAAATAAAACAGTTCAAAAAACAAAGGCACTTCGCGGTGCCGTGATTGTGCTTGATCCTAAAACCGGTGAAATACTGGCACTTGCCGCTTACCCTTATTATGACCCAAATAATTATCAAAAGTATTCCATGAATGAGATGAAGAATTGGGCAATAACGGATGTATACCCGCCTGGCTCTACTTTTAAGGTAATAACGGTAGCTTCCGCCATGGTTAACGGCAAGGTTGACAAAAATACAAGAATTCTGGATACCGGTAAAATGAAAATCGGCTGGTGGGAAATAAAAAATTACGACTATGATCGAAATAAAAACCCCGGACTTATCGATTTAGTTTATCTTTTTGAACATTCGAGCAATGTGGCAAGTGCTAAAGTTTCTCAAATGATGAGTCCGCAGGAATTTTACGACACTCTGAAGACATTTAACTTTGGCGAAACAACGGGAATTGATTTGCCCGGTGAATCTTCAGGTATTCTCCCCTTGCCAAAAAGCTGGGATGTTGCAACTCATGGCGCTATGGGCTATGGATACGGCGCGTCCGTTACGGCAATCCAAATGGCATCGGCTGTAGCCGCAATTGCAAATGACGGCGTCTGGATTACACCGCATGTAATAAAATATTCCCCCGAAATCCTTGAGCAGAAGGTAATTAAGCGCAGGGTCATGAGTGAGCAATCTGCCCGTGATTTAACCTGGCTTCTTGTACAGGCTCTTGAAAACGGCAAGAGCACGGTTAAAATGGATGAGTACTATATCGCGGCAAAAACTGGTACTTCGCGCCGTCCGCTTGATAACGGAGCCGGATATTCAAACAAGCTCTATACTTCAATTGTTGGTTTTTTGCCTGCGACCGATCCTAAAATTCTTGTCTATGTCGTAGTCGACAGTCCAAATGGTGAAGCTATCTGGGGTTCTACCGTTGCTGCTCCTATATTTAAAGATATTACAACAGAACTCGTAAAAATAATGAATCTTAATCCGGACAAGAAAAAAACTGTTAACAAAAGTACCATTTAAGAGTAAAATATTTGTCATACACCAATTTAAAGAGGAAATTATGGAATTAAGTAAAATAATAAAGGAAATTAACCCTGACGAAGTTTTAAATTTTAAAGACGTTGATATTCTTGGAATATCTTATAATTCAAATACTATAAATTCGCATGAAATTTTTGTATGTTTAAAAGGTGAACATGTTGACGGACATGATTTTGCACAGATGGCATTTGAAAAAGGCGCGGTTGCTCTTATGTGTGAAAAACCTTTAAATATTGAAATACCGCAGCTTATTGTAAAATCAACTCAGGAAAAAATTGCAGACCTTTCTGCATGCTTTTATCATAACCCGTCGCGAGAACTTAATTTAATAGGTGTTACGGGTACAAACGGAAAAACTACCGTTACTCACTTAATTCAGAAAATTTTTGAACAAGATAACAAAAAATGCGCACTTATCGGCACATTGGGCTATAAGTTGTCTTCAAAAAGCGAATACCTTGAAGCGAAACACACGACCCCGCAGGCTCCGGAGTTGCAGCATACCCTGCAAAAAATATTAAAATCCGATATTTTAAATGTCGTAACAGAGGTTAGTTCTCATTCTTTGGAACAGCACAGAGTTAGAAAATGCAAGTTTCAAGGTGCAGTATTTACAAATTTAACGCAAGATCACCTTGATTTTCACGTTACAATGGATAATTACTTTAACGCAAAGGCTAAACTCTTTGAAGGACTTGAAGAGGGTTCTTACGCGGTTATTAATAACGATGATAAATACGCAAAAAGGCTTATTGAAAAAGTGCCTGAGGGTGTTGAGGTGCTTACTTACGGTATTAAAAATAAATCGGACTTAATGGCGCAGGATATTGAATTCACCTCTTCAGGCGTCAGCTTCAACTGTGTTTATAAAGATGAAACAACAAACATAAAATTAATGTTAAATGGTATGTTTAGCGTCTACAATGCTCTTGCTGCTATTGGCTGTGCGCTTAAAAACTCTATAGCACTTCAAGTTGCAAAAGATGCCCTTGAAAAGACCAAAAGCGTTGCGGGCCGATTTGAAATTGTATGCACAAGTCCTCTTGTAATTGTTGACTATGCTCATACCCCAGACGGCCTTGAAAACATTTTGCGCGCAGCAAGAGAACTCACACCAAAAGACGGCAGCTTAATTTGTCTTTTTGGCTGCGGCGGGGACAGGGATGCCACAAAACGACCAAAAATGGGTAAAATTGCACAATCTCTAAGTGATAAAATAATTGTAACATCGGATAATCCGCGCTCTGAAGATCCTCAGCAGATTATCACCGATATTTTATCCGGGCTTAAACTCATCAATCCGAAAACCGTTTTTGTGGAGCCCGACAGAGCGGAAGCAATTAAAATGTTAAAAAATCTTGCCGATAAAAAAGATGTTGTAATTGTTGCGGGCAAGGGACATGAGGACTATCAAATCCTTAAAGACCGCACTATACATTTTGATGACAGGGAAGAAGTCGCCAAAGTTTTTGGTGTCGAGCACTAAAATACAAAAAAGTATTTTCAAACTTTTATTCTTGTATTAGAATAAAAGTTGAAATGGAGGAAGCTTGAGCGACAAACTAATAATAAGCGGCTCGCGTCCCTTGGAGGGCGAAGTTAGTATCAGCGGGGCAAAAAATGCCGTGCTGAAACTTATGGCGGCTGCACTGCTTGCCTCCGATGTTTCTAAAATCCACAATGTGCCGGAGCTTACCGACGTTGAAATTATGCTAGATGTGCTTGAATGCCTCGGTGCAAAATGTACTTATGATAAAGCAAATAAATTTGTGGAAATTGATGCGTCTAATCTTACAAGCTTTGTTGCTTCAGATAAATTTGTAAGCAAAATGCGCGCCTCTTTTGTAGTTTTAGGTGCACTTACGGGCAGAATAAAAGAGGCAAGGGTTGCACTTCCCGGCGGCTGTAAAATCGGCGAAAGGCGTGTTAATTTTCATATAAAAGGCCTTGAAGCGTTGGGCGCAAAATGTAAAATTGAACAAGGATATGTACATGCAAAAGCGCTTGAACTTGTCGGCGCTGATATATGTCTTGATATTCCATCTGTCGGCGCAACGGAAAATATTATGCTTGCGGCCGTTTTGGCACAAGGCACAACTCGTATTCAAAATGCTGCACAGGAGCCGGAAATTGTCGACCTTGCAAACTTTTTAAAAGCAATGGGAGCCCAAATTGAAGGTGCGGGCACAAATGAAATATCTATATGCGGAGTAAAGCAGGAAGACCTGCACGGTGTTGAATATACTACAATATCAGACAGAATTGAAGCCGGCACTTATATGAGTGCAATTATTGCTTCAAGGGGTCATGGAATAATCAAAAATGTATTCCCCAACCATCTTACGATCTTTACGGGTAAATTGCTGGAGATGGGCGCAAAAATAAAGCTTATTGAACCTAATGTAATGGAGGTGTCTTCTTCTTCAAGGCTTCTGCCGATGAATTTTATCACCCAGCCGTATCCGGGCTTCCCTACTGACTTGCAAGCTCTTGCAATGGCCCTTTTATCCACCTCAAACGGGATAAGCGTTGTAACGGAGAGTCTGTATGAAAACAGGTTTATGCACATTGCAGAGCTGTGGAAAATGGGTGCAAATATTAAACAGAGCAAAAACCATGCGATAATTAAGGGAGTGGAATGTCTTGTCGGGACTTCGGTTACCGCTCCGGATTTACGCGCAGGTGCTGCTCTTGTTGTGGCTGCGATTATGGCGCGCGGCGAAAGCGAAATCCATGGGCTTCACCACATAGACAGAGGCTATGAAAAATTTACGGAAAAATTAAAGGGTCTTGGTGTTTGTGTTTCGAGAGTCAGCGAAGATGCAAATGCGCTAAAGACGGCGGGAGGTATAAATGACTCACAAATATAAACGCTGGTATGACTATGATCCTTTGTTGATTGAAGTTATAAATCTTTTAAAGAATTATCAGAGCGAATTACGCTCACAAGCGGAGATTTTTCTTCAAAAGGTAGAAGAGCAGGTTTCAAGGGAAGCACTTGAAAGATTTTACGAGATGGTAAAACCGTATAACGGAAACCGTTGGTATGACAAAGATCCTGTTATATCAAAAACAGTTGAACTTTTAAGAGTTGTGCCGCAGGCAGTCCAGAAACAGGCTGCTGACAGCTTTATTCAGGCGCTCAGAGACAACGGCGTTGTTGTTGAAATAACTGAACAAGAGCATAATTAATTTATTGCTTTCTCTTTTGAATTTTTAAACAATCTTTTTATTCTGTAAAATAAATTATCGTTTTTTAGTCTTTCTATTATTTTCTTTTCAAGTTTAAGATCCAGACTGCTGAATTTTTGCTCAAACGTATAATTAAGCACCTTTCTGAGCGCATTTATTTTGAGTGTTCTCTGTACAAGTTCGCAAGATAACGCAAGTGATGCTTCGATATTTTCTTTTGTATTTGCCGATACTTCATTGTCACAATATGCGCTCAGCAGTCTGTATTGTTGAAATTTTTTTGCTCTTTGTATGTTTCTTTGCTTTATTGAGTCAAAAAGTGATTTTATTATTCTGTATTTTTCCATGCAAAAGGGGCAGTTACGAAGATGCAGCGCAACTCTGTTCCTTTTGTTTTGATTTAATTTGTCGTCAATATAAGGTAAAATTAGCCTTGATATATCCTCGCATGTCAAGTTTCCCTTGAGCATTTTTTCTCCTTTAACTTATATAGGGTTTTAAATATTCTTGCAGTTTGAGTCTTGCCCGTGCAATTCGTGATTTTACCGTGCCTATGTTCGAATTTGTCGCCCTTGCAATTTCCTCGTAACTTAAGCCTTGCAGTTCGCGCATAATTATTGCTGCTTTAAAAGGGTCGGGCAGTTTGTGTATTGAGCATTTGATTGCATGTTCAAGTTCTTTATCGAGTGCTTTCTGATATGGATTTGAAGCATGATCCGGAATATCAAATTCTTTTTTGTTTTCCTCCGGACTGTCAAGACAAACTTTTTTGACAGATTTTTGTTTTTTTCTCAATGTGTCGTAGAACTGATTTATAATTATTTGATTTAGCCATGATTTAAAAGTGCGCGGGTTTTTAAGCTTTTTTATGTTTTTTGCCACTTTAAACAGTATTTCCTGTGTCAAATCCATAATCTCATCCGGCTTTGCATTAAGGTAATACAGAGTTGCGAAAACATTTTTCTGCTGGCGTCTTATTATCTCTTCCAGCGCTTCCAAATCTCCTTTTTGCGCAAGTTCGATAAGCTCATTTAGGTTATTTGTTTTAATTTTGTAGTTCATAATCAAAAATTAAAACTAAAGCCCTTAATAAACCATAATCTTTGTTATATAATCACATAGGCAGTATTTTAAAAGGTGCGAATTTTGAAAAGAATTACCGATGCAAATTTAAACCGCGCAACAGAAGCGCTAAGGGTGCTTGAAGAAATTGCACGTTTTGAATTTGACGATAAAAATCAATCCGAAAAACTCAAAAATATGAGGCATCAAATATGTACTTTTTTTGACAGTAACTACGATGAGCTTTTATCTTCAAGAGATACAAGTAACGATGTGGGGGTTAATATAGTAAATCCGACAAAGGCAAATTCCCAAACAAGGAGCCTTGAGATGATTTTTCGCTCCAACTTTAAACGACTTGAACAGGCGCTTCGTGTACTAAATGAATATGCAAAATTGCCTGATGAATTCCGCTATAATACTTATACAATAGAAAAAGAAATGAATGAAAGATTAAAAATGGATATAAAAAAATATTTATTAAAAGACAAAAAGCTCTACCTTGTTACAAATTCGGATAATTTTAATTCGGATGATGAATTCTTGGACACCGTTGCACTTGCGGTAAAAAGCGGCGTTGATATTGTACAGCTGAGAGAAAAATCAAAACCTGCTTCAAAAATTATTGAGTACGGAAGGGTTATCCGTGAGATTACAAGTCAGTACGGCGCACTTTTTATAGTTAATGACAGAGTTGATCTTGCACAAATTTTAAATGCGGACGGGGTACATCTCGGACAGGATGACATTGATATTTTAAGTGCAAGAAAAATTCTCGGCGAAAAAATGATAATAGGAATTTCAACCCACAAGCCGCAGGATGCAATTCTTGCCATGCAAAATGGCGCTGACTACATTGGTGTGGGGCCTGTTTATAAAACTCCCACAAAACCAAACAGAGAACCTGCGGGGCTTGATTATCTTAAGTGGGCAGTGCAAAATGTTACAATTCCTTATTATGCGATTGGTTCAATTGATTTAAATACAGTTGATGAAGTTTTATCCCTAGGGGGCAAAAGAATTGCACTTGTAAGGGCAATTATGAATTCGCAGGATGTTGCAAAAACCGTTAAAGAACTGAAAGAAAAATTAAATTAAAGCGCAAAAAAATATTTTTATCATTTTTATCTATACGGAACCAATATTGTTTTGAGATTAAGAATGTATAAAAATACAACATTTCTGTCTTTTTTGTGATTAAATAACATGTTGTGAGTTTTTGTCATCCTTTTAAGAATAACAACCATGAAGACACAAGCAATACAAAAATTTAATACCAAAGCTAAATATGTTAACAACAACAAAGACGCCGGAGAACAGAATTTTAAGGGAAGTTTTTTAAATCTTGCCACAAAGGGGCTCCAAATGTGCGATAAATATCCGATGATTGGAGTTGCCGTCACGGATTCTGTTGCTACCGATGTTCCAAGAACCATCTTTGACCTTGTAAAAACAGGTGTACCCGCGGCAATGGAAACGGCGCGCAGAGAATTTTCGGGGCTTATCGTCAACTGCCTTGCTCCGTCATTTGTGGTTTTAGGAGTGGCCAAACTTTTAAACAAACCGATTATGGGCAAGAATTTTAAAGGGGTCAATCTTTCTTCATCCTGGGCAAATGGTGAAAGTATAGAAAAATTTGTCGAAACTTATAAAAATTCAATTGCATCTGTTCCTGAGGGTGCTTCACAAGATAAAATAATTAAAAATTATTTCACCTCGCTTTTAGGAGAGTTAAACGGCCGCGACGGTGATAAATGGGTTGAGTTTTCTTCAGCTCTCGGAAAAGATAAACTTAGTGAGGTCAGTGACATTTTAACAAATGCTGTCCTTGATAATTCTAAAGACAAAAAAACGCTAAAAAATACCCTTGCCAAAGTGTCTTCAATGATTACGGATTCTACACATGCAAGTGAAATTTTGACGTATGATACGACAGGTAAAAATTTTGGTTCTGACTTATCGGAGCTATTGCGCGACAGCGTGGATATTGCACGTAAATTTAAAGACGATGCCGTGAGAGGCAATTTAGATGCCTTTAAAAAACAGGCTACAAAACTTGTTAACTATAAAAGTATTTTGGGCCTTGGGATTATTCTTCCCGTTGCAATGTCCGTTCAATCGATTAACCGCGCGATAACAAGACATAAGTATAAACAAAAAGGCGCACCCATTTACAAAGACTTTGAAAAGGGTGATACGTACAAAGAAATGAATGCACAAGAAAAGTCAAAGTTTTTCACTCAAAAACTTCTATCTGCCGGCTCAATGGTTTCTCTTGCGCTTTTGTCAATGATGAAACGCCCGAGCCTTCAAATGTTTCAGTTTAAAGGAATGTTTCCGACGGTTGATCAGTGCAGATGGATTGCAACCGGTACTTTTGTAAGCAGAATGTTTGCCTCGGAAGATCCGAATGAATTAAGAGAAAGTACGGTGCGGGATATGGCATCCTTCTCGGGACTTTATTTTCTCGGCGATTATGCCGCAAAGTCTGCCGCAAGCATAATTGAAAAAGTTAAACCGGATGTAAAACTATTAAACAGAACAGGCAATAGCACACCTGACAGTTCTTTTCTAAAACGCGCAGGCGATTGGATTAAAAATACTTATGTAAAATCTTTTGATGAAGTTTTACCTAAGGATAAAAATATGCGCTCTATCTGCGAACTTGCAAGCCTTGGATTTTCGATTATTTCGCTTGGAATTTTGCTTCCCGCATACAACAGAAGGGTTACGGAGAAAAAAGTTATGCAGGCAAAGCAAAAGGAAGCTGAGGCTAAAAATGCCAAAAGCAGCAGCGAGTCAAGGCTGATTATAGAATTAAGAACAAACAAGTCTTTGGGCAAAGACGGTGTCTATAGGGTCGTTGCACAAGATTGTTTCAAATAATGTATTAAAATAAATTAAAAAAGCCGCTCCTTTATTTTAAAGGGGCGGCTAAATTCTTAAATGGTTTTTGGTCTTAAATAATACCTTGAGCCATCATAGCTGCGGCAACTTTTTTGAATGCAGCAATGTTTGCACCTGCAACATAATTTGTACCAAGTCCGTATTCATCCGCATTTTCCTTACAAGCTTTAAATATGTTTGTCATAATATCGTCAAGCTTTTTATTTACTTCTTCAAATGTCCAGAAGTACCTCATACTGTTTTGGCACATTTCAAGAGCGGAAGTTGCAACACCGCCTGCATTTGCGGCCTTGGCCGGTGCAAGAAGTACTTTGTTTTTAAGGAAATAGTTAATCGCGTCAATGTCGGTAGGCATATTGGCTCCTTCACCAACAGCAATTACTCCGTTTTTAACCATAATTTCCGCTGTTTTTTCATTGATATCGTTTTGGGTTGCACAAGGAAGTGCAATATCAGCTTTGATTGTGTATACGGCGGGCGTTTGTCCGGCGATGTTTTCCATATATTGCGCAGTTGGATGTTTTTTTAAGTATTCTTTAATCCTTAAGCGTTCAACTTCTTTTAAACGTTTAATTTCGTCAAGATCAATACCGTCTTTATCATAAATGCAGCCGTTAGAATCACTCATGGCTACGACTTTAGCGCCGTATTCCGCAATTTTTTCCGCAGCATAAATTGCTACATTGCCTGAGCCTGAAATAGTAACGACTTTCCCTTTGAAATCGAGGTTATTTGCTTTTAGCATTTCTCTCATATAATAAATTAGGCCATAGCCGGTTGCCTCTTTTCTTGCAAGAGAGCCTCCGTATTCTAGCCCTTTACCTGTTAAAACACCTGCTTCGTACTGGTTTTTAATTTTTCTGTACTGGCCGAAAAGATAGCCTATTTCTCTTGCGCCAACTCCGATGTCGCCTGCTGGAACATCAAGGTTGTGGCCGATGTGTCTTTGAAGTTCGTTCATAAAACTTTGGCAAAAAGCCATAATTTCTCTGTCAGATTTGCCTTTTGGGTCAAAATCGGAGCCGCCTTTGCCGCCGCCGATCGGAAGCCCTGTTAAAGCGTTTTTAAATATCTGCTCAAAAGCCAGAAATTTCATAATACTTTGATTTACGCTCGGGTGAAATCTCAGACCGCCTTTGTAAGGCCCGATACTTCCGTTAAATTGTACGCGGAAACCTCGATTTACTTGAACTTTTCCATTATCATCAATCCAGGGTACTCTAAAAGAGATAATTCTTTCCGGTTCAACAAGTCTTTCAAGTAATGCCGTTTTCTCAAATTCACCGTGGCGCTCGACAATTGGTTTTAATGTTTCTAAAACTTCGCTTACGGCTTGGATGAATTCTTTTTCATGTGCGTTTTTTTCTTTTGTTTTGCTTAGCACGCTTTCAATGTAGTTGGTCATATTTACTCCTATTTAATTGTCGCATTAATAATATCATTTTTTTTACAAGCTAACAAACACGTGATGCGATTTTGTTAAGTTTTTTGTATAAAAATTTTACAAATATGCTATAATCAACTTAATGTCAGTATTATGGAATTAAGTAAAAAGTGAATTTTAAAGAACAAAATGACAATGCACGCGCATTTTTTAATCAGGATTTTTCATTAGTTAACAATTTGATTTTATGCATAAGAAAATCTCTCTGCGACGGAAGTGAGCCGGAAGCTGATTTTTGTGCTCTTGAAAAATTTATGAACTTTACTCCGGGCCTTAGTTTTGTTTATGTTTCACTATTCCAGTCAGAAACCGAAATGATTCGTTTCGGCTCAAAAAGGGATACATTGAAGCATACACTTGAGCGCATTATTTCCGGTTTAAAATCAAATCAAAATTTTTCAAAATTTGAAATAAATAACCCGGATAAATGCAGAATAATGTTTGAGTATGTGACTTCAAGACGCGAGTTGCCTTATAAAAAAATTCAAAGTTCAAAATTTAACTCGCTCCGTTTTGAAATCGGTATTGACGGGATTGAAATTAACGACGGCACCCAGTCTTATTATTATATGCCTACAGATGCAATAGTACAGTCGCATATGGGTTTTAAAAACGCATTTTCATCTCTCCTTAAAAAAACCCCTATTGCAAAAATGACAAACAGAATATCAGAGCGTTTAAAACTATTTGGCACTTTGAAAGACTGGAAATTTTATCTTTTTAATACGCGTGCTTTTATTAGCTATAAAAATGAGTGCATTGCGCTGTATCGTGCAAATGTCAGATATTGTGATTTTGATTTTGATATTTTAATCAATCAGTTTACAAGAAGTGCAAATTGGCTGATTAAAAATATGCAGGATGACGGCAGATTTTTGTATTATTATGATTGCACCACTGATTCTACAAAAGATCATGAACACCCGACACGCCCGGAACATGACAGGTATTATAATGATCTGAGGCACTGTGGCGGCGCAATTACGCTTATCAGGGCATACAGCTACAGCGGGGATGAAAAGTATATTAATGCCGCAAAAAAAGCACTTGATTTTACGGTTACAACGGCTGTGGAACATTGGGTTGACGGCAAAAAGGCATACCATGCCTATTATAATCAAAAAAGCAAGTTAGGCGGAAGCGGAATGGCGCTTGTTGCAATGATGCAATATAGAATCGTGACCGGTGACAAGTGTTACGATGAGTATATTAAAGGCTTTGTACGTCATTTAATTTCCCGTCTTACGCCAGAGGGCGAATTTATGGGATATTACATTCACCCCGGGTATAATAACGGTGAGCCGCTTTTAAATATGAGCGATGAGGAGCGCATGGAAACATTTTCCTTTTATTACCCCGGCGAAGCGCTTTTAGGGCTCGGACTTTTTGCAAATCATTTTGAGGATGATAATGAGCTTAAAGAGTTTGTAGTTGAAAAAACTCGTCTTGCAATGGACTGGATTGTTGATGAGCGTCCAAAACGCTATTCTCACCTATTTACCCCGCTTCCCTCAGATGCATGGCTTATGCAGTCTATTGAGGAATGGTATGATTGCAAAGGTTTTATCAAAGAAAATCATTTAAATTTTGTCTTTACCGATGCAAATGAAATGATGAAAAGAATGTACCAACGAGATGACAGCCCCTATATTGATTATGAAGGCGGTATGTATTACGAATACGGTGATCATTATTATCCTGACGGTGCGCGCTGCGAAGGACTTATTGCGTCATACTACCTTGCAAAAAAGGCCGGCCGTCACGAACTTGCAGAGCAAATATTATGCGCTTGCAAAAAGGCGGCAATGTGCCAGTTTCATTTGTTCAATGATGAAAGATCTAATTTTGCCCATAAAAATTGGGCTAAATCGCTTGATTCAATTCGCTTTAAGGCAACAAGACAGTGGGTGCGCGTAGATTCAATACAGCACGTTGCCTGCTTTTTTATCCGGCTTTATTGGAGCAAATTTGATATGAAAATAAAAAATTATTTAGACAAAAAAGCTTGATTGTTATAAAATAAATTTGGTTTTGTCGACGTGGTGACTGCCTCGAGACTTGCGAGGGGCAAAAAATATATATCTACCATTTCACAAAACAGGTTTGAAAATTGTATTCTTGGTTTTGTCGACGTGGTGACTGCCTCGAGACTTGCGAGGGGCAAAAATATATATCTACCATTTCACAAAACAGGTTTGAAAATTGTATTCTTGGTTTTGTCGACGTGGTGAAATGGTAGACACGCATGTTTCAGGAGCATGTGGAGCAATCCGTGGGGGTTCAAGTCCCCCCGTCGACATTAAAAAAGGGATAACATATGTTATCCCTTTTTTAATATATGAATGGTGAGGGCTTTAATCCGTCTTTGGCGGGTTCAGCGGATTTTACGTAAGAGTGGAGTCGAGCAAAGCGAGCGAACTCGAGTAAGTGAGGGCAAAATTTGCGGCAACGTAGTGAAGCAAATTACTTGCCCGAGAGACAGTAAAATCCAAGACAAGTCCCGCCGTCGACACCATATATCAAGACTCCGTAAGGAGTCTTTTTTATTATTTGCATTTATCAGCTTACAAATTATTGTCAATAAAAATCGGTATGGGCGGACTGCCAACCCGCCATCGATACCATAAAACAATAGCCTGATTATGAGGACTCCCGCACCCCTCTGTCGCCAGTTGGCTCGGTAGGGAGATTTACCGTATCAGACTATCAATTACATTTTAACCCATTTTTACAGCATTTTCAACTATTCACAGGTTATTTATATGTTACAATCTTATTATGATTAAATCTTTCAAATGTAAAGAAACTGAGAAGATATGGAACGAAGAGTTTTCGAAGAAACTTCCTCAAGATATTCAAAAACGTGCACTACAGAAACTAAGAATGCTCCATGTTGCTTCTGTTCTTGATGATTTAAAAATTCCGCCCAGTAATCGCCTTGAGGTTTTAACAGGTGACAGGCAAGGACAATATTCTATTCGCATTAATGACCAGTTTAGAATATGTTTCAGGTGGCTGGACAATCATTCTTTTGATGTTGAAATAGTTGATTATCACTAGG
>CALUWF010000006.1 GCA_944324405.1 Candidatus Gastranaerophilales bacterium | reverse complement strand
GTGGTTTAAGGTGCAAACCTGGAACGTTTGTGTGGGGGCAACTCCACCGGGGGTTCGAATCCCCCCCTCTCCGATTTAACTTTTATTTTCAAATGCTTCGTGCAATTTATCCAAAAACAGTTTTGCAGCAGGGGAAAATACTTGATACTTCTTCCAGGCTATGTCAAGTCCGGATTCAAGTCTTGGGAAAAGGGGCCTGAAGCATAAGTCACTTTCTTGTGAAGTATTTGCCAGTTTATCCAGACTTATTGCATTGCCAACCCCTGCCTTGACCATAATTGCCGCATTATAGAGTAAGTTATATGTCGCCGCAATTTTTAATTTTTCGTACTTGTCACCGAACCAATCCAAAAATCCGCTGTCTTTTGAATACTTAGGCGACATCTGTCGTGATGCTAAAATCGGCATATTTAAGACATCATCCAGTGTTATAAAATCTTTTTTCGATAACGGGTTGTCTTTTCTCATAATCACACCCCAAACATCTTTTTCTGGTAACGTAATATAGTCGTATTTTGAAAGGTCAATCGGTTGAATGAGTACGCCAAAATCAAGCAGCCCCCTATCAAGCTTTTCGGTCACATCTTCGGCATTTCCCGAATATATATGAAATTTTACTTCCGGATATTGCTCTTGAATATCTTTTATAATTTTGGCGATGTATTTCATAGAGTCTGTCTCACCGCCTCCGATATAGATATCACCGCTGATTGTATCTGATATTGCCTGAAATTCAGCTTCCGTCTTATCAACGAGGTCAACAATTTCCTGTGCGCGCTTCCTTAAAATCATACCTTCAGATGTAAGTGTGACTTTATATTTGCCTCGAACCAGTAATTTTTGCTTAAGCTCATTTTCAAGCTCCTGAAGCTGTCTTGAAAGTGTAGGCTGGGTTAAATGTAAAGAGTTGGCAGCTCCGGTAATACTTCCCTCTCTTGCAACGGCAAGAAAATATTTTAAAACTCTTAATTCCATAAAACAATACTAAATATTTTAAATATGCTTGTCAAGTATTTTTATTTATTTAATATAAGTATTTGCTATTTTTTGTAAATAGTTAATAATAAAAATATGCTCTCATCTGATGATTTAATACTTAATAACCTTAAAGACGCTGGCTGCAATAGCGATTTAATTGGCAGTTTTATGGCTTGCCTTACAAATAGCGACAGAAAAGGTGCAATAAACCTGCTGATAAAGCACAGAAAAATTTTACTAATTGAGCTTCACAAATGCCAGAAACAAATTGATTGCCTTGATTATCTGATTTTTGACATCGAACAAAATAGCCCGTTTGAGAGAAAAAAATAGCAATGATACTTAACGAAATTTTAACAATTACAATTAAATAATAATATTATTTAGCCAATATCAAAGGAGAATTAACAATGGACATTATAAAAGTAAATACAAAGCGCGGACTGGAGCTCAAAGGAGCTCTATTTGAAAATAATCGAAACGACACAGTTCTTATAATGCTTACGGGAATTTGCTCAAATGTATTTCAAAATGAGCTTCTCTACAGCACAGGTGAACTTTTGAGCAAAAATAATATCTCATGCATCATTGCACACGCCCATGATTCTTTTTCCTGCTTTGCTTACAGCGACTTATCAAAAGGAAAACAAGCGCACGCGGGGGTCTTTAATGATGATTTTAATATGGTGTATGAGGATGTTGAAAGCTATGTAAAATACGCAAAATTTGAACTTGGCTATAAAAATGTAATTCTTGCAGGACACTCACTAGGCTCAAATAAAATTATACACTACCTTGGTACAACTCCGGATAATTACATTGACTACTTCATAGTGTCCTCGCCTGTCGACATTATGCATTGGTGGGAGGTTATGCCAAACATTGACAAATGCTACAAAATGGCAAAAGATTGGGTCGACAACGGCCATGGTGATGATATACTTCCTTTTTTGTTCGGCGGCTTTTCTCCCATGTGCGCTAAATCGGTAATTGGATTCTATAATGCAGATAATCTTAAAAATTGTCCGGTACTCAGCAAACAGGGTGAAACAAAATCTCTTTACAACATAAAACCCTGCGGTGCATTTATTATAGGCTCAAAAGACTCTGTTACCGGGGAAAGCCCTAAACGGTTTATGGAAATTCTTAACTCCTGGACTAAAAATCCTTCAAGAAACAGAGTAATTGAAGTCCCGGATGCATCGCACATATTCTACGGAAAGCATCAACAATATGCCGAAACTATTCTTGAATGCATAGAAAATCATTTCTGCGCAGCACTTGTATAAAGTATGAAAGGAGATACATGAAATTAAAGAAAATTTTATCGTTTTTAACACTTAGTGCAATACTTATTACAGGAGGAAAATTAATGAGCGTAGCTAAAACAGGCAATTGGGACAAAACGTTTCCGAAAAGCGATAAAGTGAATATTGAAAAAGTTCATTTTAAAAACAGGTTTGGTATTGAATTAACAGGTGATCTATACACGCCAAAAGAAATTAAGGGGAAGCTTCCCGCAATAGCTGTAAGCGGCCCGTTTGGCGCAGTAAAAGAGCAAGTATCGGGAAGATATGCACAGACAATGGCTGAACGCGGTTATGTAGCACTCGCATTTGACCCTTCATACACGGGTGAAAGCGGCGGTGAGCCCAGAAATGTTGCATCACCGGATATTAATACTGAAGACTTCAGCGCTGCCGTTGATTATCTAACCAACCAAAAAAATGTTGATGCCGATAAAATAGGTATAATCGGGATATGCGGTTTTGGCGGCTTTGGATTAAATGCTGCGGCAATTGACACAAGAATTAAAGGAACAGTCACGGTTACCATGTATGATATGACAAGAGTAACCGCAAAGGGCTATAATGATACAGTCGATGAAGATACGCGCTATAAGATAAAAGAAGACCTTAATAAACAAAGAACTCTTGATTTTAAAAACGGAACTTATGCAACATCACAAGGACTGCCTGATAAATTGACAGGAGAAGAACCGCAATTTGTAAAAGATTATGTCGGATATTATAAAACCAAAAGAGGTTTTCATGAACGCTCAATCGGCTCAAATGGCGGGTGGAACGTGACTTCATCCCTGTCGTTGATAAATATGCCGATTTTAGCATACAGTAACGAAATCAGAAACGCCGTTTTAATGATACATGGTGAAAAGGCACACAGCAGATACTTTTCCGAAGATGCATTTAAAAAATTAAAAGGTGATAACAAAGAACTATACATAGTTCCGGGCGCTAATCATGTTGACTTATATGATAATCTCGAAATGATACCTTTTGATAAAATTGAAACATTCTTCAAAGAGTATCTTAAATAACTGTCCTTGTGCGGGATGTATTTGTACATTGAATGGAAAATAATACATAAGCTTATAAAATAAGGAGAAGTTTTATGTATTATAACGTACTAAAAGCTGATGGCATTGTAGATGCATCAGAGCAAAAATTTGAAAGAAAAGTGCTGCTTGAAGACGGCGAAAGCAATTTGACAATTGTTGCCCTAAAGGAAAAAGAAATAATTGACACACATACATCAACTTGCAATGCTGCCGTATACCTTATAGAGGGCGAAATCGAGCTTCACTTTGACGCTGAAAAGTTTTTGCTTGAAAAAGGTGACATCCTTATGTTTAAAAAAGATGATGAACACAAGGTTGTTGCCCTTAAGAATTCAAAATTCTTACTTGTTAAAATATAAGATAAGCACCCTGCCTTACACTGACAAAGTTCAAGGCGGGGTTTTTTATGCTTTTACCTTTTTGTTCGCAGGATTCCAACTGTCTGAAAGGTTATTTTTAATAAGGTTTTTATAAAAATTTTCTTTATATTCAAGTACCTTTAGTTGTTTTTTTATGTTTTCGAGCTCCTTTTGCGCTTTTAATTTCGTGCTTAAAATAATTTCATAGCGCTCACCTATAGTGGAATCGCCCATAAGACAAAGGTCAATGTATTTTTTTATAGATTTGTTGTCTGTACCTACAGAGCGCAAACATTTTACGATTTTAACCCAGTTCATATCATCTTCGCTAAAAATTCTAATATTGTTCTTATCGCGCATTACAAAAGGGAAAAAACCGGATTTTGCCCAAAATCTTAAAGTATGCTCACTGACGTCCATTTTTTGTGCCACTTCTTTAATTGTATACATAATAATCCCTCCGCAATCAGATTATATCATACCCGCTGTTAATAAAAGCATTTTTAATTTTTTCAACTACACTTTTATCCGGCCCGGGAACACTTAATTTGTATTTAATACCCAGCTTTTCCCACTTTTCAACACCCATTTTATGATAGGGTAAGAGTTCAATTTTCTCGATTATTCCGCTGTAATTATCCAAAAATAAAATTAATTCATTGATATAATCTTCATCCGTTGTAAAAGTCGGCACAAGCACCTGTCTTACTCTTGTTTTCTTATTTATTGAATACAAATAATCCAAAAACTCAAGCACTCTTTTATTGTCTTTTCCCGTCAGTTTAAGGTGCATATCTGAATCCAAATGCTTGATATCAAGCATAACAAGGTCACAATACTCAAGCACACCCTTCACATCATCGCTCAACTCAACATACCCGCAGGTATCAAGGCAGGTGTGAATATTTACATCTTTTAGTTTTTTAAATAAATCCAGAGCAAACTTTGGCTGCACAAGCGGCTCTCCGCCCGACAGAGTAACTCCGCCGCCTGTAAAGTTGAAAAAGTCATTATACTTTAAAATATCCTGATATACGCTCTCAACTGTCCTTGCACCGAGCGGGTTTTTAAACCAAGTGTCCGGATTATGACAATAAAGACACCTGAAGGGGCACATCTGCATAAAAATTACATACCTTACCCCCGGCCCGTCAAGCGTTCCGCCCGTTAAAACAGAGTGAATATAGCCTAAAGTTTCTGTCATATAAGTATTTTAATACAAATTGATACAAAGAAGCGCAAGATTTTGCAATCCTGCGCCAAATGCTTGTTACTGTTTTTTAAAAACGACTGTGGAATGTCCTTGAAATAACATCCTCTTGCTGTGCTCTGGTCAGTTTAATAAAGTTTACCGCATAACCTGAAACCCTTATAGTTAGCTGCGGATAATTCTCCGGATGATCCATGGCATCAATAAGCGTTTCCCTGTCAAGCACATTGACGTTAATATGCTGACCCATATTTGACATATAGCCGTCAAGCATACCTTTTAAGTTATTGATTTTCTCATCCTGAGTTTTTCCAAGAGAATTAGGGATAATTGAGAATGTATTTGAAATTCCGTCTTTAGCGTGCTTAAATGGTAACTTGGCAACAGAACATAGTGAAGCAAGCGCCCCGCACTCATCTCTGCCATGCAAAGGATTTGCGCCCGGTGCGAAAGGAACGTTTGCCTTTCTGCCATCAGGTGTATTGCCCGTTTTCTTACCGTAGACAACGTTTGATGTAATTGTAAGTATTGACTGAGTTGCAATTGCATTTCTGTATGTCGGAAGTTTTTCAATTTTATTCATAAATTTCTCAACAAGTTTTGTTGCAATTTCATCAACCCTGTCATCATTGTTGCCGAATTTTGGAAAATCACCCTCTATTTCAAAATCAACGGCAATTCCCTGTTCGTTTCTGACAGGTCTTACTTTTGCATATTTAATAGCACTGAGTGAATCAACCGTGACGGAAAATCCCGCAATTCCGCAGCCGAGTTTCCTTACCACATTTTGATCCATAAGCGCCATTTGCGCTTTTTCGTAGTAATACTTATCATGCATAAAATGAATGATATTTAGCGCATTAACATAAGTAGAAGCAAGCCAATCCATCATAGAGTCAAATTTTTCAATTACTTCATCATAGTTCAAATACTCAGATGTAATAGGCTCAAATCCCTGTGCCACTTTTGCAAAAGACTTCTCATCCACCCCGCCGTTAATAGCGTACAAAAGAGCTTTTGCAAGGTTGGCACGCGCGCCGAAAAACTGCATTTCTTTACCGATAATCATAGGCGAAACACAGCAGGCAATGCCGTAATCATCCCCGAACATCGGACGCATTAAATCATCATTTTCATACTGAATTGATGATGTATTAATTGAGAGTTTTGAGCAGAATTTTTTAAAATTATCCGGCAAATTAACAGACCACAAAACAGTCATATTAGGCTCCGGTGCAGGGCCTAAGTTTGTGAGCGTATGAAGCATACGGAAACTGTTTTTTGTAACAAGTGTCCTGCCGTCATCGCCCATGCCGCCGATTGATTCCGTAACCCAGACGGGGTCTCCGCTAAAGAGTTCATTATATTCGGGAGTTCTTAAAAAGCGCACCATTCTCAATTTTATGATAAAATCATCCATTATTTCCTGCGCTTCCTGCTCGCTCAGAGTACCGTTTTTAATATCTCTTTCGCTGTATATATCAAGGAATGTTGAAACTCTGCCAAGCGACATGGCAGCGCCGTTTTGGTCTTTTATAGCCGCTAAATACCCGAAATACGTCCACTGGACGGCTTCGCGGAAATTGTTTGCAGGCTTGGATATGTCACAACCGTAAGTCAAAGCCATTGTTTTCATAGCTTCAAGAGCCAAAATCTGCTCCGAGAGTTCTTCTCTTTCTCTGATTATGTCTGATGTCATATTTAAGCGGTCAGAAGAAGACTTTTCAGCCTGTTTTTCTTCAATAAGCCTGTCAATACCATAGAGGGCAACGCGCCTGTAGTCACCTATAATTCTTCCTCTTCCGTAGGCATCGGGCAAGCCTGTTATAATCCCGCTTTTTCTGCAAGCGCGAATTTCGGGCGTATAAGCCTGAAAAACGCCTTCATTGTGTGTCTTTCTGTATTTTGTAAAGATTTCTTTTACTTTTTCATCTTCTTTTAGTCCATACGCCTGACATGATGCCTCAACCATTCTGTGACCGCCCCAGGGCATAATAGCTCTCTTTAGCGGCGCATCTGTCTGTAAACCGACTATAAGTTCATTTTCTTTATCAATGTAGCCTGCCGCATAAGCGTCAATTTGAGATGGCGTAGACACATCAGCATCTAATAGTCCGTTATTTTCATGCTCTTTTTTCATTAACTCTTTTACTTTTGACCAAATATTAAGAGTCCTTTGCGTGGGTTTGGCAAGAAAACTGTCGTCACCAAGATATGGAGTATAGTTATTTTGTATAAAATCAACCACATCTATTGTATCAGTCCATGCGCCACTCTTAAAACCTTGCCAGCAAGGCAATGTTTTACCTAATGTACATTCCATTATCATCTCCTATAGTTATATTATATGTGTTGTTAAAAGTGTAGTGCCGTTTACACGGGTAATATGCGCTTATAGTGAAAATACAACAACATAATATTTGAGTTTTGAGAGCATGTCAAATTATTAAGAATAATTTTACATATTAATTTTTGTTAACACGCAGAAATTTAGTCATACTTTGTTTGACGTATATTAATAAAAATTATCAGCCCATGTCAAAAAAATGTATTAAACTAAAAATAACATTTAAGGAAAGCATGGGTGAAATTCCCTCACTGGTCCGCAGCCGTTACAGTCGGAATGCTTAACTGTTATTTTGATATTACGTGACTAATAGGAGGCTTATGCCATGCAAAATTCATTGAACAATGACAACAAGGTTGTCAATTTGAACTCGCAACTTTTAAGCGAAGCAATAAAAAATGCAAAAGAGGGGAGTTTAGAATTTAAAAACAGCTTGATTGATATATCAAATGCTGTTTTAGAAAATATTTCCATCATCAAAAAAGACGGCACCTGTGAAAAATACAATGTACAAAAAGTTGTAACCGCAATCAAAAAATCAGCTGCACGCGTGCTTATTGAATTAAATTCCGATGAAATAGAAAAAATCTGCACATACGTTAATAAAAATGTCGTGCAGCTCAACAAAGACAGCATAAACATACTTGAAATTCACAATATTGTTGAAAGTGCACTTGAAGAAATTAACCCCAAAGTTGCTCAAAGCTACAGAAATTACCGAAACTATAAAACAGATTTTGTACACATGCTCGATAAAGTATTCCAAGAAAGCCAAAAAATAATGTACATTGGCGACAAGGAAAATTCAAATGCGGACTCCGCCCTTGTGTCAACTAAAAGGTCGCTTATATTTAACCAGTTAAATAAAGAACTCTATAAAAAATTCTTTCTGACAGTAGATGATTTACAAGCCATAAGAGAAGGTTATATCTATATCCATGACATGTCAGCGCGCCGTGATACTATGAACTGCTGCCTGTTTGATGTTGCAGCAGTATTGAAGGGCGGTTTTGAGATGGGCAACCTCTGGTATAACGAGCCAAAAACGCTAGATGTTGCTTTTGATGTGATAGGCGATATTGTAATGGCCGCGGCAAGCCAGCAATACGGCGGTTTTACCGTTGCAGAAGTTGATAAACTGCTTGCCCCTTATGCCAAAAAGTCATTTGATGCAAATTACGACAGGTACGTTTGCCTTGGCCTGTCATTTGAAAAAGCCCGCGAAGAAGCGATGAATGACGTTAAACACGACTTTGAACAAGGTTTTCAAGGCTGGGAATACAAATTTAATACAGTAGCTTCATCGCGCGGCGATTATCCCTTTATCACCATGACCTTTGGTCTCGGCACGGGCGAATTTGAAAAAATGGCATCACTTACCATGCTAAAGACAAGAGAAGGCGGGCAGGGTAAAAAATCCTGCAAAAAACCGGTGTTATTCCCAAAACTTGTCTTTCTTTTTGATAAAGACCTCCATGGCGAAGGCTGCGAACTGCACGAACTCTACAAGGCGGGCGTTGAGTGCTCTAAAAAAGCAATGTACCCTGACTGGCTGTCTTTAACGGGCGAGGGCTACGTTGCATCAATGTATAAAAAATACAAAAAAGTAATCTCGCCAATGGGCTGCAGGGCGTTTTTATCCCCATGGTTTGAACGCGGAGGCATGACAGCGGCAGATGAAAATGATACACCTGTTTTTGTCGGCAGATTTAACATTGGCGCGGTAAGTCTGCATTTGCCGATGATTTTGGCAAAGTCGCGCAAGGAAAGCAAAGACTTTTACAAAGTTCTTGATTATTACCTTGAACTAATAAGAAAAATCCACATAAGAACTTATGAGTATCTGGGCGAAATGCGTGCATCCATAAATCCTCTGGCATATTGCGAAGGCGGATTTTACGGCGGACATTTAAAACCGCATGATAAAATTAAGCCCCTGCTCAAGTCTGCGACCGCTTCTTTTGGCATAACGGCACTTAACGAGCTGCAAGAACTCTACAACGGCAAATCGCTCGTTGAAGACGGAGAGTTTGCGCTTGAAGTTATGGAGTACATAAACAAAAAAGTTGCGCAATTTAAAGAAGAAGACGGTAATTTATATGCAATTTACGGTACTCCCGCCGAAAGTCTGTGCGGGCTACAGGTTCAGCAGTTTAGAAAAAAATACGGCATAGTAGATAAAGTTTCCGATAGAGGCTATGTTTCAAACAGTTTTCACTGCCATGTGAGCGAAAACATTACACCGATTGAAAAACAAAATATTGAAAACCGTTTCTGGAATTTATTTAACGGCGGAAAAATCCAATACGTCAAATATCCCGTTTCATACAATACAAAAGCAATTGAAACACTGGTTTTAAGAGCTATGGATATGGGATTTTACGAGGGCGTTAACCTCTCGCTTGCCTACTGCGCGGACTGCGGACATCAGGAGCTGTCGATGGATTCTTGCCCTAAATGCGGCAGCCGCAACCTTACAAAAATAGACAGAATGAACGGCTACCTGTCATACTCGCGCGTTAACGGAGATACGCGCTTAAACGATGCGAAAATGGAAGAAATTAAAGACAGAGTGAGTATGTAGTATGAATTATCATGATATAACAACGGACGATATGCTAAACGGCGACGGTCTGAGGGTTGTACTCTGGGTATCGGGCTGTACTCACCGCTGCGAAGGCTGTCAAAATCCTATAACCTGGGATATAGCAGGCGGTTTGCCGTTTGATGAAAGTGCGGAAAATGAACTTTTTGATAAACTTAATCAGCCCCACATCGCGGGCATTACATTCAGTGGCGGCGACCCGCTGCACCCTATGAACAGAGATGAAGTCTTGAGGCTTGCAAAAAAAGTGCGAAACTTGTACCCGAATAAGACAATCTGGCTTTACACCGGCTTTTTGTGGGAAGATATTTGCACGCTTGATGGAATTGAGTGTATAGATGTGCTTGCTGACGGTAGATTTGAAAAAGATAAACTTGATAATAATTTACACTGGGTAGGCAGTTCAAATCAAAGAGTTATTGATGTAAAAGAAACACTCAAAGGCACAAAAATCGTGCTCCACTATTAAATAACGCCTCTATGCTTAAATATGCGGTAATATGCACGAATAGTTGTTGTGATTTTCTTTTTGCGCGGCATTTTAAAGAAAAATATTAAAGGTATTGCAAGAATACACATAAGCGCCAAAAGCAGGAAAATATCATAAAATGCACACAATTTAGCCTGTGTGAGCATTTGTTTATAAAAATACCCGTCCGCTTTTCTTTCGGCAATATAAGGAGAAAAATATGTAATAAATTTTGCTTTTATAGTCATCAGCTTATAGTGAAAATTCAAATTTGTATCTGCCAAATACGCAACCAAATAATTTTGATGAACTTGCGAAACTCTTGTAACAAAAGTAGAAACGCCGGAAGTCGAAATTGCCGTAACAATATTTTTAAAAAGAGCATGCAACCCTGCGGCATCGGCAAGCTTTGTCTTGGATAATGTAATAAAAGCAAGAGCGCTTATAGGTACAAAAGTTGTTGCAATTCCTATACCCAAAATTACGTTTGGCAAAATTATGCTTTCAAGCGAAGAAGTGTTATTAAGCCTTGAAAACATAAATACGGAACAAGCCATGATTATAAGTCCGATAATGGCAAGCAGCCTGTTTTCAACCTTGTCTGCTACCTTACCCATAATCAAAAGGCCTAAAAAACAAGAAATTGCTCTTGGGAAAACCGCAACACCTGCAAAAAACGGCGGGTAGCCGAGGATATTTTGCACAAATAACGGAATTAAGAGCAATGTACCATACAACATAATATTTATAAATGAACTTACAACCGTACCAACAAGGAAATTTCTATCCTTAAATACTCTTACATCCACAATTGGTTTCTTTGTTTCAAGTTCCCAAATGTAGAAAAAAGAAAACGAAACAATAGAAATAAGAGTAAGCCAATAAATCCAGTACGTGTCAAACCAATTAAACTGCTCACCTTTATCAAGTACTATTTGCATAGCTCCCATAGCAATAATAATTGAAAAAAGACCAACATAATCCATTTTCATTTTTTTGGGGCTTTCCGGCTTGTCATCTTTTATAAAAAGCTTAATTAAGGCAAGGCTCAAAAGACATAACGGAATATTCATAATAAAAACCCATTGCCAAGAGTAATTATCTGTCAAATATCCGCCGACAAACGGGCCAAAAAGCGGAGAAAACATTGCGGCAAATCCAAAAAAGCCCATGGCGACCCCTTTTTTCTCCGGCGGAAAAGTTTCGAGCAAAACCGCCTGCGCAAGGGGCAAAAGTGCGCCGCCTGCTGCACCCTGGAATATCCTGCATAATATTAACATATGCAAATCTTTTGACAAAAGACACAAAATACAACCAACGGCAAATAGGCTAACCGACCATAGCGCAACACTTTTTTTACCGCAGGTATTTACCCACCAGCCAAATACAGGAAGCATTATGCCGCCTGAGATTATATATGCCGTGATTACGCTGTTTGCTTCATATGGCGTTGCACCAAAATAACCTGCAATGTGCGGCTGGCAAACATTTGTTGCAGAAGATGCCACCATTGACATAAAAGCGGGTAAGAGTATTGTAAATGCAATAATGTAAGGATTTACTTTTTTTGTTGTTTTCTGCTTTGGCATACTAAAAAATTCCTTGTGTTATAATGATAACACAAAGGTAAATCATGAAAAGTATTTCTTTTTAAAGTCGTCGCCAAAGTTCTTTGAATAATAATCGGTAAACGCAACAATACGCTCTAAAATATCTTTTGATACTATATGCTCAATCTTACAAGCGTTATCCTGGGCTTCCGTATGTGATGCCCCGAGAACACTCTTGAAAAAGTTATAAAGTGAATTATGCTTTTTAATTACCTCTTGTGCTTTTATGGCACCCTCATCAGTTATTGAGATTACACCATATCTGCCATAGTTAATTAGATTTTTCTCAGCTAATTTTTTAAGAGCCTCAGTAGTTGAAGCGCGACTTACATTTAATGCACGGGAAATATCTATTGCTTTTACGATTTTATGCTCGATATAAATCAAATACAGCGCTTCAAGGTAATCTTCAAGGCTTGAAGAAATATTTTTATTTACTTCTAATTCGCCCCTGTATTCTTCGTTAAATTTTGCCATTTAACAATTATGGGCGTGATTTTTAGCTTTGTCAAGCTTATCGGCATTTCTATAGCCAATTGCCGATCTATAACCCGATATTAAATACATAACAGGTAAAAGCGGTTCAATCCATTTTACACCCGAGAGAACACCTGCTGTTGCAATGTCATCCGTATGCAAGGCAATATCCAAAGGCTCCGGAACTCTTTGTTCGTACTTATTGCATGCACTGCCAGGTTTTTTCTCAATTTTATTAATAATCGGATTGACGATTTTATTTCCTATTTTATTAGCGATAAAACTTCCGCCAAGAACACCAACAGATAATATTCCGCTTAATATTACGGCAGTCTTTTTTAGCGGGGTAAAATTTTTAATTAAACCTTTTTCGTTTAATTTTTCCGCAGCAAAAAGGAAACTGCCCGCACCAACGTTACACAGAAATATATTTGCAAAAAATTGATATATTCCTTCCTTAATTTTGTTTGTCGTTTTTTCTTTAGACGATTCACCTGTTAACTTGTCTGCTGCAATTCCGCCCGCTATTCCGCTTGCAACCGGGATAAATCCCATTATTGAAAGTTTTGAAATTTCATTAAAAATTTCTTTTGAGGTAATATTCTTATTTGCGCCAAATAAAGAATTTATAAGTTCATCAGAAGCCGGTTTATTCTTAATGCTTTTAAGGAGTTCATCAGTTTCTGCTAAATTCAACATTTTCTTTTGCGCCTTTGTTAATATTTCATTTGCTCTTGTGTCAATTGAGGGGTTTAAAGTTTTAAATTTTGCAATTACACTACCTTGTCTTGCCAAAATTTCTTCTTTTGGAAGAGTTTCAATCAGCTTTTCACCGCCTACTTTTATAAAATTAACCCCCAATAAAGTGGAAGCGGTAATCGAACCAAGTATTGTTGCATTTTTAATTGCACGATTTTTTCTCTCTGACTTTGGCTGTGATACAGTATCAGCAACTCCATACGCAAGAGCGGCACCTGTTAAGATAACAGGCATTTTACGCTGAAGAGTATTGGAAAGTAAAGGCTGATCTAAGAATTTACCGACTGAAGATAATTTCATATTTTCTCCTTTGTTAGATTGACCTAACATCTGTTAGACATGCCTAACATTATAATAAAGAGTTCTCATTGTCAATAGTTTAAAAATACAATTGAAAGTTTTAACTAAATTTGATATAGTATCTCAAAACAGGGTGCATTTATTTTTATGAAAAAAATAATATTAATATTTATTTTATTTCTTATATCAAGCTTATCTTTTGCACTTGGTAACCTCAAATTTGACGGCTTTATTAGCGATAATGCAAATGTGCTTACGCAAAATTCAAAAAAGCAAATAAATGCGTTGTTATTTGACTTGCAAAATAAAACAAAAGCAGATGTAGCACTTGTTACGCTAAATACACTAAATGGCGCCGGACTTGAAGAAACGGCACTCAATATAGGCAGAAGCTACAAAATCGGCGACAGAAAACTTAACAACGGCGCAGTTATCCTTGTTGTTGTCAAAGACAGAGTTATGAGAATTGAAATCGGTTATGGATTGGAACACATTATAACAGATGCACATGCCGGCAGAATTCGGGATTTAATGACTCCTTACTTCAAAGAATACAGATACCAAGACGGAATTATGCTCGGTATATATACTCTTGCATCCGATATAGCCAAGGGGTATGGCCAAACATTAAGCGAAAATCCGCCTGAAATCGAACCCTTGCAAGATAATCCGACCGGACTTGACTATGTAATATTTATTCTCGTTTTAATATTTGTATTATCGTATGTACTCTCGCCGCAATCTTCGCACGTTGTTTTTCCCTTTATTGCAGGTACTGGCGGATTTCCGCGCTCCGGCGGCTTCGGAGGCTTTGGAGGAGGCGGAGGTTTCGGCGGGGGCGGAGCCTCGGGAGGTTGGTAAATGAATAAAATTGAAAATTATGTTAAAAATTTATATGAAATTTTTTCCGAAAATCTAAAATCCGTATTTATTTACGGATCGACATTAAGATATGAACAAAAAGATAATGTGAACCTTATGATTATTTTAGACAGGTTATCCGGTGAAGACTTGAGAAAATGTTCAAAAGTCACAAAAAAATGGGTCTGCGGCGGTAACCCTATGCCGGTTTTTATAACTTATGACGAATGGAAATGCTCGGCAGACACCTATCCTATGGAATATTCAGATATCATAGATTTTCATAAGATTATATTCGGAAAGGACTATATTTCACAAATTTTAATAAGCAAGGAAGATTTAAGGCTTCAATGCGAAAGGGAAATCAAGGCGCTTTTAATGCACTTAAGGTCGTTTTACCTTGCAAATGCGGACTCTAAAATTCGCCTGAGAGAAGCTTTTTGCCCATGCGTTAAAACTTTTATGACGGTATTTCGAGCAATACTAAGGCTAAACGGCACTTTAAGTTTAAATGACGATAAAAACGTAATCAAATGTGCTTCTAAGATTTGCGGTTTCTCACAAGATGTTTTTATTGCGCTGCTTGAAAATAAAACAGGTGAGGCAAAAATAAAACGTAAAGAAACATATAAAACACTTGATAACCTAATTTCTGAGCTTGAAATACTGTTGTGTTACGTAAATTCAATACAAGGAGGATAAATGAAAAACAAAGGACTCACAATATTCGGCATTGTGCTGATTGTGATTGTAATTTTAGGCTTTATGTTTGTAAATTCTTACAACTCACTTCAGCTTATGGATGAAAACGTTAATTCAAAATGGGCGCAGATTGATAACCAGCTAAAACGCAGAAATGACCTTATACCAAATCTTGTGGCAACCGTAAAAGGCTATGCAGCGCATGAAAGTAAAGTTTTTAACGACGTTGCGCAAGCGCGGGCAAAACTTTCAGGCTCGCTTAACGCCAATGACATAAAATCGGTTCAGAAAAACGCCGGAGAGCTAAGCGGAGCCCTTTCAAGGCTGCTGCTTGTTGTTGAAAGGTACCCCGAGCTTAAGGCAGATAAGAACTTTATAGCACTGCAAGATGAACTCTCGGGTACTGAAAATCGCATAACTGTTGCAAGAATGGATTACAATGAAAGTGTTAAAGCACTTAACGGCAAAATAAGAATGTTTCCGACTTCAATTATAGCTTCAATTTCCGGCATAAAACAAAGAGATTACTTTGAAATTGATGAAGCGGACAAACAAGTGCCAAAGGTAGATTTTTCTAACTAAAACAGTCTATAGCGGCACGGATGAATTAGTAATGCTGTCAAGATTATCTACATCAACTTCGCGCAGGAAATTTATATAACAGGAATAATACTGGGCAAGTGCGTATGTGTATCCAATAATAATAGAACGAAATGATTGTTCTATAACAATGAGGGAGGTAAGATCATTAGTCTTGCCTTCTTCGTAATTTTTCTTTGAAGTTTTCATCATGTGAATTGAATCTTCAATCAGGCTGTCTGTGTAATAATTCAGGTTTACGCGCGCGTTTACAAGCTTTTCATAAGCACTGCTTAAATTTGCAAATGCGTTGTTTTGTACCGCGGCATATTTTAATTCCGCTTTTTCAATCTCAAGTTTTGCATTTTTAATCTCCGGTGAATAATTGTACAAAATAGGCAAATTAACAAGACCCGCACCAATATATGCACCGTTTAAATATCTGCCTTCGCTTGATACACCCATTGGCTGAAAAAGATAGCCCGCGCTTATTTCAACATCCGGCACTCTTTGGCTTGTTGCTATTTTAAGATTATTCTTGGCCACATCAATTTCTTTTTGGGCAATTTTTAAATCAAACCTGTGCTGCTCGGCAAGCGCCAGAATATCGCTAAACCCTGGAAGCGGAGATTTTGGCGAGGGAGTCAAAAGCGCACTGAAATTCTTATCATCGTCAAATGTTTCAATTATAGAATCATAAATCGGGTCTGTATCCATAACACTGTTAAATTCAAAACGTGCAGCCATAATATTTGTGCGCGCCGTATTAAGCTGCGTCCTCACGTGATTTAATGAAATATCAGCCTGAATAACATCCGTTTCGCTTGCCTTGCCAGATTTATAACGCTGTTTTACAATTCTGTTTATCTCTGTAAGAGATTTCTCTTCCATTTCAAGTGAATCAACGATTGATTTAGCGCTTACAAGGTTAATATAAGCCTCTCTTACATCCATTTTAAGATCAAAATTTTTATATTTTGCACTCTCTTCGCTCACGGCATAACTTGCCTGCGCACTCTTTTTACGATGCTTGCGCTTAAAAAGTTCAATTACCTGGGAAATTCCGATTGAGTGCGGATTGCCGGCACCGGCCTCACCCATATTCCAATAAGTATCTAAAGAGGGATTTTGAAGACGATTTGCGGCTTTAATTGAATTTTTTGCAATATCAACATTAATTTTTTGCGCCTGCAAATCAATGCTGTTTTGTATAGCAATATTAATTGCCTCATCCAAAGAAATTTTTGCTATATCTTCTATAGCAAGTGAGGCAGCGCAAAAGCAAAAGAATATAAACAATGTCAGTCCGGCTTTAAATTTCAATTTCCACTCATAGGTTGTGTCACGCTTATATATAATATCACCAATATTAAGTATTGGCATGTTTTTAATAAATCTGTTATCTTTAATATATGAAATCTAATGACAAATTATTATATTTAAGCGCGCTTATGGCGGCTCTGGGCGGATTATTATCAGGTTATGACACAGGGGTAATATCCGGTGCACTTCTTTACATAAATCAAACTTGGCACTTAAGTGTATTTCACCAGGGCTTTCTTGTTTCTTCGGTGCTGATAGGCGCACTTTTGGGTGCTGCTTCAAATGGCATACTTGCAGATATTTTCGGAAGAAAAAAGATAATTATCTTTACTTCAATTATATTTTTTATAGGTTCAATACTCTGTGCTATTTCACAAAGTCCTACAATGCTCATACTTTCAAGGATATTTACCGGATTTGCAGTCGGCGCGGTTACTTTTGCGGCACCCTTGTATTTATCCGAAGTATCGCCAAAAGAAAAGCGCGGCATGTTTGTGTCACTTTTTCAGCTTGCAATTACGGCAGGCGTTTTATTTTCTTACCTAATAAATTCATACTTTGCAAATTTTGCACTCTCCTGGCGTCTTATGCTGCTTGCGGGAGTTGTGCCTTCATTTTTGCTATTCTGCGGCATGCTGTTTTTATCAGATACCCCAAGATGGCTTGTTTTAAAAGGAAAAATTGATGAGGCACGACAGGCGCTATTGAAATTACAACCTAAAGCAGATGCTGACAGCGAAATAAAAATAATTCAAAAATCACTAATTGATGATAAAGCAGATAAAAAATTTAAGTTTAAAAAATGGCTCATAATGCCTTTTGTAATAGGTGTAGGCATAATGTTTGCGCAAATCTGCACAGGGGTCAACACAATTATTTACTACGCACCTACCATTTTTAAACTTGCCGGCTACAATTCAAATCAAAGCGCAATATATGCCACAAGCATTATCGGAATGGTAAATTTTCTTATGACTTTTGTGGCAATAGCATACAGTGACAAAATCGGCAGAAAACCGCTGCTATACATAGGACTGTCAGGTGTTATGCTAAGTCTTATTGTTATGAGTCTTGTATTTGCCTTTCCGCAAAACTTTGGAGAAAACATAAAATTCTTTGCACTTGGAGCGCTGCTTTTCTATATCGTCTGCTTTGCTTTTAGCCTCGGGCCGGTTGGAATGACTTTAATTTCAGAAGTTTTTCCGCTTAAAGTCAGAGGGGTAGGCATGAGCGTCAGCATAAGCGCAAATTTTATTTTTAATTTTATAGTCACATACACTTTTCCTATAATGCTGCAAAAAGCAGGCGCTGCATATACATTTTTGACTTTTGTTGCAATTTGCATTATTTGCCTTATTTTTGTTTTCTACTTTGTTCCGGAAACAAAAGGTATTGCACTTGAAACCATTGAACAAAACTGGAAAAACGGAATTAGACCCAGAGATTTTTAGATGTATTCACTGCGAAATCTAAATGCTTTAAGTGTATTTGAAAAATAATCACTTTTTAACCCCGCTTTTTGCTTGAGTGAGTTTAAAAACAATTTCTTATCATCAAGCTGTTCCCAGACACTTGGCAAATATAGAGCGCGATACGGACCGTCTTGTATAATAATTCCATCCTTATGCGGAGTAATTTTATTTAGTAAATCTTCCTCATCAGTAAAAATAATCTCTTTAGGCTCATCCAAAAGTGAAATTTTAATTTTAATATCACTTAATTCATCCAACGTCAGCGGTAAAAACCTCGGGTCGCGATAGGCAGCAGAACAAGCATTTTGAATTAAATCTAAAATAAGCGGTTGATGGGCAATCGGCGAACCAATGCAGCCCCTTAAATCTCCATGCTTTTCAAGCGTAACAAAAGAAGCCCCTAATGTATTTAAAACATCAGGATAACTTCTAATATCAATTCTGCCTTTGTTTTTAATGGATTGATATGCAATTTCTCTTAGAATATCTGGGTAGAATTGCGCAATATAACTATTTTTGCCGCCTTCATACAAAAGCCATGCGCCATAGCCGACAACGTGACTTTTGTCATTGGTAGCAGCAGAGGAATTGAGCATATTGAGCCTTATAAATGAAAAATTGCGCTTTTTTGCAAAGTCAAGTGCCGCGGAAATTGAAGCGCAGCCGCATGCCTGTTCAGTGAGAAATTTTGAACTGTCAGAGGCTTCTATCATTTGTGCCGTTATATTATCAAGACTTAGCGCTTGTTTGTCATTTAAGTAGTGGCTTAAATCACTTGAAATAACGAACGCACACTCTTCATCGCTCCAGTATTCATATATAATTTTAAAAACGTCTTCCTTACCGTTTGCGCCGACAATTATGGGGATTATATTAAAATCGTTTTTTAAAAAATATTGCAATATGGGAAGCTGAACTTCTATAGCGTGTTCTTTTGTATAGGCACTGTTTTTAGTATTTAACTCCAGTTTTGACAAGATATTAATATTTGTACTAACTTGTCCCATTGGTGTTAAAAAAGCATTATAGTCACATTTTATGGCATTTTCGATAAATTCTTTATGCGCAGGCGAAAATATAAAAATATTTTTAGCCCTAATATGTCTAAGAGCACTAAAAGCACATTTACCCGAATAAATATAGCCCGCATGAGGAGCGATAACAAGGCGCGAAATGTAATTTGTATCAAATTGCATAGCTGCATCCCAGCTATTAAATAAATTTTGAAGTTCAGATTTTGAGTTCGGGTAGAACATCCCCGCAACAGCAGGCGATTTTATCTTATCCATATATACCTTGCGTTTTTTTAATTGATATATGTATTATAATATATTTTATGGATTTTTATTCAAGATTAAATAATGAAATTTTAATATGTGAAGTCTGTCCGCGCAGATGCCATCTTAAAAAGGGACAAAAGGGATTTTGTAAAATAAGGGTAAATACAGGCAGTAAAATTGAGCATTTGTCTTACTCTTATATAACTGCACCTGCTCTTGACCCAATCGAGAAAAAGCCGCTATATCATTTTTACCCCGGTTCAAAAGTGTTGTCTTTTGGGACGCACGGATGCAATATGGGCTGTAGATTTTGTCAAAATTGGCATATAACTAAATCTGATAACGACCCGTTTTTACTCTGTAGCGCAGAACCGGCAAAGATTGTAAATATAGCGTGCGAATTAGGGTGCAAAAGCATTGCTTTTACATATAATGACCCGGTAATATTTTTGGAATATGCGCTTGATGTCACAAGTATTGCGCAATCGAAGGGTATAAAATGTATTGCAATAAGTGCCGGATATGCAAACAAAGATGCAGGGGAAGCGCTTTTTTCTAAAATGGATGCAGTAAATCTGGACTTAAAAGGCATAACAGAAGAATTTTATTCAAAAAACTGCCTTGCAGATATTACAGCCGTGCTTGATACGATAAAATATGTGCACGGCAAAACAAAAGCCCATCTTGAACTTACAAATTTAATTATTGAAGGAGAAAACGACAACCCGCAGGATATTACAAATATGTGCAAATGGATTGTTCAAAATCTTGGCAAAAACGTCCCCCTGCACTTTAGTGCATTTCATGGGGCATATAAATTTAAAAACAGGAAACAAACTTCATACGACACTCTTTTAAAGGCGTATAATATCGCAAAAGAAGCAGGAATAAATTACGTATACCTTGGTAATATTAGTGACAAAGCAACCTCGGCTACCTATTGCAAAAGCTGCTCAAATACACTAATTGAACGGCAAGGATTTAATATTACAGCATACAACCTTGATGGACTTGGCTGCTGCAAAAATTGCAAAACACCACTTGATGGCGTATTTATATAACAGTACCTATAAGTTCTTTTAAATCTTTTCGCTTGACCTTTTTTGTGGTTGTGCGAGGAAGCGGGTCTTTTAAAATATAGATGTTTGTCGGACGCTTGTATGGCGCAAGCTTTTGTGAAAGCAGTTTTATTTGTTCTCTTATAATTTTTTCACAATCAGGCAAATTTATTATCTCCTGTGCAGGGTACACTGCCGCCGCTATATCCTCACAACCCTCTTTTGCACCGGTTTGCACGGATACACCAAAAACACATATTTCACTGAAAAAAGGCGATTTCTCAAGCACTGCCTCGACTTCTTCAGGGAATACCTTTTTCCCGCCGGAGAGTACAATCATATTTTTAATTCTACCTGTAATATATAAAAATCCGTCTTTATCGATTTTTGCAATGTCACCCGTATGCAACCAACCGTCTTTGTCAATTACTTGATTTGTTAAATCAGGACGATTATAATAACCCTTCATAACGCTCAAACCTCTAAGAAGCAATTCACCTGTTTTTGGGTCGCATTTTGCTTCAAAACACTTAAGGGGATGACCGACAGAGGCAAGATTTTTACGCTTCTCACAATTTACGGCAACAACAGGGCTTGTTTCGCTTAAACCGTAACCATGGTACACTTTTATACCAATTCTTTCAAAAAATTTACCTACGCTTATATCAAGTGGGGCACCGCCTGTTATACAACCACTGAATTTAGAGCCGAAATTTTTATGAATATCTTTAAACAAAAGTCTTCTAAAAAACGTAAAAGGAATAAGTGCCGCAAATGTATATGCAAATTTAAACTTTAATTTTTGGAACCTTGAAAGCGAGGCGATTTTATTCTCAATTGCAGATTTCAAAAGTTTTAAAAATGCCGGGACGACAATCATAAATCTTATATTTTTTTCTCGCATAGTGCTTAAAATATCCTTTGGGCGCAGACTATTTGTATAATAAATTGAAAGCCCCCAGTTCATAAACAGCGAAAAGCCCACTGTAAGCTCAAAAAGATGGTTCATCGGAAGTATTGAAAGCACGGCAATATCTGAGTTTACATCATAATCCGGAAATACGTATTTTCTGACCCAATCCAAGGAATCAATTTGCGAGAGCATATTAAGATAGGTAATCTCAACGCCTTTTGCTGCACCTGTAGTACCGGAGGTGTAAATTAAAATGGCGGTTGAGCGAAGGTGCGGACGCCTGAATTTAATATCGTATTTGTTTTCAATATTGTAAACTGTCGTAATATCTGCATCTGACTGTGTATCGTCAAGGAGTACAATGTGTTCAATAAAATCGAGTCTGTTTTTTAGTTCAAGAGCCATATTATAATATGAGTTACTCACAAATATTACTCTTGGCCTGCAATCCGACAAAATTGAGAGAAGCTCATGAATTGTAAGTTTGATATCCAAAGGCGTAAATACGGTGCAGCTCAATGCGCTAGCAAAAAAACAAGCCCCGAACTCCGGCTTTGATTCAGACAAAATTGCAACCCTGTCACCTCTTAGCAAGCTGGCACAATTAATCATCCAGTTTGCTATTTTTCTTGACAGAAGCCCTATGCCCTTATAACTGAACTCATTCCAGCCATATTGCGTTCTAATGCCCAGTGCAATTTTATTCTCAAAATCATTTGTTTTGTTTTGTAAAAAAGCAAGTATATTTTTTGTATCAATTGCACTAAATTTTTTAATCATATTCAACCCAAGTCACCTAACACTCTAATTTTACAGTGTTATTTTAAATAGGGCAAATAATTTAACAGAAATTTTATACAATAGGTTTAGAGTCCTTGGTAAAGTCATTTATTGCTTTTGTTGCAGTTCTGACTGTACTCAGGCAATCATTGCCGCCGACACAGCCGCCCTCACAGCACATAACTTCAATTAAATTACCAAATTCACACTCACCTTTTTTGGCAAAACCTTTAAGTGCGCGTATCGAGTCTTTATTTATACCGTTTACAAGGTGTGCTCTTACTTCATTTTTTCCGTTATCCGCAGCTTCGACAGATTTTGCAACACCCCCTGTTATGCCAAAATTTCTGCCTTCTCTTGAGGCCTCAACATCAAAAGGCACTCCTTCAAGCTCGCTTAACTCAATTTTATGTGCAACAAATAAAGCGCCCAACTCTTCATAATTCATAACATAGTCAATGTTGTTGTCTTTAAGGGCTTCGCTTTTTTTCGCGACACAAGGTGAAACAAAGACACTTATTGCATCAGGATATTTTTCCCTGCAAATTTGCGCCGTATAATATAAGGGAGTTTTAGTGTCGGAGCGATATTGTGCAATTTCGTTTAAATGCTTGTCAACGAGGTTATTGTATCCCGCACAGCAAGAAGTGGTCATAAACTTTTGGCCTTCTTTAATCCTTTCATCAAACTCTTTTGCTTCATTGGTTGCTGTTATATCAGCACCCTGAGCAACTTCAAGCACATCATAAAATCCGCATTTTAAAAGTGCGGCTTTAAGTTGATATATAGTGCATGGAAGCTGGCCTGCAACAGAAGGAGCAATCATGGCAACTACCTTTTTACCCTGTTTAATTCTTGTTAAAATATCGATAATTTGGCTTTTTTCATGTATTGCGCCAAATGGGCATGCACTAACGCATTTGCCGCAGGTAATACATTTTTCAAAGTCAATTCTTGCATGACCCTGTTCATCTTTTGAAATAGCATCCACAGGGCAAGCATTTTCACAAGGTACAACAATTTTTACAATAGCATGATAAGGGCAAACCTGAATGCATTTTGTGCAGTTTTTGCATTTGGAACTGTCAATTTGTGACTTGCCGTTAACAATTGAGATTGCGCCGAATTTACAATTTTCAATACACGGACGGGCAACGCAGCCTTGGCACAAATCCGTTACAAAAATTCTGTTGGGAACACAACCCTTGCAGGCGGATTCAAGTACAGTAAGAGTTTGTTCGTCCGGTTTTTCTCTCAATTGCGCGTTTTTTGCATAGTCTGAAAGCAAAACTCTTTCATCCGAGCCTTCAATCGGAAATCCTAATGTCGCAATAATTCTGTTTCTTAAGATTTCGCGCTCCTTATATATGCAACAGCGATAAGGAACATCATGTCCTTTTGGACGCATGTCAAAAGGAATTAAGCGTGTATTTTCTTCAAAATTGTCCGATAAAAAAGCTTTAATTGTCTTTACAAGTATTTCTTTTTTTAAGTGTGTTGCCTGATTATTCTTGTCCATTTTTTAACTTTCCGTCTATTATTTCCATAACTTTCTCAACAGTTGCCTTATTAACAACTTCTTCACCTACCATAACATATGGCGCTTGTGATTCCGAGCAGCTTGAACAGTAATCAAGACAAGTAACGCCCGTAACTTCGACATCGTCGCCAAATCTTTCGGGTATCAGTTCTTGTAAATCTTGCAGATCCGAAGCACCCATTACAAAACATGTTGTGCCCATGCATATTTTTACCGTTAGTTTGCTCATTTCATCTCCTTATATATATCGCACGGTGACTCTTTTAATATACTTATCTTCAAGAATTTTAGCCATTTTTTTAATTATATTCTTTCTGATTTCTATTTCAATCGGCAAATTAGGATCATAATGTGCCTGATTTAATTTTGCACCAACCATAAATTCAATGCAATCACTGCTTAATAAAAATTGCATTAAATCATAAGCGGCATTCTTTTCACTTTCATTAAATCCGTTTTCAAGATATTCAACAGTTTTTGTAAGAGTTAAAATGCCTTCGGTAACAAGATCAACGCCATCCATCTGTGAAACAGCGGGCAATTTACCCACACTTCTCACATTATTACAGCGCACCGGAATATTAAGCTCTCTTGAAATTAAATTAGCGGTAGTGCCTCCGCAAATTGCTTTTTTTGCCTTAGAGTTAAAAAACTCATGCGCATATTCGCTGTCTTTTTCCTGATGGTAAGGAGGGCCTGTAAAAATAAGTGCGCGCCTTGGTTCTCTGTAATAAATTACGCAACAGGAAGTATCATCTTTTGCCTTTCTGTCGGGCTCGGTATTAAGAGCTGCTCTTACAACAAATTTTGAAAGCTCGCTGCTTGATACATCCGGATTTTCTTTAATTTTTTCAAGTAAATATTTAATAAGTCCGCTTCGTCTAAGTCCGAGTTTTAAATCCGGACTGCCCAAACCCGCCTGCGTAACACCGTCAGAGCAAAATATAAGCCTGTCACCAAGCTTTAATTGCAATTTGTAAATATGCATGTGCCTGTTTTTAAAAGTATCAGAATCTATAACGGTAAACTCGGGCTCAACCACAACTCCGTCACTAATGTAGACAAATTGTGGATTTCCTTCCTCAACAATCCTTACTTCGCCATCTTCGCTGCAATGAGCAACGGAAAATGTCGAGTAACTTATCTTCCTGACCTGGCAGACGGGAAGCGAATTCATAATTACTTCACAAGCAGTCTTAATATCCGCACCGGCTTCAACAAATTTTAAAAGCATAGTCGCAGTCATGGTAGCAAGAATATTAGCCTTTATCCCGCTACCCAATCCGTCAGATAAAACGGCAATAAGAGTACCGGTATCAGGATATCTGCGTGATAAAAAATAATCCCCATATGTATTCTGGTTGTATTTTTTTTCCTGAGCACAGTTGATATCAATAAACATTACTTTTTATCCCCCTGCTCGGAGGTGTCATAGTCCTGGGCGATTGTGCTTAAAAGCAGTTCGGTTTCAACCATGTGTTCACCCAAAAGACAAGCAATTTCTTGTACAATAGCAATGTTTTTGTTTATAACTTCATGTGCTTTTTGTGCAATTTTTTCCCTGCCCAACTCACTTTGCGTAACATCGGTTATAATCGCGCCGACAAGTTCATTCTTTTCTATTGAAAAAGCACTTATGTCATACAGTCGATTTTTTACGGCATAATGCTCTTTATGGATATCTTTTTCGGATTTAAGAGTATCTTTAAAAATATCCGCAAAATCAACAATTCTGTCTATACAAGCGCCGTTTAAACCCTCGGGACGATCTGAAAAAATATCATACATATCCGAACAAAACATTCTCATAAACGCTTCGTTTGATTCTACAATTTTTAAGTCTTTATCAACCATAACAATGGCGGAAGGCATACAGCGCAGCATTGCCGCAGCTTTTTGCATAGCTATTTTTCTCATATAAGATACACACATCGAAGGTTCGGCTTCGCCTGACAAGAGGGCGCAAGCCAGCTCCCTACAAGTATTATACCCGCAGCCGCCACAGTTTAGCTCGTCTTCTTCAGAGTATTTGCCGATTTTCTTTAAAGCTTCACAAATTGTTTCGTAGCTGTAATTTGGATGCTCGACCGGTTTTTTTCTGTAATCAATCTCTACAACAGTCTTTGGCTCATTTGGAATATTTTCACGCAACTTAATTTTTGAAAGCGCATCGCTTACACGTAATAGTTCTGATTTTTTCGAAGATGCACAGGGCCCTGCCAGACATCCGCCGTTACAAGCCAGAGCTTCAATAAATATTTTTCTGTTAACACAATCCGGCTCAAAACCCTTAAGAGCTTTTTCTAAATTTTCTATAGAGCTGATATTTAAAAATTGAACATCATCAGCCATGCCGCCTTGTTTAATAGTTTCATTCATGCCGCCTTCAATAGGATAAAGAGCACCTTCGTATGCGCTTTCGGGCACAAATCTGTCATTTTCATTATCTTCAATATCATCCGTTTGAATAAATTCATCTTGCAGCCAGTATTTCAGCTCTTCAAAGGTAAGGGCGGCATCGATTAAATTGGGATTATGGTCGGATTCGTTTTTCTTTGCAATACAAGGGCCGATAAAAACAACGTGGATATGAGCCCCGTAAATGTCTTTTAGCATTCTTGCGTGTGTAAGCGCCGGCGAAGCAACAGGGGTAATACAAGGCAAAAATTTAGGATTATAAAGTCTGATATAATCAACTACAACAGGACATGCGCTTGAAATAAAAAGCCCCTTATCTTTTTGTTTCATAAGCTTGGCGCACTCTATGGACACTTCTTGGGCCCCAAGTGCGGTTTCGCTTACATGTTTGAAACCGAGCCTTTTTAAAATTGAAATCATCTTTGAAGGTGTATATTCAAAAATCCCGTCCCAACTTGGCGCAAGGGAAACATAAACTTCCTGTTGAGCTCTGAAGAGATTTTTCACTTTTTCAATATCATTTCTGACTCTTTTTGCATTATTCGGACATGTTTTAACGCAATTTCCGCATGCAATACACTTTTCAGGCAATACGGAAGCATGCCCCTGTTGAATACTAATTGCTTTAATATGGCACTCTCTGACGCATTTGTAACAGTCATGGCACTCGTTATAGAGTGTATAGACCGGAGACAGTTTATCCATTTATCAACCCCTGATGTTATCTAAAATATCTTTAAGCTTTTCTCTGGTAATATTTGAATACAATTTACCATTTATTGTTACATTTGGCCCCTGAGCACATATACCTTCACATCGCGAACCTGCTATATCTACTTTTGCATTCAAATTGTTTTCTTCAATGTATTGTTCAATAAAATTTAAATTATCTTCATTACCTCTTGCAAAGCAAGAACTTCCAAGACAGACAGTTATATTTACTTCTTTATCCATTATTTAATTCCTCAACTAATATTAGTATAGTCCAAAGCGAGTATTTAAGCAATTTAATATTTGATTTTAGCTTTTGCGCGTGCAATAATCACTTGTAGGGTTGTTAGTAAAAAAGGAGAAATACATGAGCACTCAAACCTCCGAAGGAATTAACTTTAAAAAAGTTGATGACATCATTAATTCTTGCGGTGCAAAAAAATCCAACCTGATTGCTATTTTACAAAGAGTTCAGGAAGAATTCAGATACCTGCCGCAAGATGCCATTACCTACATCGGCACTAAAATTGAGGGATTATCCCCCGCAACTGTTTTTGGCGTAGCAACATTTTACGCACAATTTTCTCTTGAACCCAAGGGAAAATATGAAATTAAATGCTGTGACGGCACGGCATGCCACGTACGCGGTTCAATGCCCGTATATACATACCTTATGCAAAGATTTAACCTGCAAGAAGGCAAATACACTTCAGATGACGGCTTATTCTCACTTGAAACGGTAAGCTGCCTCGGCGCATGCGGACTTGCTCCGGTCGTTGTTATAAACGGAAAGGTATATCCGCAAATGACGCCTGATGCGATTAAAATTATTATCGACACAATTCTTACGCAGGAAAATGAGGGGTAAGCAAATGGAAACACAAGTCAAAAAGCTAAACATTGATATTGAGGCTGAAAAAAATAAAGCAATTGAAGAAATTAAAAAACAAGGTTTAAGAGTGCTTGTATGCAACGGAACAGGCTGTATTGCAAACGGTTCAAACGAAGTAATGGAAAAATTCAGGGAACTTGGCGCTGACGTTTCAATTTTAAGCCACCATGACAAAGTAACAATAGTACCAACCGGCTGTCACGGCTTTTGCGAGCAGGGCGTGCTTGTTATCATACCCGATTTAGACGTCACATACGTTAAAGTTAAACCTGAAGATGTGGAAGAGATTGTAAACTCTCACATAAAAGACGGCAAACCTGTAGAACGTCTGCTGTACACTGACCCAAAAACAAATCAGCGCGTTTATAAAAATGAAGAAATTAACTTTTATGCAAAGCAATCAAGAACATCGCTTAAAAACTGCGGTGAAATCAATGCCGAATGCATTGAGGAAGCAATCGCAAGCGGTGCTTACAGAGCGTTGGCAAAAGTTCTTGAACAAAATAACCCTGATGCGGTAATTGAGGAAATTGAAAAGTCCGGCCTTAGAGGCAGAGGCGGCGGCGGTTTCCCGACAGGCAGAAAATGGCGTTTTACCGCGGCCAATCGCGGCGGAAAATCATACGTTGTATGTAACGGTGATGAAGGCGACCCGGGCGCATTTATGGACAGATCCGTTATGGAAGGCGATCCGCATAAACTGCTTGAAGGTATGGCTATCGCAGGTTTTGCAATCGGTGCGGATGAAGCATACATTTACGTGCGTGCAGAATATCCTCTTGCGATTAAAAGGCTCAGAATTGCTATAAAGCAGGCTGAAGAAAGAAATCTTCTTGGTCAAAATATCATGGGCAGCGGCTTTAATTTTGATATTCACATTAAAGAAGGCGCCGGAGCATTTGTTTGTGGCGAAGAAACGGCTCTTATGGCTTCAATTGAAGGTGAGCGCGGCATGCCAAGACCCAAACCGCCGTTCCCTGCCAACTGCGGTCTTTTCGGACGTCCAACCCTTATTAATAACGTCGAAACACTTGCAAACGTACCCGTTATTATTGATAAAGGAGCTCAATGGTTCTCCTCATTCGGCACCGAAACATCAAAAGGTACAAAAACTTTCGCACTGACAGGCGAAGTAAACAACACAGGTCTTATTGAGGTACCTATGGGTACAACTTTAAGAGAAATCGTCTTTGATATAGGGGGCGGTATCAGAAACGGCAAAAAATTCAAAGCCGTACAAATAGGAGGCCCTTCGGGCGGATGTTTAACGGAAGAACACCTTGATATACCAATGGACTACGATAACCTTATAAAAGCCGGTGCAATGGTCGGCTCTGGCGGTCTTGTCGTTATGAACGAGGACACCTGTATTGTCGAAGTTGCGCGCTTCTTTATGCACTTTACGCAAAACGAAAGCTGCGGTAAATGCGTTCCATGCCGCGAAGGTACAAAAAATATGTTAAAAATATTAGAAAAAATCGTTCGCGGACAAGGTGAAATGAAAGACCTTGACACTCTTGAAGAACTGGCAATTTCAGTTAAAGAAGGTTCACTTTGCGGCTTGGGTAAAACCGCCCCAAACCCTGTTTTATCGACTCTTAAATACTTTAGAGATGAATACATCGCACACATTAAGGATAAAAGGTGTCCTGCCGGAGTTTGCAGTGCTCTTAAAGTTATTAAAATTAACGAAGAGCTCTGTAAAGGCTGTACAAAATGTGCACGAAACTGCCCTGTGGGCGCAATTGAAGGTACTGTGAAAAATCCTCACAAAATCAATCAGGAAAAATGTATTAAGTGCGGCGCATGCATAAGCGCATGTCCGTTTAAGGCTATTTCACAGATATAAGAGAGGTAAAAAAATGACAAATACATTATTTATAAACGGAAAAGAATGCGAATATACAAACGAGCCTAATTTGCTCGAGGTAATAAGAAATAACGGCATAAATGTGCCCACTTTTTGCTACCGCCCGGATTTAACACAATACGGAGCTTGCAGAATGTGCGTTGTTGAGATTGAAGGAAGAGGAATACAGTCATCTTGTACAATGCCACCCGAGCCCGGGCTTAAAATTCACACAAACACCGAGAAAACAAGAAGAATAAGAAAAATAGTTCTTGAACTTCTTCTTGCAAACCACGACAGAGAATGTACAACCTGTGATAAATCAGGAAAATGTGAATTACAGCAATATGCACAGGAATATGGCATTAAAGACATCAGATTTGCAAAGAAAAAACCCCAAGATTATATGCCAATTGACAATTCAAACCCGTCAATCGTCCGTGACCCGAATAAATGTATCCTCTGCGGAGCATGTGTCAGAGCTTGTGCAGAATTCCAAGGCCACAGTGTCTTGGGCTTTGCAAACAGAGGCTCAAAAACAGTTGTGCAACCTATGGCAGGAAGAACTCTGGGCAGTGTGGACTGTGTTTTCTGCGGACAGTGTCAGGCTGTATGTCCCACCGGCGCACTGACTATTAAAACAGATATTGACAGAGCCTGGGACATCATAAATGATAAGTCCAAAAAAACTGCCGTTCAAATGGCGCCGTCAGTACGTGTTGCGCTGGGTGAGGAATTTGGACTCAAGCCCGGCGAAAATGTCATTGGCAAGCTCAATGCTACACTAAGGCAGTTAGGATTTGACTTAATTTTTGATACAAATTTCTCGGCAGATTTAACAATTATGGAAGAGGCTACCGAATTCATAGAACGTCTTACAAAAGGCGAAAACCTGCCTCTGTTTACATCATGCTGCCCTGCCTGGGTGAGGTACCTTGAAACACAGCACCCCGATATGCTTAACCACCTATCAACCTGCAAGTCTCCCCAAGGCATGCTTTCTCCGGTTATTAAAGAACTTGTGCCAAAACATTTTGAAGGATTTAGCGAAGATAATCTCTATGTAATTTCGATTATGCCCTGTACTGCTAAAAAAGCTGAAGCAATCCGCGGTCAACTGACAAGAAACGGCAGGCCGGAAACGGATGTGGTGCTTACTACGCAAGAAATAGCAAGAATGATTAAATCCGCAGGCATTGATTTGGCAACAATTAATCCCGAACCAAACGACACACCTTTTGGCCAATACACAGGTGCAGGGACTATCTTTGGTGCGTCAGGAGGTGTGGCAGAAGCAGCAGTCAGAACAGCATATGAATTTGTAACCCATGAAACGCTTGATAACCTTGATTTCAAACCACTTCGCGGGGTTGATAAAGACCACAGGTCGAAAGAAGCGCAAATTGATATCAAAGGTACAAAAGTAAAGGTGCGAGTAGTTTCTACTCTTAAAGAAGCAGAAAAATGCATTCGCGAAATTAAAGAAGGTAAGGCCGACTTCCAACTCCTTGAAGTAATGGCATGTCCGGGCGGCTGCGTAAACGGCGGAGGCCAGCCAAGAAGCTGTGATAATTCCAAAATTAAAGAACTTCGCTCGCAAGGCCTTTACAAAGAAGACAGCGAACTTCCATTTAGAAAATCACACGAAAATCCGGATATCATCAAACTTTATAATGAATACCTTGAAAAGCCCGGCTCGCATAAGGCGCACGAGCTTCTTCACACAACATATTCGGATATGTTCAAAAATTCCTACAGGGATTTGGTTAAACAATAAGTATAAAGCCCGGGATTAAATCCCGGGCTTTTAATTAAAAGTGTTTTATTTATTCTTCTCTAATACATCATAATAGTATTTTGCAAGAGTGATATTATCCCTTATTAAAACAAGCCTTGTAAATCTTCTTTTATACAAGACATTATTGCTTTTAGGGGTTATAACAAGTTTTAAAAACGTAGAGGCTAATTTTAAATATTGCAATAAATAATAAACAAAACGAGTATGCTTACACCTTGAATAAACCTTATTTGCCTCTTTTGAACACAGATTTTCATAATATCTGTCCAACAATTCTTTATCTGTCTCAAGCGAATTTGGATGCCTAAGGTTGCTTGTGTCCAAATAATCAATTTCCCAACCAAGCTCACCTGCACAGTCTTTTGAAAAATGTACGCCGTCATAACCTATATTTGTAACAAGATTTTTACTTGCAGGAGCAATTGAAACACATCCATGTTCACCTTTTTTAAAATTATCAAACAAAAGAGAAACATCCCAGGAAGAATTAGTGTTGGAATTATACCAGTAATTAAATACGGAACTCCAAAATTTTACCGCAAACTCATTGTTTAAAATTTTATCAAGTCGTTTCTCGTCCCGAAATTGTTTCCAGTCGGATAAACTAAAATCTACATCGTTAAATCTATCAGCCCAGCTTGCCCATCCCCAAATTTCACTCTCATGGCAAAATGAATAATCGTATTTATATTCAATATTACTTAATCTTGTACCATGGATATTAAGAACTTTTTTATTATCTTTGTATTTATCAAGCAATATATTGCAAAAATCGAAAAATTGAGGTGAAGCTTTGATGTCATCTTCAATTATTATGCCCATGGGCTCATTATCAAAAAACCAACGTATTGAGCCTATCATCTGATTTCTGCAACCTAAATTTTTATCACGAAAGAGCGTATTCACCTTGCAATCCCAATCAATATGCTCAAGCACATAATTTCTTACACTTTGAACCAGTTCAAACTCGCCTTCCTTACCCTCTCTTGGCCCGTCAGAAGCTATATATAATTTCGAAGGTTTATACTCACGAATAGATTGAAAAGTTTCCTTTACGACATCAAGTCTGTTAAATATGCAATATAAGACAGCTGCTTTCATATCATAATACTAGCACGCAACAAACAGGCATGCAAATTAAATTGCAAATTTACAATATTTTTGATATTATCAAAGGCGGAGAGTTGTCCGAGCGGTTTATGGTGCGGATCTCGAAAGTCCGTGCAGGCTAATTACCTGCCGAGGGTTCGAATCCCTCACTCTCCGAATTTAAAACGTGTAAAAATATGTATTTTAAATATTCAAAAGCAGAGCTGGAACATCTGAAAAGCAAGGATAAAAAACTTGCCAAAATTATAGAAAGACTTGGGCCAATAGAGCGCGAGGTTGACGGCGATTTATTTTCCGCTGTAGTTCATCACATAGTAGCACAGCAAATTTCATCAAAAGCTCTTGCCACAATATGGCAAAGGCTTATTGATACACTTGGCGTGATTGATGAAAACACCATATTAAAAAGCAGCGATAAAGAACTTAATGCCCTTGGGATATCACAGAGAAAAATTTTATATATAAAAGAATTTGCAGGCAAGGTTAAAAGCGGCGAGTTTAATATTAAAGCAATTGAAAAAATGGATGATGAACAAGCTATAGCAGAGCTTATAAAATTAAAAGGCATTGGAGTTTGGACGGCACAAATGCTTCTGCTTTTCTGTCTGCAAAGAAAAAATATTCTAAGCTATGACGATTTAGCAATCCGCCGCGGAATGAGAATGGTCTATAGACACAGAGAAATTACAAAAGAACTTTTCAAAAAATACGAAAAACGCCTAAGTCCGTATTGCTCCGTTGCAAGTCTTTATTTCTGGGCAGTTGCAGGCGGAGCATTGGAAGATATTACCGACCCCGCGCCAAAAAAGAGAAAAAATGATGGAAAATAAAATTTATTATACAAGCACGTACAACTCTCCATTTGGCACATACACCCTTCTATCGGACGGTAAAAACCTTGTCGGCACATGGTTCTATGGTCAAAAACATTACATGGAAGGCAATTATTTAAATACTATTGAAGATAATAATTTGGAAATTTTTAACAACACAAAACGTTTGCTTGATGAATATTTCAAAGGCAAAAGACAGACGTTTGAAAATTTGCCGCTTTACTATTGTGGCAGCGACTTTAGAAAGCTCATACTTGACCTGCTTCAAAAAATACCTTACGGGAAAACCGTTAGCTACGGATATTTAGCAAATGAAGCGGCAAAATTAAGCGGCAGGGATAAAATTTCCGCTCGCGCTGTCGGAGCCGCAGTCGGCCGTAATCCGATTTCAATTATAATCCCATGCCACAGAGTTGTAGGCGCAGATAGAAGCCTTGTCGGATATGCAGGCGGGCTGCAAACAAAAATAAAGCTGCTAACATTGGAAGGTGTGGATATTACAAAATTTCACCTGCCAAATACAAAAGGGCAATTAATATCAGATTAATATTCTTTATCCAAAGGCTCTATTTCTTGATTTAAGTCAAATGCTTGAAAATTTTTATCATCTTCATCTAAATTACCTGCATCGCCTTTTGAAATAGCTTCCAGTGGTCTGTCATTATTTTCAAAATCTGATTTGCGACTTTTATCAGACATATCTTCTTGCAGATTATCAAGGCTGAAGCCCGCTTGAATTTGTTCGGAAAAATCGTCCTCCAGCTCAACGGAAACAAATTCTTCAAACTCATCGCGGTATTTATAAATACTTGTCGGTGAATTTACATCATAAGTCTGAGTATTTGATTCTTCATTCTTTTCTTTTAGAAATGTTTTAAATAAATCGAGAATTTTAAACTGTATTGACATCTTTTACCCCTTAATTACATATTTGTTATCGGAACAAAAGACAAAAAATTTAGATAAAACATACTTTTATTGCTAAAATTTAACAAAATTATTTAATTTTTTTAAGCGAAGAGATGAAGTTATTATGCTCAACATCACCGTCGACTTTTGTCAGGAAAACTTGGCAGTCTTTCTCATCAGCGTCTATTGGAGGTAAGAAGCTCAACTCTGCTGCATAGTAGCTGCTGTCATTTCTTGAGCTTAATGGAACCTTGTTTGCAAGAGAATTTAAGGACAAATTCCTTAAAAATCCGCCAATGCCTTTATGTGAGCTTGAAAATTTAGTATAAATCCTAAGAGTTGCATCGCGCGTAATAAGATCAAATCTGCCGACTATAAGTGAGCTTAATTGGGGCGAACGCGATTTTATAACAATTTTTTCTATTACATTATTTTTAAGTTCTAAATCGCCGTTAATTATGTCAAAATTACCTTCCGGGATATTAACAATATCCATAATTGTTGAAGGGCTAATCATTGCAAGAGGATTTCTAAACAGAGCGGCAAATTTGAGTACGTATTCAATAAGGCCGATTTTGCCTATTGTACCGTTTTTTACGGCAAATTTAATAATGCCGTTTAGTGCAAGCGAATCATCGGTATTAAAATCAATAATTCCGCTCGCTTTGCCTGAAATTTCACGCTTTAGCCCAAGTACAGAGGTTGCCATGATGTCAGAGTTGATATCCTTAACACCGAGCAGCAGCTTGTATTTATGGTTTTTTAAATCACAGTTAATTTTACAGGATGAAATACCTTCTGCTATGTCAAACCTGTTTGAGTGAATATTTAAAATACCGTCTTTATCAAGCGTCAAAGTAGCTTTTAAATTGCCGAAATTAATGTCCTTGTATTTTCCTTTAATCAGATTAAATACACAATTTTCAACAACCAAAAGCCCTGTATCAAAAACAGGAGCTTCGTCTATATCTTTATTTTCATCAAGATGTTTTTCATCAGCCACGACTAATTTTTCAACACTTTGAGTATCAGCAGCGTTTGTCGTATTCTGCACATTTAAAGAAGCAATAATCCGCTCTAAATCAATGTTATCGATAGTCAAATTAACATCCTTGATAACTGCCGGGAGCTTAATTTCATTTAGCATTGTACCCGTTAGATTATAGTCGGTACGTTTGTATTTACCCTCGGTTTTAAGTGTTATATCCTTTCCGGATGCACTAAATTTAGCGCTTCTTATAAATAAACGCTGTGCCGGAATGGCAACTTTATCCATGCTCATATCTGCCTTGATATATGGAACCTTGGCATCTGCAATAAATTCAAGCTGACCTGCAATCTGGCCTTTTCTAAATACCTTTTGTCCGATTAAAACATTTAAAAATTCACTCGGGAGAGGCCTTGGAATTTTAAAGCCTATATTCTTTAGCGCACAGGTCTTGCCGTCTAATTTACCCCAAATTGTAAGCAAAGGCTTAATTTTTCCCCTGCTGTTTCTGTCGATTGTAGATGCTATGTAGTAGTTAATTTCTTTAATATCTATGACATCCGGCTTTAAATCCACATCAACAGTCGCAACCCTATCATAATTAACCGGAGTTAAAGAAGCGCCGTCTACAAGAAAATCGTTTCCTTTTTTGAGTAAAAAGGCGCACCATACATTCATATCGGTATATTTAGAATTATAATAAATCAAGCTGTTTGCGCTGCCTTTTATCTCAAGCGGGTAACCGACAATTTTTGAAAGGTGATTGCTTGAAAATTCTTTACCTGCCAAAGCTTTAACAATAATATCGGTATCAAAAGATTTATAGTAATCCTTAATTGTTCCTTTTATTTCAACAGTATTTTTCTTGTCGTTACAATAAAAGCCTTTGATATCAGAAAGCGTTATTATATCAGGCTTAATATCCACATAGCCCGAATTGATTGTCAATTTTAAATCTGCAAGAGGAATAAGAGTCAGCTTGCCTTTATTAAGATTGACAAAACCTTCAAGACCATTGTTTGACATCTCTATATTAAAATCAAAAGTGCCTGAAATATCCTTAAAATAGGAAAGCATTTGCTCGCCCGTCGGAACTATAAAATTTGTTCTCAGAAGCTCAACAAGATATGACGCATTGAAATTTTTTGAATTTGCACTTGCTGCAAAGCTTTTCTCTGCAAGTTGAGCATTAAGAAAGACTTTTGATTTATTAATATCAAGTACACAGTTATCAACTATAAATTTGCGATTTTTTGTATATACCCTGTTATTGTCGTTAATTTCAAAGCTGAGTTTTTTGTCGTTTTTTATAATATCAAGATTTACATTAAAATGAACGTATTTCGGATTACGTTGCGCTGTTATTTCCAAATTTTTGCCGTCAAAAATAATGCTTGTCTGAGGCGTAAATGCATAGTACACAATGCATTTTTTAATGTATAAAAGAGAATTAAACAAATCGGGGCGCCAATCCGAATGTTTCTTTACTTCCTCCTGCTGCTTTTGCGGAAGAAGGGCAATCAGTTTATTAACGTCAATAAAAATTAAATCCGCACCCAGTTTATTTACAACTATTCTTTTTGAAAAAATTCTTGAAAAAGAAATGTCAGCGTCGATTTTATTCAAATCAAGCAATATTTTTTTGTCTTTTCGCACACATAACCTGTCAAGTTTAAAACGTATTCTGGGCGTAAGAGAAGTTTTAAGCTCGGGATTTAAAATTTCAACATGGGCATTAAGCGCCTGTTGTGAAGTTTTTTGCACAAAAGAAATTACACTGTCGTTTGAAACAAGAGAAGGAATAAGCGCAAGCCAAATCGCGCATAGCACAATAACTGCCGCAACTAAACTCAAAACCGCATAAATAAATCCCCTTGGTATATTTTTAATTTTTTGCATAAATCAATTCCAATTCAATAAAATTATAGCATGAATAATTTTATGGTATCATTAAATTATGAAAAGGATATTTTTTTTATTATTGTTTACACTTTTAATATACGGAAATTCACCAAAAACAATTGCAGTACAAACCTCTGCACCGCTTCAGGGTGAGCTGACTTTAAATGATGTTGAGGTATTTAGTCAGGATAACAAATTCGGGCTAAAAGATAAATCGGGAAATGTAATTGTAGAGCCTAATTACAAAAAAATGATACGCCTTGGCGAAAGTTCATGGATTATCCAAAAGGGCACAAAATTCGGCATCATGGACACATACGGTAACTATCTGGTAGAGCCGAAATACCGGCATGTCGACAGATACTTCGGCACTTATGCAAAACTTGGCAACGACAGAAATTTTGGTTTATATAATGAAAAAGGTGAAGTTATAATTGCTCCCCAGTATTCAAAAATTGATCCGCTCTTTGGTGAAATGTTTTTGACATACCGAAATTATAAATACGGAATTATTGATAAACAAGGCAATTTAATCCTCGATAACGAATATGATGATATATATATGCCAACACCAAACACGCTCAGGATAAAATATCAGGGAGAATGGTATGAAGTGGCACGCGCAAAAGAGGGAGAGATAACAATTCCGCAGGAAAGCAAAAATATAAATGTTGACGGAAACGAACTTAAGATAACAAAAGTTATAACGGACACCGGAATAATTTCGGGATACGGCGCACTAACTGCGGCGGATTACCTGCTTAAGCTTATTACATCAATCTCTCCGGCATACGAACAGACAATTGACGAGCTTATGTTTTCGCAAGGTGCCGAAACCGTAAATATTCTTTTCAAGCTTGGCTGGATACCTAAATTTCCGTTTACATATGCAAAAAAATATTATGAAAATTTGCGCCACCCATACAACGGCCCGTTATCTGAAATCAGAGAAGACGTTATAAAACAGCTTAAATAAAAAATCCCGCATGGTGCGGGATTTTTTATTACTGTTTATCTGATTTTTATCTTTGGTACAACCGACATGCCCGGCGCTATATTATAGTTCGAAATATCCTCTTCAAAAGTTATTTTAACCGGAATTCTCTGAACTATTTTTACATAGCTTCCGACAGCATTTTCCGGAGGGAAAAGGCTTGATTTTGCACCCGTTGCCTTCTGAAGGCTGTCCACGCGGCCCTTAAAACGTTTTTTGGGATATGTATCAACTTTTATAATAACCTCTTGGCCCGCTTTTACCTGTTCAAGTTGGGTTTCCTTGTAATTTGCCACAATCCAGACTTCATCAGATACTATTTGCATTAACGGCTGGGCAATTTGTACATAATTCCCTTCTTCAACCGTTCTTGCGGATATTTTTCCATCCTGCGGCGCATAAATTTTTGTATAAGAAAGATTTAATTTTGCTTCATCAATTTCGCTCTCCAGTCTTTTAATCTGGGCCTCCATTTCGGCACGCTTAGCTATTGAAGATTCTACGGCCATATCCGCAGCGCGTTTTTTATCTTGCTCTGCAAGGTAATTTGCTTTTAGTGTATTATATGCAGTTCTTGAATTATCAAGTTCTTCTTTTGAAACAATACCTTCTTTACTGAGTTTTAAATCTCTGTCATATATAGTTTTTGCATTATCCAGCCTTGTTTTGACTCCGGAAATATCTTTTTCGGCTTTGCCTGAAATGCTTATATTTTCTTTTATATTTTTATGTGAAGCACTCAACTGAGCACGGGCTTCTGCAAGCCTAGCTTCTTTTTGCTCAAGCGCGACAATATAATCATTAGGATCAATTTCAAGAAGCAAATCACCTTTTTTGACTTCCTGGTTATCTTTTATAAGCAATTTTATAACCGGGCCCGATACCCTTGGTGCAACAGACACTATATGCCCTTCAACAAAAGCATCATCGGTTGTTTGATAATAATGGGCGTGCAAGAGAGCATAAATCCCGCCAAGAGCAAGTATTGTAAAAATTATTGACGGCACAACAATTCTTTTTTTTACTTTATGAAGTTTTTTTTGCTCTCTTGTCTCACTCTTTGATTTTGTTTGTTGTTTTTGCGTATCGGTTTGCTGTTTATTTTCGCTTGACATAGTATACTCCAAAATTTACATGCTAATATCAACTTTATCTAAAAGATTATCTACTACTTTTGAAAGAACTTTTTTACATACATTAAGTTCATCTTCATTAACACCTTCTATTATTGTACTTCGGTAGTTATTTGCAGTAAAAGAAAGTTTTGAAAACATTTCCTTAGCCTTTTGGGTCAAGAATATTTTATATACTTTTCTTTTGTTTTTATCGCTCTTTCGCTCAACATAACCGCTTTTTTCAAGAATATTTATAATGCGTGTCATATTTGGTCTGTCTTTAATTGCAAGCTCGCACAGCTGTCTTTGATAAAGTCCGTCATGCTGCATTAAAATTTCTATTACGACAAATTGTTCAGGCGTTATTTCAAGTTTTGAATTTTGAAAACTTCTTCTTGAAAATATTCTTGTATAAACGCCTGCTGCGACCAGCAGAGTACCAAATCGCTTATTTAAATATGGCAAGATTTCATCGTTATTTTTCATGGTTTGCATTTAAAATATTTCTTGTGTTATGATTATAACACAAGAAAATTTTTGACAACAACTCGGATAAAAAATATGAAGAAGCTGACAACAATTATTTTGCTGCTTGTTTTTGCAGCAATTATACCAAATGCCGCTTGGGCAAAAAAACAGAAAAATGACCCGCATGAAAATCAAATACAGTATTTGAACATACAATGGTGGGATGAATTTAACGACCCGCTTTTGAGCGAATATATGCTTAAGGTCTTTAAAAACAACCATGACTTAAAGATAGCGGAACTGAAAATAAAAGAAGGAGAGCAAATTGTAAAACAAAGCATTGCAAATGAACTTCCGCAAATCGGCTTAAGCGGCAATGTTGAGCGTGTTTTAAGGGCAAGTGATCAATACTTCGGCCCGAATATGCTAATCCCCAATTTTTCTCAAACAAATCTGCTTTTTCCGATATCTGCAAGTTATGAATTTGACATCTGGGGCTTAAACAGAACAAAAACAAAAAGTATACAAAAACAGCTGGATATAGTAAAAGAGGAAGAAAGAGCCAAATACATAACCGTTACAGCAAATTTTGCCGCAGCTTACTATAACCTGATAAAATGTGATAAATTAATCAAAATCCAAGAAGAGCTGCTAAAAACACAAAACGAAATTTTAAGACTCACTAAAATTAAATTCGAAGCGGGTAAATGCCCCGTAACCGAAGTTATAGAGCAAGAAAAGCTTCAAAAAACGTTTGATGAGGATTTAAACACTCTTAAAAAAGAGCGCACATTAATTGAAGAAGAATTAAGGTTTGTACTTGCAGACCCCGAGATAAATCAAATTGAGGACATATCACAAAAAGAAATACCGCTTGTATATTTCCCTTCTCAAATTCCATCAGACATTATTGAGTCACGTCCCGATTATCTTATGGCGCAAAAAAATATTGAGCGAATGGGACTTGATGTAAAGGTTGCAAAGAAAAACTTTCTCCCTCGATTTATAATTTTCGGACAATTTGGTTTTAATGCATACAGACTCAGCAATTTGTTCAATAATAATGCGCTCCTTTCTTCCGTAGGCGTGGCGCCTGTTCTGGATATTTTTACAGGCGGGCGCAAACTCGCTTACTTAAGATACAAAAAATACGAATACGAAGAAGCACTTGAATTATACAAAAAAACAGTTTTAACATCTTATAAAGAAGTAAACGACGCACTTGTAAACGCAAAAATATATGCCGAGAACCTTAAAAGCGCTCTTGAACGTTTGGAGCTTGAAGATAAAAATTACGAAATTGCCCAAAATTTGTACTCATCCGGCAAAGGAACAAAGCCATATATGCTTCAAAGCTATCAAAGGGAACTGCTTGTACAAAAGGATATAGTTGATTCAAAAGCCAATACGCTCATTTCGGTAATCGGACTTTATAAAAGCGTCGGCGGGAAAAATCTAAACGACATCAAACCTAATTTATAGTTATTGTGCTATAGCCCTTATGATTAATGAAATTAAAGCATAAGGGCTGTATTCTTTTACTATGAAAATTTTGGTTATAAACGGGCATAAGTATTATTGGTATTCAACAGGAAAGCTTAACTGCACGCTATTTGAAGAAATAGTAAAAACTCTGTCAGAAAATCACGACATAAAAACAACTGTTGTAGAGCAGGGCTATACCCCCGAAGAAGAAGCGGAGAAATACAAATGGGCAGATGCGGTAATATATCAAAATCCAATAAACTGGTTTAGCGTACCCTGGATTTTAAAGAAATACTTTGATGAAGTATTTTTAAATAAAATATTCTACACGCCATGCAAAGATTATGGCAAATGCGGACTGTTAGAGGGTAAAAAATATATGTTTTCGCTCACCTGTGCCGCCAATGAAAAAGATTTCAGCGACACAAATTCATTTTTTGACATGCGAAGCATTGATGATATTTACATAGCACAGCACAAAATACACAAATTTTGCGCCATGGAAAAAATTGAAACATTTTGCATATACAATGCCCTGCACATTAAAAACATTGAAAGAGAGCTTGACAGATTACGATTTCACTTAAATAAATATTTTAAATAGTTACGCGTCAAATTCAAAAGTTCGCAAGAGTTTATAAATTTTTGATTTATTATAATGCCCCTTTGTATCTCTTGCGTTGAGCAGAATTTTCATGCAATAAAGGTCAAAATTTCTTTTTATGGCAAGCCTTTTGGGCAAGAATGAAATATAATTTTTTTCACCCGGTTCAAGCAAATCATTGTCTGCAAAATGCAGCATGTTTGAAACAAGCAGTTTGTGATTAAATATAAAACTGTCACTTAATATAGAATTAAAATCACTCTCAAGAGGACTTTTGCTAGTTAAAATCGGGTCAGTATCTCTTAGTTTTTCAACAAGTTCAACATAAGGTGCTTCATTATCAGGATTAAGGTGTTGAAGTACTTTTTCAAACTTAGTAAATCTTGTTTCCTTAAGCGAATCAAAACTGCTGTATAGGAGATTATCAAGCACCATATCAAGTTCAGCACCCTTGTATTTTACAAGAATGTTTGCGAACTTTTCTCTTAGTGATTGTTCGACCGTTGAATCAAGGCCGGTTAATTTAGCATTAAATTTTTCAAGCAATTCCCTCCTGACGTTTGCATCGGGCTTTGAAAGCTTTACATCAGGCTTCATAAGTGAAATATTATCAAGCTCGGCAAAGAATTTTTTAACGGCAGGAACATCCTTGGCATCATGCAGTTGAGATTTAAGCTTACTGCTTATATTTGTAATATAGCCTAGTTTGCTGAAACCGTTTAAATTATTCAAATTGGCAACCATGATTGCTTTTAGATAATTAACGATGTGATCCAAAATTTCAGGCTTTTTTACAACGTATTCGGAAAACGGAATTGAACTTCGCCGCATATTGCAATGCGAATGTACGGTAAGATAATTATTTGTACCATTTTCACCAAAATGACTGTGAGGTTGAACATGTTCTGCGGTCGCAACATAAGGAGAGAGAATATTTGAATAGAAAAGTGCTGCCGAGTCATCATTTAAGGATATAAGTTCGTTTTCTATCTTAGGGTCTTTCCGCAAAGCCCTTGAAACATATTTTACAAGTAATGCATCAGGATCGGTTTTCGAAGAAGGCAATTTTGAAATCTCATTTACAACATTTAACCACGTATCCACATTGCCGTTTTGCATGCCTTTTGAAGCGATGCTTGTAACATTCATTATGACATCTTTTCTGAATTGAATATGTATCCTGTTAACAAGAAAATCAGATAATTCATCAAGAGAAATGTCGGGATTTAGGACAGCATCTTGGTTTTTAACCTTGCTAATATAATCTAAAAGCTCATCAGAATTTAAATCACGAGCCAACTGCTCGATTCTTGAATAAACATCCATCTGCTTAATTAGCATTCTGTTGCGAGCGCGCGTGTAAACAATGGGCAAAATTTCCTTGCCGGTTTTATTTGAATTATTTAACGCAACAGACTTTATATAATATAATGCAAGGCGGGACTGAACAGTCATATTGTTTAAGCCCTGCATTGCAAAATCGTCGAGCCTGTCGGCAAGCTTTTGCCCGCGTAATCCGATTATTTCATATACGGCATCTTTTGAAAGCATTTCTTTGCCGCAATATGCACAAGGAATACCCCGGGGCTGTTTTAGCGCAAAATTGTACCCGAAATTAATAGAATTAGTTGATTTTACAAACACATCTTGACTTAACCCGCGCATTTTCGGAACATAAGGATTATTAACACCCGCAGAAGCATCTTTCGGATACGACAAAGAATATAATTTATTTAAAGCAGAAAAATTTATTTTCATAATTATAAAATATAAGGGGCAAACAAAAATATTTTTGCCCCTTATGTTAAGTTATTTTTCAAGAAATCTGGTGTCATTTATCCTAAGTGCAAAATAGGGAAGTGACTTGTCTTTTTCAACCATATAAAGCACAAACGGCTTTGAAAAATCAAAAACCTTACCTCGGCCCGGAACCGGAAGAGAACAGGTTTTAATTTGCATAGCTGCCTCATTTCTTAATTTTGCGCCTTTATTATCAAGTTTAAACTCAATATCATCAATAGCTTTTGCAATCACAAATCTGGTATCGTTAATTACTTTATTACATAGTTTCGGATACTCGATGCGCTCATTAAGCGAAATAAAAGGTATGATTAATTTGTCGCTATCGCCGAATTTAAGCGCACGCGTAGTCTTTTTATCTATTTGATGATATAAATCATATACATTTTGAGGAGAATCCGTCCTGTATAAAATTATTCTGTCACCGGATTTTGTTTCAATCGAGACTGCATAATCCCAGTCGTATTCATAAAAAAGAGGCTTTACCCACTTTGAATACTTGTTCGCATCTTTATTTACACCAAAGAACTTGTAAATGTCCTTTGAGCCGTTAAAAGTCCTGGAGTCAAGAACTTCAAATTCTGCAAGAAATTCCACATCTTTTTTCAAAAGAGCATACAAAAGGTATTCTTCAGCATCCTTTGGCTCCCAATCTATGCCATCTAAAATCTTGCTTGATTCGCCGAATTTTTCAAAAATCTCTCTTTGAATTTTAGCTTTAAGTTCATAAGATACCGGCGCTGCAATCTTATAATAAGACTCTGAGTTTATATCATCCGATGTAAAAGGGTTGGCATTTAAAACTCGCGCAACGGAAGGATCCAATCCCTTAAAGTTAATTTTTTTTGTGGAAATTACATTTTTAAAATCCTGCCACAAAAGCTGAAAAGCAGGAGTGAATATATCGTGTCTTGCGCTTAAATCATATGCATTTGCACCGGTTTGAAAACAAAAAAGCATACAAAGCAAAACAATAAAAGATAAGTAATATTTTTTCATAAATCCTCCATAAAAACTTTAACAATCCTAGCAAAAATAAAGCTAAAAAACAATCTTTGATAAAACATTGCCAAGGTGAGAAATATCGCCGTGCAGCAGCTTAAAAACTCCTTCTATCACTCTTTTTATTTCATACCCCCGCACCGCATTCTTTTTAAGTGGAATGTAATATAAATCCATTTGCAAATCACCGTATTGATTGGGGTAAAAATAGCGCCCCTCAAGCTTTTTTGCCCCATGGTTTTTATAGAATTTAACTCTCTTTAATGTATTTGCCATCTTCGGATTTTCCATTTCAACTTCAAGAAAAATTCCATGATAATTTTTAAAGTTGTTTTTTATATGCTCCAAAAGAGTACCTCCGTAGCCCCTCGAGTGAAATTCTCTTAAAATAGCCACATAATCAATCCACAGATATTCTTCAAAATGTGCCAATATTACATAACCTAATACATCCCCGTCTATAGATGCAATATATGCTTCATAAGCACCAGAAGTAAGCAGCTCCCTAAATTTATCGGAGCTTTTAAGCTCTTGCCGGGGGAACTGCAACAGTAAATCCTGATACACCATATTAAAAAATATATCGGTATTACACTTGTTCAGCTCCATATTCCCCCCTTTTGTGTTACGTTTTGTAAAAAAGAATTTATTTCTTCGTTCAAAATTAGATTTTACAAGCATTGTATCTATTGCAAAACAATACTTAGTAAAACGAGGTTAACACAATGCAAGCAAACTTTCAAACATCAAAAGTCCCCCAGACAACATTTGGAATGGCAAGACTGACACAAAAGGGTGAAAACGCCGCTAAACGTTTTATAACAAAAAATCTGACCGATTTTACGGATCAAGCACCCTACACCACTAAAAACATCTTAAAAAGAATGCTTAGCGCAAATACAAGTACAAATATAATTGAAGACTTCTTTTCTTATTCAACAACAACATTTGGTGATAAAAACGCACAATTTATTAAGAAACAGCTTACGCCGCTTAGCGCAAGACGTAAGATAAAAAGCTTTCTGGAGCGCGAACACAGCATTGCGGCACAAAAATTTCTGCAAGAAAACAAAAAACCTGCAAGCAGCACACTGCTTACCGATAAAGGAAACATGCTTGTTAATTCTATTTTAGAAACATTTGACACAAATTTAAATAACGAATACGTTTCAAGGAGCAGCGGCAAGAAAATGCTCGACACAATAAAAAAATATATAACAACCGAAGAACATGTACCAAGAACCGCCATTATGACTGATAAATTATACACAAAACGATGGCCAAATGTGTAAACAAATATTAACAAAGCACAAATAAATAATATGATAATGTTAACAAATGTAAAATATTAAAGTAAAAAACCTAAAGTTTTTATTTTGCAGACCGATATTTAGCATGTGAAGGCAGTGTAAAGTTAATATTATTTCAAGAAACTATCTTAAATACATTTTATTTTTTGTGCTTATTTGACGCAAATCGCAAAAGGTTTGCGTTTATTTTTATATATTATTACTATTCGATTGGTATTGATAACAATTATACAAGCCCTTCTTTAATTGCCTTAACCGCAGCCTGTGTTCTATCATCCACTACAAGCTTTTGAATAATATTGCACACATGCGCTTTTGAGGTATGTTCGCTTATCTTTAAAATCTGCGCAATTTCATAATTTGACTTTCCGTCCACAACAAGCTTTAAGACTTCATACTCTCTTTCCGTTAAATTTCCGTGCGAAGCCTTAAAATTCGCTCTGCTTCTTGTTTTTGCAGGAATTATTCCGCTTCCCGACTCTCTAAGCAGGGGAACAACTTTCGGATCAAGCCATATTGCCCCGTCATTTACACTACGCAAAACCATTGCCAGCATATCAGAATTTATATCTTTTAGCACATAAGCATACACACCTGCTTTTAAAGACTCTGCAACATCCTGCAAATTAATATGCGATGTGAGCATCATGATTTTTGTATCCGGGTTAAAAGATAAAATTCTTTTTGCAACTTCAACCCCTGAAATGTCATTTAACCCAACATCAATTATAACTACGTCAGGGTTGTGGACTCTAACCTTTTCAATCCCCTCTTTTCCGCTCTCAGACTCTGTTATGACGCTTATATCGCCATATTTTTCAAAAAGCGATTTAAGTCCGACGCGCATAAGCTTATGATCTTCAATTAAAATAACTCTTATTTTCTTTTTATTATCTTGAATTTGCATAATCACTCCTTCGCAGAAAATTAAATTTATATCAAGTATATAAATAATAAGATTTGCTTTCATTAACGGAATAATCATTTTGCTATACTATTTTAAAAAAATAAAAAAAATAATAAAAAGTTTAACTTGTATTTTAAAACAGAAAATAATATATGGATATCGTATCGATTGGTATCGATAACAAAAACTATTAAATAATAAAATTAAAATTTTTATCTAAACGATTGGTAACGATAATAGTAAATCTATTTTTCAATATTATCACTACCAATCGAATAGTACATTTATTTTAAGTAAACCAGAGAGTTGCCGTTTTTAACCTTCTGTAAGTACCCTAACTTTCTGGCAGTTGCATCAATATAGCTACCATATGTGTTATTATCAAAGCCTCCAAACGCCATGACTGTATTGGAGCCCAACTTTTTGCCAATAAGTTCAAAGAGTTTCTCGCGCTCAAATGTTGAAAGGTAAGGTACCGCATTTCTAAACATAAAAACAACATTTTGCGTATTATCACTCATACCCTCAAGTACATCAAGAATATTAGCCCTCCTGTAATCCACAAGATGTCGCAATTTGTCCGAAACCTTGTATGTAGTAGTTTTTCTCTCTTTAAATTTTTCCATGCTGTTGCGCGGCGGATTGTCAAGACGCATAAAATATTCACCAAGTTTGTACCCCAAATTTTCACGAAGCACCACTACATCCTCGGGAGTAAGGTTAATATACCCTCCAAGTACAGCGTCAATCATAAATTCATTATAATCATATGCGCTTATCGGAAAAAATTTCATCGCCGAGTGATTGTCCGCATTGTTGAGCAAAGAAAGGCACAAAGTGTATGTCTCACTTCCATCTGAACATCCTCCGTTAATTATATTTACCCTTTCACTATTTTTAAAATATTCGCTCAGGACTGAAGAAAACGCCCGCCAATCCATATCACTTCTAAACATTGAAGTATGACAGCTAACTCGCATAATTCTATACTCGTTTGCCGGGTGACGTGTGTATATCAGATTATTTGAACCAAAGCTTATCGGCGATATTTTCATATATTTATAAAACACGAACAAATATATTTTTGTTAATAAAATTACACAAGCTATACGCCTCGTTAAGAGGGTTTAAATTTTCAAGATGAAGTTTTATACCTATCTGGAAAATAAAACGCAATCTTACATAATATATATTATAGATACCAATCGTTACGTATAAAAAACAGGCTAAGATGCCCATAAATCGTAAATTTAATTTTTTCGGTTAGTATGCTATAATTTAGATATTTAAAGACAGCATGTATTTGAGAGGTAAAATTGGGCACGGGCAATAAAATATATGACGCTACAATTATTGGCGGAGGGATTGCGGGAGTTTCATGTGCATATATTTGCGCAAAATTAAATTTAAAGACTTTGCTTGTTGAAAAAGAAAACTATCTCGGCGGTGATATAACAGGCGCACTTGTGATCCCTGTAATGAAAACAGATACGAAAAATATTAATACGGAATTTTACTGTGACCTTATTGAATATGCAAAAAAATTTAACGCACAGCAAACTTATTGCGATGACAACCCGGGATGGTTCAACCCTATAATTTTAAAACTTGTTTTTGATAAAATGCTGACTTCTGTCGGCTGCGATATTCTTTTTGAAAGCGAAGTTAAAAATGTAACTTGCGATAAAACCATGATAAAAGATATAACAATTTTATCAAATATGTTATCATTACCAATCGTATCGAAATATTATATAGATGCAACCGGCGATGCCTCATTTTCAAAAATACTCAATTGCGAATTTTGGGCTGATAATGATATAAAACAACCTCCGAGTTTACGTTTTATTGTAAGCGGAGTTGATCTTGACAAATTTTCCTCCTTTCTTGATGATATTGATGATGATAAAAATGTTACCACTACCTATCGAACCGATAGCTATATACATTTAAGCACGGCATACACATGGGATGAAACAAAAAAATGGGCGCTCGACACCTATTTTAAAAGGGCATTAAGGGATGGAGTACTTAAAGAGTCTGATTTATCTTATTTTCAGCTTTTTAGTATCGCCAATATGCCGTCATCCGTTGCATTTAACTGCCCTCGCATAAGAAATTACACCCCTTGCGACCCGTTTGACTTCTCAAAAGCAATAATTGAAGCACGAGAAGCTATATTAAGACTCCACAATTTTATGAAGCTCTATCTGCCCGGTTTTAATAACTCTTACATATCAAACATCGCCCCCAAAACAGGTTATCGTGAGATAAACAGGGTCAAATGCCGGTATGACTACACAATTGAGGACATAATAAATCAAAAAACATTTGATAACCCTGCCTTATGTTCAAATTACCCCGTTGATATTCACTCTAATAAAAAAAATGCCTCCGTGCTGTATAAAGTCTGCTCTTATGAATTTCCTCTTCAATCACTTCAATCAAAAGACTTTGAAAACCTTTATGCAATCGGAAAGATTGCAGGATGCGATTTTAAATCCCATGCAGCGCTCAGAGTCCAGTCAAGCTGTATGTCTATGGGTGAAGCAGCCGCAAAAGATATCAGAAAAAATATTAACTAATGTAAATTTTTTTATTATTTTTCTCAATTTTTTTCCATGCCTGCCGACATACGTGATGAATACATTTATACGTGTGTGATGACAGTACAGTAAAATATAGGAGATAAAGATGGGATTCTTAGATGGCATTAGCAGCTCAGTTAAAAAAATTCTAAAACCGGAAGAAAACGAGCCTGCAACAGGAAAAAAACCAAGTGACATGACAGAAGTCACCGATGAAATTGATGTTTTTGGACAAGATATTGACGGAGATTTAATCGGCGACAACATTACTCTTAACCATGACAATTTACAGGGCGATGAGCAAGACGGCTTTTACGTTGAAGTCGACACTCAAAGAAATAATTCGCTATACGCTATTATGCAAAATACCTATGAAAACTGGGACGAGATGTCGCATGATGAACAAAACGCGCTTATTGACGCAGTAATGGACGCCAACCCCGAAATTTTCGGCACAAGGGTAAATGACCAATCCGAACAATATGTTACAGACAGCACAAGGGGCAGTCTTATTGATGATACGACAAGAACAGAGCGTATGAATACATATATTTACGCAGGCGATAAAATCAATATCCCGACAGCAAGTACAAAAGTGAGCGCCGATAGTGTAAAAGTTCTTAGTGCGGCTGATTCAAACAATGAAAACAACCCTGAACATGTCCATGTGGGTACGGTTATTGCAACCCCGCATGGATCAGAGGAAATTGTATACACTCCAAGCCAAGAAACCGCTCAAATTGAAAATGACAACCACGGAGTCTACAACCTTTCAAAAATTGTCGATGAATACTTTGATGATGAAGCAAATCCAAATAAAGCTTACGCAATAGCGCTTGACCAGGCAAAAGCAAACTCTGAACTTGTTTTAGAGCGCGTAAATGCCGCAACAGGCGACAATTTTGATGATGTAGCCGATATCCCGGCGCAAATCCTTCTTTCAACACCATTATATGATGAAACAGAAGGCGCTAATAATGAACTAAAACTTGTAGATGCGCGTTATGAAGATTTTGCCCAAGAAAGCGATTTATCATCAGCCCGTTATGTAGACCAACAGCTCTATAGTTCGGATGTATCCGATATTACCATCAATCCCGAATTTGAAGGTGAAAACGGTGAAATGGTAAACGGCGCGCCTGTTTATAAATCAGTAGAAGACGCGATACTTGCAAACTATAAAACAGAACTTGATCCCAAAGACGTAGATATGGACAAACTCGGTGAAGCTGTATCAACTGTCGAAGAAGGCAACAACTCGGTAATGACATATAAAGACGGCACGGTTGTGACGGTTGATGCAGATGGTAATATAATTAGCGCCAAAGAACCTGTTAAGAAAAATTCCGATGCGTATGCGGTTATTATGGACGGCTTAAAAGACAACCCGAAAAACTCAGCAATTGTCGAAGGAAAAAGCGGCCAAGATGCAATTGATGCACTTAATAACATCGGCGAAACAACGAGCCTTAATTTGCAAGCAACCGAAATTCAAAGAATAGCGGTAGGATGTGATGAAGAAACAGCAAGACAAGCCTTTGCAAATGGTGCTGACACCGAATTTTCATACCTGCATTCAACAGTTGACAAAGTAAGAATTGACGAACGCACAACCGACCCCGTTACGGGCGAAGATATGCCCAAGCACCAAACCATGCTTGATTTAATGCAATATTATGCAGACCCAAGCGACGAAGATGTTAAAAACGGCAAAACTCTTTTGGATAGATATAACGAAGACCCAAATGACCCTGAAACACAGGCGTTAATCGGTGCGGCTGTCAAAAATATCATAACAAACAATGACTTCTTTAAAAATTCAACATTTGAAGTTAACGGAAAAGAAGTACAAGGTAAAGATCTCACCGTGCAACAAGCAATGGAACTAAGCCTTGTTGATGAAAATGGCGAACCTATTGTAAAAGGTGCAATCGAACTTGGTGATGCAGCATACAATATTACAAGTCCGGGTAAAGCAAAAACTGCCTCAAAACCGGCCGAGCAACAAAGCACACCTGTCGAACAAACATCGAATGAACCCACGGTCACACCGACTCCTGCTCCTGAACCGACACCGGAAACTAAACCGACGCCAACCCCGGAACAAACACCAAGCAGCGAACCGGAATCAACTCCCGAGTCAGATCCAGATCCGGCGCCGGAAAATAAACCAACACCAACACCGGAACCCGAACCAACCCCTGAACCTGAACCTGAAGATACGGATTCAGACAGTGATATCGACGTAGATGTCGATACTGACGTAGACGTGGATGTTGACACAGATGTTGACGTAGATACAGACGTTGACACAGATGTTGACGTAGATGTTGACACAGACGTTGACGTAGATGTTGACACAGATGTTGACGTTGATACAGACGTGGATGTTGATACAGACGTTGACGTAGATGTTGACACAGATGTTGACGTTGATACAGACGTGGATGTTGATGTGGACGTAGATACAGATGTCGATGTTGACACGGACGTTGATACGGACGTAGACACAGACGTGGATGTAGACGTAGACACCGATACTGATACAGATACAGGAATAGACGAGCCGGAACACCCGCCATTGGATACTGACACAGACGTAGATGTGGATACCGATGTTGACATTGATACAGACGTGGATGTAGATACAGACGTTGACACAGATGTCGATGTTGATACAGATGTTGACACAGACATTGATGAGCCTGATATTCCGCCACAAGATACTGACACAGACACCGATATTGATGTCGATACAGACACGGATACAGATGTTGATGTTGACGTAGACACAGACGTTGATACAGATACCGATACCGATACTGATGAACCGGATTTACCGCCGACAGACACGGATAACGACACAGATACAGATACCGACACTGATGAAGGCGATTGCGCACCGCCGCCGGTAATAAGCAGCCCTGATGACACATTTGCAGAACAAGTAAGCTCAACCCCAATAGATAATACACCTACGCCAAGCGTGCCTGAACAATCTACAACACCCGCAGCTGAAAGTACACCGCAACAAAATACTCAGCCTGCACCCGCAGCAGAACAGGCAGCTTCAGCGCCAGCAGCCGAAAGTGCACCTCAGCAAACCGTTCAACCAAGTACAACACCTGCTGCACCTGCTGAAACAACCGCACCGGCACAAAGTACACCTCAGCCGGCACCGCAGCCCAGCGCACCCTCAGACAGCGGAGCAAGCGGCGGCGAACAACAAGCACCGTCAGATAACGGCGGAAATACAGAGCAAGCCCCCTCGCAAGACAGTGGAAGTGCGTCCGGCGGTGAAACAACCGGTACTGAACCATCAGGAAACGAACAACCTTCACTTGATGGCAATGTAGATATTGATGATATATTCGGTTAAAAACCATAATCCAAATCTCACAGATAACAAAAGCGGCAAGTTTTGCCGCTTTTGTTTTAATTGTAAAATTTTGTAAAAAATTTATTTCAGTTTAATACATTTTCGCAAAATTTATTTTCAGAGGTTTTGTAGTAATATAAAAATTGCAAAGATATCTCGGGAGATAAGATGACAGACTTTAAAATCAGCGCAAATGTTGAAGGAGCGCATACCAAGCTTAAAAACAACACATTTTCCGCACATGCTAACCCATTAAAAGCTAATAGCGGCCAAGACACAATAAACTTTGGAAACAATGAGAATAAAAAGAAAAAATATTCCATTTTAAAAAGAGCACAACTTGCACTTACGGCTGCCCTTATGGCACTTAATACAACAAGTTGTGCAAATACGGATACAAATACGACAACACCGCAAACAAGCCAGAGCGTAATTGAAGAACAAGGCCAAACTCCGGAATATGGCCTTGACGAGCAATTTGAAACAACAACAGATGAAACAACACAAGACATGGGTGTAAGTGCTAACAGTGCCGCACCGCAAACTGAAATTTCGGGTGAAGATGCCATAAAAGACAAGCTTGAAGAACACACCCATGCCGCAACGGTAATTACCACCCCGCATGACACAGTAAGATACATATATGTCCCCAGAGGCGGCAATGGCGAAGAAACAACAAGTGTTGTTGTTGATTTATCAAGTGACGACACTCTTGAAAGTATTATCAGAAATAACTTTGGCGGCATAAATGATGATAATTTATACGCAATCGCTCTTGATCAGGCAAAGGCTAACTCTGAGCTAATTCTTGATGCAGTTAATGACAGCGTAGGAGAAATTACATACGGAGATGTGGCAGATATTCCGTCTGACATACTGTTAAGCACAACATTAAATCCGCAAGATAAAGATAATACAATGCAGCTTGTAAATTCTTCTTTTGAAAGTTTTGCACAGGCTGACGACGATATAACGATGACAACATTTGTTGATCAGGAAAGATTTGTACCCGATAACGAATATGTAATCATTGACCCAAATTGGGACGGTCAAATGTCTGACCCATCCGGACTTCCGATATACAGCAGTGTTGAAGAAGCAATTCTTAATAACTACAGAAGCACAAACGCGGAAAAAGACGAAAAACTTGTAGAATCAATCTGGACTGACTCATATTCAGATATAGTAGACGGTTTGAGGGACGATGCATTAAATGCTTCTATTGTCGAAGGCATGTCAAGAGATGATGCATTTGCATATTTAAGAGATACAAGCTTCAGTGAAAAAATCGTACTCCACCTTGGAGAAGTTGAAGCACAAAGAATTGCGCTTGGTTGTGACGAGCATGGTGCAAGGGAAAATATTACAAACGGACAAGATCATAAGTATTCATACCTTCAATCAACCGTAAAATCAGTTGATTTAACGGAAAAAGACGAAGATGGCGAATATAAATACAACACCCTTTATGATTTAATGCAGTTTTACCAAACACCCTATGACGCATATTTGGGCAACGGTATGAGCCTGCTTGACAGATATCTTGAAAATCCGGAAGACCCTGAAATAAATGCTTTAATTCTCGTTGCAGTAAAGGACATTATTCAAAACGACCCTTATTTTAACAGTACAGAATTTGAATTTAACGATAATACGGTTAAAGGGGAAGAACTCACTCCGCAACAAGCCCTTCAAATAAGCCTTATAAAAGATAATGAGCCGATTGTCGATACTATTACTCTTGCCGATGCAGCATATAATCTTGTTGGCGGCTCATCCTGCGGCTCAGGAGTTGAAAATATTTATATTAATGCACCCGACCAACAGATAAAAGAAGATGAAGAGCAACAACCGGAGGATGATAACTCGACCACTGTTACCCCACCTATAGACACGGATGACAATATCCCGGCTGACACAGATACAGACACGGACACCGATATTGATACTGACACGGACGTAGATACTGATATAGATACTGACACAGACGTTGATGTGGACACAGACACAGATATTGATACTGACACAGATATCGACACAGACACGGATGTAGATACCGATACGGATGTGGACACCGATACAGATATCGACACGGATACGGACGTGGACACGGACACCGATATTGACACAGACACCGATACGGATGTGGATGTCGATACTGACGTAGACACCGACGTAGATACTGATACGGACGTTGATGTGGACACAGACACCGATATTGATACTGACACCGATATCGACACGGATACGGACGTGGACACGGACACCGATATTGACACAGACACCGATACGGATGTCGATACTGACGTAGACACCGACGTAGATACTGATACGGACGTTGATACGGACACCGATACAGATGTGGATGTAGATACTGACACAGATACAGACGTTGACACAGACACCGATACAGATGTGGATGTCGATACTGACGTAGACACAGATGTAGACACAGATGTGGATGTGGACACAGATATTGACACAGACGTTGACACGGACACAGACACCGACACGGATATCGATGAGCCTGAACATCCGCCACTTGATGACGATTCAGACAGCGATACTGACGTGGATGTAGATACTGATACCGACATTGATACTGATATTGATACAGACACGGATGTGGATGTGGATACTGACGTAGACACCGATACAGATGTCGATACAGACACAGATATTGACACTGATACGGACGTTGATACCGACACGGATACAGATGTTGATACAGACACGGATGTCGATACTGATACCGACGTCGATGTTGATACTGACGTGGATGTAGATACTGATACCGACACGGATGAACCCGAACATCCGCCACTTGATGACGATTCAGACAGCGACACGGACACTGATGTCGATATAGATATAGACACAGACGTAGATGTCGATACTGACGTAGACACAGACGTGGACGTTGACACAGATACCGATATAGACACTGACACAGACATTGATGTTGATATAGATACAGATATTGACACCGATGTTGATACCGATACGGATATTGACACAGACGTAGACACGGACGTTGATACAGACACAGATGTGGATGTAGATACCGATGTTGATACCGACATTGATACAGATACAGATGTGGATGTTGACACGGATACAGACACAGACTGCGATGAGCCCCCGATTGTCGCACCGCCAGAAGATCCGTTTGGTGATAACACAACAATAGTAACAGGCGGCGACACAAGTACTGATGCAGGTTCAAATGACAACCAAACAAACACCGGTAACACAAGCGAAAACGACAATACGGGCATTGGCGATGAAGGCAATACAAATGTACCTGAAGTAAGCGCACCTGATGATATTTTCGACACAGACACATCACAAGGTGAACATCCGGCATTGGGCGTACAAAGTGCACCTGCTGCACCCGATACAACAACTAATGCAGCACCGGAAACACAAACTCAAAGTGCACCCGCTGCACCTGAAGCAGTAACAGACACTGCTCCGGCACCGCAAAGCGAAGCCGCACCTGCACAGGATACAAGCGCCAACGAGTCACAAGCAACACAAACTACACCTGAACAAACACCGGCACCCCAAACCCAAAGCGCGCCCGCTGCGCCTGATACAACAACCAGTGCCGCACCCGCACCAAGCGAAGCCGCACCTGCACAGGATACAAGCGCTTCAAATAATGAACAAGCAAGTATTGATGCTGTTGATGTATTTGATGAAATGGATGACATATTCCAAAACGCATAATTAATGCGAAGTAAATATAAAAACACCCCTTTTTTGGGGGTGTTTTTATATTTGTGAGTCTATTGTGCCGCCGCCAAGTACAGTATCTTCATTATAAAAAACTGCTGCCTGCCCGGGAGCGACTGCGCTCTGCGGGGTCTTAAAAAGTACTTTTACACAGTCTTGCATCGGATGTATAATGCATTCGGCCGGCTGTTGAGCCGAGCGTATTTTAATTTGTGCTTCAAATGGTTTTTGGGGTACATCTAAAATCCAATTGATATTTTTTGCATACAAACCCTGAGCATAAGTGTCATTTTTTGTAGAAACAATAAGCCTGTTATTTTTTGTATCAAAACCTATTACGTACAAAGGCTCACTGTATGCAATCAAAAGCCCTTTTCGCTGCCCGATTGTATAATTATGCAATCCCTTGTGCCTGCCCAAAACATTGCCGAACTTATCAACAATATCACCGCATTTAGCGTCAACATTTAATAAATCAGAATACGAGCCGTCATAAAAATCCTGACTATCACGCTTATTTGCCACAGGAATATTGTTTTCAAGCGCATATTGTCTTACGTCTTCTTTTAGCATATCACCAAGCGGGAAAAGGATTTTTGAAAGTTTCTCCTGTGTGAGAGCATAAAGAAAATATGACTGGTCTTTTTTGTGATTTTTTGCACGCATAAGCTTGTATTTGCCACTATCATGGTCAAAAATATTTCTTACATAATGCCCGGTCGCAAATTTATCAAATTTAATTCCCAACTCTAATGCTTTTTTGGGAAAAACCCCGAATTTTATTAAAGGATTGCATAAAACACATGGATTTGGAGTCTTTGCATTTAAATACTGAGATTTAAAATTTTCAAAGACCAGTTTGTTAAATTCTTGCGAAACGTCTATCAAATGAAAATCGCACTCCAGTTGAGCGCATATTTTTTTTGCATCGTTAATTTCCGCCGCTTTATCACTTCCGTAGCATGAATTTAGCGCAGAGGATATTATAGAGCCGTTATATATTTTCATCATTGCACCGGTAATATTAAAACCTTGTGATTTTAATATATGGGCACACACAGCGGAATCAACCCCGCCTGATAGAGCAACAAGTATATTCATACGAATGATTTTAACATAAATATATACTTGTTTGACACCATAATCCTATTTTTGTAAAATTATTAAATGCTACCGATAATAGATGAAGAAGTAATTGAAAATGTTCTGGGCGATGTAATGGGCGACATCCATAGCTGGCGCAAAAAAATGATACATTACATAAAAGATGAAAACCCTGAAATCAATACGGCCATCATAGAACTTGCGCAAAAGTCTGATCTTGACGCAAAAGCGGTTGCTACAGGGGCATATATGACATATATCCTTCTGGAAAAGGCTTCTGAACGCGATGGCATAATAACAAAATTTGAAGAATGATTTTTATGGTGTAAAATAACATTATGACAAGCACAAGCAAATCAGATAAAATAATAGAAATGTCTTATGTTGCAAGGATTTTAAACAACATAAGGGAAGTTATCGCAAAAGACCGAGAGCAGAAACAGCCGCTTATTTTAAGGATTAACGAAGCATTTATTTTTAACATCGCAAGAAAAGCACTTGTAGATAAAAATTCCACATTTTTAATGTCAATAGCAGGCGAATCGGCATCAGGTAAAACAACACTTGTAAAAAATACTGCAAAAGCATGTTTAAAATCAGATACAAGCGATGTGTACACCGTTGTGTGCTGTGATGACTACTATAAAGACGCCTCAAAAGAGCTAAGGGAAGCGGGAAGCTATGAAGAACTTTTTAAATCAGGTTTCAGCTTTGACACGCCGGATGCAATTGACCTTGCACTTATGAAAGAACATTTGATGACACTAAAAGCAGGCAAGGCAATACGCTCCCCTCTTTATAATTTTGTCACATGCGAAAGCAAGAAAAACATGGTTTTAAAAAAACCGGCAAAACTCATTTTAAATGAAGGCTTGTACGTTTTAAACGAATGCATGCGAGATATTGTTGATGTAAAAATTTACGTCTACACTCCTTTTGAAATAATAAAAGAACGTTGGTATGCACGCGCTGTTTCACGCGGCAAAATCGGAAAAGCGGCAGATATGCAATTCCATGACGTAAACCAGACTGCATTTCGCTATATTCGTCCGACTATGGATATGGCCGATATTGTTGTAAACGGTCTTACAACACAAGAATACATCGAAGATATGACTCATAGCTTTATTAATGCTATAGTTGATGTAATTAAGAAACATAATACTTGACAATAAAACTTGATTATATATTATAAATATGTCCATTGGGGCGTCGCCAAGTGGTAAGGCAGCGGGTTTTGGTCCCGCCATTTCAGAGGTTCGAATCCTTTCGCCCCAGTTTTTTATTTTTATGAATTCAACTGAAATACAGCCGTTTATTATTCCCCTTCGGCAAGATTTTTTAAAGTATCACCTGCACTTTGGGCCAAATTAGATGACGTATTAGCATTATTTGCATACCTTGAAGCATAATCATCAAGCATGCGGGCATATTCGTTATCATTAGAGCCCGAAACGCTAAACGGTTTAAAAATATCGCTGAAAAATTCGCCGACTATGCTTCCAAGGCTTTTATTTTCAACATATGAATTAATTTCGTCGAGCGCCTTACTGCTCTCATTATTTGAAATATCGCGTTTAATGGGCGTGTTTTGCGAAACGTCAAAATTTTTGCCGCCTGTATTATTAGCAATTAAAGTATTATTTTGCGAATATGGTATAAAACCCCAGGGGAAACTGTTAATATCCATTAATAAATCCTCGTAAAAATTATTTTATATAAGTCAAGTCGTAATTTTTAAAAAAAATCTTTAGAAAAATTCTTTAAATTTTAAGAAAAATTTACAAAAACGACAGTGTGATTAATTTTCTGCAAAAGCATTAAAAACATAAAAAATCCAAAAATTGCAGCATTTTATTATTGATATAAAATGTTGTTATGATAGAAAAGAAATTCAAAATACATTCTGCTCATAAGCCTGCCGGGGATCAGCCGCATGCAATTAATGAACTTGTCAAAGGTATTAATGAAGGGTGCCAAAACCAGACACTTCTTGGCGTAACGGGCAGCGGCAAAACTTTCACCATTGCAAACGTTATTGAAAAAGTACAAAAACCTACATTGGTTATTGCGCACAATAAAACGCTTGCGGCACAGCTCTATAATGAATTTAGAGAACTCTTTCCCGATAATGCGGTTGAATACTTTATAAGTTATTATGATTACTATCAACCCGAGGCATACATACCGCGCACCGATACATATATTGAAAAATCCGCAACAATAAATGATGAAATAGACAGGCTTCGGCACAATACAACACGCAGCCTGTATGAAAGAAATGATGTTATAGTGGTGGCATCGGTAAGCTGTATATACGGCTTAGGTTTGCCCGAGAATTATTTTAAAGGTTCCATAACGCTAAAAGTAGGCCAGGAACTGCCGAGGCAAGAATTGTTGACACATCTTGTATCGACCAGATACGAAAGAAACGACCTTGAGCTAAAGCGAGCAACGTTTCGCGCACGCGGCGATATTGTCGAAATTATGCCAAGTTATGAAAAAATAATCACAAGAATTTACTATTTCGGGGATGAAATTGAAAAAATATCAAGAATTGACTCGGTCACGGGCGAAGTACTTGAAAACGTACCTGAAACAGTCATATATCCTGCTGTTCACTATCTTGCATACGATGACGATTTGGAAGAAACAATAAGGCTGATAAATTATGAATTAAGACAGAGATTAAACGAGCTTAATGCACAAAATAAGCTTGTCGAAGCGCAAAGACTTGAACAGCGCGTGCATTACGATATGGAAATGATAAAAGAAATGGGCTACTGTTCGGGCATTGAAAATTATTCAAGAATTATTGAGCGAAGAGCACCGGGCACGCCCCCTGCCACATTATTGGATTATTTTCCAAAAGATTTCCTTGTTGTTATAGACGAATCGCACGTTACACTCCCGCAGCTCAAAGGAATGTATTACGGAGACAGATCAAGAAAAGAAGTACTTGTGGACTATGGATTTAGACTGCCATGCGCTAAGGACAACAGACCGCTTACCTTTGATGAATTTTGGAAAAAAATCGGACAGAAAATATTTATTTCCGCCACACCTGCGGAATTTGAACGCGACAATTCAGAGCAAATAGTGGAACAAATTATCCGCCCTACGGGGCTGCTTGACCCTGAAATTGACGTACGTCCGACAGATGGACAAGTCCAAAACCTAATGACGGAAATTAAGAAAACGGCAGAGAAAAAAGAACGGGTGCTTGTTACAACACTTACAAAAAAAATGGCGGAAGATTTGACACAATACCTTCTGCAACAAGGCATACGCGTACGCTATCTCCACAGCGGAGTACAATCGCTTGAAAGGGTTGAAATATTAAGGGACTTGCGCTTAGGCGAATTTGATGTGCTTGTCGGGGTTAATCTTTTAAGGGAAGGGCTTGATATACCGGAGGTTTCACTTGTTGCCATAATGGACGCGGATAAAGAAGGCTTTTTAAGGTGTGAAACGTCGCTAATTCAAACAATAGGAAGAAGTGCCAGAAATGCGGCAGGACATGTTATTATGTATGCCGATAAAATTACGGACTCAATGCGTCTTGCAATAAATGAAACAAACAGACGCCGAAAATTACAGGTTGCATACAACAAAGAGCACAATATCACGCCAAAGACCATTAAAAAATCTATCGAAAATAATCTATTAAGCCTTGTTGCAAGCTATAGAAGTCTTGAAGACATTGTTGCAGAACAGATGAGCGAGCTTAACATTGATAAAAAGGATCTGCCAAAGCTTTTAAACAAACTTGAAAAAGATATGCATAAGGCTGCAAAAGTACTTGATTTTGAACGCGCGGCAGAAATCCGCGACCAGATTAAAAAACTTAGAGATTTGGTTTAAATTTTAAAAAGCCCTCTTGCTTAGAGGGCTTTTATTTATTATGCATTTTTTAGGGCTTCAAGTACTTCATTTAAACAGTCAAACAACTCCGAACGCTCAATTTCATTTAGTTCGACAAGCGGGCGTCTGACATAATTTTCAATGAGTTTTAAACGCGACAGAACAGCTTTGACCGGAACAGGGTTTGGAGCCATAAAAAGCTTCCTGAATAGAGGAAAAAGCATTTGGTGCATGTTTCTTGCCGCCTTAACCTGGCCTGATTTAAAATTATGAATCATTGATTTAATTTCATTACCCACAACATGCGATGCTACGGATATTACGCCATGGGCGCCCAAAGAAAGCATGGGAAGAGTCAGGCTGTCATCGCCGCAATAAATTGCAAAGTCGGGCGGACATTGCGCCTTAAACTCTGAAATTAAATCCAAATCAGGATTTGATTGCTTAAGTGCAACAATGTTTGAATATTCTTTGGCCAAAAATGCTACAGTCTGCGGAAGCATATTCACACCCGTACGGGAAGGAATGTTATAAAGTATAATCGGCAAGTCTGTACTTCTTGCAATTGCGCCGAAATGCTCAATCATTCCCTGTTGATTAGGTTTGTTATAATAAGGTACAACAGATAAAATAGCATCAGCGCCAAGGCTTTCAACTTTTTTGGTAACATCAATCGCAGTACGAGTAGAATTTGAACCCGCGCCCATTATAATTTTTGCATCACCGCTAACAGTACCTTTTACGGCGTATAGAAGTTCGTACTCTTCTTCATGTGTTAAAGTGGGGCTCTCGCCTGTCGTACCTGCAACCAAAATTGCATCAGAGCCGGATTCGGCAAGGTGTCGTGCAAGTTTTTCCACCGCAGGGTAATCAATTTCTCTTTTTTCATTAAAAGGTGTAACCATTGCGGTAATCACTTCACCCGCATCATATCTCATTGTCATACTAATCTCCTTAATAAAGTCCCATCTCAATGACTTTTTGTGCAAGCCTTACAGTGTTAAGTGCCGCACCTATTCTTAAATTATCCGCAACACAGAAGAAATCAATGCCGTTATCAAAAGCAATTGATTTTCTTATTCTGCCGACAAAAACAGGGTCTTTGCCTGCGGCATCTTTGGGCGTAGGATATACATAATGTTCCGTATCGTCCAAAACGTTTACCCCGTATGCATTTTTTAAGATTTCACGCGTTTTATCCGCATCAATAGGATTTTCAAATTCTATACTTACCGCTTCCGAGTGTCCTATATATACGGGAACTCTGACTGCCGTACAGGAAATCGGCACGCTTTTGTCAAGATGAAGAATTTTTCTTGTTTCGTTTGTCACTTTCATTTCTTCTTTTGTATAGCCGTTGTCGCAAAAAACATCAATCTGCGGAATTACATTGAAACCTATTTCATATTTAAACACCTTGTGGTCATATGGCATGCCGATAAGATTTGTTTTTGTGTTATCCGTAAGTTCCTGAATTGCTGCAAGACCGGCACCTGAAACAGCTTGATAAGTAGAAACAATAAGTCTTTTTATTTTTGCATAATCATGAAGCGGTTTTAGCGCAAGCATTAACTGTGATGTAGAGCAATTAGGATTTGCAATTATTCCTTTGTGCATTTTTAAATCATCATCGTTGACACCTGCTATTACAAGAGGAACATTATCTTCCATACGAAATGCGCTTGAATTATCAATATAAACGGCACCCCTTTTTACGGCTTCAGGTGCAAGCGCAAGACTTGTTGAACCGCCTGCGGAAGCAAGAACGACATTAACACCTTCAAAGACTTCAGGTGTTGCCTCAATAATCGTATATTCTTCGTTTTTAAATTCTATTTTATTTCCCGCGGAACGTTTTGACGCAAGAAATTTTATATCGTTATATTCAATATCAGTTTCAGCAAGAATTCCTAAAATTTCTCTGCCTACAACGCCCGATGCACCAAGCACCGCAATGTTTGGTTTTCTCTGTGTCATAAAATATTCTCCAATCCATATACAAAATTATTATTTTCAACAACATGACGTACCGCCATTAAAACGCCATCCATATAGCATTCTCGGTTAATAGAATCATGACGAATTTTAAGAGTTTGACCCGCAGAGCCGAAAATAACTTCCTGAGAAGCAACAAAGCCCGGCATGCGAACGGAATGGATATTTATGTTGCCATCTCCGTTTGTATCGGTATAATTAGCGCCGCGTGCACCTGTTATAAGCTCTGTTTCGGGGCAATTGCCATCTTTTAAATTTTTATTTACCTGTGTCATAAGTTGTGCCGTCTTAATAGCGGTACCCGAGGGTGCGTCTTTCTTTTGATTATGATGAAACTCTAAAATTTCGGCGTTGTTAAAGTATTTTGCAGCCATTTGAGCAAATTTCATCATTAGCACCGCACCTGTAGAAAAATTAGGTGCAATAAAACAGCCGGTATTTTTTTCTGCCGACAGAGATTTTATTTCATCAAGCTGCTTGTCGCTCAAGCCGGTAGTTCCGATTACCGATTTAACGTTTAAATCAAGATAAGTTTTAATATTTTCAAAAACGGTATCAGGCTGAGTAAAATCAACTGCCACATCGGGTTTTCTGAGTTCAAAAGCCTTTAAAATATCTCCTTCAATCGCAACATCTTCGCAAACATTGAAACCGAGCTCAAATTTATCTATTGCACACACAAGCTCAAAGTCATTACTTTGCACAACCGCCTTAATAACCTCTTTGCCCATTTTTCCCAATGCACCGACAACCGCAACTTTAATTGTCATAAAAAAATCTCCGTTAGATAATGTATTTTTCGTCTAAGAATTATCCCACAAAATCGCCATGATTTCAATATTTTTTAACAATAAAGTTATTTTAAAATATCTATAAAAATGTCTGAAAACACTTGACATTCTGGCATTTTTGACTCATAATAGCGACGTTATACAAAACTACGGGTTTGAATTTCAAAAGAATAGGAGAACTGATGAAAAAGATTGAAAAGCTTTTTGCAGCTTCCCTTGTTGCACTTACATTTACAATCGGTGCAGCACTGGCAGGGCCTTGCAAAGAAGGGCAAATCGAAGGTTATGCGCACCCGACACTTTTTAACCCCGAAGCGCAAACATACGTAGACGGTAACAAAGTTTACCAAACAGGCGGAAAAATTTACAAAACAAAAAACAGAATAGGCATTAAAAATAAAGATTCTGTTTATGTAGATTCTTGGGCAAAAGACGTCCTGACTTTAATTAAAGAAAGAAGCGGCGGCGAACTGTTTAACCCCAAAATGCCCATCCTTCGTTCCGAAATGGCAGTTGTACTCTCGGAAGGTTTTGATGTCGCTCCTGTCGGAAAAACAAAAAAATATTCCGATGTAGCTACAAACTACTGGGCTAACGAATGGATTGCAAGGGCAACTAATGCCGGCGTTATGATTGGCTATCCGGACAAAACATTTAAACCCGACCAACCCATTACAAAAGCAGAAGTATTCGCGGTTATCGCACAATTAATCGATGTTCCGACAGACAGAAGCCTTCTTGTTCCCGAATATAACGGAAAAACAATCGAATACATCCCCTCTTGGGCAATCGGCGCTACAAAAGAAGTTGTTAATTCCGAACTTCTGGATCAAGTGCCCGATCAAAAAAGGGTAAATGACGACATGTACCTTTCAAAAGAACAAGTTGCATATTTAATCGGCACTTTAAGAACAAACTTTGCAACGTCTAACGGAAAACTCGCAAAAGATAAACTCGCTCCCGATTGTGTAAAATCATACAAACCTGTTTACTTAAATGTAAAACTTGCTGACAGAATTAGCGCGAAAACTTCAAATATCGGCCAAAAATTTGCAGCAGTTACAACAAAAGAAGTTGAAATCAACAACAATGTATTCCCCGCAGGTTCAACAGTTAAGGGTGAAGTTGTTGCCGTTAAACGTCCAGGATTAAAACATCCCGGTTTCATCAAAGTTAAATTCCTTGAAATCAAAAACGGCGATACAGTTGTTGAATTCCCCAAAAATATCACTGAAGCCCAAGCCAATGAAATTAAAAATCCTAACTTCATTGCAAGATTATTCGGCGCACCTTTCTCAGCTGCGGCAAGAATAATCGGTGTATCGGGCAGAACAGTCGGTACGGGTGTTAACATTGCCGCAAACGGTGTAGAAGAAATCGGCGATGAATTATCAGACACATTTGTAGATACTCTTTGCTTACAGCCTAAAGCAGGGGTTAAAAGATTTGGCAGCTCATTTATTACACTTGGAAAAGGTATCTATGACATTTGCAAAAATATCATAGGCGGCGTATTTGGTGTAATTTATGAAATCGGTGACGAAATTGTATACTTAATCGTTCCGAGCCTGTCAAATTCATCAAGCCTCAATCCCGGCGAAGAATTACTTATTATATTCTAAGCTTGGACTACGCTAAAATTTGAACAGCGGATGAATTTCATCCGCTGTTTTTTATTAATATAGTTATTCAACAGTTATATCAAATACATCATCTCGTCCGAGCGCCTCAATGGCAAGGTTTTTGGTATATTTGATAAAATCATCCGTTAACTCATCATTTATAACTGAAAATTTATACAATACGTCTGGATGCGCCCTAAGGCAATTTATTATTTTTTCCCGAAATCTTGAACATCCTTTTAATTCTTTAGCATTATTTTGCTTAATCATTCTTTTTCGCAATAATTGGTCGTAGCTTCTTTCAGGTTTGCTTCCAAGCAATATATAATTAGCGGATATTTTATCTAACGGTTCACTATTTGATGACATATTATATAAATTTCGATACAAAAATAATACAGCCTTGAAATTATTCTCAATACTATCAGGTGAGCGGCTAAACAGCGAAGCATTATTTAAACACATACCTAAATAGCGCTCAACTGTTAGTCCCTCGCTTTCAAATTTCTTGACTAAATCTCTGACATTACTTTCTACGGTATCAGGAGATTGAACAAATAGTTGAGGGTGCTTTAAGCAAGCAGCCAGATACCTTTCAACGGTCAACCCATCATTTTCAAATTTTTTGACCAAGTCTCTGACATTGCCTTCTATGGTATCTGGGGATTGATAAAACAACTGAGACCGTTTTAAGCAGGCTGCAAGGCATTTTTCAACAGTCAATCCTTCATTTTCAAATTTTTTGACCAAATCTCGGACATTACTTTCGGCCGAATCAGGAGAACGAGAAAATAGCTGTGGTATATCTAAACATGCTAAAAGATGCTTTTTAACGGTCAATCCATCATTTTCAAATTTTTTGACCAAGTCTCTGACATTGCTTTCTATGGTATTGGGGGATTGACCAAATAGTTGAGGATGCCTAAGACAAGCTGTTAGATATCTGTCTACCGTTAAGCCTTCATTTTCAAATTTCTTTACCAAACCCTTAACATGGCTTTCTACATTATCAGGAGATTGACCAAGTAGTTGAGGGTGCTTTAAACAAGCAGCCAGATACCTTTCAACTGTTAAGCCTTCATCTTTAAACTTTTTGACCAAATCCCGGACATTGCCTTCTATGGTATCTGGGGATTGAGAAAATAGCTGAGGATGTTTTATACAAGCTGCCAGATACCTTTCAACAGTTAAGCCTTCATGTTCAAATTTCTTGACAAAGCCTCTTACATTACCTTCTATGGTATCGGGAGATTGAACAAACAGTTGAGAATGCTTTAAGCAGGCTGTAAGGTAATTTTCAACGGTCAATCCTTCATTTTTAAATTTTTCTACAAAATCTCTAACATTGCTTTCCATAGTATCAGGAGAACGGGAAAATAGCTGAGGATGCCTCAGGCAAGCTGCAAGGTAATTTTTATACGTTAGCCCTTCTTTATTAAAACGCCCGATAAACTCATTTATATTTTGTATTTCACCTTGCGGCAGCGCATTGTTTGATATTTGTATTTTTTTGATTATTTTTCTGATTAACGTAATCATACGCACCGTTGATATCCCATAGGCACGTGCCAGTTGAGAATATGTAACACTGTCATCATCAGTGTACTTTGCACGCAGCAAATCTCTCTCGTACTGAGTTAAATCTACACCGCTAACCGCATTTTCAACATCAAACCTTGCTTTTTGTTTCTGCACTGCGTCAGGTTTGCTTAAATAGTTAATCTTGTGCTCGTCATCATTGGGGATTATATCTTGTAAGCTTCTTTTATCATCTAAGGGTTGATTTAGGCTGACTGATTTATAATTATAATAGTAATCTTCATTACTCAGCCTAAGATTTTTATGCAAAGCCTCCGCACCATCCAACAATTCATCCTTTGAAATTTCATCGGAATTAAATTTTTGCATAAGCAAGAGTATTTCTAAAATTGCGCTTTGTACAACATCGTCGGCATTATTACCCGTAATTTTCTTTTCACGGGCTCTGTTTCGTAAACTGGAGTCAATAAATAAAAACAATTCATCTTCGTTGCCATTATTTAACAGTTTTTCAAGCTTTTCTTTAAAGTTGTTTTCATTGCCACAAAAGCTTATTGAACTTTTAGCAAGTAATGCAGAGTAATTATGAAATAATGCAAAATTTTCCAATGAAGGGCTGATATGATTATTATGTGCTCTTTTGTTCGACTGTGGTGTATACGGCTTTAGATAAATAGAAATTGGATTAATTTTCATATAAAGACAAAAAACCAAAAAGAAAAAAAGTTGCTATTGCATATTATAGCCGGCTTCAAATGATTGGATATTTCGCTTTAGGAAAGCAGGGTTTTTCTTTTTGGAAACAAATTCAAGTGCATCTAGCGCGCTTTGCTTCTTTAGAATAGATGTTTTTTTAATAAAATATCCGAGTGCCACCATATTTAAAAGTCCGCCATCCAGGTTTTGAGCACAATCGCCCAGTTTAACCATTAAATAATTAATATCCCTGCGTGATGGGGGTTCGGTAATAATTGAAGAGTTCCCGATTATAAGAGAATTTGGTGCCATTGTTTTTTCAAATTTATCCATAGCGTTATCATTTAAAAATATGCCGTAGTCTGCATAATCAATTATTGGAGATGCGATTTCGCAGTCGGATATTTTAACAGAACAGTTTGCATGCCCGCCGCGCATTTCCGCGCCGTACGATGGAATCCAAGTTGTATATTTTCCCTCCATCATGGCTGCTTGCGCTAAAGTTGTGCCGAAAAACAAAACGCCCTGACCGCCATATCCTGCTATTCTTATGCTTTTTTCCATTATGCCATACCTTCTGCCAAATCTTTAAAAACACCCAGTTTGTGCACTTTAGTTACTTCGTTTTTAATATATTCAAGCGCGTCCACAGGTTTGAGCTTCCAGCCGGTGGGGCAAGATGCAATAACTTCAACAAAACTAAAGCCAAGACCTTTTATTTGGTATTCAAAAGCTTTTTTGATTGCAGCCTTTGCCTTAATTATGCTCTGTGGCGAGAATATGGCAACACGTGCAACAAATACTGCGCCTTCACAAAGCGCTATCATTTCGGATATTTTAGCAGGGTAACCTGAAATTTTAGGGTCACGGCCATTTTTTGTTGTTGCGGTAACCTGGCCTAAAATAGTTGTGGCGCTTGCCTGTCCGCCTGTCATACCGAAATTTGTATTATTAACACAGAATGTCGTAATATTTTCTCCGCGAAGTGCGGTATGTATAAGTTCATTAAAACCTATTGTCGCAGCATCTCCGTCACCTTGATAAGTAAATACCACTTTATCGGGCTTAGAGCGCTTTACGCCGGTTGCAACGCACGGTGCTCTGCCATGGTCAGCACCAACAATATCGATATTGTAAAATTTATCAAGATTAATTGAGCAGCCGACCGATGCGGTAGCAATTGCCTTGCCGCAGACTTTCAGCTCTTCCAAAACTTCAGCAATGAGCCTTAGTACAACACCATGCCCGCATCCGGCACAGAACGGATAGTTATAATTCTTTTTATATGCACTCGGTCTTTTAAATACTCTTTGTAAGGTTTGTTTCATATTGTCCCGCTTTAGAAAGTTCTATTATTTTGTTCAAAATCTCAACAGAATTTATAATGGCGCCCCCTGTTTTGCCGAAAAATTCAGTCTTTGTACAACCATTTAGAGCAATTTTTACATCTTGAAGCATTTGCCCCATATTAAGCTCTATATCAAGTACACATTTTTTACCCTTAACACAGTTAAAAAGCTCACTGTTTGGAAAAGGCCAAAGTGTAATCGGCCTAAACAGACCTACTTTTATTCCTTTTTTTCTTGCCATGTTGACAGCAGACCTTGCAACGCGTGCAACCGTACCGAATGCCGTTATTATAAAATCTGCATCATCACACATATATGTTTCGCACATTGTTTCATTTTGCTCAATTTGAGCGTATTTTTTAAATATACGATGATTTAGTTTTTCAAGAATGTTATCACCCATATGAAGCGACATAAGGCTTCTTCCATCCCTTGTACTATCTCCGTCGCCAACACCGTCAAGTGCCCAGTCTGACGTATCAACTTTTTCAAAAGCATTTCCCTCCGGCATTTCAACGGGTTCCATCATTTGTCCCAAAATGCCATCCGCTAAAAGCATGGCAGGATTTCTGTATTTCATGGACAGATAAAATGCTTTTTGAGTCAAAATAACAGCTTCATTTATTGTCGAAGGGGCAAGTACAATTGTCCTGTAATCACCGTTGCCGCCGCCCTTAACCGACTGAGTGTAATCGGCCTGCGAAGGAGTAATATCGCCAAGCCCTGGGCCGGCACGCATAACACTTACTATAACACCCGGAATTTCCGCAGTAGCCATAGATGAAATACCCTCCTGCATAAGGGCAATTGCACAGCTTGATGAAGATGTCATGGCAAGAGTTCCTGTCGAACCTGCGCCGATTAGCATGTTTACGGCCGCAAGCTCGCTTTCTGCGCTAATATATGTCCTACCTATTTCAATCATTTTAGAGGACATATACTCGCCTATTTCATTTTGCGGTGTGATGGGATAGCCGAAATAGCACATACAGCCGGCATTTATTGCCGCCTGCGCCATTGCTTCGTTCCCTTTCATTAAAACTCTTGCCATACTTTATCCGCTTACTATTTTAATACCTCATATATAGCCATATCCGGACAGCTTATTGCGCAAAGTGCACAGCCCAGACACTCGTTTTTCTCATCGATAAACTCTACATATTTATTTCCGGCATGGTTTGTATATTTGTCGTTGACCCTTATAAGCTTTTTAGGGCAAACATTTACGCAAATCATGCAGCTTTTACATTTTTCCTTATCAATCCTGATTTCAGCCATAACTATATCTTAGCACTTCATAAAAAAATAGCATTAAAAATTAAATATTTTAACAATCGCTTAATATTAAAGAGTTTGTCTTCCCTCTAAAGCCTTAACAAGCGTCATCTCATCTGCGTATTCAAGCTCCGAACCCAGAGGCAGCCCGAAAGCAATCCTTGAAACTTTTATATTAAAAGGTTTTAAAAGCTTGCACAGGTACAAGCTCGTCGCTTCACCTTCAACAGAAGGATTAAGCGCAAGGATGACTTCTTTAATATCGTTATCATGTACCCGATTTAAAAGCTCACGCACTCTTATATCATCGGGCCCTATGCCATCCATCGGCGAAATAAGCCCCTGAAGAACATGATAAAGCCCTTTATATTCATTTGTTTTCTCAATTGCAATGAGGTCTTTTGTTTCAGATACCACACAAATTGTTGATTTGTCGCGCAGCGGATTTGAACAAATTTCACATGGGCTTTGCGATGTCATGTTAAAACAAACTTCGCAGTATGAAATAGTGCGTTTTGCTTCAAGCATGGCATTTGCAAAATTCTCAACCTCATGCTCGCTCATTTTTACAAGATAAAGAGCAAGCCTTTGAGCAGTCTTAGGACCTATTGAGGGCAGTTTTTGAAAGCATTCTATTAATTTTGCAAGAGGTTTTGTGTATTCCATTAAAATAATCCCGGAATGTTAATACCGCCCGTTATTGCTTTCATTTTTGCTTCCATTTGCGCATTTGCTTTATCGGTTGCATTTGTCATGGCTTCAATTATTAAATCCTCAAGCATTTCAAGAGCATCCTTATCAACGGATTCCGGATTATCAGGATTAAGCGCTTGCGGTTTTAATTTTATGCTTTTAAATTTACCCTGTCCGTTAAATGTAACTTCCACAGCGCCGCCAGCGCTCATGCCGTTTACTTCTGTTTGGGCAAGCTCGTCTTGTGTTTCTTTGAGTTTCTTTTGCATTTTTTGAGCCTGCTGCATCATCTGTATCATATTCATTTTATTATCTCCCCTTAAAATATAATATGTTATTATTATTGTATGAAAAGAATAACTTATCTGCAACATTCTTTACATGGCGGCAAAGTTTCACGCTGGCCGTTGAAGGCAATGCCTCTTAATGTGCATATAGCCGATTACAGATGGTATCGCTCAAAAGGAATGGAGGAAGCCTATAAATATAAACAAATGGTTAAAAATGCGCTCGACGCATGGACATCCGCCACAGGCGGGGTGGTTTCATTTAATGTTGTGCAAAGCCTTTATGATTCAAATATAAATCTTGAATGGAAAAGGGTGGACAGAAAATCGCTCGGCATGTGCCATTTTAACTATGATAAAAACGGAAATTACTACAGTGCGGAATTGCAGATAGGTTTATCCGACGGCATAATTCATCATAAATATATGGATGAAGCAGAGGTTTACCACACGATTGTCCATGAAATAGGGCACTCCTTGGGACTCGGGCATTCCCCGCATAAAGGTGATATTATGTACGTTCCGCACCAATACGGGGTAACAAACATTACACAAGGTGATGCAATAACTCTTTTATGGCTCTATAGATTTGATATAGGCATGAAGGAAAAGGATATTCTCGCAAAATATCCAAATATTAAGGTTTCTGACGTTGATAGCCTGATAAGCGTTTTGATGAACCAAAAAAGCGAATTTCAACAGGAACTTGAAAACGTAAACACCTTGCCCGATAAAGATTTAATTCGGGAAAACGAAAATATTGCGGAACTTAAAAAATATCTGCTTGAACTTAATAATATAAAAATTAATTACAAAAATCCCGATATTAAAAATAAACCCCCTAAAAAATAGGGGGCACAAAGCAATCAGAAGAGTTGAGGATTTATAGTATAACTATAACTTTTTTTATTTAAGGTTAAATTGGCAAAAACTCCTATTTTTTCATATTTATGTAATACTTTTGTGCTATAATAAACAAAAAAAGGTGTAATATGCGCTTTGATGGCAGAGAAAACAATCAAACAAGAAACGTAAAATTTACAAAAAATTATATAAAGCATGCAAAAGGCTCAGTACTTGTTGAATTTGGTGATACAAAAGTACTTGTATGTGCAAGTGTGGAAGAGGGTAAGCCAAAATGGATGCCAAAAGAAGAAAAAAGCGGCTGGCTTACTGCTGAGTATTCTCTTTTGCCCGCTTCAACAAACGTCAGATGTCAAAGAGAACGCACAAAACTCTCCGGCAGAACGCAGGAAATCCAAAGGCTCATCGGCAGAAGCCTAAGAGCTTGTATTGACCTGGAAAAATTGGGTGAAAGAACGATAACAATCGATGCGGATGTTTTACAGGCAGACGGCGGGACGCGCGTAGCTTCAATTTGCGGAGGTTATGTTGCACTGTGTGAACTCATTAACAAGCTTATTGACGAAAAAGTACTTACGCAAAATCCGATAATTGAACCTATTGGGGCAATATCTGCCGGTATCTGTGATGGAGAAATTATTGTCGATTTATGCTATGAAGAAGATTCCAACGCACAAGCAGATTCAAACATTGTCCTTACTAAAAGCGGCAAAATAATCGAATTTCAAACAACAGCAGAGGGGGAACCCTTTACAAAAGAACAGATGGATGAAATTTTTAAGCTTGCAAATTCGGCAATACAAAAAATCATAAATTTGTATTGACAATAGGAATTTTAAAAGAAAACATAACCTTATTGCCGGCAATATTGTTTACCGAAATTTTTCCGCCATGTTCTTCTATTATTCTTTTTGAAATAAAAAGCCCTAATCCGCTTGAACTATAAGACTTCGTATGTCTGCCTGTTTTATAAATTTTAAAAACGTCGTCAATATTCTCACAGTCAATATGTCCGTCATTTACCGCTTCAAATACCAATAATGCATTTTCGTTATACACTTTTACAGAAATCATTGAACTGTCAGGAGAATATTTAGATGCATTTGTCAAAATATTTGATATTACTCTTTTAATTTTTATTTCATCACATTCGCAATAAGGACTTTTGCATTCAAAAGCGTAATGAATTTTTTGATCTTTTTGCACAAAAAGATGTTTTATGCTCTCTATTGTAGAATAAATTGCCTCATATATATTAACTGATGTATAATCGGGCAGCATACCTTCTTTTCTTTGCTTAAAGCCTGTCAGCATGTTTAAAATCATATTCTTCATGTAAATATTTGAGGCAAGAACACAATTTAATATTTCAAGCTGATTATCTTCAAAGTGACAATTTTTATCATTAAGAAGAAGTTTAAGCGCATTTATCTGAGAAAAAACCGGAGATTTTAAATCATGCGCAAGATTTTCCATAAAATCACCTTTTGTATTAACGTCTGAGTCAAACATTGTTGTATTCCTTTCCTAACCAATATAATTACATATTAATTCTTAAACATCAGTAGAATAGTAGACGGAAGGGTAGTTTTTTTAAAATTAATATTTCTTAACTTAATATCAATTTTTAATTAGTAAAATACTTTATAAGTACATAAGGTTAGTTTTATAGGTATAGGTTAGGTAAAATGTTTTTAAAAGATTTTATTGAAAATGTTGCGCGCACTCTTTTTTCCATGGAATGCAAAATTAATTCAAAATTCAGATTTACACAGAGTGAAATTAATGAAATTATATCTAATGCAAATGAAAAAAATTTAAAATACTTTGAAAAACTCGCGCAAATAAAAGAACTAAGTGCCTTTGACGTAAGTTTTTTACTCTCAAACGTTGAACTTGATGACAATAAAATTGCTATACTGACGCATGCTTGTAAAATGTATAACGAAAAAGAATTTAACGCCCTCGGACAAACATTTAGCGACTTTATTTTTAGGGTCAGCGCAAATATTAACCTTCTAAACGAGTCAAATCTTGATGTATTTAAAGAACTGGTACAATGTAAAAACGAACTTTACGACTTTACAAATGCGCTTAAAAACCCAATTAGAGCAAAATCCAAAAAACAAAGTTCAAAACTCGCATACGCGTTTCAAAATGTATTTGTAGATTAATTTTTTGATAAAAATAGCTGTAGCGTAAAAATTGCAAAATTAAATTGCAAAAAATTAAAATTTTTGATGTATAATTATTTTATGACTAAAAAGTCTTGCAATGGCGAATTTGTTAAAATTCGCACATTTGTTTGAAAATTGAATGTATGTCGGGATGTAGCGCACGTTTTGCGCGTTAAGCGCGAAACAAAAGGTTCATATCCAAGCT
>CALUWF010000005.1 GCA_944324405.1 Candidatus Gastranaerophilales bacterium | reverse complement strand
ATCGTCCTCAGTTCTACATCAGAACAACTGACGTAACCGGCTCTATCAAATTCGACGGCGAAATGGTTATGCCCGGCGACAACGTTGTAATGGACGTTGAACTTATCGCTCCGGTTGCTATCGAACAAGGTATGAGATTTGCAATCCGTGAAGGCGGAAGAACAGTCGGCGCAGGCGTTGTAGATAAAATTATTGAATAATTTTACTGCAATATAAAGCTTAAAACCCCTGATATTATATCAGGGGTTTTTTAATTTTAATATGTTGGGACGCATCCGTTATGTAAATTTTCTGCCAGTTAGACAGATGGTTTTTTACCGGTGTCACCCTATTCTTTTAATAGGCGAATGGTGCCTCCAATAAGACCTCCGGAAATAAAGCCGACATAATCTTTAACCGATAAATCATCACCCGTACCCTCTCCTTTTAGCAGATGAATGGTACCTCCAATAGGGCCTTTTGAAATTAAGCCGGTGTTTTTCTTAAACGTATCAAAAAATTCATTCATGCTATTTTCTTCTTTTAGTTGACCTGCGCCTAAAGTGGCACCTTTGGCAAATGAGTCAAATACGCTTGTTTCCTCATCTTTTACTTTGGAGTCGAAATCTTTTGTCGTGTCCTGCATTGATTTCAACGCTCCGTTTGTCATTCCTTCTCCAATTCTTGCAATTTCCATAAATAATATCCTCCTCTTTTGTGTGGTTGTTTATTACTCTTTAATAAAAACTATTTTATTTTGGTTATTGATAAAAAATTGCTTATTTGTTACATAAATTAACAGTTAATAACTATTAAATAATATCTAATGAACGTTAGAAAATCTTAGGCGGCGCGTTTATAATGCTTTAATGAGCATTAATCAAAATGTAGAAAAAAAGTTTGGTGCAAAACTTGCATATATAAGAAAGTCAAAAAAGCTTTCACAAATGAAACTTGCCGAGCTTGTTGATATGAATTTTAATTATATCGGGCAAATAGAGCGCGACGAGGCAAATGTTACAATAAAAACCATGAAAAATATAGCAGATGCGCTTGGCATAGAAGTTTCAGAGCTTTTTAATTTTACTTTTTAGCCGCAGCATACATTTGTGAAGGCAAATCCAAACATTAATTTTAAACCTCCCGAAATTAGGGAGGTTTAAATAATATATTGCAAACGGAATTAACCTTTGTAAATCACTTCTATCTCGTTGCCGTCGGGGTCTTTTAAAAAGGCAATTCTTTTTACGCTGACACTGCCGTCTTCGTTTTTTAAATCCAAATTAAACGGCTCGCCATACATTAGCTCATAGCCCATATCTTTCACCTTTTGCACAAAAGCTTCCATATCATCGGTTGAAAATGCAAAATGCCCAAAGGTATTTCCTGTTTTATAGGGCTCTTTTGGTTTTTCCCAATTGTCTGTAAGCTCTATTTCCGGCGCTCCTTCATACTCTGCAAGAAAATACAACGTGCAGTCGTCTAAATCTTTTTTACTTTGCAGCTTTTGACCCAAAAGTTCACAGTAAAATCTCATTGATTCTTTAAGGTTATTTACCCTTATCATTGAATGCAGATATTTCATTTTAACTCCTATCTTACAGAGAATACGACATTTGCCACTGCGGTAATTTTTTTGTCAATTGTACTTGAATCATTTATTCCCCAGTCTGAAACTTCATTTGAATCAGAAGGAGTTATCTGCATAACGCCCATTTTTACGGATGAAATTTTGCCTACTCTGTTGTTTGTAGCCTTAAGCATACCTTGTGCGCGTACTTTGGCATCTGCTGTTGCCGCCTTTAAAAGTTCCGCTTTTTTCTTGTTTAAATCACTGTAATAGTATTCCGGTGCAAAAGCCTGAAGTGTAATACCTTTTTGAACAAGGGAAGGAATTTCAAGGTAAGTTTTATTTACAAGTTCCGGATTATCGGATGTTATTTTTAAAATCTGTTCGTAGTTGTAATAAGCTATATCCTGGGTAAAATTACCTTTCGCATCTCTTTTGTATGTCGGGTAGTTATTTATTCCAAGATATGAAATGTCTTCTTTTTTAATTCCCGCGTTTAATAAATACTCTTCCACAACGGGAACTTGTGCCTTAAGGGTATTATATGCCGCAACAGATGTCGGCGCTTTTGTTAAAACCTGTACTTTCCAGCTTGCACTGTCTGATTTTACAATTTCATAAGCAGAGCCTGTTACCGTGATTTCATTTTTTTTGAAATTGTTTGATAAAACACCTGCGCCGATTATAAGGCAGATGCCCAAAATCAACCCTAACATTGCGATTTGAATTTTTGCCAGCTTCTCAATCATTTTTTACTCCTCATTTAATGTACACTTCTTCGATATTATGTAGTATACCACCTAAATTTGTGGGATATATATTTTTAAATTTTTTTCTTATTGCAATTATGTTTGCGGGCGCATAAAGGTATATAACGGGATTTTCTTCGGCCACAATTTGTTGATATTTGTCATATAATGCTTTTCTTTTGTTAAAGTCAAGCTCTAAGGAGGCTTTGTCAAAGATGTCATTTAATTCTTTTTCAAAAGGCAAAATTTTATCGGTACCCCTTAAGTCATCCTCGCTTCTCTGGTTAAAAAGGTGCAGTGCGCCGTTTATGCTCCAGACATTATACCCCGAGTGCGGCTCAAGCGGATTGCCGGTAAGCGCAATTAAAACAGCGTCCCAATCGTAAGTATTTGAAAGCTTTGATACAAGGGAATTAAATTCAACGGGTTTAAAATTTACTTTCATGCCAAGGGCGGCAAGGTCTTCTTTAATGCTGACGCCGGTGGCTTCTCTTTGCGTGTTTCCGGCATTTGTTAAAAGTTCAAATTCTACCCTGTTATTGTATTTGTCGTAGAGTTTTCCGTCTTTTAAATAAAATCCGGATTTTTTAAGCAGTTCTTTTGAATATTCAATATCTCGCGCATGCCCTTTTGCAATTTCTTTATTTAAAAATATGCTTGATACGGATTCTGCACTGTAGAGCGGTTCGCCCACGCCTGATAATACATTTAAAACAAGATTATCTCTGTCTATTGCCCAATCAACCGCGCTTCTGAAATTAGAATCGTTAAACCATTTTTGTTTTACGGGATCAACGTAATATTTCCCTTCCTTGTTTTTTCTGGTGTTTAAATTAAAAGTGATAAATGTTGTATTTGTTGTGGGGCCGAGGTTATAAAGGTCAAAATCACCATGTTTTTCAAGTTCACGGTAACGGGCAACCATAGAGCCTTGCAGATTTACAACATCTGTTTCAAGTCCTTCAAATTTAAGGGTATCATTATTTAAATCTCCCACGATAAGGATAATGTATCTGTCAAGATAGGGGAGTTTTTGTCCTTTTTTATCAATAATATAGTAATTCGGATTTCTTTTGTAAATTACTCTTTGTGCGGGCACATACTCGCTTATTTTAAAGGCGCCCGAGGTAACAAAATCCTCCGGTTTTGCGTTTGTGTTTAAATAACTTCTAAAGTATTTTTTTCCTTTATCCGTTGCTTTTTTAAAAACGTGTTTTGGAGCAATCGGGGTTGAGAGCATTCTTAAAAAAGGTGCAAAAGGCTCCGGTGTTGTGAATTTTATCGTATATTTGTCAATTTTTTCAACACTCGGGAGCTTGCCATTTATATAAAGAGAGTCGCGCGTTGCAGTATCACCAAAACCGCCGAAGATTATCGTATTGTATGTATAAAAAACGTCATCCGCCGTTATTTCAACGCCGTCAGACCATTTTACGCCGCGGCGAAGATGTACGATGTAAGTTTTTTTATCCGGCAGGATTTCAATATCTTTTGCAAGGCGTACGGTTATTGAACCGTCGTAAGGATCTGTCGTTAAAAGTCCGTCATACATAATGCCGGAGAGCTGCGATGAAGTATTGTCGTTTGCATTAAAGGGGTTGAAAGTCTTCGGGCCTTCCCCTATTGTTGAAGATATTATTTCCCCGCCGAATTTTCCGACCTCACCGCGTGTTTGGAGGTAATCAACGCCATCTGTTGTCACGTTTTTCGGTTTTTCAAAATTGTAATTAATAACCTCAAGAGGGCGCACGTCATACAAATAAACATCATCAAAGCCTTTGTCCCTTTTAAGACAGCCCTTAAGCACAAAAGCCAATATTAACAAAATTAAAATTATGTACACAATTCTTTTCATTATATTGATTTTAGCACACATCTTTGATATATAAATGGTTTAAAGGATGATTTATCCGAATGATTTCCCCGAAATAAAGAAAACGCAGGAAAAAAATTTATGAGAATATTGGTTACAGGTGCAACAGGAAGCTTAGGACAGGAATTATGCCCTATGCTTGAGCGCGAAGGCTGGCTTTTTTGGGCGACAAACAGTAAAATTTTTGACATAACAAATACAAAAATGGTAAATGAGATAATAAATAAAGTAAGTCTTGATTTTATTATCCACCTTGCTGCATATACAAACATTGACATGGCGGAAATGCACAAAAATGAAGCCTTCCTGGTAAATCATACGGGAACAAAAAATCTTGCAAAAATAGCCAAAAAACTTGATGTGCCCATACTTTATATAAGTACGGACAATATTTTTGACGGCAAAAAAAAATCGCCCTATAAAACTTCGGACAGCGCAAATCCGCTTAACGTGTACGGCTTATCCAAATTAAAAGGCGAAGAAGAAATACTTAAGATATGTAAAAAATATTACATAATCAGAACAGGCTGGCTTTATGGCAAAGGCGCAAAAAATTATGTCGATACCATGCTGACTTTTTCAATGCTGAGGCGTGAAATTAGCGTTGTGGACGATCAAATCGGATGTCCCACATGGACAAAAGATTTATGCGAAGCAATTATTGACATTATGAAAGAGAAAAAACCTTACGGTACGTACCATTTATGTTCTTCCGGACAGGCGGGTTGGGCTGATTTTACAAAGAAAATTTTTGAAATCAAAAAAAGAAATGTGTCGGTAAATGCTATTGATAAAAGCGATTTCCCGCGTCCTGCCAAAAGACCGCACTATTGCGTATTAAACAATGACAATATATTGCCCGATTGGCAGGAGTCTTTGGAAAAATATCTTGTTGGCAAATAGGTTAAAGTTATTGTATAATCAATAAAGACAGTTTACAGGGAGTATGAAATGCACGGTATTATTCTTGCGGGAGGTTCCGGTTCAAGGTTGTGGCCGCTATCAAGAGAGCTTTATCCAAAGCAGCTTTTAAGGCTTAATAATTCCAAAGAAAGTCTGTTGGAAATGACTTTTTTAAGGCTTCTTGATGTAATTGACGAAAAAAATATCATAAGCATAACAAATCAAAAACACTCCGGCGATGTCAGGACTCAGCTCAATAATCTTGCCTCAAATCCGGTTGTATTAAGTGAGCCTGTCGCCAAAAATACCGCTCCCGCCATTGCCGCGGCAGTAAAATATATTTTGGACACAAGATGTGACGATGTTATTATTGTGGCGCCGTCAGATCCTTTAATAAAAGATGTTAAAGCTTTTTCAAAAACGGTAAAAGAAGGCGAAAAGCTTGCGCAAGCCGGCTATATAGTTACTTTTGGCGTAATGCCGAATTCTCCTCAGACGGGATACGGCTATATAAAAGCAAAAGAGCCGATTGAAAACGGTTTTAAGGTGGATGAATTTAAAGAGAAGCCTGACGAAAAAACTGCAAAAAAATATTTGGAAGACGGCAATTACTATTGGAACAGCGGCATTTTTATGTTTAAAGCTTCCGTATTTGTTGAAGCTCTTAAAAAATATGCAAAAGACATTTATGAAAATTTTGAAAAATTAGACTTTAGAACAAATGAAAATATTCCTTACGAAATTTTTAACCTAATGCCTTCAATTTCAGTTGACTATGCGGTTATGGAGCATGCCAAAAATATAGCCCTTGTGCCGCTTCAGTCTGATTGGAATGATCTTGGCTGCTGGGATGCAATTTATGAAGTCAATAAAAAAGACGAATGCGGCAATGTTAAAATGGGCAATATTATGGAAGAGGGCTGCAAAAATTCCCTGCTCTATGCTTCAGACAGACTCGTGGCAGGCGTCGGGCTTGAGGATGTTGTAATTGTTGAAACATCCGATGCTGTTTTGGCTTGCAAAATGGATAAAACACAAGATGTTAAAAAGATTTATGATAAATTAAAAGAGATTAAAGACGACACCTTTAAAATACATCGTACGGTTTATCGCCCTTGGGGTTATTATACTGTGCTAAATCAGGGTGAAGGGTATTTGACCAAGATGATTTGTGTTTTTAAAAAAGGGCAGTTGAGCTTGCAATCTCATAATTATCGCTCTGAGCATTGGGTTGTATTATCCGGAACTGCGCGCGTTACGCTGGATAATAAAAATTTTATGCTCAAACCGGGCCAGAGCATTGATATCCCCGTTAAGGTAAAACATTCGCTTGCAAATCCATATGATGAAGAATTAAAGATTATGGAAGTGCAGCGGGGTGAAAAACTTGTGGAAGAAGACATTATCCGCTATAAGGATATTTACGGCAGGGTAAAGGCTTAGTAAAATTTTACGGCGCATTTAATAAATGCGCCGTAATTATTAAAATATTTTGTCCATAAGTTCTTTTAATTTCTTTTCTTCTTCACTTTCTCCCAAAGATTTCAGAAGCTTTAATTTTGCACTGTAGAGTGCTTTTTTCTCGGGCATTTTTCTTATGCCTTCATCAAGAATTGTCTTTGCAACGTCACTTTGCCCCCTGTCGTAGTATATGGTGCTTAAGTCAATATAGTCGCGCACACTTTGGGGTTTAAAATTCATAATTTTATTGTATATTTTTTCGTATAAATCATTTTGTCTTGTGGTTTTATAAACGAGCGAAAGATTATACATATAAATCACGTTGTTGTTTTCAAGTTCATTTGCTTTTTGCAGATTAATGACCGCTTTTCTTAAATCTTTCATGTGGTAATAGCAAAGTCCGAGGTAATTGTGCAGCTCGGCCATGTTTTTAAGTCTTACATCAAGCGAGCAGGCTTTGATGAAATTTTCCCTTGCGCTTGTATAGTTATTTTTGTAGTATTCTATTTTACCCATTTCAAGGTAATATTCGGGATTTTCGGCTTTTGAAAGTGCATCTTCAAGATAATCTTTTGCTTCATCAAATCTGTTATCCAAAATACACATTTTAGCAAGGTAATAAGAAATTTCATCCGACCTTGAATTCAGAGCGCCGGCATTTCTGAGCGCGAGCAGCGCTTTTTGTAAATTGTCCGATTTAAGATTTGCTATTGCAAGCCCAAGATATGCTTCATAGTATTCATCATCATAGATAAGTGCTGTTTCAAAATTTTTGATAGCTTCCTTGAAATCTCTTTGTTCTAAATAATAATTTCCCATTTCAAGATATGCTCTTTTGTCGTTTGGATTGTTTTTAATGGCGATATTAAGGTATTTTTGCCGTTCTCTTAAGTATTTTTTTCTCGTAAAGTCGCCAATATCCGCTCTTTGACTTTCGAGCTTTGCAATGTGAGCCAAATTCAGATAGGTTTCAAAATATTTGGGAGCAAAAATGCGTGCTTTTTTAAGAGCGGATTTTGCTTCGTCATAATTTTGAAGCTTGATATATGCGCGCGCAAGGTTATTTAGGGCAACAACATTTTTAAAATTCATATCAAGTGATTTTTTAAAGCAATTTATTGCGTTTTCAATTTCGCCCTTATAAAAGTATTCAACCCCTTTTGAGTTGTAATATTCAAAATCAAAAGGAGGAATTTCAACAATATCAAACTCGCGCGCAGTATCTGAGTCTAATAGTGCATTATCATACTGGATTGCACGTATCGCCGCAGCCCTTGCATTGTCTTTATCACCCTGAGCAAGGTAAATTTTTGAGCGCATAATGTAAGCTTCGGCATTTTCGGGGTTAAGTTTTATTGTCATATCGCAGTATGTGTGCGCTTTATCGAACTCGCCGTTTTCAAGATACATAAGCGCTATATCAAGATAGTCGTTTTGGTTTTTAAAACCGGCAGGTTCAACAATATCAATATCTTCAATTGTCTGCGAGAGTTCGAAAGATTTTTGCAGGTGATAACTGCCAAGTTCATCCTGCCCTGTACGTTTGTAGCAATAGCCGAGCCAGTAATGTCCGTCAGGATCGTTAGGATGGTTGTCCGTATAGTTTTTAAAAAACTCGCATGCTTTATTTAATTTATTTGTATTTAAAAGTTTTATCCCGTCCGTAAGCTCTGATGCGTACACGCCCGCTGCAAGGTTAAAAAATATAAAAAGTGAAATTATTGTTTTTTTCATATATTTAAAAGTTCTCCGACGATTTTTTTAACATCCGAAAATATTTCTTCAATGCTTCTGTTTGCATTTATAACTTTTATCCGCTTCTGTTCAAGCTTTGCAAGCTCAAGGTAGCCTGTGCGTATTTTTTTGTGAAATTCAAGACCCTCTTTTTCCAGCCTGTCTTTTGTTGTGCCCAGCCGTTTTTGTGCAATTTCGCTTTCTATATCAAAGACAATTGTTAAATCGCTTTTAAGTCCGCCTGTTGCAATGTTGTTTAAAGTATTTAATTCTTCAATGCTGCCTCCTCTTGCATATCCCTGGTATGCAAGAGTTGAATCAACATATCTGTCGCAAAGGACGATTTTTTTATCATCAAGTGCCGGCTTTATAATATTATTTACATGCTGTGCTCTGTCGGCAAGATATAAAAAAGTTTCGGCGCGGTCTGCAACCGGTTTGTCATAGTGAAGCAGAATTTCCCTCAAACTTTTTCCTAAATCACTTCCCCCGGGTTCAAGCGTTAAAAGCGTTTTTGCGCCTATATCAATAAGATATTTATTTAAAAGCTTTATCTGGGTTGTTTTCCCGCAGCCGTCAGCCCCCTCAAAGGTTATGAAATATCCTTTTTTAAACTCCATTTGTGCTAAAACCCCCTTTGTAACTTGCTTTTAAAATTCTATTACAATTTTTGTAAAAATTAAATAACAAAACTGCTTTTTTGAAAAATTTAATCTATAATATTGGTATCTAGTTTTTGAGGAATTTATCAGGTGGGAAGTTATACAGCCAATCAAACAACAGATAGCAACGTCGAAGAAATCGTTAACGCAAATCAGGTGGAAGAAATATTAAATACAAGTGCGGCCCAAGTTTCAAGCTGGTGCCAAAAAGCTTGCCTAAAGCCTAAAAAAGACGGTTTTGGCAATGTGTATTTTTCAAAAAGCGATATAGACGTACTTAGAAAAGTTAAAGAATTATACGAACATACCCGCTCAAGCCGTGACACAAAAAAAGAAAAAGTGGACAGAGTGGTTGAACGTATGAAGCAGAATGAGCGCGAGGAAAAAATGAGAGGACAAGATTTAGATACATCGGTTGTAAATTTAAGTGAAGGCAATTTTTTAACCCGTGCTAAATCACGTTATAACAAGGAAAATGCCGTGGCTTCTCTTGCTTCTTATCATTCGCTTGATGTTAGTGCAAAACTTGAAAATCTCGAAAATAATATTGTTTCAAAAATTTCGGATGTATTAAGCGAAAAAATGGACGGGCTTGACGAGGTTATTGTTGAGCTTATCCGTTCAAAGACGGAAAATGAAACACTAAGACAGAGATTAAACGAATTAAATAAAGAAAATTTCAGTCTAAAGAATGAAAATGCAAGCTATAAGCCTGTAGGTTTCGGTCTTTATGTCAAAAAAAGCACGGATGACTTTGTTTTATAGTGCAAAAGATTAATGTATGAGTAAAATTTTAAGAAGTTTTTATCATAATTTAAAAGAACCCGTAATTATTTATGATATTAACGAAAATTTTCTTCATTGCAATAAAGCTTTTGCAAAGACTTTTTTTAAGCCCGAAGGAGCCTTGGGCATAGATTCGCTTAAAAAAATAAACTATAAATTTTATTGCGATATCTGCCTGCTTGAAACAAGTGAACTTATGTCCTATTCGCCTCTTGTTGCGGCAATTAAAGCACGAACGGATTTTACGACGTACGCACTTTATCAGCTTGAGGAGAGAAAATTTTTATATTACATAATTAAATCCTTTACTTTTAAAAAGTATAAAGTCGTTTATTTTTATGACGTTACGCAAGAGCTTGAGCTTGAAAAATTAAGAAAAGAAAACGAAGTATTGAAAATTCAAAATCTTGAATTTTCAAATACAAATTCAAAAGCACAAAATCAGGCGCTTAAAATGGCGCTTTTAAACAGAATATCAACAAGTATAAGAGAAACGCTTGACGTTAAAAGTGTTATTAAAACTGCACTAAAGGAGCTGAGTATAGTCTTTGGCGCACATAAAGTGTATTATGCAAATGAAATAAAAGAAAAATTTGCAATTGAATATGTCTACCCTTCCGCTTTTTCAAACCAAACAGGAGAGACGCTCGTATATGATAAAAAGGTTTTAAAAAATATTTATGACGGCAAAAATTCTTTTCAGTTTTGCCTAATGGAACATAACGGCTCCGGGGAACCTCTTAAAGCGCCGCTCAATCGGATTATTATTCCGATTATAAAAAGTTCGGAGGTCTTGGGTATAATAGTTATTTTTACGCCCAAAAAAGAAATAAGCGAGATTGAAAAAGAGCTTCTGGTCGGTATTTCAGGACAAATCTCAAGCGCTATTTTTCAGGTTATTCTCTTTAATCAGGTTACAAAAAAGAAAGAAGAACTTGAAGATGCCATAAAAGAGCTTAAAGAAACTCAATTACAGCTTATAAACGCAGAAAAAATGGCATCTTTGGGCCAGCTTATAGCCTCTGTTGCACATGAAATAAATACTCCTCTTGCTTCAATAAGCGCAAATAATGAGATAGCAAAGAAAATTTATAATTCAAACGAAATTGACACCGACATCTTAAAAGATTTAAATTCCATTGACTCTGAAGCGATTAAGCGGATAAGCAATCTCGTGCGTTCTCTAAAACGTTTTGTGCGCTTGGATGAAATGGTGCAGCAGGAAGCGGATATCAACCAAGAGCTTGATTTGACGCTTGACCTTTTAAAACATAAAACGAAAAAAGGAATAAAGATTATAAAAAATTATGCCGAGCTAAAGCCGATTAAATGTTACCCGAATATGCTTAATCAGGTTTTTTTGAATATTTTGATGAATGCAATTCAATCGCTTGAAACAAAGACTCATAAAATAGGAGAATATGGCGCAAGCATTGAAATTAATACTTATAAAGAAGACGACAAACTCTTTGTTTCAATTAAAGACAACGGTCTTGGAATTGATGAAAAAAACAAAAAGAAAATTTTCCAGCCCGGTTTTACAACTAAAAAAATAGGCGAGGGAACGGGCCTTGGGCTTGCAATTTGTAAAAAAATAATGGAAAAACATAAGGGCGAGATATTTTTTAACACTCAAAAACAGGATAAAACAAAACTCGATGCGTATTGCACCGAGTTTTGCGTTGTTATTCCGTTTTAGTTATTTTGTGACAAACAGGATATACTTATCGCCTTTTTCTACCGTTTTCAGGTCTTCAAACAGTCCTTGCGGCTTAAAGTGTTCAAATGTATCGTTTTTAATAATCACATAAACGGGTTTGTCTTTTTTGTTTTTTATAACCTTTTTAAAGTCTTCAATGTCTTTGCTGTCTGTGTGAATGATGTAGATTATTCTTTTATCAAAATCATTCATAAGCGAATATTTTCTTGCAAAGCCAAATGTGACAAGTTCGCTGCTTTTATCGTATGCTGCGATTTTTGAAAAATCTTCAAGTTCGTTTTGTCCGAAGCTTGTAATCATCGGAAAAACATGAACCGTTGAAATCAGCATAACCCCAAGCATAAGAATAACATGGGATATAAACAAAAGTGCACGGTTTTTTGCAATTATGCAAAGGCATCCTATTAAAGGCATTATAATAAGCCAAATGCATGCCCAATTACCAAAAGTGCTGAGCTTGGGCATATAAATGCTTAAAATCTCCGGCGGGAAATAAAACATAAATGCCCCTACAATGCCTGCAATGATAAATATTATAAAAGTTATGAGGCTTGAGATTTTAAGATTTTTCGTGTATTTATCAAAGCATACATAACCCCACCAAAAATAACCTATTATAAGTGAAAGCGCCGGGAAAAGAGTAAGCGCGTATGTGGGAAGTTTTGAGCTTGAAATTGAAAAGAATACAAGCGTTGAAAGAGCATAAATTACGGAAAAAAGAATAACTTTCTTGTCGTTTGTATCTGACGTAAACCACACTTTTATCGACTTTGCGGCTCTATAGTTTTTAAGAGCGGATTTTATACCGCGGCATATTTGCCAGATAAATGACACGCTCCATGGCATAATTCCCGCAAATATAATGGGGATATAAAATAAGAACGGCTGTTTTCTGCCAAGACCCATAGAAGAGTCTATAAACCTTGCAAAGTGGTGTTTTACGATGTAATCATTAAACCATATGCTTCCATGTGCCTTATAGACCAAAATGTGCCAGGGCATGGCAACAAGAAGGAATATTAAGATGCCCGGCAATATATTTGAGGGTTTGAAAAGCTCTTTTGTTTTTCTGAATGCCAAGAAGCTCAAAAATACTACCATAGCAGGGATAATAATACCGATTAATCCTTTTGCAAGTACTGAGAGCGCCATAAAGAAATATGCAAAGTACCAGCAGTATTTTTTATTTTCATTTTTTACAAATTCGCTTAATATAGCGCAGTATATGGCAGCCATTGAAAAAGCCATAAAGCTCATATCAAGTATTGCAATGTGAGATAAAAGCAAAAACCATACGGAGGAGAGAAGAACAAAAGCGCAAATTAATCCGTATGCTTTTGAGCGCATAACTTTTGAAGCAAAAAAGTATGTGAAAAATATGCTAAATGCTGCGCAAAGCGCTGTTGCAAAACGTGAAACAAATACGCCGGTATCATTAAAAAGATGATATGCCGCAACATTAAACCAGAAATACAGCGGCGGTTTTTCAAGGAAATTTTCAAAATTCAAATATGGTGTTACATAATCCCTTAAAAAGAACATATCACGCGACATATTGACATATCTTGTTTCGTCAATGTCAACAAGCGGGTAATAGCCTAAATTGTGAAATAAAAATAAATAACAAAAAAGCGCCAGAATTATGACATTCAAAATATTTGAATGTTTCCGGCAGATGTCTTTAATTTTTTGATAAAGTTGCTCCATTTTTACTCCTTAACTTTTTATTGTTCTATGCCGTAAATTCTTGTTTTGACAAATGTGCTTTTTGTTTTTTCATCATAATCTATGTATATTTTTTTGTACTCGCCCGTTCTGCTCAGACTCTGTACACTTATATTATAAATACCGTCTTTTGTATACTCGTCATCAATGTTGTGATGTCCCGAAATGACCGCAATGACGTTATTATGGTGCGAAAGTATTGTGTGCAGCGAATTTATATTATTTGGCAGCATGTTTTCTTTTATTTCATCCGATGCAAAAATGGGATAGTGCCCTACAATTACAACAGGGTTATTTTTGTATTTGTTTAATATTTCATCCAAAAGTGCCGTTTGATCTTCTTTGTAATATCCGTATTGCGTCGGTATGAACTGGTTTACGCCGTCTAAAAATACAAAGATGAAACCGTTAATTTTCTTTGTATAGGGATAATCTTTAATTCTGTTTTTTGAGAAAATGTTTAAAACTCTGTAGTATTCTTTTTTATCAAGATTTTTTGTCTGAGATACGTCTTTGTCGCCAACAAGCGCATACACGGGCTTTTTAAGCTTTCTTATAATCTTTGCAAACATAACAAGATTATATTTATCGGGCCCTTTTAAATTGTCCCCTAGAAAAATCGTAAACCCGCTTTGATTGTTGTTAATCTGTTCAACGACATCGAGAAGATTTTTAATGGAAGGCGTCATGGTATCTGCGTATTTTGTTGATTTATCAACTTCAAGTTCGGCATTTGAAACCGCCGAAAACTCAACACTTTTAGCATTTGCAGCACCCGCAAAAAACACTGTGAAAATGAAGAATAAAATCAACTTTCTCATAGGCTTGATTATACGCTAAAAGGTTTTTTGTGTAAATGTACTGATTGTTTTGTAAATATTTTTATGGTATATTAATATTATTTTTTAGGGTTGTTGTATATGATTGTAAGAAAAGTATCTTTTTATGGACAAACAGTTTTTGGAACAAAGAAAAATGAAGCTATTGTTGTAAAAAGAATAAAACCGCAGAATGAAGCTGATGAATTTTGTTCAATTATAGTCAAGAGAATAAAATCGCAGAATGAAGCTGATGAATTTTGTTCAATTATAGTCAAGAGAATAAAATCGCAGAATGAAGCTGATGAAGCATCGGAGTCGCCTGTTTCTTGCTGTATTAAAAATGGTACTCATAAACGATATAGTATATTTAAAAAAGTGTCAAGAAAATGGGAATAGAAAATACGGCTAATTTTGTGTTTCTTTTTTAGCCTTTGCCCAAAGTTCTTCCCACTCGTCAAAATTTAGCTCGCAAAGCGCCTTTGGCGCAAGTTCTTCCATTTTTTTAAACCTTTTTATAAATTTTTCATTTGCAATATTAAGTGCCTGCTCCGCATCAATTTTATTCCACCTTGCAAGATTTACAAGGGCAAAGAGGATATCTCCGAACTCTTCCTCTTTTTCCTGCTGCGTTTTGGCTGTTTCAAACTCTGTAAATTCACTTTTAACGCACTCTTTAAGCTGTTCTATATTTTGCCATTCAAAACCCGCTCTTACTGCTTTTTTAGAAATTTTTTGCGCTTTCATAAGTGCGCTCTGGGATTTTGAAATGCCGTCCAAAACGCTTTTCCTGTGCGGTTTTTCTTCTTGTTTTAATTTTTCCCAGTTAGCAAGAATTTCTTTTGTATCTTTTACTTTTGTGTCCGAAAACACGTGCGGGTGGCGGTGAATAAGCTTTTCATTAATTGTCCCAGCAACGTCATTAAAGTTAAAAAAGCCCTCGTCATCAGCAATTTGAGCATGCAGTACAACTTGCAAAAGTACATCGCCCAATTCTTCTCTTAAATGTTTCATATCATCCGCATTTATGGCGTCAATTGCCTCATAAGCTTCTTCCAGCATATTTTCGCGAATGCTCTTGTGTGTTTGTTCTCTGTCCCATTTACAGCCGTTTTCACCCCTTAAAATACGCATTGTTTCAAGGAGTTTTTCAATATTACTTTGCATTATTCCACCATTTGATCAACCGTTAAAATTAAAATACCTTTGCCGCCTATTGCTTTCAGGTGGTCTATGCTGTCATAGACTTTGTCTTTGTCTACGACAACATGAATTACGACATTTTCACTGTCGCCCCAAAGCTGCGTTACGGTGGGCGAAGAAAGCCCCGGCATGAAGCTTCTTACTTCATCAACTTTATCTTTTGGCACATGCACCATTAAATATTTTTTATCCGCCGCATCTATAACCGAATTCAGCGCCCTCATCAGGGAGTTTAATTTTTTCCTCTTGTCAACTTCAAGATTTTTTCTTGCGACCACAACCGCGCTGGATTTTAAAATTTTATCTATAATTCTCAATCTGTTTGATTTTAGCGTTGACCCGGTTGATGTTATGTCAATTACAACATCTGACAAACCAAGGGAAGGGGTAATCTCAACCGCGCCCGAAACTTCTATTATGTGAGCTTTTTTGCCCAATTTTTCAAAATAATTTTTTGCAATGTTTGGGAAGGATGTGGCAATGTTAATCTCCTCGGGCAAGTCTTTTGCGCTTTTATAAGGGTCGTCATCTTTAACCGCAACAACCATTTCGCAGGCGCCAAAGTCAAATTCTTTTACTTTTTCAAGCTCAATTTGAGATTCTACAACAACATCCCAGCCCGTAAAGCCCACATCGGCGACATTTGCCTCCAAAAATCGCGGTATGTCCTGAGTTCTGACAAAAATTAAAGAGTATTTACCGTCTTTGGTTGCAATTTTAAGACATCTCTCGTCTTTAGTTCCAAAGCTCAGCCCCGCGTTGTTTAAAAGTTCGTAAATTTTGCTTGAAAGTCTTCCTTTGTTTGGAATAGCTATTTTTAATGTGTTGTCCATAGTTTTAAGGTTAGCACATAAAAGCTTAAAATCAATAAAAAAAACTCCTCTCGGATTGAGAGGAGAGTCTTTCCCCTTTTGTTCATAGAGAACAAATTAATTCCTTAGTGCGATGGCTCTTGCAAGACATTCAACCCCAAATTGTCTGTCTGTTTCATCATCGCTCATCGACATAATATTTCCTAAAAATTCCCAGTATGCGGGGCGCTCGGGCGCAAGATCAATTGCTTTTTTGATGTCATCGATTGCATCTTCACTGCTATTGCGCATATTGATTTTTGCCCTTTCATAGTAGCTGTTTGCCGAAGTAGGCACATATTTAATTGCTTCGCTGAATTCATCGCGGGCTTTTTCATTTAAGCTTGAATACGGACTTTGTGCCAATTTGCGCAGGCATACGCCTTTTTTGTGGTGTGCACTGCCGATTTTTGTTTCTAATTTTTTAATACCGCTGATACTTGGTTCATAATCGAGTTCACTTGTGCTTAAATCAATTACGCTATCAAGCTCTTGCATTGCTTTTTCGTATTCCCTCATATTCATCAGTAAATCAGCTTTTTTGCTGTGAATATCGGCAATTTTTCTTGTCTTGTCTTGCGCTTGCGAAGTTTCCAAAACGTTAATTGCACTATCATAGTCTTCAAGTGCTTCTTGCCTTAGCATTGCAGCCGCCGGCCTGTCTGTGCTCTCCAGTTCTTTTGCATATTTTGTTTTTGTAAGGGCAAGCAAATTTAGTGAATTTATGGAATCGGGGCTTAATTCAAGAGCTTTTTTATAGTCTTCAATTGCCTCTTCGTACATTCCTTCTTCGCGTTCCGCACTTGCTTTTGCATGGTACGCTCTTGCGTTTTGCGGATAAATTTCAAGTGATTTGCTTAAATTTGCTATGCATAATTTGTAATTTTTGTCGTTAAATGCGCTGTAGCCTGCCCTTGCAATGTTTTGTGCAAGCAGCTTTTTTTCTTTATCATCTAAACTGTCAACAAAGCTTTTTGCGGCAGGTACGGCAGTTGATACAAAAGTATCTTCGCCGATACTTTTAAGTTCATAATTGCCGCCGAAAGAAATTGCTTTATTTTTTACAATCGGATTTGATGCCGGCGCTTGTATTCTAAAGTTGTTGTTAATGCCTGATGCGATTTTTAACATAGTTTTTGACCTTATTTTGTTAGTGCACTTTTTTAAATCCGCTGAAAATAAAAAATTGCCATAAAAATAAAAAACTTTACAATGCTTAATTTTTATTTTGTTGCCAATGTATATAGATTTTGAAAATTAATATTTTTATCATAAAATAAAATCATAATATATGAGGATTTATAAGAATATGACAGAGGAAAAGAAAGAGTTTAAAAATACGCTTAACCTGCCGCAGACAACACTTGCAATGCGTGCAAACGCTCCGGTTAGAGAAGTTGAAATTCAAAAATTCTGGGAAGATAATAAAATTTATGAAAAAACGGTAAATAAGCGCGACAAAAAAAATAAATTCATTCTTCACGACGGCCCTCCGTATTTAAGTTCGGATAAAATCCATATAGGAACTGCACTAAATAAAATTTTAAAAGATATCGTAATTAAATATAAAGCCCAAAAAGGCTTTTACGCCCCTTATGTACCCGGTTATGACGCACACGGGCTGCCCATCGAAAACGCTGTTGTAAAAAAAATAAAAGGCGGCAGAGAGGCGATAAGTCCTTATGAACTAAGACAAAAGTGCAGAGAATTTGCCCTTGAAAATTTAAAAGGACAAGAGGCAAACTTTAAGCGTCTTGGTGTTTTGGGCAACTGGGAAAATCCTTATTTGACAATTGCTCCGGATTATGAAGCGCAGCAGATAAGAATTTTTTATGAAATGTATAAAAAAGGCTACATTCAAAAAGGTCTTAAGCCTGTTTACTGGTGCGCCAGCTGTGAAACAGCGCTTGCCGAGGCGGAAGTTGAATATGCCGAGCACACGTCGGAATCAATTTATGTAAAGTTTAAATTTGTCGATGAAGATTGCAAAAAAATATATAAAATGGCAAACATTGAGTCTGATTTAGCGCTATACAGCATAATTTGGACAACAACCCCCTGGACAATCCCTTCAAATATGGCAATAAGTCTGCACCCTGATTTTGAATACCAAATTTTTGAATACGAAGGCGCAAACTATATTGTGGCAAAGGGCTTGCTTGAAAACTTTACAAATGATGTTGAGTGGGAAAACATAAAACTTGCAGGCTCGACACTTTTAGGCTCGCAGCTTGAAAATCTTAAAACAAAACACCCTATGTACGAGAGATTTTCTCCGATTTTAACGGGCGAGCATGTTACCCTTGAAGCAGGTACGGGTGCCGTACATACAGCCCCGGGGCACGGTCTTGAGGACTGGGAAATTTGCCAAAAGTACGGTATTGAAACCTTCTCGCCTTTTGATTCAAAAGGGCGCTGGACATCTCAGGTAAAAGAACTTGAAGGAACGCCGTATTATAAAGGCAACAGAATTGTTATAGATAAATTAAAAGAACTCGGCGCGCTTATAAAAGAAGCGCCCATTACCCACAGCTATCCGCACTGCTGGAGATGTAAAAACCCCGTAATGTACAGGGCAACCCCGCAATGGTTTGTGCGCGTCGGCGAATTTAAAGATCAAACTCTCGAAGCGATTAAAAACGTGCAATGGATTCCCGCGGCAGGCGAAAAAAGAATTTCCAACATGGTTGAAAACCGCTCTGACTGGTGTATTTCACGCCAGAGAGCCTGGGGTGTGCCCATTCCCGTTTTGTACTGCAAAAAGTGCGGCAAGGCAATTGTAGTTGATGAAACAATAAATATAATTGCAGATAAATTTGAAAAAGAATCCTCTGACGCATGGGTTAAATATGAGGCTAAAGACTTTGTGCCGGAAGGCTTTAAGTGCGACTGCGGCTGCGGCGAATTTGAAAAAGAAACGGATATTATGGACGTTTGGTTTGACTCCGGTTCATCCTGGTCTGCCGTTGTTGAAAAACGCTCCGACGAGCTTGGCACAATCCCTGTTGAAATGTATCTTGAAGGCTCGGATCAGCACCGCGGCTGGTTCCAATCTTCCCTTTTGACCTGCGTTGCAACAAGAAACACTGCTCCCTATAAAACCGTTTTGACCCACGGATTTGTGCTTGACGGCGAAGGAAGGAAAATGTCAAAGTCATTGGGCAATGTTATTTTGCCTCAAGAAGTTACAAAAGTCTACGGCGCGGATGTCTTAAGGCTCTGGGCGGCAAGCGTGGATTACAGAAACGACATTAAAAACGGCGAAAATATCATTAAGTATCTTGTTGAAATTTTCAAAAAAACAAGAAGCACCGCAAGATTTTTGCTCGGCAATTTGTTTGACTTTGACCCAAAGGTTGACCATGTTGCTTATGATGAGCTTAAAAGCATTGATAAATTTGCACTTTCAAGGCTAAATGCTCTTGTAAAAAATGTAAATGAAGCATTTGAAAATTATGAGTTTTATAAGTATTTTCAATATCTGCAAAACTTTGCGGCAGTTGATCTGAGCGCTTTTTACCTTGATATTGTAAAAGACAGACTCTACACTTCGGGTAAAAAATCTCTCTCCCGCCGCGCCTGCCAGAGCGTTATGTATGAAATTCTGCAAACGCTTGCACGTATTTTGGTTCCCGTTATGCCGCATCAGGCAGAGGACATCTGGCAAAATATGCCTGAGTGCCAAAGAGGCGGTTTAGAGAGTATTTTGCTCTCCGACTGGGTTGAAGTTAAGCCGCAGTGGGATAATGAAGAGTTAGAAAAAGAATTCGGCGAACTTTTAAAAACCCGCGATATTGTATCTCATGCGATTGAGCCTTTGCGTTCGGGAGATGAAAAAATTGTCGGAAGCTCTTTGGAAGTAGATATTTTGATTTACAGCGAAAACGAACAAAATCAAAAACTGCTTGAAAAATACAAAAATGAACTTGGCGATTTATATATTGTTTCGCATGTTTTTGTGGACAAGAGTGCTAAATTTGAAACTATAAGCGAATTTGAGCAGGACGGCTACATTGTAAAAGTTCAAAAAGCTACAGGGCAAAAGTGCGAGCGCTGCTGGAAGTATCGAGAACTCAACAACGACGGTATTTGTGAGAACTGCGCCCAAGCAATAAAATGTTAAATCATGTTACAATTTTTTAACTTTGCGTAATTTGCGTATAAATTTTTTGTTAATTTATATAGCAGCAAATTTCACGGGGTTAAAAAATTGATTCAGCTTAATTTAGATTTAAATTATCTGACAAGATACTTTGAAATCACCACTCAAAGGCTGAACGAGTACAGCTCGAAAAGTATCGAAGAGGTAATGGAACTTGAAGAACTTCAAGGCAATCAGGCTGCGTCTTTAATTTCTTCGGCCATGCAAAACCCCAGAAAGCTTGCTAAAATTTTGCAGCTGGTCGATCCTCAAAACAGATATCTTATCATAAGCAATCTCTCTGAAAATGACCTCCAAAAGCTCCTTCCTTACCTTGAACAGGAAGATTTGCTGTGGGGCTTGAAGTATTTTAGGGTTGATAAAATAATAGAAATGCTGAATAAACTCCCCACAGAACAGCTCTTATCGGTTGTGCTGCAAAGATTTACGCTAAAAGATATCTTCCTTCTTATGCCGCAGGAAGATGTGGACAAGTTTTTTGAAAACCAAGAAGTTGAGCGAAAAGATGTGATGAAATATTTTGAGGCTCTCAATCCTTCGGAATTGGAGCGCATTTTGGTTCAGCAATTCGGCTACTCAATGAAGGATAAAACGCAAGACGAACACCTTGCTTTTATTGAGTCAATGCGCGATAAAGACTTTACAAAAATGCTTCAAAATATGGAAAGATATGACCAAGTCGGCCTTATGGTTGCTCTAGTAAATGAAAAACCCGAACTTATGGAGCAAATAAGCCCTGAAAATATAACCCGTCCGATGCGCACCATGGAAAAACATGACATACTAAAGTGTATGGATGTTTTGGATCCGGAGTTTTTAATACCTATGGTAGAGGAGTTACCCCCTGATTTGCTGCAAGTGGTCGCAACGCAAATTGACCCCGCCGTATTTGCACAGGTATTAATTGATGAATTCCCCGATGTGCTTTCAAAAATAGCGCTCTAGCTTATTGTGTAGGCTTTTTTGTAATATAAAAGCGAGCCTATTATAAATATTGAAATGACAGGAAGCCACGCTGCCATAAAGGGGCTTATTGCCTTTGTTTCGCCTAAATTAAGCGAAAAGGCGCGAATAAGGTAGTATACAAAAATTATAATGACGCTGAATAAAAATCCTCTGTTGTATCTCACCCGCGGCGGGGTTATTGCAAGTGGAATACCGACGATTGTGAGCGCTATTGTCGTAACCGGAAGCGCCAGTTTGTCGTATAAATCCACCTGATATTTTACTTTTAGCTTTTCGACGAAATCTTTATCTAATTTATTTTTATTTATGTATTTTAAAAGTTTAAAGAAATTGTACTGGCTTGCCGTTTCTTTTACAAGTCCGTCCGCGTTTTCAATCCCGAAACTTACGGTCGAATCATCAAAAAGGCTGGTATTAAAAACTTTTCCGCTTCTTGATATAGTGTAAATTACTCCGCCGTTAAATATCCAGCCGAGTTCCCCCGTTCTGCCGGCTTTTGCCTGGACAATTTGAATGGCATCTTTGTCGGACAAATCAACAAGCGTTATGTTATTAAGCGTTTTATCCTTGCATTCTTCAATATAGATAAGTCTTTTTAAGACTCCGTTTTTGTCTGCATCTTTCATCGTGAAATTCATTCTGCCTTCAGGCACATGCTTTTTCTGAAGCGAGTAAATAGCAAGGTGTTTTGAGGTCATACTCGTTGCGGGCACAATAAGTTCGCTTATAAAAAAGCTCACAAAAGTCATTACTATTGCAAAGGCAAATATCGGGCGGGCTATCCTTGAAATGCTTATCCCGCAAGCCTTTAAGACGGTAATTTCAGAATTTAAACTCAATCTGTTAACGGTCATAACCGTCGCAAAAAGGGTTGAAATGGGTATTGTCATTACAAAAACCTGCGGCAGGTTTAAAATAATCATCATAAAAGCAATATTAAAAGGTATGCCGTACAGGGTTATTTGTTTAATAAGCTGGGTAAAAGTTTCCGAGGCAAAAATGATTGACGTAAAAATAATTACACCCATCAAAAATACTTCAAGAAGCTGTTTTAGGATATATTTATCCAAAATAGGCATTTGGCGGTATTTTTGATAAATATAATTTTTTATATTATTAAGGAGTAAACTTGTTTTTGCCTTTTTTGTCATACATTAGCGCTCTTTGTTGACTTATGTTTTTAAGCACCTCTATTCTCTCATCATCCTTAAGGTTTTTCAAGTAATTAAGCGCTTCAAGAAATAAATCTATACTTTTATCAATATTTTTTTTGTTCAACTTGAGCATATCGGCCGCAAGGACTTCATTTGTCATCGCAAGTCTTGTTGTGTCGCGAAATCCGCTTGCGGCAATTGTTTTTGCTTCGTCTGATTTAACGGAATTAAAAAGCGCAAAAGAAATCAGCATGGGAAGGTGCGAAATTTGCGCAGCTGCAATGTCATGAGTTTTTGCATTCATTAAAACAGGAGTTGCGCCCATAAATTTTATAATTTCTTCCAGTATGGCGTTACGGCTTGTTATAACCCATTTTGCACCCTGAAACAAATCATTTTTTGACGCGTCAAAGCCCGATTTTTCCACTCCCGCCATCGGGTGAGTTCCGATGTAGTTAAATTTATATCCACCCTCAAGAAAACCTTTGAGCGAGCAGACGTCGCACACGATACAATTTGGCGAAACAATGTTTTCAAGCCTTTTTAAAGTGCTTTTTGCTTCATTCATCGGAGTGCAGACAAAAACAACATCAGCACCTCTTACATCTTCAATCATATCCGAAGCATACGGCGTGTAGCTCTTTGCTTTGTCATAACTCGATTTTGAAATTGCGGCAATTTCCCAGTCGCTCTCGCTGAGCGATTTTAAAATCGAACCGCCAATCAACCCTAAACCTATAACTGCGATTTTTAACATAGTATATATTATAGTATAAAATTTGCTTTTTGTATTATAATAGTTAAGAAAAATAAAGTATTTTTGGAGGTAAAAATGGAATTAGTTAAAAAGGGACGCGCTTTTAAATTCGGCGATAACATCTCTACAGACCACATTGCGCCCGGAAGACTTTTTCACTTAAGGAGCAATTTAGAAGAATTTTCAAAGCATGTTCTTGAAGATGCAGACCCTGAATTTGCCTCTAAAATGCAAAAAGGAGATTTTGTTGTTGCGGGAAATAATTTCGGACTCGGTTCTTCGCGCGAACATGCCCCCCAGATAATAAAAATCGCGGGCGTGGGCGCCGTTATTGCAAAAAGTTTTGCAAGAATTTTTTACAGAAATGCAATAAACATAGGGCTTTTAGCCATAGAGTGCAATACGGATAACATTGAAGCAGGCGATGAACTTGAGCTTGATATTAAAAACGGTATTTTAAAAAACCTTACAAAAGGCGAAACAATTAAAATAACCCCGCTGCCCGACGTTATGATTAAACTTTTAAACGACGGCGGCTTAATTGAACATTTGAAAAAACACGGAGATTTTGACCTTGTATAGCGTTACTTTGATAAACGGGGACGGCATCGGGCCTGAAATAACAGATGCGGTTGTAAAAATTTTAGATGCCTCGGGAATTAAAATTAACTGGGATTTACAGAGCGCAGGCGCCGATGTCGCGCTGAGCGAAGGCGAACCGCTGCCAAAGCGCGTGATTGACTCTGTTAAAAAAAATAAAGTCGCTCTTAAAGCTCCCGTCACAACGCCCATTGGAAAAGGGTTTCGCTCTGTTAACGTACAGCTTAGGCGAGAGCTTGATTTATTTGCAAATCTTCGTCCCGCAAAAAATCTCCCCGGGATTAAAACGCCTTTTGATAATGTTGATTTAATTGTAGTGCGCGAAAATACCGAAGATTTATACGCGGGAATTGAAAATAAAATAAACGATGACAGGGTTGAGGGGATAAAATTAATCACCCGTCAAGGCTCGAAGAGAATTTGCAAATGGGCGTTTGACTATGCGCAAAAAAATAACAGAAGCGAAGTCTGTGCGGTTACAAAGGCTAATATCTGCAAACTTTCGGACGGTTTGTTTCTGGAGTGTTTCAGAGAAGTTTCAAAAGAGTACCCGAATATTAAGACAAGAGAAATACTTGTAGACAACCTTTGTATGCAGCTTGTACAAAATCCGTCGCAGTTTGATGTTTTTGTTTTGCCAAACCTTTACGGGGATATAGTTTCCGACCTGTGCGCGGGCTTAATAGGCGGTCTTGGCGTTGCACAGGGGGCAAATATCGGGCAAAATTGTGCGGTGTTTGAGCCTGTCCACGGGAGTGCGCCCGATATTAAAGGGCAAAATATCGCAAACCCGACGGCGCTTTTGCTCAGCGCGATTGAGATGGTAAAATATCTTGGCGAATTTGAAATTGCAAACAAAATTCAAAAGGCACTTTTTAAGACTTTGGGCGAAGGAAAAGTGCTCACGCGTGATTTGGGCGGACAAGCAAAAACTACCGAATTTAGGGATGAAATAATTAAAAATTTAGAGTAAAAATATTTTATGAAATTTGAAAACATAGGTCTTGGCATAGATGTAGAGAATGTTGAACGTTTTAAAAAATATGCCGACAAGGACAACCCTTTTATAAACAGGATTTTTACAAAAAAAGAAATAGAGTATTCGTATAAATCAAAAAAATTTGCGCAACACCTCTGTGCGAGATACTGTGCTAAAGAAGCCTGCGTAAAAGCGCTTTACAGCCTTGGTATAGAGGGATATTTTTGCAGAGATTTTGAAGTCGAGAATTTGCCCTCCGGTGTGCCCAAAATTAACCTGTTAGGCAAAAAAAGAGGAGATAATATATCTTTTAAAGTATCACTTTCGCACACCGACGGTTTTGCTGCTGCCACGGTCATTGCGGTTCTTAACTGAATATGTATTTTTGTAATTTTTTATAAACTTGTGTAAAATTTTTAAGCAAACATGATGAGATTGATAAAAAAAAGAGTTAAACTCAGCATGTTATGGATATTGTAAAAGTACTCGATGATTATTCAAAGACGGATGATCAAAGAGAGCTGGTTGAGTATTTAAAAGGCGTTTTGCCTTCTACAATTTGCTATGAACCCATTAAAAATAAGGATTTTATACGCAGATACATGACCCCTCTCAATGATTTTGTTATCTGGACAACGGCAATGCCCTGTGCGGATGCTCGCCGTGTTTTAAGATAAATAAACCGCCGCTTGGGCGGTTTTTAAATTATTTTGTCGTTTTTATTTTCATCTGTTCAAGATAATTTTGTATTGCGCCTTTATCCCAGCTAACATCTGTTTTAAGAGCGTTTAAATCCATTTTAAGAGCTTCTTCTTTGCTTAAATTGATATCTTTTTGCATTGCAAGAGCGAGTTTTTGCGCATTTTTCTCTCTTAAAAGCGGTTTTTCCCATTCGGGCGCAATGCAGATAAAATCATAATCTTTAACGGTAATTGCGTTTGCTTTGTCTGCGCCGTAATCGTCGTATGAGTATATTTTTCTTGAGATTTCTCCGTTCGACTGCATTCCTCCCACCTCGGTCGCGATTACATGAGAGCCTGCATAAAGCCCTTTTAGTTCGGATATTCCGTAGGGTTCAAAGTCCGAGGGCATACAATTTCTTGTTGTCATATTCATTAAAAGAAGTCCCGGTTCAGAGATACGGTTTTGTGTGAATAAAATCCTTCTTCCCATTATCCCGAGTTCGTCTTTTGCGTTTTTTATATAATTTGCAATATTCTCATCGCCCCCGCCCGAGATGAGAAGCACGGGAAGTTTGGATGGATTTTTGGCATAGTTTTTACTCAATATCGCATAGGCATCCACCATTGTTTCAAAGCCTTTTTGCGAATCAAGGCGGCTTGCCATTGTGAATATGGGAGTATCCGCATTGATGTTTTCAATGTCTATCCCGTATTTTCCTTCGTAAAAGTCAGCGGGTTTGTTGCCGTTAATAAGCGGGGAGGGCTTGTCGTTGTTCTTTGCGGCGTCTTGTAAAAGCGCGTTAAAGATTTTTTTGTTATTTCTCTTCCTTCTCGAGAATGAAACGGGATTTATAAGCTCTGCATTATCGTTTGCATGTTCTAAATAAGGCATAACTTTTGTATTGTCAGTGAAAAGTTCTGTTAATTCCCGGGCAAAGGATGAATTTATTTTTGCGACATTTTCCCTTGTTGCGCTTAGCCCTTCTTTGTCCACGCCGTTTGGATAAACATCAAGTGAGCCTCTTGAATTTTTTATTTTTACGACAGTGTCAAGTTTTGAAGACAAACCTTTATTTACAAGTTCATCTCTATAGCCTTCAGAAACAGGCCCAATGCTTGAAGCAAGCACAAGTGCCGCATGTGATGGGTTGAGCACATCTTTATAAAAGCCTATTCTTTGCGAAGGCGAGCCGAAGAGCATAAAATGTCTGTTGCCAATGTCGGCAATACAGCTGTTTTCCACTATATCTCTTGCAAAACCGCCATAGAGGGTATTAAAATATCCCTCCATAACATTTTTATCCCAGCTTTGCCCCTGATAACCGTCACCCAGATTGTGCACCACAACGGCTGTATTATTTGCAAGTTTTCTTAAATAGTCGGTTGTATCTTTTCTTTTTGAATGTATCGAATCTTCGGCAAGTGAATAAAGTCTCATTTTGCATAAAAGTCCGGCAGATTGCCATGCTTCATGTGCTATTAGTTTATCCGGAGCTTTTAATAATTTAGAGCCCGGGAGTTTTATCTGTCCCTCTTTTGCAAGAGATAAAAGCTCGTATGTCATATTGTTAAATTGCGCCATACGGACTCTTTCGGGACTGTGAGGCAGATTTTGATATACATTTGGCGAATTTGTATCTGCAAAATTAAACATGTCATCATCATAAAGAAACAGGGTTTTTTGTTTGTCGGCGCCGAATTCACCGTAATAAACGCTGAATTTGTCAACCCTGTCGCCTGTTTGCAAATCGCCTTCGTATATTTTTTGTACAAGAGTTTTGTTGTTCGGAGTTATATAATAAAGGTTTCCGTTTTCATCCTTTTCAAGGTAGTTTATCTTTTTACCATTTGTGCTTATTTTAAACATTGGAGAAACGGCAATTGTATTTATGCCCTGCTTATTTAGAGCTTGCGGCACTTCGCGCGCAATGTCCGTTTGCCCTCCTACGGGGTTTGTGTATTCATAGCTTATAGACCATACTTGCGGGTTTGTCATTTCATCGGGTTTTGTTTCGCCGTTTAAAACTTTCGCTATGTCGCGGCTCATAATTCCTTTTATGCCGGATGGCAGTTTTAAGTCATCTTTTAAATCGAGATACAGCCCGCCCCATATGCTTAAGGGATGATTGGGAAATTCAACCGGTACCGGGATATTTTTTGTTGCCTCAATTGCCTTATATTCAAGTTCATTAAGTTCATTTGAAGGATAGCCCTTTGAAGCAATTCTTACGAGCTCTTGAAGCATTTCGCGCGTTTTGGAATTTATTGTTGCACTGTAAAATAAAAGTGCATCTGCCGATGTAAGAATATTTCTCTCTTTTTGTTCACGAACTTCTTTTGGTGTGTATTCCTGTTTTTTTGCGCCAAAATTAATTCTTGCTCTGTAGCTGTAGGGCTGAATTTTAAGCATACTATCCTCGTTTCCAAACTAACAACACCCCTATAAAACATCTGAAAAATTTTTTTTGCGCTTTTATATATTAAAAAATGTAAATAACATATTCTCTTTGGGCAAAGAATTGTATATTGTTGTAAAATATTATTATGAGTGAGAATTTAAAAGAGTTAAAAAACTCATATCCTGATTTTAATTTTGAAAATCTTGCAAAGATTGCAAATGTCGAGGTTAAACTTACCGCGCAGCTTGGCAAGACAAAAATTCCCCTGAAAGATATTTTAAGATATGAGCCCGGGACTGTTGTTATGCTTGATAACAGAGAAGAAGAACCGGTTGATATTTTTGTTGATTCGGTACTTGTTGCGCGCGGAGTTGTTGTGGCGCTTGATAACTGCTACGGAGTCAAGATAACACAAATCGTTAAAGAACAGAATTAAACATTATGTGCTGCTTCGGATTATTGGCGCAAAACTCTTTATTAAACACTGAAGATATCTTTAATATCTTGATATGTGAGAGTTTTTGCGATGTTTCTGTCAATTGATATAACACTGTCTACAAGCGAGCGTTTTTTAGATTTAAGCCGCTGGATTTTTTCTTCTACCGTGCCTTTTGTAATCAAGCGGTAAACAAAAACTTTCTTTGTTTGACCGATACGGTACGCCCTGTCCGTTGCCTGATCTTCAACGGCAGGATTCCACCACGGGTCGTAGTGAATAACGTAATCCGCCCCCGTAAGGTTAAGACCCGTGCCGCCCGCTTTAAGCGATACAAGGAAAATGGGTATTGTGGGATCGTTGTTGAACCTTTCGACAACTTCCTGACGGTTTTTGGTCGCGCCCGACAGATATTCGTGTTTAATGCCTTTTGTTTCAAGCCATGATTTAATAATATCGAGCATGCCGACAAACTGGCTGAATAAAAGTATTCTGTGCCCTTCGGATATAATTTCTTCTAGCATTTCCTGCAAATGTTCAAATTTTCCGGAGTCGTTTATGCCCAAAGTACCCTCCTTGTCATAGAGCCTCGGGTGGCAGCAGATTTGGCGCAGCCGCAAAAGAGCGGAGAATATGGACATTCTTGACTTTTCAAGTCCGACGGTTTCAATTGATTTAAACAATTCTTCTTTCGTGGAGTCAAGCACTTGTAAATACAAGTCTTTTTGTTCCGGCGTAAGTTCGCAGTATGCGACGGATTCAATCTTGTCGGGCAAGTCTTTTGCAACGTCGCGTTTCATACGGCGCAATATGAAGGGGAAAATCTGCCCTTTAAGACGCCTTTCAACCGCTTTGTCCTCTTTTTCGACAATCGGGTTAACATAGCGGTAGTTAAATTCGTTTGCGTCAAACAAAAATCCCGGCATAAGAAAATCAAAAATACTCCAGAGTTCCTCCAGCCTGTTTTCAATAGGCGTGCCCGAAAGAGCCAGTTTATGTCTTGCCTTTAGTTCTTTAACGGCTTTTGAAGTTTGCGAGGTCGCATTTTTTATATTTTGCGATTCATCTAAAATCACATAGCGAAACTCATGTTTTTTAAGTTCTTGAATATCACGTCTTACAAGGGCGTAGGAGGTAATTATAACATCGTATTTCGGGATGTTTTTAAACTGTGTTTTTCTCTCTGTTCCGGATAAGACAAGATATTTTAAATTTGGTGCAAATTTTTCTATTTCATTTTCCCAGTTGAAAACAACCGATGTCGGACAGATTACAAGAGAAGGCTCTTTGCCGTCTTTTTCTTTTGCCTTTTGCAAAAGCGTGAGCGTTTGCAGAGTTTTTCCAAGCCCCATATCATCAGCCAAAATGCCGTTCAGTCCGTATTTATACAAAAACCAGAGCCAGCTGTAGCCTTTTGTCTGGTATTCGCGAAGGGTTGCGACGGTAGACTTCGGCAGGGGAGTATTTTCCATATTTGAAAAAGTTGAAATCTCTTTCCAAAACTTTGAAAATTTGCGCGACATTTTAAGCTTCACGCCCATATTTTCCATTTCCGAAACAACGCCCGCGCGATATGTTTTAACTATAAACTTATCTTCCTCGTTTTTGTAAACGTCATAAGTGTTAAAGGATTTCAGAAGGGATAAAATATCATCAGCCGGGATTGCCGCCTGCCCTTTGCCTTTTGTATTGTAGTATTTTGCGCCGTCATACACTAAATCCTGAATTTTTTCAAATTCAATTATTTCGCCGTCAACTTCGCCATGGAGTTCTATTTCAAATTTATCGGTTGATTCTTCTATAAAGTCAATCGCCGCCTTAAGTTCAAAGCCTTTATTGTTGAGCTTGTACATGCTCATGTCGTCTTTTTCGATAAATTCCCAGCCCTCGCCCGCTTTGTTTATGTAATAGTTGTAAAAGTCGATTGCGTATTCTTTTTCAAGTGCTAAATTATTTGTCTGCATTGGTGCAAACCGGCATGCAAGAAGCATTTGATAAGCTCGTTCTTCAAATTCGGTATCCCTTTTAACCCAGTATAAAAGGTCTTTTTCCGGTTGTTTTATTGTAACATAGGGGCTTTTTGGCGTTTTGGAGTAAGGAACTCTCACTCCGTCGTATTCGAAATCAAGCGAAGCTTTAAGAGACATATCATAATCAATGCTTAATTCCACAATGCACTTTGGCGGACGTTTTTCAAAGGCGAGTTTTTCCATCTCTTCGCTTAAATAAACGCTCATCATTTTTCTGAGTTTGGGAAGTTCTTCGTAAATAAATTTTCCGCCCTCGGCATCTTTTATATCCGTAAATGACGCCTTTGTAAGATATTGGGGTAAAATAGACACCTGTGCGTCTGTTTGGAAGATGACATCTTTGTACCTGCCCCATTTAAGCTGGCGCGAAAAATAGCGTATTTCTTCAAAGGGGTATATTTCGCTGCCGTCCGGACGCTCCCAGTAAAGAGATAAAAGTACATTTCCGACATATGAAATATTGACGGCAAGGCACAATTTCCACACGCCGTTGTCAAAACGGATTTTTTTGTGCGTTTTAGCGTCAATCACATCCTCCATTTTGGAGAGCATTCTGAAAAATTCGTCAAATTTACTTATCTGTACATCGTACCAGCCCGATTTTTTATCCAGGCGCGATTGCTTTAAGAGCATTTTAAACATCATTGCTTCAAGCTTTTGTGCACTGTTAAGCTCAAAAGAAGGGTCGTTTTTTTGAGCTTCAAGCACCGCTTTAAAAATTCCTTCCAAATCCCTTATGACGCGTTTTGTGTTTCTGTCCATTACAAGGATGGAGAAGAAATTTTGACGCCTTTTGGGGTTAAAGTGAAAAATATAGCCGCCTTTGGGGTTTTCGCACATCGGTAAATCTTCATCTTCAAAAACCGGGGTAACGTCATATTTTTCATATAAAAACTCATCCCAGAGATGGTTTTTTAAAGCAGTTAAACCAAGTGCCACCGCATGTTTGCACCAAGGCTCATCAAGCGGACAGCTGCAAGAAGGCTTTGCACTTGTTTTGTTGAATTTTATAGAAGTTTCATAGTAGGATTTGTAATTACCCTTAATTTTACCCGTAACAGTCGTGTCTTTAAGGGCAATTTCTTCCACTTGTCCTTTTTGAAAATACTCGTATCCGCGGCGCCAGCTGCCGGGTTTGGAGTTATCTTTTAAATATTTATTGTTGAATTTATACTTCACAAAATGCCTAAAACGCTAAAAGCTAAACTTCACTTCAACTAACATCAAAGCTGATAAGCTAAACATAAAACCTTAAAATTAACATAAACCTTGGAAATACTATCCTAAGACCATTCTCCTTAAGGTTATCTAATTGCTTAACAACCTAAAAATAAAATAGCATTAATTTAATAAAAAATCAACAGTTTTTGTGAAATTCTATACCGGCTGTCGTAGTTTGGTTTAAACATACAATAAAAGATAAAACAAATAAAAAAAACGGCTCGATGCAGATGCATTGAAGCCGTGATGGATAGAATTAGTATTACGGAGTTTATAGAGGAGTTTACATTTGCATTAAAGCATGTAAATTTTTTTATTTGCGTATTTTTACTTATTTTTGTCAAATAATTTTACAAAAATTTACAATTTTACCTCTAAAAGCTCGCTCTCGCCTGTTTCTATATATTTTTTATCAATGGGATTTGAGGGCGAAGCGCCAAAATCCCTGAGTTTTTCTGTTTGTGAAAAAAGCCCTCCGCGCCCTTGTAGTGTTGTAAAAATATTGAGAAAGGTTTTTTGTACGGTGGCAAAGTTTGTTTGCAATTTTTCCAGGTGTCCTATCAGGGTTACAACTTTTGAATAAATGCCGTCAGCCAGTTTTATAATTTCGCGTACGTTCTTTTCCTGATTTTTTTGTGCCCAGGAGTATTTAATTACCCTTAAAGTCGCAATTAAAGAAGAAGGCCCCACTATTACAACACGCTTTTTATATGCGTCTTCTACGAGTTTCGGGTTCGAATAGATATAATTTATGCAGCCTTCAACCGGTATAAACATAAGCGTAAAATCGGGCGTTGAAAGCCCTTCGAGGTTATCATACTTTGTGCTCAGTTCGTTTATTCTCTCTTCAATTGCCTTGTAAAATTGTTTCAAAAGACGTTCTTTTGTTTCATCATCATCCGAGTTCACAAATTCCAAAAAATCCACAAGTGACATTTTTGAGTCAATTACAATATTTTTATTGTCTTCTGGGTAATAAACAACCGCGTCCGGCGTGATTTTTGCACCATCCGGGTTACTGTTTGAGCGAAAACCTTTTTGTGTTACATAAACACCGCGCTCGGGGTTTTCCGATTTGTTTTCAAGGCCGGATGATTTCAAGATATTCTCTAAAATCATTTCACCAAAAATCCCGCGGGATTTGGAATTTTCTTTGAGTGCACGGGTTAAATTTTCAGCCTGAGTGCGTATAAGATTGTTTTCATTTGTCAAAGATTTAATTTGTTCACGTATAATGCTTGTATTTTGCACTCCGTTTAGATTAAACTCTTCCACTTTTTTTTGAAATTCACCTATGCGTTCTTTTAAAGGTGCAAAATGTGAATCCAGTTTTTTTAGGTTTTGCTCCTCAAGCATTTGTTGTTTTTCAAGAAGTGCCGAGTTTGCAAGGTTTACAAATTCTTCTTTTATTGTCTGGCAAAGAGTTTGAGTGCTTTTTTGATTGCTTTGTACGCTCTCCAGCTGTGTTTGCAGCTTTGCATTTTCAAGTTCATATTTTAATTTGAGGTTGTTTTTAACAATGAAATACGCAATTAAAAAACCTGCCGCAAAAGCTAAAATAATGTATAAAAGTGTCATAAATCCCCCTGTAAATTTTGCGTCCGATGGGAGTCGAACCCATGACCTCTGGCTTCGGAGACCAACGCTCTATCCTGCTGAGCTACGGACGCGGGTAAAAGTATTTAATTAAAATAATTTTAGCATAAATAAAGTTCCGATGAGCATAACTCATTGCACAGGGCATCTTTTTAAGAAGATTAAAACCTTGTTTTATTGGGAACAGATAAACGCTCGCTTGTGGATAGTGTTATATCTATTGACAGAAATATCGCAAAAACTCTCACATATCAAGATATTAAAGACATATTCAGTGCTTAGGTTTTTTGCCTGTAGCAAATTTAAACACCCGCCTGCACGGGAGTGTTGCAATAATCTATTTTTCTTCTGTAAGACTCTCTGATTTTTTTTCTAAGTGCTTTACTTGGAATAAAATTAATAATAAACATAATAAACTTGCTGCTTAATGTATTTGATTTCTTGTAAATATATTTATTTATAAAATTTTTCAATGAATAATATCGTGCATAATAGTTGACAAAACCTTCAACCCTTTGATTATATGATACAAAGATTACATCATTTGATAATTCCTGCACATCAAAACTATAGTCAATCTTGTGATTTTCACAAAAATAAACAAGGCTTAAATTTGATTTAAAATGTTTCTTTAGCTCCCAAAAGGCACTAATAACACTATCTTTTATAACATCTTCGCTATATTTTTCATGATTACAGTCTGAAAAAAACAACAAGTTATTGTAATCCTTGGTATCTAAAAATTTTAAAACCCTTTTTATTCTTCTTAAATATTTTTCTTTAACATTGTCAAATACTGCCTCAAATGTTCCGTCCGCAAAAAAATCATGCGAAAACAAAAAGCCTGTCTTTTTATTAAGAAATTTAAGCTCTTTGTTATCCGGATTTTTTTCACCCTCATCATATGGCTCAAAATCATCTTTATCAAAAAAGTTGCAAAATCTGTCTTTCAAAATTTCGACAACTTGCAAAAAGTGCCCCCCCCCGCACTTGTGGATTAATATTAACTATCCAGTCGAAAGGCTGACTATTTTTTCTCAAATTAAAAAAGATGAGCATGAAAGCGGATGAACAATGATCCCCAAGATTTATAATATTATTAAATTTTTTATATTCAAACAATTTTTGCTCCTACCTGAGTGCCACAATTTCCATATCAAGCTTATCTTTGAATGCGCGCTTAAGGTCATCTTCAAGCTGCGGGTCATTTTTTACCCAGAGATTAGAATTTGTAAGCATTTGCACTCTCTCGTCGTTATCATCGGCAAAGTCAATAACCACGGGATCCTCGCCTTTATATTTTGCGAGCACTTCTTTTAAATAAATATTTTCTTCAAAAGCTAAATCCTGATTATACCTTATTTTAAACAAATTCACCGTACCAATGGGCTTAATGTCTTGTATAATGAGGTTTATTTGCTCCTCGCGGTTCTGGATTTTTGCCTTGATGATTACTCTTTCTTCGCTGTTCATGTACTGTCCGCAAGCCTCAACGGTTTTTGGGAACATCACAACCTCAACTCTTCCGGTTAAGTCTTCTATAATTCCCGTTTTTAAGAATTTCGAGGGGTCTTTTCTTGTTGCCTTCTGGACAACTTGCGACAAAAGACCGCAAACGGTAACACTTTTGTCATTTTCGGGATTTTCCAAAATACCGCTTACGGTGTCCGTGGTAATGTATTTTAGAGTGTCTTTAATTGATGAAAGCGGGTGCGAGGTTACGTAAATTCCCATTAAATCATGCTCAAACTGTTGAATTTCAGAATCCGAAAACTCGTCATCGGATGAACCCGAGAGTTCAAAAGTGGGGATGTTTAAATCCTGCGCTTCTTCGCCAAGCGCCGCAAAAAGGCTGACCTGTCCGCTGTCTTGCGCTTTTTTGTTTTTATGAACGTGTTCAACGACTTTATCAATATTATCCAAAAGCTGTTTCCTGCTTTTTTCAAGGCTTGCAAAAGCACCTGCTTTAATGAGGCTTTCAAGCGTTTTTTTGTTTAGACATTTTGAATCTACCCTCGAACAAAAGTCAAAGAAGCTTTCAAACTCGCGCTCTTTGCGCTCTTTTTCAATTTCTTCAATCACGGCACCTCCGACGTTTTTAATAGAGGCAAGCCCGAAGCGGATGTTGTCGCCGTCAGGGAAAAATTGTGATGAAGATTTATTTATGTCGGGCGGGAGCACTTTTATACCAAGAGCCTGACATTGCAGGATGTACTGTTGTGTTTTATCCTGATTATCCGCCTGGGAAGTCAAAATTGAGCACATATACTCAACAGGATAATGCGCTTTTAAATATGCCGTTTGATAGGCGACAAAAGCATATGCCGCGCTGTGGCTTCTGTTGAAGCAGTATTTTGCAAAGCTTTCAATTTGTTCAAAGAGCGCCGAGGCATCTTCGCCCGACATGCCGTTTTTTGCGGCTCCTTCAATAAAAATGCCTTTTTGCTTTGCCATTTCGTCAAGTTTTTTCTTACCCATCATACGGCGCACCATATCCGCTCCACCGAGCGTATAGCCCGCAAGAGTCTGGAATATCTGCATAATTTGTTCCTGATAAACAATTGTGCCGTAGGTGTCTTTTAAAATTTTCTCCAAAAGCGGATGGGCGTATTCGATTTTTTGGCGCCCGTGCTTTCTGTCCACAAAGTCTTTTACCATGCCCGATTCAAGAGGGCCGGGGCGAAACAGTGCCACAAGAGCGCCCAAATCTTCAAAAACAGTCGGTTTTAAGTCTTTTACAAGCTTTTTCATACCGCCCGATTCAAGCTGGAACACACCGTCCGTGTCGCCGCGTTTTAAAAGGTCAAAAGTCTGAGGGTCATCAAGCGGGATTTTATTTATATCAAGGTCAATCCCGTGGCGCATTTTAATTAAATCGAGAGTATCTCTTATAATGGTAAGAGTTTCAAGCCCCAGAAAGTCCATTTTCAAAAGCCCGAGCTTTTCAATGTGCACCATGGGATACTGTGTTGTTGTGGTTTTTTCTTTTGAGAGAGCAATAGGAATAATCTCATCCAGCGGTTTGTGTGAGATTATAACGCCCGCAGCGTGCGTTCCGACCTGATTTTTAAGCCCTTCAAGGTGGCGCGCTTCATCAACAAGCCTTTTTACTTTTTCATCGGAATCGCAAAGTTTCCTCAGCTCCATTCCGTCTTTTAGCGCATCGTCAAGCTTTGTACCGGGGGCGGAGGGTATCATGCCCGCCCATTTGTTAGAGTCCGAAAAAGGTATGTCATAAACCCTGCAAACGGCTTTAAGGGCGGCTTTTGCAGCCAGTGTACCAAAAGTTATAATCTGGCAGACATGGTCTTCGCCGTATTTTTTTGTAACATAGTCGATAACCTCACCCCGTCTGCGTTTGCAAAAGTCAATATCAACATCGGGCATTGATATACGCTCGGGATTTAAAAACCTTTCAAACAACAGATGGTGCCTTATCGGGTCAAGTTCGGTTATCCCTAAAACATAGGCAACAATGCTTCCCGCTGCGGATCCGCGCCCGGGGCCGGTGGGTACGCCGTGTTCTTTTGCCCAGTTTATAAAATCCCATGTGATTAAAAAGTATGCGGGAAAGCCCATTTTTTCAATTACGCCGCGCTCGTACTCATATCTTTCTTCTATTTCTTTGGGGTAGTTTTCTCCGTACCTTTTCTTTAAGCCTTCGCGGCAGAGATAATCAAAATAAGAGCTTATGGTGTATCCTTCGGGCACAGGGTAAGACGGCAGGTGGGATTTGCCAAGCTCTATGTGTACATCGCACTTATCTGCAATTTCAACCGTATTTTCAATACATTTTGTAAACTCTTCATCATCCATCCACGAAAAAGCGCGCCTTAATTCATCTACCGTCTTAACGTAAAATTCGTTATTTGAGAATTTAAAGCGGTTGGGGTCGGATTTAGAGGACTTTGTCTGCTCGCACAAAAGCGTGTCATGCCAGAGGGCATCCTGCGCTCTTAAATAGTGAGAGTCGTTTGTTATAACCATTTTTAAATTCAAATCTTTTGCAATTTGAATAAGTTTCGGGTTTGAGTCCTTCTGCTCCGCAAGCCCGTGGTCTTGCAGCTCAATGTAAAAATCTTCACCAAAGAGATTTTTATACCACTTTGCCTTCTCAAGCGCTTTTTCTTCATTCCCGTCAAGTATATTCCTTGCAACTTCGCCCTGAATGCAGGCGCTCAGGCAAATTATTCCGCCGCTGTATTTTTCAAGCAGTTCATGGTTAATTCTCGGTTTATAGTAATAGCCCTGAGTTGAAGCGATTGAGTCCAGTTTAATTAAATTCTGGTAGCCTTCGTTATTTTTTGCAATTAAAACAAGGTGATAGAGTGTTTTTTTAGTTGTTTTATCCTCTATAACATCGCCCTCGCATATGTAAAATTCGCAGCCTATAAGGGGTTTAACTTCGGGGCATTCTTTTGCGTTTAAAACCATATCAATAACGCCGAACATAACGCCGTGATCGGTCAGCGCAACCGCGGGCATGTCATTTTCTTTGGCAAAATTAAACAGGTCTTTTACCTTTATTGCTCCGTCTAAAAGCGAATATTCCGTATGTAAGTGCAAAGGAACATATTTCATAATTTTACTTTAGCACAAAATCGGGTCATGAGGTTTTAAATGTTACCATTTTTTAAATATAAAAAATGCCGCAAGAATTATAAACAAAAATCCCACAAGATAATTCCAGCGGAATTGTTCCTTTAAATATAAAACGGAAAATATTGAAAATACCGCAAGGGTGATTATCTCTTGAATTGTTTTTAACTGTGCCGCACTGTAATAGTACGAACCTATGCGGTTTGCGGGTACCTGAAAACAGTATTCAAAAAATGCTATCCCCCAGCTTACAAGCACAACGAGCCAAAGCGCACTCTGCTTGTGGCGCAGGTGTCCGTACCAGGCAAATGTCATAAATATATTTGATATTGTAAGAAGTATTACGGGAGTAAGTTTGCCCATTTTATTCCGCCGAGTATGAATTTATAAACTGTTGTGCCACCCTTGGCGAGCGCGACGCCTTTAAAAGCGCGAAGCGTTCCGCCTTTTTGTCAAAATCTTCTTTGATTTCAATATTTTTATCCTGTGCGATTTTCTTTGCAATTTCAAGGAATTTATCTTTATTCGGGGCAAGGAAAGTAAGGGTAATGCCAAATCTGTCCGACAAAGATGCATTTTCATCTATCGTATCCGACAGGTGTACTTCGTTGCCCTCGCGCGAAGAAAACGTTTCTTTGATTATATTTCTTCTGTTCGTTGTGGCATAAATTACAATGTTTTTGCTTCTTTTTGAAATTGCGCCTTCAAGGGCTGATTTTACAATGCTTAAATTTTCATCCTCCTGCGAAAAAGAAAGGTCGTCAATAAAGACAATGAATTTCGCGGGGATTTTTGCAAGTTTTTCAAGCAGTTTGTCAAGGGCGCACAAATCCTGTTTTAAAATCTGCACAATTTTTAGCCCCTGATTTTTAAACTCGTTATATACCGCTTTTACGCTTGAAGATTTTCCGCAGCCTCTATCCCCGTAGAGCAGGATATTGTTTGCGTTTTTGCCCTCAACTAAAGCGCGCGTATTTTTAATAAGCGTATCCTGTTGAGTTTTATAGTCTTTTAAGTCTTTAAATGTGGTAATATCCGTATGTTTAACGGGATTAAGAGAGTTGTCTTTGTAGAAAAACGCGCCGTACTTGGCGTAAATTCCGTAACTGTTTTGTTTGAGGTAATTACAGAGTTCTTCAAAACCAATACATTTATCCCCGAGAGCATAATCGCCCAAAAGGTCTGTTATTTGTTCACTTTCGGGGAATTGTGATTTTAAAATCTTTTTAATCTTTTTTAAATCAATTAAAAAAAGTTCGCTTAAAACTGCAAGTTCGCATTTTGCTGCATTTGTGATGTTATTGTTTAAATCGGCATTTCGGGCGGTATTTTTTGTAAAAACATTTTCGTCATGTTTTATTAAATCGTTTAAATATTTTGAAAAATCGCCCCTAAACTCGCTTTCATAGACGATTTTAAGGAAATTAGAGTAGTAAATGAGCGCTTCGCTCAGAGATTTTGAACTGTATGCAAAAACACCCAAAAGTGCCTTTATGGCAGGGTCTTTGAGTACATTTTTAAAAATGCTTAAAGTTAAAAGTTTGTAATTCAAAAGTAAAAGCTCGTTCATAGCATTTATATTATCACAAAAAAGATTGACCGCGGCATATTTTAAGGCTAAACTAAAGAAAAATCTTAGCTAAGGAGGAAATTAAGATGGCTAAAATTTATTACGCAAATGACTGTAATTTAAGTCTGTTAGACGGTAAAAAAGTCGCAATTATCGGCTATGGTTCGCAAGGACACGCCCATGCGCTAAACCTGCATGAGAGCGGAGTAGACGTAGTTGTAGGGCTTTATGAGGGTTCAAAATCCTGGAAAAAAGCGGCAGATGCCGGTTTAAAAGTTACTACGGTAGCAGCTGCGGCAAAAGAAGCCGATATTATTATGATTTTATTGCCCGATGAAATTCAGGCGGATGTTTATAAAGAAAGTATTGAAAAAAACCTGAGCGCAGGCAAAGTGCTCGCGTTTGCGCATGGTTTTAACATCCACTTTAACCAGATTGTTGCGCCAAAAGACGTTGATGTTATTATGATTGCGCCAAAAGGCCCGGGACACACCGTAAGAAGTGAATATACGGAAGGAAAAGGCGTTCCCTGTTTAATCGCCGTACATCAAAACGCGTCGGGAAGAGCGCTTGATATAGGTCTTGCATACGCTGCGGGTATCGGCGGCGCTCGCGCAGGTGTTATGGAAACAACCTTTAAATCGGAAACGGAAACGGATTTATTCGGCGAGCAGGCAGTTCTCTGCGGCGGGGTTACGGCCCTTATGCAGGCAGGTTTTGAAACTCTTGTGGAAGCGGGTTATGCCCCTGAAAACGCTTATTTTGAATGTATCCATGAGATGAAATTAATTGTCGACCTTATCTATCAGGGCGGATTTAAGAAAATGAGATATTCAATTTCAAATACTGCCGAATACGGCGACTATTGCACGGGCAAAAGAATAATCACGGAAGAAACAAAAAAAGCCATGAAAAAAGTTTTGGAAGAAATTCAAGACGGTACTTTTGCTTCTAACTGGATTAAGGAAAATAAAGCCGGCGGAAAGGCAAACTTCCTCGCGACACGTGCACTTAAGGCTGAACACCAGCTTGAATCTGTGGGTAGGGAATTAAGAAAAATGTATTCCTGGAATGAAGAGGAATAAAATTATAATTAATTTTTTAATCGGGCTTTAGAAATAAAGCCCGATTTTTTACGGCTTATTTAAATTTTGGTAAAACAAAACGCGGTCTTTTTAAGACCGCGTTGTAATTTTGTTTGCATCGTTTTATTATTGGCAGATTGCAAGTAATACGCCTGCGGCAACGGCCGAGCCGATTACACCTGCAACGTTTGGCCCCATCGCGTGCATTAACAGGTAGTTGTTCGGATTGTATTCAAGACCGACTTTATTAACAACACGCGCTGCCATAGGAACCGCACTTACGCCGGCTGCACCGATAAGCGGGTTGATAGGTGTTTTTGAGAATTTATTCATAATTTTACCGAAAATTACACCCATACCTGTTGCAAAGCTGAACGCAAGCAGTCCGAGTATAAGGATGTAAAGAGTTTGTATTGTTAAAAATTGGCTTGCCTGTAATTTTGAACCGACAGATAAGCCCAAAAGTATTGTAACAATGTTAATGAATTCATTTTGCAGAGTTTTTGAAAGTCTTTCAACAACTCCGGATTCTTTACACAAGTTACCGAATGCGAGAGCTCCGACAAGCGGGCAGGCATCGGGAAGGAAAATTATGCAAAGACCCAAAACAAGGAGCGGGAAAACGATTTTTTCACGCTGTGAAACTTCTCTCATTTGCACCATTTCAATCAGGCGCTCTTTTTTGCTTGTAAGCATTTTCATAATCGGCGGCTGGATAATAGGTACAAGAGCCATATACGAATATGCCGCAACCGCGATTGCACCAAGAAGTTCAGGTGCAAGTCTTGACGTAACAAAAATTGATGTAGGGCCGTCAGCACCGCCTATAATACCGATTGAAGCTGCCTGCGGAAGGGTAAAACCAAGAAGCAGTGCAAACAACAGGGTAGAGAAAATACCAAACTGTGCAGCGCCGCCTAAAAGTGCGGTTTTGGGGTTGGCAATAAGCGGGCCGAAGTCAGTCATTGCGCCGACGCCCATAAATATAAACAGCGGGAAAAGACCGGCATGGATACCTGCTTCATAAACTATACCCAAAAAACCCTTGGGGCCTGCAATATCACAAACCGGAATGTTTGCAAGGATACCGCCGAATGCAATCGGCACAAGCAAAAGCGGCTCAAATTCTTTTTTAATACCTAAATACAAAAGCACAAGGCAGACAAGGAACATAATGGGCGCGCCATACATGTGTAATATCTGCTCTATGCCTGATAAATTGGGGTCAGCAGGTAAAATAATATTATAAATACCTGTTGATTTCCACAAGTTTGCGAAAATATCAGTAAAATTCATTCTCAAGCCCTCCTTAACCTAAAGTTACCAGGACTTGACCTGTTTTAACCTGTTCGCCGACATTTACATCAACCGAAGCAATTTTGCCGGATTTTGGCGATTTAATTTCCGTTTCCATTTTCATTGCTTCAATAACCAAAAGTACATCGCCTTCTTCAATCATATCACCTTCCGATACATTGATTTTAAGCACTGCACCCGGCAGAGCCGCTTTAATCGGAGTAGCTTCGGCGGCACTTACGCCTTCTTTGGCTTCTATACCTTCTTTTACGGAAATATCATAAGTTTTTCCGTTAACAACGGCTTTATTGCCCTCAATTCTTACCGCGTATTTTTTGTTATTTACGCTCACAGTGTAGCCTTCGGGTTTTCCATCCATATTGCATACCTCTTTCATTGTAGAATCTACTTTTCTAACGCCTATTTGTCCTTTGCCCTGAAGGAACATAATGCCTTTTTCTTTGCAAGTTGCGGCGATAAAGATATTTTCTTCCGTTTCTTCAAGGTTTGCTTCTTTAAGCATTTTTTTGGCGGCTTCGATGCCTTTGTTGGGATCTTTGTCATTAAGATCAACAACCAATTCGCTCGTCGGTTGCAAGCCTAATTGCTCTTCGGCCAATTTAACAACTTCCGCATCAGGTTCGCAGGGAGTTTTGCCAAAATAGCCAAGAACCATTTTGCCGTATCCTTCGGTCATTTTTTTCCAAGCGCCAAACATCACATTAGAATATGCTTGTTGGAAATAAAACTGCGACACAGGTGTAACCGATGTTGCAAAACCGCCTTTTTCAACTACCTCTTTCATTGCGGCGACAACTTCCGGGAATTTATCCATAGTGCCGTTATCTCTCATCATTTGAGTATTTGCGGTTAGCGCGCCGCCGGGAAGCGGGGATGAGATAATAACAGGATTTACTGCCATAGCTTCAGGAGGCAGGAAGTAATCTTTCATGCATTCTTTAAAGATTTCTTCCGTTTCAAGGATTTTTTCAACATCAATGCCAAGGTCATATTCGCTTCCTTTTAGCGCATGCCACATTGAAACAATGTCAGGCTGAGCGGTACCGCCCGATACCGGTTTCATTGAAAGGTCAATGCCGTCCGCACCGCCGTCAAGCGCAGCAAGATAAGCTGCGAGCCCTGTTCCTGCCGTTTCATGCGAGTGGAATCGGATATGTGCATCGGGCCCTAAAATTTCTCTTGTTCTTTTGATTGTTTCATAAACTTTTCTCGGAGCGGATGTTCCGGATGCATCTTTAAACGCTAAAGATGTAAAGGGGATGCCTGCATCTAAAATAGAGCGCAGGACTCTTTCGTAAAATTCAACGTCATGAGCACCCTTGCAGCCGATTGGAAGTTCCATCATGGTAATTGTAACTTCGTGGTTTAATCCGTTATCAACAATGCATTGACCCGAGTATATAAGGTTATTTACATCATTTAGTGCGTCAAAGTTTCTGATTGTTGTCATACCGTGTTTTTTAAACATTTTGGCATGGAGATTGATAATGTCGCGCGGCTGGGAATCAAGCCCCACAACATTTACGCCGCGGGCAAGAGTTTGAAGGTTAACATCGGGGCCGACAGTATTTCTTATTGTATCCATCATATCAAACGCATTTTCATTACAATAGAAAATAGGCGATTGAAAACGCGCACCGCCGCCGACTTCAAAGTGTCTTAAGCCGGCATTTACCGCAGATTCAAGAGCGGGAAGAAAATCTTTTGTGAATACTCTTGCGCCGTATACGGATTGAAAACCGTCACGAAACGAGGTATCCATAACTTTAATTTGTTTTTTTGTCATAGTTTTATCCTCTTTTTAATAACAACCCTAATATTAACGTTTGTTTAAAACGGCAGCTATTGCAACCGCAACTTCATCAATACCTGATGATACGAGTTTTGGCTTGCCGGGTGTGGTTTCAAAAACTTTCGCGGGGAAGATTTTGTTTAACTGTTTAACAATTGCACCCATTAAAAACATTGATGCAACAAGAATTGAAAGAAAAATAAATACAACCGCCATGCCTGCCAGCAAAACGATTATGCCTTCCTCAAGGCCTGATGTAAGATTGGTTAAAAAGCTTTCTAACATATCATTTCTCCTTTATTACCGTTTAGTAAAAATTCTTCCCAATCGTTTTTAAAATTATCTAAAAGCTTATTCAGAAATTCATTTTTATCCGTTTGCACACCTGTTTCAATATACAATGAAGTCGCGGGAATATCAATATTTTTAACCTCATTTGTATCAAGATTTAAATTTATTCCGATACCTACAATTACACCTTTAAAGTCGTTTCCTAAAAATACGGACTCTGCAAGTATTCCGCAGATTTTTTTGCCGTTAATTAAAATGTCATTTGGGTATTTAAAGGCAGGACTTACACCGTATTGCTCAAGTGTTTGTGCCGCTTTGAAGGCGCTATATTGTGTAAGTTCGTTTAAATGTTCAATATTTTTCGGCTTTAGAATTATTGAAATGTATATATTTCCGCCGTTTTTAGGGCTGGAAAACCACTTTCTTTCAAATTGTCCGTGCCCAAGGTTTTGATTATCCGCGCTAATTATGTCAAAATCATTAAATTTTTGAAGGTTTTTCCTCGCAAAAACATTTGTCGAATCTATCTCATTAAAATGAATAATTTTATGCATAACTTTATCTTACAACAAATAAATTTTTGAACCAACCAAATTTACATACCTGCCAAACGGTATTAAAATACTGTTTTTTACATGTCCTATGCTATAACCTAAAACACAAGGCACATCAAACTTTTTAGCATATTGAAAAAATAAATTTTCGCTTAATTTTAAATCTTTCGCGCTAAGCCCCGAAAATTGACCAAAAATTATTCCCTTGATTTTGTTTTTTAAATCTTTGTTTCTTAAAATTTGCAAAAGCATTTTATCAATTTTATATAAGGGTTCGTTAATATCTTCCAAAAATAAAATTATCTCATCATCGGGCAGATAACTGTCAGAGCCGAAAAGTGCGGTTACGGTAGATAAATTCCCTCCCCATAAAATTCCTTTTGCTTCTCCTTTGATGAAAATTTTATGCTTTTTTTGCGCAAGAATTTCTTTTTGGTTATTTATCAAATTAATGTCACGCTGTGAAAAACCATTTAAAAGCATAAGCGCGTGAAAGCTCTTTAAATTCGCGCGCGCATAAAAAGCAATTAAAAGATTTGTTATATCAGAGCTTCCGATAAAAATTTTGGGGTTATTTTTTACAATGTTGTAATCAATTTTATCAAGCAGTCTCAGTGTCCCATAACCGCCTCTGGAGCATAAAATTGCATTTACTTCACCATCTGAAAATGCGCCGTGCAAATCTTCAAGCCGCTCTTCATCGCTGCCTGCGAGGTATCCGTTTTTATTAAGAGCGTTTGGAAAAATTTTTATTTTAAAACCCAAAGCCTTTATTTCATCGACTTTTTTAAAAAAAATTTCCCTGTTTGCTATCTCGCCTGCGGGCGAGATAATTGCAATTGTATCTCCCGGTTTAAGTTTCATAAATTTATTATATAAAAATAAAAAACCTCGGGCATTTTTGTAATATAATTTTATTATGAGTGAAAAATATTTGCCGTTATTTAGAAAATACCGTCCGCAGGCCTTTTGTGACCTTGTCGGGCAGGACAACCTTGTTAAAGCTCTCAGCAACGCCATTGAATTAAACAGAATTGCGCCTGCTTATCTTTTTTGCGGGCCCAGAGGTACTGGTAAAACTTCAAGCGCAAGAATTTTTGCAAAATCTCTTAATTGCGAGCATGGCCCTACCGTAAATCCTTGCCAAAAGTGCGCTAGCTGTATTGATATTACAAATGCTGCGGGCATGGATGTTATAGAGATTGACGCCGCAACAAACAGAGGGGTTGAGGGCGCGGAAGATTTGATAGCGCAGGTGCATTATGCGCCTGTCAGCGGTAAGTATAAAATATTTATTATAGATGAAGTTCATATGCTTACACCCACCGCATTTAACGCTCTTTTAAAAACATTTGAAGAACCGCCTGAAAATGTTGTATTTATACTTGCCACAACAGAGCCTCACAAAGTGCTTGAAACAATTGTAAGCCGCTGCCAGAGGTTTGATTTCAGACGTATTACAGTTGATGATATTGTAAAAAGACTTAAAGAAATTTCAGAAATTGAAAAAATAAAAATTACCGATGATGCTCTGTTTACCATTGCAAAAAACGTATCCGGCGGTATGAGGGACTCTCTTGCACTTTTGGATCAGGTAAGCATTTTGGGTGCAAAAGATGAAATTACAAAAGAGATGATAGAAGAGCTTTTGGGCAAGGTTACCTTTGACAAACTTTTGGCGCTTCTTGATAACATTGTATCTTCCGATATTGAAAATTCCCTGAAACTCATTGACGAAATTTACGAAAAAGGCAGTGAGCCAAGAAATTTGTGCGAAAATTTCTTAGAGTTTTTAAGAAATGTGATAATAATTTTAAATGCCAAAAATCCGCTTGATGTAATAAAATTTACTTCTTTGAGCAGTGTTGATGTTAATAAAGTGCTTGAGAAAAAGTATAATCCAAAGCTTTGCCAAAAGATTTTAGACACCGTCATTGAATATTATAGAGAGGTGAAGTTTGCAACAAATCCTTATTTATGGGTTGAACTTACGGTAATTTCCGCTTCAAGAGCAAAAGAAATTTTAACGGTTCAACCTGTTAAAGAAATTATCCAAACTAAGGAGAGCATGCCGCAAACGCAAAGCTTTAGGGCTGCGCCATCTCCTGAGCCTGTCAAATCTTTAGGGGCTGCTTCGCCTGGTGAAAATTCGCCTACCATCAATAACACAAAAAATGAAACTCTGTTGGTGAATACTTCCGTGCCTGATGAAAAAATACAAACGGAAAAATTACAAGATACATCCAACGTGGAACAAACGCAGCGAGGCAACAAAAGTGCATTGTCTGATAATAAGGATAATGGCATCACAAAGACGGAAAATAATGTCGGCAATCTTGTTGAAATTTGGAGTAATATAGTAAATTCAATTGAGAGCGTGCCTGCAAAATTCTTTTATTCCGGCATGGCAAAACTTGTTGAACTTGATGAAAACAGAATAATTTTAGGCTTTATAAACCATAATGTTATAACTCAGGCTAAATCGGAACTTAAGCATAAAGCGCTCATTGAAGCGGAACAAAAGGTATATGGCGGCAAGTATTCTTTTGAATTTGTACAGCTTGGAGGAAATATAAAACCTCTTGAAGGGGCGGATGTTAAACCTGTAATAAAGCAGCAGCCCAAAACACCGCAAGCAGCACAGCAAAAGCCTCAGGGCACGTCTTTTGATGCTCAAAGTGCAAATGATGATATATCGCCCAAAGGCACTGAATTGCAAAAAAGTGCTGCGGATGGTGAAAATGCAAATTTCAGCAGGGAGACAGATGAAGAAAATAATTTAAACCAGGCGCTTTACAGCCCGAAAGTAAAAGAAATGCTTGAAGCCTTCGGCGGTAAAATTATCGAATAAGTGTAATAAATTGACTAAAATAATGTTTTTTGTACAATAGTTTTATGGCAAGGACATTTACGGAAACAAAAACACATGAGGTGACTGTTGACGTTGTGATTTTAACCATCCACAACGGCAAATTAAAAGTGTTACTTGTAAAGCGGGCAAACGAGCCTTTCCGCGGCAAATGGTCAATCCCCGGCGGTTTTATAAGGTTATCCGAAAACCTTGACGATGCGGCGCTTCGCGTTTTAAAAGAAAAAACAAACGTTCAAAATATTTATCTTGAACAGCTCTACACTTTTGGTGATCCGCTTCGTTACCCAAATACAAGGGTTATAACCTGTGCTTATTTTGCGCTTCTTCGCGCCGAAGATATCAAGCTTGAAATTTCAAATACCGATGAGGTATCCGAAGTCCAGTGGCACAGTGTTGAAAAACTTCCCCCGCTTGCCTTTGACCACAAAGAAATTATCGAGTATTCCCTTAAAAGAACGCGCGAGCGTCTTGAACTCTGTCCGATTGCGTTTCAGCTTTTACCCAAAAAATTCACCCTTACAGAGCTTCAGCAGTCTTATGAATTAATTTTGAAAAAGACGCTTGATAAAAGAAATTTCAGAAAAAAAATGCTAACTTCAAACATACTTGTTGAAACAAACGAGCATACAAAACAAGGCTCAAAACGCCCTGCAGCTCTTTATTCTTTTGATACGATAACTCTTGATTCAAAAAGAGGACACTTTTTCTCTTAGCTTCAGGTTTTTTCCACTCTTAAAATCGGTATTATAAGCAAAATTAAAAGTCCTGCGACCGCAAAAATTCTAAAAGAATCTACATATGCCCACAGGTGCGCCTGACGTGAGAGTTCGTTATAGAGCATTGTTTGTGCCATATGTGTTGCGGTTGAAATATCCGTAAGCCCGCTAAATTGCCCTACATAGGCATTTATCCGCTCGATATAGACGTTATTTGTTTCTCTCAGCCAGTCGACCATCATAAACTGGTGTTTTTGGGAAAATCTTGAAATGAATGTTGCGACAAGCGATGTGCCGACCGCTCCGCCTATTGTTTTTATAAAGTTCTGTAAGCCGCTTGCGTTTGACATCTGCTCGGGCAAAAGCGTTTTACAGGAGAGCGTAATAATCGGAATCATTCCTATTGTCATACCAAGCCCGTATAAAATATTTGGCACAACAACACTCATAGAGGATATTTCAAGGTTTATAAAACCTAAATCCCAGCTGCCCATACACAAAATAAATATTCCTATAAAGGATATAAGCCGCGGGTCAAATCTGGATTGAAGCTTGGCGCAAATTAATACACCGACAAGACATCCGACCCCCCTTGGCATCATGGTTAAGCCGCTTGTAAAAGAATCATACCCCATCATATTTTGCATAAACTGCGGCAGCATTGCCATTGATGCAAGTAAAATTGCATTCATAACGGTTAAAATAAGGGTGCCAACAAAGTAGTTGAAATCTTTTAAAACGTCAAATTTTACAAGGGTATCTTTTTGTTTTATCTGTGAAATTATAAAACCGATAAGCCCTATTACCCATATGACGGTTAATTTTACTATAAAACTTGAATTAAACCAGTCCTGGTCGTTTCCTTTGTCCATCATAATTTCAAAGGCAACGGCAAACATAAAAAGGAACAAAAGCCCCCAATAGTCGGTTTTTACGTTCTGCTGCCTTCTTGCATACGGCGGGTCTACAATTAATTTAAAAGAAAGACCCACGATTAAGATACCAATCGGGATATTTATAAAATAAATCCAATGCCATGACCAATTTTCGGTTATCCACCCGCCAAGGACGGGGCCTAAAATCGGCGCAATAATTACAACCATGCCAAAAAGCGCGCCCGCGCGGTTCAGTTCATCTCCTTTAAAATTTTCCATCATAATCGCCTGAGAAATCGGGATGAGCACCCCGCCGCCCAGACCCTGCAAAAATCTTGAAATTACCATCATGCCGATAGAATTTGATATACCGCACAAAAACGATGAAACCGTAAAGAGAATAACCGCGCTTATGAACAGATTTTTTCTGCCCAAAAGCTTGCTGAGCCAATCTATCATCGGAATTGTAAGACAGCTTGCTATAAGATAACTTGTTAAAACCCAGATAGACTCTTGATTACTGACGGAAAATGACCCTGCCATGTGCGGGAGCGCTATGTTTGCAATTGTTTCATCAAGTGCAAACATAAACGCTGCGAGCATGGTCGGAATAATTAACAGCCAAGGGTTTATCGGCTGTTGGTTTGCAGTTTGGATGGTGGCTGTCATATTGTTTAATTTGATATTGTTGTTTATTACATTGTTTAATTTTTAACAATAATATAGTAAAAAAAATTAATTATGTCAACACTAAAATTTTAAATTATATTCTTTTTTAATTTCCTCAGCCATTTTAAAAAGCGTATCCGTAGTTTGTTCAACGATTTTTATCTTTTCGTTTTCAAATTTGGAATTTTCAAATTTATCTTTAAAGTAGTCGCGGACTTTTTTATAAACTCTTTCCCCTTCTTTGGTAATGTAATTTTTCATAATTATCTGTCTTGTGCCGCGAATTGCATTTTCGCGTCTGATGTAGCCGCGCTCTTCAAGTTTTGAGAGAAATTTACAAATATAAGAGCGTTTTGTAATTATTTTTTTCGCTATGTCAATTTGAATTATCCCGGGGTTGAGAGCAATTGTTTCAAGGATAATATACTCTTCATGATTTATTTCAAAATTCATTTCCTTGTGAATTTTTCTCAATGCCTCGCGAAGCGCCTTTGTAAAGAGTTCCGCCGCAAATTCAATTGAGTTGTTGTATGAAATTTCTTTCCTTTTCATATAATTATAATATCACAACAAGTTGAAAATGTGGTATTTTTATGTTAAAATACGGTGTAAATTTGTGAAGGGATTTTATGTCACTGCTTATTAATTCGCTTTATCAACAACAACTTATCGCACAAAGAAGTGATGCTATCTACAATACAATGATGGCTAATCAGGGTAAAATGAACATGTTGACAAGCTTTGGCTCGGGCGGCGATATTCTGGATTTGTCTACCGTTCACAAAGCCGAACAGCGGCTCACTTTTATGGGGTTGCTTAACTCTCTTAAAGCAAAAATTGCGGATGTTCAGCTTAAGGCGTTAAATAAGGACAAGTAATTAAACATTTTTTTACGTAGTTAAAAATTTTTTAATCCTTTTAATCATATCGTCCGCTTCGTAGGGTTTTGGTATATAAAAGTCAGCGCCCGCGGTAAGGATTTCTTCTTTGTTGTGCAGGGAAGATGAGAAGATTATTTTTGGCGCATAGTTTTTGTTTTGTTTTATTTTTCTTGAAATTTCAAGCCCTTCTTTTGTACTTTTGTCGCCGTAGTCAATAATTACAACATCAGGCATAAAATTTTCATATTCCCTGAAAAAGTTTTCATATTCGGTGCAGACCCTTGCATCAAGCGAATTTAGTGAACAGAGCGTTTCAAGAAGCAGCGAGAGTGGTTCATCCTCCTCCATAATTAATACTCTGTTTTTTATTCTTTTTTCCTTAACTTCGCCGTAAAGTTTGGGTCTGTCTATGATATAGCAGGATTTTTCCGTGTTTTTGCACAGTTTAATAAGTCCGAAAAGTTCGTTTATTATTTGCTCATAGCTGTTAAATTTTTCTTTTTTATATTCTGTCGCGCAAATTTCAAGCCTCATAAGCCCTTCGCGCTCTTCTTCCTTAATGTCGGAACTTAAAAGAGTGAAATTGTTTTCGTAATCTCTTTTATTATAAAAACGGCTCAGCACGTTATCAAAAGCAAAAGTAAGGAATGAAGCTATTTTCTCGACTTTTTGTTCGTTTGTGATGATAATAAATTCATCATCAAAAAAGTGTCCGGCAAAATCTTGCGCACCAAGAGTTGAATTTACAATTGCGCCAAGAGTCTGCAATACTTTCTGATAGGCAATTTCGCCGTAAATTTCTCTGTATGTGTTAATATTTGCTATTTTCCCAAGCATAACCGAAGCATTTTTTTTGCCTGAGATTAATTTTTTGAGCATTTTCACACTTAAATTTTTCAGTGCAAAAAATGTTATAGGGTTAAAAGAGTTTTCAAGATAGCGCCTTAAATGCGCTTTTATTCTTGCCTGAAATTCTTTTGGTGCGATTGACTCGTCCATAAAGTCATCTGCGCCTGACTCAAGAATTTTCAGTTTATCATCAATATCCGATGATTTTGAAATTGCAATTATTACCGGTCTGATATTGCAGGTAAGCGCGCGCATTTTTACACAAAAGTCAGGCAGACCCTCCTCTATGGTATCTGAAACAATTAAAAGTTCGGGTTCTGTTTCTTGAATTTTTAAAAGTGCCTCGCTTAAGGAGGGAATTACATAAACTTCCTGATTAAGCGCCTCTATCAGTTTTTTATATTTTATTGAAAGCTCTTTTCTTTTGCTTATTATAAAAATTGTTGCAGCGTACATTTTTTCTCCTTACTTGGTATTTTTAAGCGCGCCTAAAGTAGCCTTTTCAACTTCGTAAAGAGGAAGTGTAACAATAAACTCGCAATATTTTGGATTTTCTCCGCTTTTAACTTTAATGCCTGCACCCATTCCTTCAAGCAAATGTTTTGTTATATACAGCCCGAGCCCGCTTCCCTGGGTCGTGCTCTTTAGATGAGTGTCTATTCTGTAAAATTTATCAAAAATTTTGTCAAAATATTTTTTATCAATGGACACGCCGAAATTTTTCACACTGATAATTGCGGAGTTTTTATCGTTTTTTAAGCTTATTTCCACTTTTTTAGAGTCTTTTGAATACTTTGCGGCGTTATCAAGAATGTTAATTAAAACCTGCTGTAGTTTATTAAAATCCGCAAGCACGGATTCTTTAGAGCAAATTGTAAAATTAAAATCAAAATCTTTATAATTTGCCTTTACTACGGCAATAGCTGTATTTATGGCATTTATTACATCAACTTTTGTAAGTACGTTATCATTTGCGCCGGAGTCTATCTTTGAAACATTCAGCACATTTTCGACAAGATTTATAAGTCTCTGGGATTGATTTGCGATTATTGAGAGAAATTTTTTCTTTTGCTCGTCATCCAGACTCTGCCAGTTATCCAGCATAGTCTTGGAAAACCCCCTTATGCTTGTAAGCGGTGTCCTTATTTCATGAGAGAGCGTTGAAATAAATTCTTCTTTGATATCGTCCATGTTATGATTATACCTTTGTTTTTGCCTTTTAAGTTAATTATTTAAGTATTTTTTAACATTTTCAAAAAGCTCAACGAGCCTTTCTTTATCGTTTAAATATAAATATCCGACAATAACCTCAAAAGCGCTCGCAAGAGAGTGTATCTGCGGATTATTCTTTTTTGAGATTGATATTTTTAAGTTTCTTCCCCTTCGCATAATTTCTTTTTCTTCATCGGTTAAAAAATTTTGTAAAACATCGTAGAGGTGTGCCTGAAAATTTGCATTTACAAATTTTATCCCAAAATCATGCATGGCTTTTTGGGTTTTTGCTTTTTCAATGCAGATTTTTCTTATAAAAAGTTCCCATACTGCATCTCCAAGATACGCATACTGTTTTATACCGTATTTTTCCATAGGTTTATTCTATCATACATTTTGTTAATATTTCTTTACAATATGTAAATTTATCCGTAAAAAATAACTTTATTAATGTATAGGAAGTTTATTTGGGAAGTTATATCTTATGGTTAATCAATTATCGAATTACAATAGTGCTTATGTCAGTGATGCAATGAAATATTTGCAGCATATGGCCGTTGTGGAACATAAAAAAGATCTCGGGGATGATATTAAATCTTCTCTTATGATGTCGCCTCTGATGGCAGTTCCGACCGCATTTGGTACAAGCGGAACTTATAATAGTGCTCAGGCTGTTTTAAACGGTATTACACCCGCTAAAACTTCTTTATGGTCAAAAATCAAAAATATTCCTTCAACTACAGTAGGTGGTATAAAAAGTGCTTTTGAAGGTATAAAAAGCGGTAAAACTACTACAAGCAGCATTTCTAACGTACTTAAAAATTCGAGCGGTTATGAACTTTTAAACGAACTTGATACAAAAATTGCAAGTGCAAAAAGCGCCAATGCTTCAACAAAAGCACTTGTTGAGCAAAGAAATGCTTTAAAAAGCGCTCTGGATAATGCAATGGCAAGCGGTACAAAAGTATCCGACGATGTATTAAAAAGTGCCGATGATGTAATTGCCGCAGCTTCAAAAATGGCCAAAAAAGGCTTTTTTGCAAAAGTAGGCACTGTTATTTCAAAACCTTTTAAAGCAGCTAAAAATGCAATAACCTCATCAAAAACGTTTGAAAGCGCATATGGGGCTATAAAATCCACACAAACGGGTTCTAAAATTTTATCCAAGCTTGGCGGGTTTGCAAAGCTTGCAAAAAAAGGCGGAGCGGTATTTGACCTTGCAATAGAAGGTACTATGCAGTTATTTACCGAAGTCATACCTGCATTTAAAAACGGCGGTTTTGATTCGGGCGTAAAACAAATAGGTAAATCCGGACTTCAAGTTGCAGGCTCTGTCGGCGGCTGGGTAGCGGGCGCAAAGGCCGGAGCTGCACTAGGCGCGGCAGTAGGTTCAATTTTCCCGGGTGCCGGCACGGCTATCGGCGGTGCAGTCGGCGGTATTGTCGGCGGTTTATTAGGTTCAAGCGTATTGACGGGCGTTGCAAAGAAAATTACCGGAAAATCGGAAAATGAAATTATAAAAGAAGAACAGCTTGAAGCACAAGCACAAGCCGTAGCAAGCGACGCTCAAAGCATGCAGCAGCTCCAAAATGCGGTAGCACAAGAAATTCAGCTTGATATGCAGGATGGAGAATTAAGCGAAGACGGTCAAAAAATGTTGCAGTATTTAAATCAAAATACTTCGGCTTCAAACACTTCTTTCGGTTCTTTAACAAACAACTGGATTGCAACAAATGCTTACGGCGCCTATGATTTCAGTGTTCCTCAAGATGCACTTCCTCAAATGAATTACGATTTATTTAATCAAACGGTTTAATGACTTTGTAAAATAATTAAAAACGGCAGGGCTTTGTTCCCTGCCGTAATTTTATTTATAAAATATTAAAAATATTCTTTGAATATTTTCATAGAGCAGTAATCTCCGCACATCGTGCAGGGAGCGCCGTCCTTTTCGCAATTCAGACCGTCAAAGACTGATTTATCTATGGCGTATTCTTTTTGTTTTGTCCAGTCAAGATTTTTTCTTGCAATTGACATTTGTTTATCCGTTTCAATCGCTTTTTTATACCCGCGGGCGACATCCGCCGCATGAGCTGCGATTTTTGAAGCGATAATACCTTCTCTGACCTGTTTTGAATTGGGCAGACCAAGGTGCTCTGCGGGTGTTACGTAACAGAGAAAATCAGCCCCGTGCATGCCTGCCAAAGTTCCGCCGATTGCAGCCGTAATATGGTCATAGCCCGGTGCAATATCAGTAACAAGAGGCCCAAGGACATATAAAGGTGCAAAATCCGTAAGTTCTTTAATGGTTTTAATCATAGAGGGGATTTGATTAAGCGGAACATGCCCGGGGCCTTCTACCATTGCCTGAACGCCCGATTTTTTGGCACGTTTTACAAGCTCACCCAAAACTATTGTTTCCGCGACCTGTGCTCTGTCGCCCGCGTCCGCGCCGCAGCCGGGGCGAAGCCCGTCACCGAGCGAAAGAGTTACGTCATACGTCCTTGCGATGTCTAAAAGTTCGTCATAATTTGCATATAAAGGATTTTCCATGCCCGTTGCTTTTATCCAGCAGGCAAGCATTGCCCCTCCGCGCGAAACAATTCCCGTTACCCTGCCCTGACGCTCCAACTGTTCAATTACAAACTTTGTCACTCCGCAGTGCACCGTTATAAAGTCAACTCCGTCGCGGCACTGTTTTTCAATGTCGGCAAAAAGCTTTTCTTTAGAGAGCTTTGCAATGTTATGATGCTCGTCAAGCGCTTCTTTTCCCGCCTGATACATAGGAACGGTGCCTATCGGCAATTTTGTTGAGACTATAATTTTTCTTCTTACTTCATCAATGTCTTTACCTGTTGATAAATCCATTAAAACATCAGCGCCCGTCTGCTCGATTACACGGACTTTATCCAGCTCCTGTTCAATGGTTGAGCGCTCATTTGAAGTGCCTATATTTGCATTAATTTTAACACTTATCCCTTCGCCCACGGCAGTCGGGATTGAGTCTTTCCTCTGATTGTTTTTTAAAATAACAATCCTTCCCTGCGCCACTTTTTCTCTTATAAATTCTTCGCTCACACCTTCTTTTTGAGCTACAAAACTCATCTCCGGCGTGATATTTCCTGCCTGTGCTTCAATTATTTGGGTTGACATTATAAATCATCCTTTCAAACTACTGTCTTTTTAAACTTTTTATATCTTCAATCTGCCTTTTATTCAAAGTTTTGACGCCGCCCAAAACCTGTGCGCCAAAATATGTTTCAGCATATGCCCTTAATGATTCAAGGTTGTAGAAAACCTGCTGCAAAGTATTTGCGCCCGCAACAACGCCGTGGCTTTGCATAAGCACGGTATCGGACTTTTTAAAGTATTGAGCCGTATTAATTGCAAGCTGCATGGAAGAGGGCAGTGCATAAGGTGCAAGCGGAATTTTATCAAAATAGAAAACAAATTCCGGCATAATAGGCTCTTTAATAGGTTTTGCGGCACAGGCAAAAGAGGTAATATAAGGGCAGTGCGAGTGAATTATTGCATTTATGTCATCTCTTAAATCGTAAATTTGTGTGTGCAAAAATTTTTCGCTTGAAGGCTTTTTGTTTCCTTCAAGCAAATTGCCGTCAAAGTCGATTAAAACAATGTCATCTTCGCTCATATCATTAAGACAGACACCCGATGCGGAAATAAGTATACCGTCTTTTGTTCTGACGCTGATATTTCCGCTTGTTGCAGGGGTTAAGCCTTTCTGATACAGTCTTTTTGACCAATAAAGTATGTCTTTTTTTGTTCCGACTTCAAAATATTCCACCATATTCTCCAAATTTATTTTATTATTTATTATTGTACTAAAAACATGTCCATGGTTAAATAATATCAGCGTACTAATTTTTGGTGCGACTCTTTTGAAAAAGGACGTGTTTTAAATAACTAAAAATATTAAATTAGCCATGCATGCCGGTTTTTGTTACGGCGTAAAAAGGGCGGTTGAAACCACTAAAAAATTAAAATCCCAAAACCCGAATAAAAATATTTGTGTTTTAGGTGAATTAATTCACAATTCGCAGGTAATTAAAGAACTTGAAAATTTAGGGATTAAAACTATTGATACCCTTCCTCAAAAAGGCGACGGAATTTGCGTTATAAGAAGCCATGGTGCATCTTTGGAGATTTTAAAAGAAATTGAGGACAAGGGTTTTGAAATAGTGGATCTTACCTGTCCGGATGTTAAAAAAGTTCAAAATAAAGCAATTGAACTTGCGGATGAAGGGTATTTTGTAATAATTTTAGGACGCCCCGAACATCCGGAGGTTACAGCTATATGCTCCAATGCAAGGAGCCATGCAAAAAATTTTGATGATGTTTTTGTTGCAAAAAATATTGAAGCCTTAAAGGCAATTGAAGAAAAAATCAAAAAACAGCCAAAAGTAGGCGTCGTTGTTCAAACTACGCAGAGAATAGAATATTTAAAAGAAGTCTTGGATTACCTTTCTTTAATTTGTAAGGATTTAAGAGTTATGAATACAATTTGTGCCTCAACTTCACTAAGGCAAAACGAGGCAAAAACCCTTGCAAAAGAAAGTGATTTAATGGTTGTTGTGGGTTCAAAAAAAAGCGCAAATACAACTCATTTGGCTGAAATTTTGTGCAATATAACAAAAACAATTCATATTGAAAGCGACTGTGAACTTGATAATTACAAAGATTTAATCGAAAAAGCGCAAAATATCGGTGTAACAGCAGGCGCCTCCACGCCTGATTACATTATAAATAAAGTTATTGATAAATTATCGAAAGGAGAAAATAAATGACAACACAAGAAACAATCTCAAGAGAGGAATTTGAAAAAATGCTTGAGGACTCCTACACCTACAAATTAAATGTAGCTGATGTGGTAAAAGGAGTCGTGGTTAAAAAAGAAAAAGACGGATATTTAGTTGACATCGGCGCGAAAACAGAGGCATTTTTGCCCAACCGCGAAGTGTCAAACTTTTCCGATAAAGACCCGGATGAAATTATCAAACTTTGGGACGAAAAAGAATTTTACGTTATGAAAGACGAAGAAGACGATGAAGTCGCCGTTTTATCGCTTAAAAAATTATCCTGTGCCCAAGCTTGGCAAAAACTTTCGGAAATTAAAGCAAATAATGAAAACGTTATGGCAAAAATCGTCTCAACGGTTAAAGGCGGTTTAATTGCCGAAGTTGAAGGCTTAAGAGGTTTTATCCCCTCCTCTCAATTAAGAACGGGTTCACCCTCCGACACTCAAATCGGTCAGGAAATCGAAGTTAAAATCCTTGAAGCCGACCCCAAAAGAAATAAACTTATCCTATCTCAAAGACAGGTCTACACCCAACAGAGAGAAATGGTTGCAGATGAAGTTATCTCCCGTCTTGCGGTTGATCAGGTTGTTGAAGGCGAAATCGTAAGAATAGCTGACTTTGGCGCATTTGTTGATATAGACGGCATCGACGGACTTCTTCCGATATCTGAAATAAGTTGGGAAAGAATTAAACACCCCTCTGATGTTGTATCTCTCGGTCAAAAAATCGAAGTTAAAGTTATTAAAATCGATGAAGATTTAAAGAGAATTTCATTATCTCTTAAAAGAATGGGTGCAAATCCTTGGGATGAAATTGCTGACAAATTTAAAGAAGGCGACATCATAAAGGGTACAATAAATAAAATCACCTCATTTGGCGCATTTATTAATATCTACCCCGGCGTTGAAGCGCTCCTGCCGTCATCCGAGATATCTGACGAATACGTAAATGTAAACCAGCTCTATAACTTGGGCGATGAAATTGAAGTGTTAATCAAAAAATTCACACCTCAAGAACACAGAATTGGCTTATCCGTTAAAGATATCGCAAAATAGGTACTTAAAGGGGCGCATAAAGAGCGCCCCTTTTTTAAAATTTATGGTTTTATTGCATGCTTTTTGTTTTTATGTTTTAATCAAACAGATTAGTGTGTGAAAGGTGAGAGTATGTCAGTTAAACCGGTTAGCTTATTTTTTGGTTCAAAAATTAATTCTAATGCCGCAGCAAATTCCGAGCAGGCGCAAAATCCCGTTAAGGCTTTTTTAGGTGATAAAAAAGCAGCAGCAATAGGCGGAGTTGCAGCGTTAGCAATACTTGGAACGGTTGCCGCCGTTGCAATTAAAAGACACAAAGCACCCAATGAAATAAAAACCGCTTTAGATAATCTTAAAGCTACAAATGAAACCGTAAATTCTTTGGTGCAAAGTGTTCAAAAACAGGCTGATGAAATAACGCAATATGCCAAAAAAGTATATGGCGAAGTAACCGAATTATTTGAAAAAGGCGAAGAGATAGCTCCCGACGGAACCGTCTTAAGAAAAATTACAGGCGATGATACAAAAAAAATTATGGAAGAATTCACTCAAGACGGCGAAATTACAAGAAAATCTTTTTTTGTTGACAATGCTCTTGAAAATGTCCGGGAAGGCATTGAAGAATTAGCCGACGGAACAACCAAAACAGCAAAAGAAATAAGTTTTAGCCTTAGCGACGGAAAAATTATTGACTACGCGGAAAGTATCGAAGAATTGGCCGACGGGTCTTATAGAGCGGCAAAAGAAATAGAATTTAAAGAAGGGAAAGTGAAGGCTTATACAGAAGGCCTTGAAAATTTTGAAAACGGATACAGTTATGCAAAAAGAGTAGACTTTAAACAAGGAGAATTGACCACATACAGAGAAGGATGTGAAAACATTGGCGGCAGCTCATATAAAGCGCACAATACAATACATTATAGAAATGGAATGCCATACACGCGAGTAGAAGACTTTGAAGCAGCCGAAGGCAATTGGAGTGCAAAAAGAGAATATGAACTAACAGAAGAAGGCTGGCAGGCGGTTATTGAATAAAAATATAATAAAATAAAATTGAAACCCTAAAACTTGACAAATAAAAAAGTCGGTTTTAGGGTTTTAAATATAAAGGGAGGAGAAAATGAAACTTGTCATTCAAAGGGTAAACAAAGCAAGTGTCACAATTGAAAATGAGTTATATTCCTCAATAAATAAAGGACTTTTGGTGCTTTTCGGGGTAGAAAAGAACGACAGCGAGGATATGATAGAGTATTTTGCCCAAAAGCTTTTAAAATTAAGAATTTTCGAGGATGAACAGGGCAAAATGAATAAATCCGTTTTGGATATAGAAGGTGAAATCCTTGCGGTGTCACAGTTTACCCTTGCGGCTGATTGCAAAAAGGGTACGCGTCCTTCTTTTGACAATGCCATGGAGCCAAAGCGCGCTAAGGAATTTTATGAAAAGTTCGTTGAAATTTTGAAAAAGTCGCAGATAAATGTTAAAACGGGGGTCTTCGGGGCGCATATGCAGGTAGAGCTTGTAAATAACGGGCCTGTAACCATTATTTTATAAATATCTATACAAGTATTAAAATTTGGGTTAAAATTAAAGAATGTTTGAAAAATTTACTCAAAAAGCAATTGAAATAGTGACTCAGGCGCAGGAGGAAGCGCAGAGGCTCGGGCATTACCAAATACGCTCGGAGCACTTGCTTTTGGCTCTCTACATTCAAACAAAAGGCGCCCAGGCAAAGATTTTAGAATTTGATAAAATCGAGCGTTCAAAATTAATTGAGGAAATTAACTTTTCAATCGGCGCAAAAATTAACCCCTCCGGTCATCATGAGGTAACTTTCAGCAAAAGTGCCAGAAATATATTGGATGAAACACTTTTGCTTGCAAAAAAATATAAAAGCCGCTTTATTATGCCGCAGCACATCGCTCTGGCGCTTTTTTCTTCTAAAAATTCGGGTGCCTACAATATCATTAAAAAATTCAATTTAAACGAAGAAAAAATCATTTCAAATCTTACAAGACTTTTGGATAAAAATTCAAACGAGGACTTTGAACATCCGGAAAATCTCAACGAAAATTTAAACGCGACACTTTCTAACATTAACAATTTCTTTAAAGAAAAAAATGTGGAAGAAATCCTGAACAATGCCGCTTCAAAGCTTTCTGCCTTCGGGTATGAAATCCTCGGAACAGAGCAGATTTTACAGTCAATTTTAGAGAACGGCGACTATGAAGTAACAAAATTTTTAGACAGAACAGGCATAAATAAGGACATATTTATGCAAAAGCTTCAGGGGATATCCTCCCGAAGTGCAGAGTTTGAAAATTCCGAAAAACAGATAATTTTTACCCCGAACGCCTTTAAGGCAATGCTTTTGGCGATTGACACCGCACGCGAACTCGGCAGCGTTGAAATTAAGCCAGAGCATATAATTTTGGGCATGATAAAAACAAAAACCGGAATTGCCTATCATATTTTAAAAAATTTAATCAATGATACAGAGTCTTTTGAGGAAAAACTGACCAAAGAAGTTACGGGCAAAACCCCAGAAATGCTCTCTATTTTAAGATTGGCAAAAGAAGAAGCGCAAAACCTCAACCGCTCAAGCATTGGAACGGAAATGCTTTTGCTGGGTATTTTGGGTCTTGGCAGCGGCGCGGGCGCAAGCGCGCTGCATAAACTGGGTATAACGCTTAAAGACGCCAGATATGAAGTCGAAAAGCTTGTGGGCTGCGGAAGCGAGCACGATAATGCCCCGTACGAGTACACCCCGCGCGCAAAAAAAGCGCTTGAATGTGCTTACGAGATAGCAAAATCGCATAGTAAAACAAAAATTTCATCGGAAAATCTCTTGTACGCCATTACAAGACAGAAAGAATGCCTTGCAATGAAAGTCTTAGAGGCGCTTGGCACGGACGTTTTAGAGATTAAATACGGTATAAGAAAAGAAATAGGCGAGGATTAAAACGCTTTTAATCCGCCGATTGAGCCATCAACTGTCTTTACGCCGTTTTTGGAAAAGTCAACTTTGTATGTTGCGCTCAAACCTTCGCCCTGCACTTCCAATATATGCCCTATTCCAAAGTGGGGATGGAACACTCTTGTGCCTGCTTTAAAGGTGTTAAAAGAGGCTTTTTGCCCGCCATTCGGGCTTTTTGCCATAGCTTTGCATTTTGCAATTATGTCTGAAATATTTTTTTCGCTCTTTTGTTCCTTAATTTCCTTTTCATTTGCACTGTTGTGCTTTACGACAAACGCTTTGTTCCCGCTTCGCTCAACCTTTTGTGAAGTTGTTTTTTTGAGGTTTTTTAAACTCGAGGCTAAATTATTTGAAAAGCCGCCCCCTTGCGCATTAGAGCCTGATTGAGAATTAAAACCGGCAGCCGAGCCGTAGTTTTTTGTGAAAGATTTTTTTGAAGAATTAAAGTCTTTATTTTCTCTGATTTTATCCGCGGCACTTTTAAAGGTCGAGCGCCCGTAATTGTCGTTATCTCCTCTGTATGCCCTTCTTGTGCCGTCATCTTCAAGCAGCTCCGGAGGGATTTCATCAATAAATCTGCTTTTTGGGAAATATTTTATATCGCCCCAAATACGGCGCCTTTGCGCAAAGCTTAAATAAAGTTCGTCTTTTGCGCGCGTAATTCCGACATACATAAGACGTCTTTCTTCCTCCAGTTCGCCCGCCGGAGCGCCGAAAGCTATGCTTCTTGAGTGCGGGAACATGCCCTCCTCAAGCCCTGCAAGAAAAACAACGGGAAATTCAAGCCCTTTTGCGGCATGAAGCGTCATAAGCGTAACGGACTTGTCATCTTCATTGAGCTGGTCAATGTCAGACACCAGAGCAACCTGAGATAAGAAATTTCCCAAAAGCCCGAGGTCATCCTCCTCATCCCCCAAAAATTCATCCGCCTCAAACTCTCTTACAACGTTTAAAAACTCCTGCAAGTTTTCAATTCTTGACTGAGATTCGATTGAATTTTCTTCTTTTAGTTCGCCAAGATAACCGGAGCGCTCAAGCACAACGGGGACAAAATCCGACAGCGACATAGAGTTTTGGTTGTTTGAAAATTCATTTATTAAATCCCTGAAAGCGGCAAGGCGTGCTTTTGTTGCGGAGTTAAACTCCTGAGTGTTTTCAATGCCGCAAAGAACGTCAAATATCGAACAATCGCGCTCATCGGCAAGCTGGGCAAGCTTATTTACCGTTGTATCGCCGATAGAGCGTTTCGGCGTGTTTATAATGCGCCTTAAACTTGCGCTGTCATTGTGGTTATAGATTAATTTTAAATAGGCGATTATGTCTTTTATTTCTTTTCTGTCGTAGAATTTCAGTCCGCCAACGATTTTGTAGGGGATTGAATTAGACATAAGCGCTTCTTCAATACTTCTTGACTGCGCGTTTGTGCGGTATAAAACGGCAATATCATCAAGGCTTACACCCAGATTTCTTATTTTTCCCGCTATATAGCTTGATTCTTCATAGTCATCTGCCGCTTCAAAGATTTTAATTTTTGAGCCCGAGCCCTTTTGGGAGTATAAATTTTTCTCCAGTCTTTCGCTGTTGTTTAGTATAACGGCGTTTGCGGTATCAAGAATGTTTGCCGTCGAGCGGTAATTCTGCTCAAGTTTTATTAGTTTTGTATTTTTATAATCTTTTTGAAAATTTAAAATAATTTTAAAATCCGCCCCGCGCCAGGAGTAAATTGACTGATCCACATCACCCACCGCACACAGGCTTCCTGCTTCATCTTTTGAGCCGTCAGAAGGATAGAGCATTTTTATAAGGTCATATTGAGCTTTGTTTGTGTCTTGAAATTCATCAACAAGAATATGCAAAAATCTGTTTGCGTATTTTTCCCTGACTTCACTATTTGTCTGAAGCAGATTAACGCTTAGCATAAGCATATCATCAAAATCAAGCGCATTATTTTGTGCAAGCTGTTTTTCGTATTCATAGTAAACCTGCGCAATTTTGTCGGACTGATAATCGCGTGCGGTGCTTGAGAAAGCATACGCGTCCTGCATTTTATTTTTTGCGTTTGATATTACCGATTTAATCATTTTGGGGTCGTAGCTTTTTTCATCCATATTAAGCTTTTTAAGAGCGTTTTTAATGACTGTTTTTGTATCCGTGTCATCGTAAATTACATAATTATTGCCCCAGCTTCTGCCGTCTTTTGTTTTATAGTTTTCCAGATCGCGCCTTAAAATCCTTCCGCAGATATTGTGAAACGTGCCTACCCACATGCGCCTTACAATATCTTCGCCAAGGTAGTTGGAAAGCCTTTGCTGCATTTCTTTTGCGGCTTTGTTTGTAAATGTCACGGCTAAAATATCAAAGGGGTTAACTCCGCTGTCCACGAGGTTTGCTATCCTTGAAGTTAAAACTTTTGTTTTGCCGCTGCCCGCTCCGGCAAGTACAAGGATAGCACCGTTTTTTTCCGTCACCGCAAGGTTTTGCTCGCGGTTAAGCCCTTCTAAATACATTTTATTTGCAATCATTTGTAAAAACTTCCTCTAAAAATGTTAAGGACTTCCCAAAATAGGGAAAGTCATGGTATTATTAGCATTATAATATAAAAACAGATAACAGGGAACTTAAATGAGCGAAATCGAAAAAGAAAATCAACAGCAATCATCAATAATGGTACCTCTGGACGATATGGACAAAGTATCGGATGATGATATTCACAAAGTAGATACACTGGCGCAAGAGCTTGCAACAATCAGACAAAGCGCCAAAAGAATTGCAATAATCGGCAGCAGAAATCTTACCATTACTCACCAACAGATTATTGAAACGCTCACAACAAGCCTTGTTATGCAAGGTAATACAATAATTACATCCGGCGGCTCTTCAGGTACAAATGCCGCAGCAATAAGGGGAGCGATGAAAGCAAACCCTGACAAATTAAAAGTTATCCTTCCCCAGACAATAGGTCAACAGCCATCAGATGTTCAAGACCAGCTTATCGGCGTTCCGAATATCATTGAACACCCCGACAGAGCAATGATGACGCTTGCTGACGCTTCAAGAATTTGTAACAGAGAAATTATAAGTGAATGCCAACAGCTTATTTGTTTTCTTTCACATACTTCAAATACACTTCATAAAGCGGTTGATTTTGCGGAAGATTCACACAAAGTTGTTACCGTTTTTTATCTTGACTAATTCAAACGGTTGAAATTGTGTATTTTTTAACAAAAAGTCATATTTTTTTCATATAATTAACTTATAACAAACGGAATTTATTTGAGGTAATTATATGAGCGATATGGCATTAAACCAGAATGAAGGTACTATAGTACAGATTATCGGCCCTGTTATTGACGTTGAGTTTCCTCATGGCAATTTGCCAGAAATTTACGACGCTTTAAATATATATTCGGATAACGGCGAAAAAACAACGGTTGAAGTACAACAACTTTTGGGCGAAAATACAATCCGCTCGGTTGCAATGTCATCGACTGACGGTTTAAGACGCGGAATGAAGGTAATAAATACTAATGAGCCGATTAAAGTACCCGTCGGAAAGGCTGTTCTTGGAAGAATTACAAATGTTTTGGGTGAACCCGTTGATAATATGGGAAATATTGAAGCATCGGATTACCTCCCGATACACAGACAATCCCCTAAATTAACCGACCAAAACACTGACATTGAAATCCTTGAAACGGGTATTAAAGTTATCGACCTTTTAATGCCTTATCAAAAGGGTGGTAAAATCGGGCTTTTTGGCGGTGCAGGCGTCGGCAAAACAGTTCTTATTCAAGAGTTAATTCACAATATCGCAATGGCACATGACGGTGTTTCCGTTTTTGGAGGCGTCGGCGAAAGAACGCGTGAAGGAAACGACCTTTATAATGAATTTAAAGAATCCGGCGTACTTGATAAAGTTGCTCTTATTTACGGTCAGATGAACGAACCTCCGGGAGCCCGTATGAGAGTAGGACTTTCAGCGCTTACCTCCGCAGAATATTTCCGCGATGTTACAAGACAGGACGTACTTTTATTTATCGACAACATTTTCCGTTTTGTACAGGCAGGTTCAGAGGTATCGGCACTGTTAGGGCGTATGCCCTCGGCCGTCGGTTATCAGCCGACACTTGCTCAGGAAGTGGGCGAGCTGCAAGAGCGCATTACATCAACAAAAGAAGGTTCAATTACATCAGTTCAGGCAATTTATGTGCCTGCGGATGACTTGACTGACCCTGCTCCAGCTACAACATTTACCCACCTTGATGCTTCAACGGTATTATCCCGTCAGATTGCTTCTTTGGGTATTTATCCCGCTGCGGATCCTCTTGAATCAAGTTCAAGGGCGCTTGACCCCAATATTTTAGGCCAAGAACATTACGATGTTGCAAAGAAAGTTCTTGAAATTCTTCAAAAATACAAAGATTTGCAAGATATCATCGCAATTTTGGGTATGGATGAACTTTCGGAAGAAGATAAACTTACCGTTAACCGCGCAAGAAAAATCCAAAGATTTTTATCGCAGCCTTTCTTTGTTGCAGAGCAATTCTCGGGCACAAAGGGCAAGTATGTAAAACTTGAAGACTCTATAAAAGGCTTTAAGGAAATTATAGACGGCAAACACGATGACCTTCCGGAGCAAGCCTTCTATATGGTCGGAACAATTGAAGACGCTGTTGAAAAAGCAAAACAGATGGAAAGCGCTGTTTCAAGGTAATAACTTATGAATGAAAATTCAAATAAAATAAAATTAAAAATAATAACACATGAAAAAGTAGTCTATGAGGCTGATATAGACGAGCTCTATGTGCAAAGCACGGATGGCAGATTGGGAATTTTGCCCAACCATATCCCGATTGTATGCGCACTGGATATTGGCGTCACAAAGGTTGTTAAAGACAAAGAACCCATTTGTATTACTACAATGGCTGGCGTTTTGCAGTTTAGTGAGAACGAAGCCACAATTCTGACCGACATAGCGGAACTTGGCTGTGACATTGACCTTGCGCGTGCAAATGCCGCAAAAGAGCGTGCTCAAGCGCGGCTTGCCGCAAAAAATGATAAAGACGATATTTTAAGAGCTCAGTTTGCACTTGCAAAAGCAATTGCAAGAATAAGTGCCAAAGAAAAACACATTTAGAGTTTTTTGCCCGCGACGCTCAGTACAAGTTCGTTTTCATTAATTTCTATAATTGCCCACCTTATCGGGTCGATGCCGTTTTGCCTGATTTCTTGTTCTATGAAGTCGTTTTTGGGCGGCATTTGCGCACTTTTGATTTTAATTATTGTGTCAATTATTTTCATCCGAGCAGTATCCCTGCCATGCAAGCCGAAATATAGGAGGCAAAAGTGCCGCAGATTAAAGCTTTTATACCAAGCTGTGCAAGATCTTTTCTCCTTGAGGGCGCAAGCTCGCCAATTCCGCCTATCTGTATTGCAATCGAGCCGAAGTTTGCAAAACCGCAAAGTGCAAAGCTTGCAATAACCATAGCTTTATGCGAGAGCACGTTTTGCAGAGAAACCAAATCCGTGTATGCTATAAATTCGTTCAATACAAGTTTTTCGCCCATAAGTGCGCCTACAAGTGAAATATCGGGAAGCGGAACGCCCATAATTAAGGCAAAAAGCGAAAAAATTGCACCAAGGATTGATTTTAAATTTAAATTTGCCAAATCGATAAAAGGCAGACTTATATGCAGCACATTGTGCAAAAACAATCCGAAATAACCCAAAACCCAATCTATCATTGCAATCAGCGCCAAAAGTGCAATGAGCATTGCAACGACATTTAGGGCAACTCTCATGCCGTCGGATGCGCCGTGTGCTATTGCATCAATTAAATTTACATAGGGGCTTTTTATCTCGATTTTTACTTCATCTTTAGTTTTGGACTCTTCCGTTTCGGGAAAAACAATCTTTGAAACCACAAGCGCGCCCGGAGCCGCCATAATGCTTGCCGCAAGCAAAAACTTGGCATCTACCCCCATTGCAATGTATATTGCCATAACGCCGCCGGCGATACATGCCATAGAGCCTGTCATTGAAGCTAAAAGCTCGGATTTTGTAACCGTTGCAAGATATGGGCGGATAAGGATTTGCGCCTCGACCTGTCCCACAAAAGCGCTTGCAATATTTGAGAGCGCCTCGGCACCCGAAACGTTCATTATTTTATACATAATTTTTGCGAAAAACTGCACTACGCGCTGCATAATGCCGAAATGATAAAGGATATTAACAATTGCAAGGACAAAAATTATTGTTATTATGAGCTTTGTTGCAAAAAGGAAATTTGCGCCCTCATAGAAAATGGCGTCAATTTTTTCGGGCGAGTCGTTTAAAAAACCGAAAACAAAGTCACCGCCCGCATTTGCAAAGAAAAGTATTTTTTCAATACATTTTGCAACGGCAGCTATTATTTTTTGTCCCAAAGGGACGGTTAAAATGAAAACCGCAAGGAAGAATTGTAACGCCAGACCCGATAAAACAGTTTTTAGGCTGATTGCCTTTTTATTGTTAGACATTAAATAACAAATGCCTAAAATAATGATTATTCCTATAATTCCGACAAATCTATGCATATTCACCAGCCTTTTTTCCGATTATATCAAAAAAAAGTCCTGTTGCAAAATTGGAGTTTGCCTTGCTACGGAATTTGCATAAAGCTTTTTAAAATGACCGTATTATGAGTTTAGCGACTATTGAATTACATAAAAAAGCGAGCCGACCAAACATTTTGAACCCGTCCAAAAATCTTTTATCGCAACCCCGAATATAGATGACAGGTAGTTTCATCGACTCACATATATATGATACACTATTTTAATTTGCATTTTATCGCCCGCAGGAATTAATACTTTAGTGTTAATTTTTAAAATTTTTATAAAAATAATTTAAAATATAATTTGCGCACAAAAGTCCGCTCATAGCGGGAACTACAGGGGTAGAGGCGGGGGTAAATTTAGTAAGTTCAATCTGTTCGCCGTTTTTTTTGGTTATTTTTTCAATATTTTTAACTTTTTGCAGCGATTTTGGACTCTCATCGCTCCAGACAACGGGCAAATTTTCCTCAATGCCTTCTTTTTTAAGGCGCAAGAGCACATTTTTTACAAAGCTGCACTTTGAGGTAATCTCCGAAATGTCGCTGAGCCGGAGTCTTGACGCGTCAAGTCTGTTGCCCGCGCCAAAGGATGTAATTACTTTGATATCGTGATAATAGCAGTATTTTAAAAGTGCAATTTTTGCCCTCAGCGTGTCTATGGCATCAACAATGAAATCAAAGTTTCCATCAAAAATTTTTTCACCGTATTCTTCATCGTAAAAATCATCAACGATTTTTAAATTTACAAAAGGGTTGATATCTTTCAGTCTTTTTGCAAAAACTTCCGTTTTTTTATATCCGACTGTAGAATTGAGCGCTATAATCTGGCGGTTGATGTTGCTTTTTGAAACAACATCAAAATCAACAATACAAAAACTGCCGACTCCCGCGCGGCATAGTGCCTCAAGCGCATAGCCGCCCACACCGCCAAGCCCGAACACGGCTATGTTTAAACTCTTAAGGAATTCTTGAAAATCTTTGCCCCAGTACATTATATTTCGGTCAAAAGTGTCATTGTTCAACCTTTTACCGCTCCTTCGTTTTGTCCCGAGATAAAGTATTTTTGAAGTGATATGAAAAATATCACAATAGGAACAATGGATATCATTGAGCCTGCGGCAATAAGTCTGTAGTTTGCGCTGAAAGCGCCTTGCAGGTTGTTTATTCCGACAGGAAGGGTAAAGAGTTTTTCATTTGTTAAAACAATGCTTGGCCAGAGAAATTCTCCCCAGCTTCCTATAAAAGTAAAAATTGCAAGAACCGCAAGGGATGGTTTTATCATTGGCAGAAGAATTTTAAAGAAAATCTGCCAGGAACTGCACCCGTCAACAACAGCACTTTCTTCAAGCTCTTTAGGTATTGTCAAAAATGCCTGTCTTAAAAGGAAAATGCCGAAAGCATTTACCGCAAAGGGCGCTATCAGCCCGATATACCCGGGGATTATGCCAAAAGAATCAACAAGATTGAGTTTTAGTGTGATTATATAAACAGGGAGCATAATCGCCTGAAAAGGCACCATAATTGTCGCAAGTATTGCAAAGAAAGCAATTTTTTTGCCGAAAAAATTCATCCTTGCAAGCGGATAGGCGGCCATCGCGGAGAAAATAAGGTTTAAAACGACCGTAAAAAAAGCAACTATAAAACTGTTTATAACATAGCCCACAATGGGCACAAGGCGAAGAACTTCTTTAAAATTTGCCAAAGTAGGGTCTTTTGGAATAAACACGGGCGGATATTGAAAAATATTCTCGCCCCCGCCTTTAAGTGCGGTGGATAAAAGCCACAGAAAAGGCAAAAGCGACAAAATACAAACCGTTATTAAAATTGTATGGGCAAATATGCCTTTGAAAAAATTTTTAATCACAGTCCGTATTTTTTCCTTTCAAACACGAAAATGTTTATAAGCGAAAATGCCATAACTACAATAAGCAAAATAACCGAAGCCGCGCTTGCAAGCCCCAAGTCAAGGTTCTCAAAAGCTTTTTCATAGATATAGTAAACAATTGTTTTTGTAGAATCAAGCGGGCCGCCGCGGGTCATAACGTAAATTTCAACAAAAACCTTGAGCGCCGAAATCGAGCTGATTGTTGCAACAAGAGCAATTGTGGGCATAATATGCGGTATTGTAACCGCCATATGCTTCTGAAAAGAAGTCGCCCCGTCAACTTCCGCAGCTTCATAGAGCTCATTTGGCACGCTCATAAGGGCTGCAAGGTATATCATCATATAATACCCGACCCCTTTAAAAATGGTCACAAGGGCAACCGAGAACATTGCAAATTTAGGGTCGGAAAGCCATCCGAGCGGAGAAATATTTATAAGGCTTAAGAAATAATTTAAAAGCCCTTCCGGCGCATAGAGCCATTTAAAAGCTATTGCCACAACAACAATTGAAACTACGACGGGCAGATAGATAATAAGTTTGTAAAGAGTTTTGCCTCTTATTTTTGTGTTTAAAAGAATAGCAAGAAAAAGCGGAAAAATAACCAGAAAAGGCACACACAAAACAAGAAAATAAAATGTATTTAAAATTGTTTTTAAAAATTGAGGGTTTTTTATAAGATACAAATAATTAGCCCATTCAACGAATTGCGGCGAATAAATATTTTTTGAATAATCAAAGAAGCTTAAATAAAGCGTTTGAAAAAATGGAACAAAAAAGAATACCGCAAGCATAACAAAAGCGGGAATTAAAAACAAATAAGGAGTCAGTCTGAAAATAGAATTCATCCATTAAATAATAAATGAATGAGAAAAAAAATTCAATTTAATGTGCAAAAAATGTAAAAAATATGTTAAAATATTTAAAGAAGGTTTTGGATTACGGCAAAAAAAATTGTGTTTAGGTTTTGTATATTTGAAGGAGGCATATCGTGATTGAACCGGTTAAGATGAAACATCAAAATGCGACAAATTTTTCAGGCGTTAAAAAATCATTTCATGACCCTCTTAATGCAAGGAATGCGTATTCAAACGTACTTAAAGACAACAAAGACGTACTTCACAATGAAGCTTTAAAAGTAACAAAAAGTACACCCTTTAAAAAAGGTGAAACCATTGATTTTAAGGGGTAATTAACTCAGTTTAAAAATAAGCGCCTTGAGCGCTTTTTTTATTGTTACAAAATTAACGGAGAATACTATTTTAAATATAAGTTTTTTTGTGTTCATAGAGTTTAAACGTGCGCAGAAATAAGAATAGTTTTCAATTATAAAATTAAGTGTGTCAAAATGAAGGTTTTTATTCCATTCGACAAGCCTTTTGACAGATTCCGGTTTTAGGTAGCGAAAATCGCCAATTACGGGATTTGTGCCCGAACAATTGCCGCCATGACGCCTGTATGCAAAGAGAGGTTTTGATACAACGGCGCTTGAACCTATTAAATGTAAAAAGGAAAATATAAACTTGTCGGCACCCGTTTTGTAATTTTCGACATTTTTGTACAAAAGTAAAAATTCAAGCGCGCTTCTTCTCATCATTGCGGAAGTTGAAGGATTCCAGCACCACGCGCCAAAAGGACACTCCTTGTTTGTTACTTTTTTGACTTCAAAATCTTCAAAATCCATATTAAAAATTTTATCCGCAGGCAGTTTTTTGTATACCCCGCCCGTATTTTTAAAAGTCGGGGAAGCAAGAGAGTTGAGGCAGTGTATTGTTGAATTTTCGTCTATTTCGCACTGCGCTGCGCTTACAAAAGCCACACTGACTCTCATATGAGCCTGCAAAAGTACTGACAGGTAATCTTCAAGTAAAACATCATCCGCATCAATCATACAGACAAATTCGCCGCGCGAAACCTTCAGCCCTTGTAAAAAAGCGCCGAGCTGGCCTTCGTTTTTGTTTGTTTCTATGATTTTAATTTCACGGGAATTAAAAAAGCCTGCAATTGTATTTTTATTTTTGAAATTTTTGTTAATTATCTCTTTTGTTTCTTTATTTGAAAAATCGTCGACGATAATAATTTCAAAGTTTTTGTAGCTTTGTTTTTCTATGCTTTTTATGCACTCCGGCAAATATTTGCCAAGATTATGGCAAGTAACAATAAGGCTTATGAGAGGTTTTTTAAATTCAGGCATGAAATAATTTTAGCATGGTTTTTTTAATCTTGAATAAGCTATAAAATGTATTTAGGCTCTTTTTCATATAGTTTTGTGTATTTTTTGCGATATTCATCAAGCTCGCTGCAAAAGGCTTCCAAATCAAAACTTATGTTTTCTTTTGCGCAGTCAAGTTCAAATCCAAGGGCATTATACAATGCTTTTACAAAAACATTTGTTATGGAGTCTGAGCCGCGATGGTAAGGTACGCCATGCGCCATAAGCCAATGAATGGTTGCTATTTGTGAATTCACTTCTTTTATCTCTTTTTTGTTGAGTTTTCTGTTTGTATAATTTTCAAGAAGGTTTTCATAAATTTCCTTTGAATAATTTAAGGCCGGCTTAACACCATTCATGGGGTGAAAAAGTTTGCCTTCGTTTCTTTGGGGGTAAAAGAAAATTCTTGTGGGGTGAAAATCGGGGAACATTTCCGGAGTTTTTGCACTAAACTGCTTGACAACGGAATTTGTTGAAGCCGAAAGCGCTTTTAATGAATATTTCAATCCGTATGCCCCGTATTTTATTCCGCTCATATCGTAGGGAGTGGCAAGCGTTGTCGGAGTTTTTTCATCCCTTAAAACACCTGTACGCCAGGCTTTTTCAAAGTCACCGCAAGTTTTTACGTTTAAAAATGCACAGTTTTGACAGTCTTGCGCAATTGTATCCAAAACATTTTCGAAGCTTTCACCGTTTCTGATAAGAAGAGCCGCGTAATTGCAGGCTTCTTTCATATATCTTGCCCATTTGTAGTTTCTGCCGTAGCCTTCAATATTTATAAAGAAATTTTCGGGCTCCTGGATTAGCTTTTCGTTAAGATTTTTTTGATTGTGCTTTGTAAGATAATCAAGTCTTCTTAATTTCAAATCGTCTATGTCGGGAAAATCATTACAGTTTAAATCAATTTTTTTCTCTGACTCAGCGTCTGTATCATCAAATACGACAATTTCCCGCCCGGCCTGTCCGAGATTATTAAGATAATCCAAAAGTAAGTCGCGATGCTCATTATTATTTGAGGCAAAAGAGGGCTCTTTTTTGGTTATCGGCCGGTATGCGTTTTTGTATGTAAAATTGCTTATCGGATTTATTTTCATGGCTGCTTTTTGTTAACGCGCGTAAAAAGTAAAAGTTGCTAATCAAATGTAAAAATTTAAAAAATTTAATAAAAAAATGTGTTGATTATTTTTTTTGTCTTTGATAGGATGAAAGTTGTCGCAGGGAAATTTGCAACGCGGCAAATATACATTGTAAATTAAATATGGGGAATTAGCTCAATTGGTAGAGCACCTGCTTTGCACGCAGGGGGTTAGGAGTTCGAGTCTCCTATTCTCCACCATTTAATCAAGAGGCTTTTAAGAAGCCTCTTTTTTAATTCATGTCGTGTATCAGGGATTTTGAGAAAAAGTATCGCGAGTTTGACATTTTAGTCGGAAGATAGTTATATTTTTTTAAAATAATTCACCATATCTACTTTTTATTTCAGAAAATAAAGGTTCAATTTTGTTATATTTAGCAATATCAACATCTTTTAAGTATGCCATAAGTCCTATCAAATGGTTCATTAAACCATATGTAGAATAAAATCCTCTCTCCTTTGCAACAGATTGCAATCCAAACTTTTTAATAATATATAGTAATCCCTCAATCCTTTTAAATCCTTCTTTCGATATTCGAGGTTGTTTTCCATCTACTAAAAGACCTAATACTAATTTTTTTGCTCCGGGGCCAGCAATTCTACTTTTCTCTTTATTTTCTATGAAATGATTTTTTCTAATAATTTTAATAATTTGCTTCCTTATTGTATCTATAGATAAATTATTTGGTAAACTCACTGTAGAAAAGGTTAAATCGTCAGCATATCTTGTGTATACAAAACCAAGATTTTTCGCATACTCTTGTAACTCTTCATCCAGATTTTTTGCTACCAGATTACTTAATGCGGGACTCGTGGCAGCTCCTTGGGGTAATACCCCAATCAAATCATATTTATATTGTTTATAATTATAGGCATTTTTATTTCGAGGTATATTATACGAACGCGGTAATCTTGTAGTTGTACAAATTCTAGCTAGTTCAAATGCCAAAATATCTTTATAGCCTATAGATTTAAAAACATTGTATACATTACTTTCTGTAATACTAAAGAAAAAATCTTTTAAATCAAATTGTAATAACCACTCACAACCACAATGCTTCTGTGCACATTTTAATATTCCTCCATTTCTATTAAAAGCATAGGCACAGGGATGAATTGGAATATTTTTTAAAATTTCTTTATTTATGTAATTATGTAATATATGCAAATTTTTTATTGCAGCATGAATAAACCTATGTTTTCCATTCCGTTTCCTTATGGAAAACATTCTATAATTTGATTTATCAAAACGTCTTGATACTGTTCCATACAGAAAATCATAATTAAGATTTGTAATAAATGCTAAATGCATTAATGTAAAAATAACAGGAACGTCATTTTTAATCAAATTTTGGGCATAGCACTGTAAATCTATAATACTTTCTTTGCTAAGATTACCTTGTCTATTAGCTTCTTTTATTAAGTGATGTATTGACCAAGCTTCCACTCACTACTCCTTTAGTCTTCATGACCTTTATCATTGAAGCGCACCCGAGACCCCGATGGATAGATAGGTTCAATGATAGAGGACGGCTTTGCCGTTATTTCGTCAGTTCTTTCCAGAGAATTCAATCCGAATCCCCCATCAGATAAATTATAATTAATATTATCTGAATCTGTTCGCATATTATTAGCGAACGGCTGAGCAGAAACTTGATTAATACACCATTTTTTAGGTATATACAAACTTTTATTATATTCTATTTTATTACAAAATTTATTTTTCTTCAAAAAATCCATTCCCGCTTTGGTAATAATAAAATTATTGTCAATTAAGTTTAATATTATTGCCTGATTTATTAATGTATCTACAATCATTACGTCGCAATCCATGGCTAAAGCAATACTTGATTTTTTTCGTATTCCTCGTTTAATATGCATAAGAAATTCATTCATAAGTTTCTTATCTGTAATTTTATTTGAAGTACTTGTCTTTGCTAACAAATCAATTAACCATTTAGGAAAAACTCTGGAACTATCAAATAAAGCTTCTTTGTTTTCTGTTGAAAGGAAAAGAATTCCGGGAATATTGTTTGGAATACTATGATAAAAAACAATGTTTGACATTACTTTCCCAAATCCATACTTATTGTTTTTTATACCTGTTTGTTTTCCGCAAAGATTTTTAATTTCAACATAATTTTTTCCCCATCTTTTTTCTAAATCATCTTTTCTATAAACAATACGGCTAATGAAACATATTTTGTTACTTTTAGGGTATTTTCTTGTATAATGTTCTATTCCGGGAAGAGATTTAATGATATATTCTTCTGCTTTTTTTGTCCTCGCAAAAGAAATAATATATATCTTTATTAAATTATAATTCCACCAGCTTAAAAAAGTTTTATTATTAAAGACCTTTTTTAAAAATGTCGATACTTTTCTTCCGCTACCAATAGAATCATCAATAAAAATAATTTTATGGATTTTATGTTTTTTTAAAGTTGAAATACTTGCATGTTCGTAGCAATTGCTGTGTAATTTTGCAAAATTACCAACAATTGAACATACAAAATCTTCGCTTCCTTGATATTTAACAGTTCTTAAAGCAATTTCACCAGAAGCATCATCCCAATAAAAATTGGCTTCAAGGTCTCTTACACAATATAATGCAAATTTTTCTTTCGGGTATTCTTTTAATAGTTGCCCTATTTTATTATTGCACCATTCAGAAAAGGTGTCTCTTGATATAAATACAAGATGTAAAAGTAGATCATATAAAATCTTTTTTTCATCTTCTTTAAATTGGCTAAGCCATTTTTGTATTTCTTTTGAAGATTCAATATTTTCATAACTAAGTTTTTTTAAACAAATTTGCATAGACTAATTTTACTATAAACATAAGGCTTTTATGGTAAAATTAGCAAAATTTTGTTTGTATTTTTTTTGCTCTTTTTTGGTTATAATTTTCTTATGAATGAAATAAAACCAAACAAAGCAGAATTAAAATTTTTACATCTTGCATATGCAAGATTTTTTGACATTTATGAAGTGATTATGAATGATGATTTTTTTAATATTTCAGAAGAAACACGTTTTTTCTATATAATCAATATTGTTAATATTTATTCAGAATTATTAACATATGAGCCAATAAATCATTTTATAAAATATATAAAAGAGGAAAGACCACCAATGGAAGCAGAAATATCTAGTGAATTATTTAAATTTATTCGCAATATATTTGCTCATTTCCCTGTTTTTAAATCTTGGAATGAAGTGTGGGTAGACTATGAACTTATAACGTGGTCTAAAGAAGATGGCTTTATAAATAAATTCTTAAAGAAATATGTAGGAAAATCGGAAGTAAAATATAGAATGTGGATACCTAATAAGAAGAAAATAATATATGTTGATATAAATTTTCCACAAGAATACAAAGATAACAAGATTTATTTAAAAGACATTATAAATGAAAAAAACGGGATAATTTTTCTTTGTGGAATCATGAAAAATGTTCTAAGTTCTCAATTAGAAAATATTTAAGTAACTTTTCTTAAATTATACAATCAATAATTTTAACTATCTCGAAAGTTTCAAAAGATTTAGCGTTTTCTACAAATTTATTGATTATAAATACTGCCTTTGACTCTTTCGCTTCATCATTTAAAAAGAAGTTGTGATTAATAAAATTTTAATTTAAACGGTATTTAAATACCGTTTAACAACTGTTTAATAAATGTTCAAAAATTACATATTTTCAATATACCAAT
>CALUWF010000004.1 GCA_944324405.1 Candidatus Gastranaerophilales bacterium | reverse complement strand
TTGCGGGAGCTGGATTTGAACCAACGACCTTCGGGTTATGAGCCCGACGAGCTACCAGACTGCTCCATCCCGCGATAAATCTATTTAATTTTCATATACGCAGTCTGGCATCTCGTCGCCCGACTCGTATATTCGACTTGATTCTGACGAATCAACGGGACTGCTCCATCCCGCGATATTCCTCTCGGAACGCTACCGCCTACTTCATTATTAAACGCTAAAAACTAAAAATCAAGCCCCAATTTATGCGGATTGGGTTATTTTATCAACAACCCTAAAAATGCGCATTTTACGCCCCTGTAATTTTTTTACACAACTTCATAAAACTTTTTTACCTGCTTTATGCTAAAATAGGTTTATCATGGGCTTAAGCAAGAAAAAAATCTACTTTATTGTTTTTCTCTCAATAGCGCTTTTATGCACTGTAGGCTTTCTTTGGGCTTGGTTTGTAACCCGCGATATCAGAAAAAATGTTGCGGGCGCCCTCAATAAAACCCAAAAAGTCGAGGTTAAACACCTTATCCTAACCGAAACAAAAGACCACAAAAAATACTGGGAACTATACGCCAAAACAGGCAGTTACGACAGCGCTTCAAAAGTCGTTGTCTTAACGGGAATTATAGGAAATTTTTACGATGAGGATAAAAACGTCGCACTGAGCTTTGAATCTCCAAAAGGCACTTATCGGGACGAAGACAAAAACGTAATTTTAGAAGGCGAAACGCTCATTGTTTCAAAGGACGGCTCCTCCATTTTGGCCGATAAAATAGAATGGGGAGGCAAAAACACGGATATAGTGGCAACAGGCAACGTAAGAATTACAAGAAATGAGGATTTTGCTACAATAAGCAAAAAAGCTATTTTTAATTCAAATCTGACCGCATTTAAAATAATAGGTGACTCGCAAGTGCAGATATTTGCAACACAAGGCAAGCAGCAGAAAAAAATGGATTTATTCGGCACAAAAGGAAAATAGATGAAAAAGATATTTATAAGTTTAATGTTACTAATGCTTACGACACTTTGTGCCTACAGTGCAAATGTGGTTATCGAGGCAAAAAAACAGACCATTAAAATGGATCAAAACAAAGGTTTTTTTGAAGGCGATGTACAGGTCAGCGTGGGCGATATCAAGGTAAAAAGCCCGCGTGCCGAGCTTGATTTAGACCCTGTAAGTAAAAAGCCTTCCCTTGCGACATTTTTTGACAATCCTTATGCCTTTCAAAACAAAGAAAATAAAAAACACGAAATTAAAGCCGACATAATAAAAGTTTCGCTTATTAAAAAAAGTGTCTTGGCACAGGGTAACTCTCAATCCATCATGATGGAAAATCGCCAGCCGATTATGACAATTAACGCAGACAGTCAGGAATACGACACAAACACAAAACTTATGAAAGCAAACGGCTCGGTTGTAATCCATTATCAAGACTTGGAAACATTCTCTGATAAGGCCAGCGCCATTGTAGATAAGGCGGGTAATATTGAAAATCTTAAGCTTATCGGCTCTGTGGTTATGAAGGAAAAAGCAAACATCATAAAAGGCGACAAGTTTGAATATGTGCCGCAAAGAGAAGAATTTCAAATATCCGGCAATACATCCTCTGATGTTACGTTTGATGACGGTACAAGGGTTTATGTGGAAGCAAGATACCAGCAGTTTAATAAACTCACAAGCGCGCTTGTTGCTGGCGGAAATGTGAAAGTTAAATATAAAGACTACTTTGCCCAAGGGCCCAAGGCGCAGCTTTTTGTAAATCCTAAAACAAATAAGCCGGAAACAATAATATTTACGGGTCGTTCAAAAATTACAAACGAAGGTTCCACTGTTGAGGCTGATAAAATTAAGATGACCATTAATCCCAAGGCTTTCTTTGCTGACGGGAATGTAAAAACAAGTATTTCTCAAGACGGTAATATGGAGATTATGCCTTAGATTATGAATTTAACACTTGAAAACAAACAATGTCTTATAGCGGGCGACGGGCTTCTGCCTGTTAAAATGGCTCAAGGTGCAAAAGAAAACGGATTTGAAGTTATTGCAATCTCTCTTTCATCAGATAATTACAAAGAGCTTCAAAAACACTGCTCAAAGGTCATCTCTCTGGGCTTCGGGCAGGTTGAAACAATGGAGAAGTTTTTAAAAGAACAAGAAATCAAGCAGCTTACATTTTTAGGCAAAGTTTCAAAAACAATGCTCTTAAAGCGCCCGAAACTCGAGCCCAGGGCTATTGAATACATAAAAGAAGCTTTTAAATTAAACGACGATGCCATTATGCTCAGAATTGTCGAAGAGCTTAATTCAATAGGTATTACGGTGCTTGACCAGACGATTTTTATAAAAAATCTTATGGTGCAAAAGGGCGTTCTGACAGAAACCACACCGACACAGGAGGAACTGTACGACATTGAGTACGGTTTTAAAACTGCAAAAGAAATGGGCAAGCTTGACATCGGCCAATCCGTGGTTATGAAAAACCGCATGATTATGGCGGTTGAAGCAATTGAAGGAACGGATAAATGCATTAAAAGGGGTGCAAAACTCGCGCGCGGTAAAGGCGCGGTTGTGGTAAAAGTTGCAAAGCCCAATCAGGATAAAAGGTTTGACATACCGACAGTCGGCATTAAAACCCTTAAAACAATGCGCCGCTACGGTGCAAGCACTCTGGCGCTTGAGGCGGGCGAAACAATCATTGTTAATCAGCAAGAAATGATTAACTACGCAAATAAACACAAAATATCAATAATAGCAGTGTAAAACGGTAGATATGACGGCAAAAAAAATATTCATTATTACGGGTGAAACATCAGGCGACAAGCACGCCTCGGGAGTTGTGAGAGAATTAAAGAAAATCAATCCCGAAGTAATTATCGAAGGGGTCGGCGCGGACAATCTGAAAAATCAGGGTGTAAAGCTCTTTTGCGACCATTCCAAAATGGGCGGCATAGGAATTACCCCAAAACTTGTCATTGACCACCTTACGCTCGGCAGAAGGATAGTAGATTATCTGAAAAACGATTTTAAGCCCGATATAGTGCTGCTTGTAGATTACGGCACTTTTAATCTTGCAATTTCAAAATTTCTCAAAAAAGAAGGTTTCAGGGTATTTTACTTTATCCCGCCGCAGGTCTGGGCATCGAGAAAATGGCGCATAAAAACAATCAAAAAAAATATAGACAGAGTTTTTACAATTTTTCCTTTTGAAGAAAAAATGTATGAAAAAGAAGGCATTAACTCGACTTTTGTGGGGCACCCTCTCAATTTTGAACTTCCCAAAAAAGCAGACAGGGAGGAATTTTTCACCCGCCATAATTTAGATAAAAATAAACGTCTTATAAGTGTTTTCCCCGGCTCCAGAATGTTTGAGATAAAATACCTCCTGAAAATATTCACAGGCGCCGTTAAAATTATTGAAAAGGCTTGTCCCGACGTGCAGTTTGTTTTCTCGCACGCGCCAAATTTGCCCGAGAGTGCATTTAGTACGGAATACAAAACAATAAAAGGCGAAAATCAGGCACTGTTAAGCGTTTCCGACGCTTTAATACTTGCTTCGGGCACCGTGGCTCTTGAGGCTGCAATGTATGGCACACCGATGATTATAGCTTATCGCGGGCCGTTTTTGTTCTATCTTATATACCTTATGGTAAGAAGCATTAAAAATGCCTGCCTTGTAAACATCATAACGGGCAAAGACATTGTAAAAGAGTTTTTGATGTATGACGCAAGAAGCGATAAAATTGCGCAGGAAATTATAAAGCTTTTAAATGACAAACAATACAGGGAAAAGCATCTTGCGGGCCTTGCACAGCTGCGCTCTATGATGGGCGATAAGCACTGTGTGGAAGAGGTTGCAAAGTATATAAACAAAGAGTTAAAAGGGGAATAAAATGGCAAACGTTATAACACTTTCAAGGATTTTTCTGGCTTTTGTAGTTGTTGCACTTTTATTTTTTAAAACCAATGCAGCAACACTTACGGCGTTAATTTTAACTGTTTTTGTAATGTGGTTTGACGGGCTTGACGGCTATATTGCAAGAAAGTTTAATGAAACATCCAAACTCGGCGCAGTACTTGATATTATGGGCGACAGGATTGTTGAAAATGTTTTCTGGATAACGTTTTGCGCGCTCGGCTGGTTAAATGTCGCCGTTCCAATTATTGTTTTAACAAGGGGGATTATCACCGACTCGCTTCGCTCTTTGGCACTTGCACAGGGCTACACCGCTTTTGGCGAAAAAACCATGATGCAGGGCAAAATCGCAAAGTTCATTGTCGCTTCAAACTTTTCAAGGTTTACATACGCACTTTGCAAAGCTGTCGCATTTTTATTTTTAATCGCGGGACATCTCAGCTTTAATTATGACCACACAATCCTTACAATAGGCTTAATTTGCACATACGTCGCGGTTGTATTCTGTGTTTTAAGAGGAATTCCCGTCGTATTTGAAAGTAAAAGATTTTTTGAAGTGAAGTAAATTATGCAAAAAAGCTATCTGAATATTGTAATGGTTGAACCTGAAATACCGCAAAATACGGGAAATGCGGCAAGGCTTTGCGCTTGTATCGGGGCAAAGCTGTTTTTGTGCGGCAGGCTCGGTTTTTCAATGTCGGATAAATATCTAAAGCGCTCAGGGCTTGATTATTGGGACAAAGTGGAGGTGGAGCATATAATAAGCTTTGATGAGTTAATAAAAAATTTTCCGAAAAACGAAAGCAACTACTATTTTTTCACCACAAAAGCCAAAAAACTATACACCGATGTAAAATATCAAAACGGTGATTTTTTGGTTTTCGGCCCTGAAACAAGGGGGCTTTGTGATGAAATTTTAAAAAAATACGAAAAAGACCTTGTTACAATACCGATGAGAAATGAAACAAGAAGCCTGAACCTTTCAAACTCAATTGCGATAGGCGCATACGAGGCTGTAAGGCAATTCGGGCACTTAGGAGAATAAAATGGATAATATATCAATAACAAAATTATCAAAAGAAATAGTTTCAAAGTTTTTGCCGCAAAGGGTGCAAATTTCAAATAAAGGCACTTATGGCAATGTACTAAACATAGCAGGCTCGATGTTTTACCCAGGAGCCGCCTATCTAAGCTCAATTTCCGCCCTTAAAGTCGGCGCGGGCGCGGCTATGCTTGCAACAGCAAGCGATGTAATCCCGCTTGTGGCTGCAAATTCACCAGATATTACATTTTTAGATTTGGGCCAAAGCCCGCTTGGCACAATACCAAAGGATGGCTTGAAGTATCTTGGCAGTGTAGCAAACTCACATGCAATTTCAATAGGCTGCGGACTTTCGACCCTTGGCGGAACGAAAAACTTTGTCAGCGCTTTTTTACAAGCTAATATAGACTCCCAAACACCTATTATTATTGATGCTGATGCTATTAATATACTTGCTTCAACGCATAAAAAAGCGTTTCCGTTAAATTCTGTTATAACCCCTCATCCGCTTGAACTATCAAGACTTTTGGATGTCGATGTCAAAGAAATTCAGTCTAATCGTGTAAAATGGGCTTGGGAAGCAAGCAAAAGTTTTGATTGCATTGTGCTTTTAAAGGGACATGAAACAATAATTGCCATTCCAAACGGTAAGATTTTCATTAATCCGACTGGTAACTCTGCCCTATCTAAAGCGGGTGCGGGTGATGTTTTAACTGGTATGATAGCGGGTCTTTGCGCTCAGGGTGCAAGTTTGGAAAACGCTGCATGCTTAGGAGCATATCTGCACGGGCTATGCGGAGAAATCGCAAGCAGAACTCAGGGTGAATACTCTGTTCTGGCTTCAAATCTGCCCAATATAATTCCTATGGCAATTAAAGAAATTTCCATATAAAAAACAGGGGCGATATTTTATCACCCCTGTTTAAAATTGAAATATTTATTTTACAAAATATTGTGCATTTATGTTTGCATACATTTTAATTGTGCCCATTTCGGTCGGAACGGAAGATTCTACGGTACTATCCTGAGCCGAGCCTGAGGCGTATTTTGCGTAGTTAAGCATTCTTGCCTGCGGGTAAAATACATTGTCGCCCGAGCAGCTTGCCTGAATCATTTTAATGCCCGTAACATAGCTGCCCAGTGCTTTTGCCGTTACGTTTGCTCTTGTTTTTGAAACGCCTGCCGCTTGTTTTATAAGCTCGTTGCAAGCATCTTCGGTGTTATCAAGTGAGAAATTTAAATCATCCACACGGGTAGCGCCGTTTTTAAGCCCTTCGGATATTACGGTGCCGAGTTTATCCGTGTTTTTAAGGGTTACCTGGAAGCCGTTTGAAACATTGTATTGTACAAATTCTCTTTTGCCGTTTTTATATCTGTATTCAGGATTTGCGCTGAAATTAATCGTCTTTATGCTGTCGCCTTTTGAAGTATCAAGCTGCTTTTTAACCGCTTGCAGCGCTTTTTCGGTAAGTTCTTTATTTTGCTGAGTTGCGGTGTTCAAATCTTTATCATTTGTTTCAATATAAAATTTAATATTTGCAACATTTGGTACAAAATCCTGTGCTGCTTTTCCCGACACAACAATATAGGGCTTTTCCTGTACATCGGCTGCATAAACCGAAGCAGTGCCGATAAGGGTAACAATCGCCGCTGCCGCTATAAATTTTTTCATAAGTCCTCCTTAATTAACTCTTTAAATTCCTGTTCATTTATTATTTTAATACCTAAATTCTGAGCTTTTGTCAACTTTGAACCCGCATTTGCGCCCGCAATGACATAATTTGTATTTTTACTCACGGAATTTGGCGTTTTTGCACCCAATGATTTTAAAATTTCCTGTGCCCGCTCGCGCGAGAACTCTTCAAGCGTTCCCGTTAAGACAAAAGAAAGACCCTTAAATTTTAAATTTTCCTCTTTTTTATAAGTATTCTCGGGCACCAAGCCGAGTTTTAGGACTTCATCCAGAGTTTTTAAATTTTGTTCGTTGTGAAAATAGTCGTAAATGCTTTTTGCCATTTTTTCGCCAATGCCGTCAATTGCGCTTAAATCTTCAATCTTTGCGGCTTTAAGCGCTTCAATGTCAGGGAAATTTTGCGCCAGAATGTCTGCGCTTTCTTTGCCCACAAGTCTTATGCCAAGCGCATTTATAAACTTCGGAAGTTTTACGTTTTTTGAATTATTAATCGCATCAAGCAGATTTTGCGCCGATTTTTCGGCGATTAAATCCAACTCTAAAAGCTGCTCATAAGTTAATTTGTATAAATCCGCATAGGTGTAGACCATTTTGCGCCCGACAAGCTGTGAAATAATGCTCTCGCCCAATCCGTCAATATCCATGGCATTTTTTGATACAAAATATTCAATTCTTCCCTTTATCTGCGCGCTGCACCCTGTTTTATTGGGGCAATAAAGCGCCACTTCACCCTCGACTTCAACAAGCGGAGTATTACAGCAGGGGCAAAGCTCGGGCATTTTAAAGGGTTTTGAATTTTGCGTTTTTTCAACCCTTATAACTTTAGGTATAATTTCCGCCGCTTTTTTAATAAGCGCCCTGTCTCCTTCCTGCACATTCAAGCGCTTTATTTCATCGAAATTATATAGACTTGCGCGTGAAACGGTGCTGCCTGCAAGCAAAACCGGCTTTAAATTTGCAACAGGGGTCACAATTCCCGTTCTGCCGACAGAAAATTCAATACTCTCTAAATCCGTCCAGACTTCCTCCGGCGGGAATTTGTATGCTATTGCCCATTTCGGCACCCGCGAAGTAAAGCCCAGTTCGTCCTGCTTTGCAATCTCGTCAACTTTTATAACAACTCCGTCTGTGGCGTAGTTCAGGCTGTGGCGCACCAAATCGGTTTGTTTGCAAAATTCTATTGCCCCGTCAATTCCCTGTACAATACTTACTTTATTTGTCTTAAAGCCGAGTTTAGAGAGCTTTTTCATAGTTTCGCCATGGGTTTTCGGGGCATCTTTTTTCTCAAAAATTCCGCCGTATACAAAAATGGATAAATCCCTGCTTGCCGTAATTTTCGGGTCAAGCTGGCGAATACTTCCCGCTGCGGCGTTTCTCGGGTTTGCAAAAGTCTTTTGACCCGTCTCAATCTGCTTTGCGTTTAATTTTTCAAAAGATGAAACGGGCATGTAAATTTCGCCGCGAACTTCAACGTTCACAGGCTCAAAAAGCTTCAGCGGTATTGCTTTTACGGTTTTTAAATTGTTTGTAATGTCCTCTCCCATAACACCGTCGCCGCGGGTAAGTCCGCGGGTAAAAATGCCGTTTTCATAGGTCAGGCTTACCGCAAGCCCGTCTATTTTATACTCGCATGCAAGAGGAATTTTTGGCATAAACAGGCTCATTTGCCCGTCAAAGCCCGTGGTATCTTTTAAAACACGCTCATACCACTTTGTCAGTTCTTCATCGTTATTCGCGTTATCCAGACTGTAGAGCCTGTTTTTATGGGCTACCGTTTCAAATTTCTCGCTTATTCCGCCTACCCTCTGGGTTGGGCTGTCGGGGGTAATCAGCTCGGGATGTTCACTCTCAAGCTTTTGAAGCTCCTTAAAAAGTGCATCGTATTCGTAGTCCTCAACTTTAGGGTTATCTTCCACATAATAACAGTAGCTGTACAGCTCAATCTCTTTGCGTAATTTTTCGATTTTTTCTTGTGTATCCATACTAATTATTCTATTATAAAAACACAATGAGCATAATAAAATTATTAAATAAAAAATTAGACCGCATACTTTTTACAACCCCTTCCCATGGGCAAAAAAGTCCCTATTTACCGAATTTAGAAGGTTTTTATAATTGGGATTACTCGGAAATAGAAGGTTTTGACAACTTAAGCGACCCTGCGGGAGCGATTTTAATGGCGCAGGGCAGGGCATCGGATTGTTACGGCGCAAAAAATACTTTCTTTTTAACTCAGGGTGCAACTCTTGGAATTTTAGCCGCAATGAAATCCGTTATTCAGGAAGGGGACAGGGTTTTGGTTGCAAGGAACTGCCACAAATCCGTCTACAACGGTCTTGTTGTAACATGTGCCCGCGTAGACTGGCTTATGCCGAGTAAAAACGACTATTTTGGAATTTACGGGGAAATAGACCCCGGGGAAGTTGAAAATAATTTAAAACTCAACCAGTATAAAGCCTTAATCATCACAAGCCCGACCTATGAGGGTGTAAACTCTGACATAGAAGCCATTTCAAAGATTTGCAAGCAATACGGGGTTTATTTAATAGTTGATGAAGCCCACGGCGCGCTTTACAATTTCTCGCAAAATTTACCCAAAACGGCGCTCGAGCAGGGTGCGGATTTTGTTATAAATTCGCTCCACAAAACGGCAGGCGCGCCCAACCAGTGTGCACTTTTGCACGTTTCAAACGAAATAAGGGAAGATTTTGAGTGGCGGCAGGTTCAGCGCTCAATTAATCTTTTTAACACTTCATCCCCGTCTTATCCGCTTCTGGCTTCAATTGAAGCAGCCGTAAACTTTCTGCACTCAAAAGAAGGTTCAAAGGCAATTGATGATTTAATCAACAATATTGAAAACTTTAAAAGAGATTTAAGAAAAGAGGGTTGGGAGTTTTATGACAATGAAAACTCGGACCCGACAAAGATTTTAATAAAACGTCCGGATGTATCGGGCTTAGAGTTGTCTAAAAAGCTTTTTGAAGAATTTCACATTGAGGATGAAATGGCGTCGGAAAAAGGTGTTCTGTTCCTGTGCGGGATAGGCACGACAAAAGCGAAACTCGACAAGCTTAAAAATGCGATTAAAAAAGTAAAACTGACCGAACAAAAAACCGAGCCCGAAGCGAGTTTTCAACCGTTTCCTTTTGTCAAAATTCTTCCTTTTGAAGCTTTTTGGAGGGATTACGCTTTTGTATCAAAAGAAAATGCACTTTTAAAAATTTCTTCTCAAATGGTTGTGCCATACCCCCCGGGTGTAGGTATTTTATACCCCGGAGAAGCCATACAGGAGTGGCATTTGGAGCATTTGGGCGATGATGTCGGAGTGATAAAATGAAAAGAGCCGCAATAATTGTAATAGATTCTATGGGAATAGGGGCAATAGAAGATGCAGCGCAATACGGCGACGATTTAAGCTGTAATACGCTGTGCAACCTTGCAAAAGCTACGGGCGGTTTAAATGTGCCAAACCTTGAAAAGTTAGGTCTTGGCAATATAAAGGATATTGAAGGCGTAAAAAAAACGGATACGCCGCTTGCCAAATACGGCATTATGAAAATGAAATCCAAAGGCAAAGATACAACAACGGGGCACTGGGAAATAGCGGGTCTTGTTCTAAAACATCCTTTTAAAACTTACAAGGAATTTCCGGACGAAATTATTGACGAATTTATAAAACAGACGGGCTGCAAAGGGATTTTGGGAAATATTCCCGCCTCGGGCACAAAAATTATAGAGCAGCTGCACAAGGAACATGAAAAAACAAAATTCCCGATAATCTACACAAGTGCGGACAGTGTTTTTCAAATAGCCGTTGATATTGATATTATTCCGCTTGAAATGCTTTACGGCTGGTGTAAAATTGCAAGGAAAATTTTAGACGACGGCAAGTGGGGTATATCCAGAGTTATTGCAAGACCTTATCAAATAATTGACGGAAAACCTACAAGAATAGGTAAATTCAGGCATGATTATTCCGTTCCTCCGCCCGAGCCTACTCTTTTAAATAATGTTGTCGGGTGCGGCAAAAAGGTTTTATCAATCGGCAAAATTAAAGATATATTTGTAAATTCGGGAATAAGCGAAGCAATTCCCACAGGCTCAAATAAAGAAGGGCTTGAGGCGACTTTAAAATCAATAAAAGAGAAAAAATGGGATTTGATTTTTACAAACCTTGTGGATACGGATATGCTCTACGGCCACAGACGCGATGCTCAGGGTTACAAGGGCGCAATTGAGCAGATTGACTTATATCTGGGCGAAATTTTACCTTCTCTGGATGAAGATGATTTGCTTATAATTACCGCGGATCACGGCTGCGACCCTACGTTTCGCGGAACCGACCACACCCGCGAGATGGTGCCGGTTTTAGTTTATAATAAAAATTTAAAAGGAGAAAACATAGGTACACTGCCGTCTTTTACATATGTAAGCGATATTGTTAAAAATTGGCTTGAAATAAATTAAAAAATCATTAAAGGCAAAAGATGAATAATTTTAATCCGTCGGGCTATTTAACAAGGCTCGTTAGGAATATTATAAATAATCAAATCACAACGCAAAGAAGTGTTAATCAATCCGAAAGCTTTGCAAATTCCGTTATGACGGGTAAAACTAATACCGAACAAAAGCAAACTCTTTCTCCGGAGCTTAAAATGACACCGATGGAGGTGGAGCAAAATGCAAAATATGTAAAAGAACTTTTAAATCTGCCTAAAGATGTTGCACAGGCAATATCCCAGTTTGTTGCAAATAAAGGCATTACAACGGCGCAAAATGTCCAGCTGCTTTTGCTTTTATCAAACGGCAAAATTGATCTTAATCAACTTGCGCTTTTACTAAACGATAATACTAAAGCTGCCATGCAAAAGCTGGTGCAGACAATTTCACAGGCTGCACGCATGGGGGTTAATGATACGGGGCAGCTAAAAGATCTCCTGAACACATTGGGACTTATAAGCACTACTACAACAGATACAAGTTCTGCGCTTAAAAATTTTATTCTGCTTTATCTTCCCTGGCTTCCTCTGAATACTTCCGGTGAAAATCTCGACTTTGACATAGATGTATTTGATACCGCTTCAAGCGGTGCGGATGAAGAACTTCAAAGTGTCGTTATACTCATTGAAACAATGAATTTTTCAAACATTAAGGCGACACTTGAAATGACGCAAAACGGAAAAGTTGAGATATTGCTTAATTGTATTGAAAGTTTTCCGCGGGAAAAAGTTTTATCCGTTTTGAAAAAAGAATCGCAAAATTTGAATATCCAAACGGGTTTAATTGTCGAAACAACAAAAAAAGAAATAAAAAAAGACGAAATTAAAAAATCCCGCGCGCAGATAAGTGCATCTTCCTGTGTTTCGCCGCAGTTAATGCTTATGGCACATGCAGTAATAAAAATAGTTTTTAAAATAGATAAAGATTTCTCAAATTTGACTTTTAAAAAATAATCATTAAAAAATATCCGGGTCATATATTTGGTGTATTTTACCCAGGTTCCCCTGTATAAATTTTATATCTTGCCGACGCAGATAAAAAAAGGAGCAGTATAAAAATGAGATTACAAGGCGGTGTAAGTCTTTCAAAAACAGGACTCGGAATGTCGATTTCCGCCATGCACCTTGGCATGGAGATGATGGGCATCGGGTCTGAAAATATAACAGGCTCCGATAAAGTCGGTTATCAAAGAAAAGAGCCCGTTGTGTCGTCCTTTGCACAGTATATAGGAATACATGCGCTATCAACGGCCGTGGATGATCAGGTCGGCAGGATAATAGTTTCGCAAAGCCCGCTGGATGTTGCATTGAGCGAAAAGGGTTATTTTCAACTTTTGCACAAAGACGGCACAATAGAGCTTACTCGTGACGGCCGTTTCCATTTAAATAAAGACGGTGAACTTTTAAGCGTAAAGGGACATAAAGTGCTCTCTGCGGGCGGAAGTCCTATTGTGCTGCCTAAAATGCCGGATGAATTGAAAGATGTAAAAATTTCAAAGGACGGTTCAATATCTGTTTTTGACTACTCTACAAGAAAAATGCTGGATGCGGGAAAAATTGCCGTTGTATCATCCGAAGGTGCGCTTGTTACGGAGCCTTGTGTGGAGCAGCAGTGTTTAGAGTATTCAAACGTGTCTTTGCAGCAGGAATTTATGGAGCTTGTTCCTGTGAAAAGAAATTTTGACGCAAACAGACAGCTTTTTATGCTGCAAAACAGCAAATTATCAAGGGCAATACAAGAATTAGGAAGTGCATAATAAATGTATAGCGGTTATAATTTACAGGGTATTATGCGAAGAAGCACAATAAACACCCTGCACCAGTTTGAAAAATTCGGATATTATTCTCAAAACATTGGTAACGCCAATACCCACGGATATAAAGCCATGCGTTTTGATGATGTTCTTGATGAGCAGGGCTATGTTTCGGGCGCTGTTAGGACAAATCACGCCCAGGGCTCTTTTCAAATAACGGAAAATCCGCTTGATATCGGTATAAAGGGTGCCGGATATATGCCTGTTACCTCTCCCGGCGGGGAAATTTACTATACGCGTGACGGTTCATTTACACTTAATAAAGACGGATATATCGTAACAACAACGGGCGACCTTGTCGGCGGCGGAATAAAAATAGACGCAACAAGTGTTAAAACGGAAATCAGGCCAAACGGCGAAGTATACACTTATGACGATCCGACCGCGGAAGGTAAATACTGCGGAACAATTCCTCTTGTACAATTTGCAAATCCCGAAGGCCTTAAAGAAGTCGGCAAAAACAGATACCGGGCAACCGAGGAGTCAGGCGAAATTGTGCTTATACAAGACCATAAAAGAATTGCGCAGTATGGAATTGAGCGCTCAAACGTCGATATTTTTGCAACGGTCGATGAAATTATGCGGCTTAACACATCGCTTTTAGCCTCCACAACACTTATGAAAGCTGTCGGAGATATGTATGATAAGGCAATAAACATAAGGGAATAATAAACTATGTACTCACCTATTGATCCTATACAAAAATCACAACTTTTCTTAGACTTAATCGCAGCAAGGCAAGAGGCGGTTTCGGGCAATATCGCGAATATGGATACGCCTAATTACGTGAGAAAAGATATTGAATTTTCACAATATTTAAACACAATGAACTCTAATCTGGAAACAAAACTGAGCCAAAAGCTTGGCCCTTCGGGAGTCATGGAGCCGCAGAGCAGAGCACTCAGTGCAGAAGACGAGCTTGCAATAATGCAGAAAAATTCCATTATTTATGCAGTTGCGGCGCGTCAGATGTCAAATACCATAACAGAGATAAAAACAGTAATTAATGTTGGTAAAGCATAATCGAAAGGCATAAAAAATGAGTATAATGGACGCTTTTGACGTCGGTGCCGGCGGTTTAAGAGCACATGGCAGAAGAATTGAAGTTGCGGCAAGAAACGTCGCAAATATGGATACACCTAATTATGTAAGAAAAATCCCTGTATTAAATGCGACAGAGGATATATCTTTTGCGGGGCTCTTGAATACTATGAAAGAAGATGTTTTCGGCATAGGTACAATTCCTTTTCTTGAAGGCGGAGTTAAATTTACCGGAGTTGTTGAAGACCCGACCCCTGCCGAGAAAGTTTATCGTCCGGGGCATCCTGACGCGGATTCTGAAGGATATGTCAGAATGTCAAATGTTAACCCCATGGTAGATATAGCGGATGCCACACTTGCGCAAAGGGCTTATGAGGCGTCTTTGGGCGTGATGTCAATTACAAAATCCATGGCAAGCAGAGCTCTTGAAATAGGCCGATAATTTAAAAATATAAAAATTCATCCCGGTATTCGTTCAATACGCCATCTAATAGCATTTGAGTGAATAACGGGTTGTTTTTTAAAATTTCGTAGTGGTTTAAAATTGTTCGAGCGTACTTGTCCGCACCGCAATAATTTCCGCTGCTTGCGTTGGCCGGGCCGCAATTGTATGCCGCAACCGCATTAAAGAAATCATTCTCGAAACGTTCGTTTTTAAGATATGAATCATAAGCTATTCCGAGTTTTAAATTTTCAAGAGGATTATCCCTGTCTTTTGGGGCGCTTGGAAAGTATTTTTCATTAATATCATGTTCGACGCCGGTGCCGACCTGCATAAGGCCGTTGCAATCCGCCCAGCTCGAGAGAACTTCTCCGCTTTCATCATAATGGCGGCCGTTTGATTCGCAAAATATCTGCGCAAGTACAAATTCAATATCAACACCGTGGGCGTAGGGTTGTTCCAGTATTTCATTGATTGTTTTAATCGGGTTGTTAAAAGTTTCCGACATATTTTCAATTGTTGTTATCATGTTATAATAAACAACTTTTAAATCTTCATCGGATTTTATTGTTTCAACGGCATTTTGAATTTCCTCTTTGCTATAGGGACTTTCTTCTATTTCAATTTCAATATCAATCTGCGGCTGTTCAATCTCTATTGTTTTTTCGGTTTTTGCAGCTCTGCTCCCCTGTTTTTCATATTGGTTTTGTTCAATTGTGCAGGATTTTGTTCCAAGTGTTAAAAGAAGCGCACCCGCCCCAAGCAGCGTGCATATTCTAACAGGGGCTTTATTTTTGTTTCTTTTTGGTGTGCATTTTTTTGTATATTTATCTTCACTATAAGGACGCGTTTTTTTACAAGAGTGCATTTGGCGTTGTTCTTGCTGCATTTTTGCACGTTTGGCGTCACGGGCCTTAAACATTCTTTCAATGTCGTCAAATTGAAGCTCTTTTTCTGCGCAAGAGCCTTTGAAATTTATGGGGGAATAATTTCTAACCGGATTTATCATAGCAAGTTAGATAAAACGGCTAAAGGTAAAAAATTGCCCCCTTTTTTAAAAAAAATTAAAAATTTATTGATTTTTTAACAATGTATATGGGTCTGTCTTTTGCCTCATCATATATTCTTGCGATATACTGCCCTAAAATGCCCATTGCAAGTAAGTTTACAGAGCAGGTCAAAGTGAGTGCAAAGCATATTATATACTCTTCTTCCATTTCATCAAATATGCCCAAGCCCAAAATTACAATTGCGGCCAAAAACAAAAGTGCGCTTAAGCCGAAAATAAAATCAATCGGTTTAAAAGAAAAAGAAAATATACCGTCAAAAGCGAGTTTTAACATTTTTGAAAGAGGATATTTTGTTTCGCCCGCTATTCTTTCGGGCCTGTTGAAGTACACAGGTGCGCTCCTAAAGCCTGTCCATGGCACCATAGCCCTTATAAAACGGTGCTTTTCGCGCATTTTGTTAAACGCTTCGCGCACATCTTTTGTAATAAATCTGAAATCCCCCGTATCTGTCGGGATTTCAATATTGCACATGGATTTTAAAATTCTGTAAAAACCCCAGGCGCTGAGCTTTTTAAAGGCTGTTTCGTTTTTTCTTTTGAGCCTTTTACCGTAAACTATGTCATATCCTTCAAGGGATTTTTCATACATATCGTAAATAAGTTCGGGCGGATCTTGTAAATCAGCGTCTATTATTGCACTGTAGTCCGCTTTTGAATAATCAAGACCCGCAGTTATTGCAGCTTGATGTCCGAAATTTCTTGAAAAGTTTATGATTTTAATATTTTTATCTTTTTTTGCATACTCTTCAAGTATTTCTTCACTCTTGTCGTTTGAACCGTCGTTTATAAAAATATAATTTAAATTCAGTTTGCCTTTGAATTTTGTCCTTAGTTCAAGCAGTCTTTGCATTGTTTGATTGAGGCAGGCTTCTTCATTGTAAACAGGAACAATTATATCTAACGTTTTCATGGTTTTTCTCCGTAATTTTTATTTGATTATATCATAATTTGGAGAGTTTTAAATTATTCATGCTTTCTTTTGCAAGTTCGGGCAGTTCAAACATATCAAAATGCATTTCTATATAGCACATTTTATTTTGCTGCTCTTTTTCTATTGTCTTAAACGCCTCATCAAGTTCAATATCATTTGAAACGCTTATGCTGTATACGTTTTCGCCAAAGACATAAGGCAGTTTTGAATAGTTCCATCCTGCAATATCGTTAAACTTGTCCATGGGGTCTTTTGATAAAAGTCGCTCTATTGTGTAGCCGCCGTTATTTATTACAAAAATCACGGGTTTTAAGTTATTCCTCATCATTGTGCTTATTTCCTGTGCGCTGAGCTGATGAGAGCCTTCGCCCGTTACAAGAATTGTGCGGGCGTTTTTATCCGCTAAATCTACGCCCAAAGCCGCCCCTGTTGCCCAGCCTATTGACCCCCAGAGGATTTGATTGTTTACGCTTATATTCTTTTTAATTTTCAATTTTGCACCGGCAAGGTTGATTAATCCTGTTTCAAGTACGAGGTTATCTCCTTCGTGCAAAAATTCCTGTAATTTATAGTAAAAATATTCGCTGTTGATTTTATTTTCGCTTGGTTCAACTTTTGTGTAGAAATAATCATAGTCACACTGTCCGATAAATTTATTTGTAACTTTTTTGGCAAGGATTTCTAAAATGTCTTTCATAAGGACATTCTTATACATTTTATTTTTTACAACGGTAAAGTCGCTCTGAATGTTTATAAAATCGTCCGGATTAAATTTCAAATCAAACCCGTGGGTGTTTATATCCGATATAACGGCTCCTATAAATATCGGACAGCCGGAATTATTTACAGTCCGATATGCATTTAAATTGCCGTTTTTACCCGTATAGGTGCCTAAATAATTCGCAAATTCTTCATCGTTAATTAAATCTTTGCTCATTAGAAATGTTGTTACGGGGTAGTTTGTTTTTCTTACAAATTCATATAACTGCTCTTTTGCGCAAAACTTTTTTACCATGACATCTGCTAAAATCACGGGGTTTTGCGAATTTTCGATAAGTTCAAGAGCGCTGTTAACGGCTTCGTTTAAATTATTTTCATCGCTTTTTTGAACTTCGACATTATATGTATCATCAATTATTTTATTGCAAATATCAACGGGAATTGCAATGTATACAGGCTTTTTTGTGTTTATTAAGACATTTAGAACTCTGTCTATTTCTTCTTTTGCGTTATTTTCATTTAAAAATGCCGCCGTTTCAACAACATTTGAATACGCTTTTATAAAAGCTTGATAATCAGGGGTATTTAAGTTGTGGTGAATAAGGGTGTTTTGGTTTATGTATTTTGTTTCGGGCACACCCGTAATTTTAACAACGGGTACAAATTCACTCATAGAGCCTGCTATGGCATTCATTGCACTTAATTCACCAACGCCGTATGTGGTTATAAGTGCGCCATATCCTTTTATTCTCGCATATCCGTCAGCCGCATAGCCGGCGTTTAACTCGTTTGTACAGCCAATCCAGTTTGTTTTTTTGTTATTTTCAACGGATGATATTATGTTAAAATTGTAATCTCCGGGAAGTCCGAAAAATTCTTCGACCCCTAAATCCGCAAGACGGGAAATAAGGTAGTCAGATACGCTAATACCCATTGTTAATGCTCCTTTTATATGCTCTTTTTCGTATTATAACCAATTAGATTTTAGTTGCATATACATAAAGATATAAAGATTTTAGGCAGATATTTATTTTTTATGTTAATTTATTTTATATGAAGCTTAATAACGTTAAATGGGTAATTTTTACCATAATTGCAACAGGCAACTTCCTTGGCATGCTTGATTCCACAATTGTCAATCTGGCGCTGTATCCTATGGCCAGAGATTTAGGGGTGTCTATTTCACAGGTTCAATGGGTAATTATTGCTTACACCCTTGTTTTAACGGTATTTTTGCCTTTCTGGGGCAAGGTCGGAGATTTGGTACCTAAAAATAGGCTCTACGCCTTTGGTTTTTCGCTTTTTGCAATAGGTTCTTTTTTAAACACCATAGCCCAGTCGCTGCCTTTTTTAATATTGTTTAGATGTATTGAAGCTCTTGGCGCGTCAATAATTATATCTAACGCATCATCGGTTATTGCATCGTTATTTAAGGGAAAAGACAGAGGAAAGGCTCTTGGGCTGAATGGCTGTATTGTCGCGGTAGGCGGTCTTTTGGGCCCGTCTTTGGGCGGCATGCTTTTACAGCTTTTTAACTGGCATGCTATCTTTATACCTGCAATACCGATTGCGCTGTTTGGCATTTACTATTCTTATAAAATGGTTCCTTCGGTAATTGCACAAAAAGAAAAGTTGAAATTTGACTATCCGGGATTTATTTATTTTACAATAAGCCTGTTTGCGCTTTTGCTTGCAATATCCGAGGGCTATCATTGGGGATGGGGTTCCGTAAAAATCCTTACTCTGGGGGTAATTTGCCTTGGGTTCGGTTTCCTTTTTTACTATCGGGATCATCGAATAAGTTATCCTATGATAAATTTTAACCTTTTTTCAATAAAGCCCTTTACGTTTGGCAATCTTGCCGTTATGACTTCTTATATGGCAATGTTTACAAATACAATTCTCCTGCCGTTTTATTTGCAGGATATTTTAAAATTTAAACCTTTTATAACGGCGCTTATTATTCTGCCTTATTCCGTAGTCCTTATGATAACGGCACCCTTAAGCGGCTCTGCTGCGGGGAAATACGGAAGCAGATATCTTACGCTTGCGGGGCCTATTGTGACATTTTTGGCACTTTCTTTATTTATTCTGTTTGATAAAGATACTCCCGTTATATATATCATGCTCTTATCGGGCATTATGGGGATGGGCAACGGGCTTTTTCAATCCCCCTCAAACACTGCAATTATTTCAAGCGTAAGCAAGGAGCAGCTTGGCATTGCAAGCGGCATTCTCGCCCTTTCAAGGAATATGGGCAATATTTTGGGCGTTGCAATTACAATTACGCTTTTTGCAAGTTTTCGTGATATATACCAACAGCTTGGCTTGCCTTATGACATTTCGTTTTTAAAAGCTTACAGGTATACAATGGCTTTTGGCATGTTTTTTGCATTTTTATGCGTAACTCTTTCTTTTATTGCATACAAAGACAATAAAAACGAAGCTTAGAAATGTTTAGGGTGGTTGTCAAGGCTTAAAATTAATTTTTACAAAATTATACAACACCTTTACAACGTTAAAAATTTAGCGCAGAATATTTTCAAATGGGTAAGGCAAAAAAACGGATATTACATAAAACAAATTCATCATTGTATATGACGCGCGAGAGTGCGCTGAATGAGGTTTTTTCAATGATTAAAAAACCTCAAAGACAGGCAAAAGCGCAGGCGCTTGATCTTATTACTCTCTTTGGTCTTTCAGCCGAAGAACTCTGTGAGGCCGGTGTTGCCTATGAGAATATCAAAGCTCTTGAATCCTTAATTGATTAATTTTTAAAGATTGAAAAAACATTTAAAAGCTGTTAGGATATTCCCATAAGGAGAATTTTAATCTGCCGGAGTGATTTAAATCTTAAGGGTAGGTTATTAAATTAAACAAGATGACGACACCAAAGAAAAAGGCAAAAATAGGCATTACGGGGGCAAGCGGAGTATTGGGAACAATACTTTGTGATAAACTTAAAAGTTCCGGTGTTGATTTTTCTTGTTTTAAAGGTGACTTGCGCTCTAAATCCGATATTGCCCAATGGCTGGAGGGCGGCAGTTTAGATAAAATTATACATTTTGGCGCGATTGTGCCGACAAAAGAGGTCTGTGAAAATCCGCTCGATGCTTTTGATGTTAATGTTTCGGGCACTATAAATCTTCTTTTGGAACTTAAGAAAACCCTCGGCAAAAAATGGTTTTTTTATGCAAGCACTTCCCATGTGTATAAAAGCTCAACCGTTCCGATTGATGAAAATGCCGTATTGGAGCCTGTTTCTCTTTACGGTAAAACAAAGTTAATGGCAGAGATTGCTGCCCGTGAAGCGGGAAAAGTGGAAAAATACAATTTTAAAGTTTGTACGGGAAGGATTTTCAGCTTTTATCACGATACCCAAAAACCGCCGTTTTTGTATCCGACAATTTTAAAGCGTCTGAGGGAAGAAGATTTAAGCAAAGATTTTTTTCTTCGGGGTGCAAACAGTGTACGGGATTTTTTAAATGCACAGGATGTTGTTGATATAATAATAAAGCTTATGGAAAAAGAATCCGAGGGTATTTTTAATATAGCATCGGGAAAGGGCGTTAAAATAGAAGATTTCGTAAGAAAATTATCTCCCCATCCTTTAAAAATAACAACTGATGACAGTAAGGATTATCTTGTTGCAAATATCGATAAATTAAAAAAAGAACTGGGGCTTAATAATGGATAAGAAAGTTACAATAGTTATTCCGACCTTTAACAGGGCAGATTATGTTACAAAGACAATTGAAAGCGCACTCAATCAGACAGTGCCGTGCGATATTATTGTATGTGACCATGGCAGCAGTGACAATACGCCTGAGGTTGTAAGCAAATACGGTGACAAGATAACCTATATAAGGCGAGAAAAAGACTTTGGGCCTCATTTTTGTTGGTTAGAGGGGATATTAAACGCCAAGACCGAATTTGTGCATTTGCATTTTGATGATGATATAATGCAGCCTTCTTTTGTTGAAAAAACTCTTGCGCTTATGAGCGAAGATGTTGGAATGGTTTTTTGTGATGCGGCGACATATGATCATAATGCAGGGAAAATAACAAATCCCGTGTTATTTAATTTTCAAAAGAGGTGGAGTACGGGCATTTATAAAAGCAAACTGCTTGAAAAAAGACTTTTAAAAAGAGGGCTTATGCTTTCTCCCGCAATTTGCTTGTACAGAAAAAAAGACTTTGTTGACGCAATGTTTCCCGGCCAGCTCCCCGTTGATTTTGGCGGAGAATACCACGGGGTTGGGGTTGATATATTCATAAGCCTGCTTGCCTGCCTCAGGTATCCTAAATTTGGCATTGTTGCAGAGCCGCTTGCCTGCTTTGGCGTGCACGACGGTTCAATAACAATAGATGCAATGCATGATAGTGAAAAAAATACAAAATTACACAAAGCGTATGACTCGTACAGAAAATATTACTGTCTTATAAAATTATATAAAAAATGTGTTTTAATAAGATGTATTACAAGGTTTATGAGTTTAGGCTTTATAAAGCTTGTAAAACTGTTTTTAAAAGTAATCGGATTAAGAAAAAAGGGGTAAAATTATGATACATTTGGCAGAAGATACAATTTCTCAGGCTGAATTAATTAATTTATCGCAGTGGGTGGTTGAAAATAACCGTTTAACAAAAGGCCCCTTGTGTAAACAATTTGAGAATGAATTTGCAAAATGGCAAGGCAGTAAATATGCTGTTTTTGTAAATTCCGGTTCGTCCGCCAACCTTTTGATGGCGCAGTCGCTGCTTGAGAGCGGAAGATTGAAAAATAAAAAAGTAATAGCCCCGGGTGTTTCCTGGTGTACAACTGTTACTCCTTTTATACAGCTTGGTTTTGATGTTTCTTTGTGTGATTGTGATGCAAATGATTTAGGCCTTGATGTTGAACATCTTGAAGAATTGTGCAAAAGGGAAAATCCTTCGATTATAATATGTGTACACGTACTTGGCCATCCTAATAAAATGGATAAAATTAAACAAATTTGCGATAAATACGGAGCAGTACTTTTAGAAGACAGCTGTGAAGCGCTGGGTTCCGTTTATAAGGGTAAAAAATGCGGCAGCATAGGTCTTGCCGGTTCGTTTTCTTTTTATTACGGGCATCATATTTCTACAATTGAAGGCGGTATGGTCGTTACGGATGATAACGAGCTTTATAACTTAATGCTTTCAATTCGCTCCCATGGCTGGGCAAGGGATGTTGAAGATAAATACCACGACAGTTGGACTAATGAATATAATATTGACGAGATAAGGGATCTTTATACGTTTTATTACTCCGGTTTTAACCTTCGCTCTACCGATTTGAATGCCTTTTTGGGCTTATCACAATTAAATAAAATTGATGAATATGCAAAAATAAGAAACAGAAATTATAATATCTATGCAAAAGAACTATGTGATTTTTGGTGCCAGACAAGCGAGTGCGATTTTCTTTCGCATTTTGCCTATGGCGTGCTTGTGCAAAACAGGCTTGAAGTATATAAGCATATGATAAAAAACGGGGTTGAAGTACGTCCTTTAATATGCGGAAATATAGGCCTTCATCCTTTTTGGATTAAGAAATACGGCGCACAAAATCTAAAAAATGCTGATGTTGTTCATAATTTTGGACTGTATTTGCCAAACCATGCAAAACTTGGTGAGGATGAGGTTAAATACATCTGTGATAAATTTAAAGAAGTTGCACTTGTAAAAATGCCCTCCGGCAAGGACTCTTTTGTTGTATAATATGCCTATGGATAAAAATAAAGATAATATACATCATGACCCCGCCGGACACAGAGAACAAATCCCGAGGCTAAATCGTGCAATCGGCCAGCTTGAGGGTGTTAAAAAAATGATTGAAGATAACAGATATTGCCCCGATATTATAATTCAACTAAAAGCTGTGCGCAGCGCAATCAAAAGAATTGAGAGCAATATTTTAAAAATACACCTTGAAGAGTGCGTTGCTTCCTCTTTTTCCGATAAAGAATACGCAAGAGGAAAAATCGACGAGATTAAAAATTTGTTGGATAAATTGCAGGAATAGTTATGAAATGTGTAATTTTTGATCTCGACGGCACACTTCTATACACGCTTGAAGATTTATTTAATGCCGTAAATTATACCCTTGAGCACTTTGGATACAAAAAAAGAACTCTTGAGGAAGTAAGAAATTTTGTAGGCAACGGGATTAGAAAACTGCTTGAGCGCTCGCTTGACAACTCATACGACGAAGCCGAACTTAAGCTTATGCTTGGAGTTTTTATGGAATATTATTCAAAAAATGCCGCAAAATGCACCCGCCCTTATGACGGTATAGAAGAAGTTTTGAAATTTTTAAAAGAAAAAGGGGTAAAAATTGCGGTAAATTCAAATAAATACGATGCTGCCGTAAAAAAACTTTGCGAAAAATATTTTAAAGGCTATATTTTATCGGCAGCGGGAGAAATACCTCCTATTCCAAGAAAACCGGCACCTGACGGCATTTTTAGGATTTTGAGGGAGCTTAATTGTAAAAGGGAGGACAGTGTTTTTGTCGGAGATTCTCTTGTTGATATACAAACGGCCAAAAACGCAAATATTCCTTGCATTAGTGTAAGCTGGGGATATTGTCCAAAAAACGTGCTTGTTTCAAATAATAAATACATTGCCAATACTCCCGCCGAGCTAAAAAAGCTGCTGGAGCAAATTTTGACAATAAAATAGTTTTGTTAAGGAATGTAAATAAAAAACACAAAAGGGTAAATTTTTTCTTAATTATATACTTTTTATATATATAATATAGCAAAAATCAAAAGGAATTTACCTATGATGTTTGACAGATTAGAAAATTTAATATCAAAGGCTCTGAGTTCCATCGGAACACAGGGCGAACAAAGTGCTGTCGACTCTGCTTCAAGGTATATAGATAAACTCAATTCAAACATTACATCTCTTGCTTCTGAAAACGGAATTGATATTTTTGCTTCCGGTGATAATTTTAAACAATATATAACTTCGCAAACCGGTTTTAGCGAATCCGTATTTACAAAATCTATTGATGAACTTATGAAACTTGACCTCTCCGGTCTTTCGGTTGAAAAAAATGCCGACGATGCCAATGAAGAAGACAAAGGCTTTTATTCAATGCTTAATGAAATTTATTCAACCGAAGAATTGGCAGCACTTTTTGATGTCGACGGTGACGGTGAAATAGAAGACAGCGAAGCAAAAAGCGTGATTTCCGATTTAAGCGCTATGGATTCAAATGCAAACAGTCTTTCGCTTAATGATTTTGCAGCTCTTATAAATAATCTCAAACAACAAAGCGAAAAGAAAAGCATTTTTGAAACAATGAGTGAAAATATAAGCAAATCTTTCAGCAATTTGGCTGATAAGATGCTTGAACAAATTGATATTGCAAAAAATCAGGCTGCATTAAAACTTCCGACAGGCGGAGGAATTGCGTCTAATCCTTATGTTGCGCCCCAAGGTTCTTCAAGTGCGCCAGCAGCTTCAACTTCAGCCGATAACGCACAGACAAAAGAAGAGCTCGAAGCAAAAATAGAAAAATGTAACGAAGAAATATCTCAAATACATTCAGGCGAACAAGAAGCGGTAAAGAGCGCAGAAGAAGAAGCTCAAAGTGCAAAAGAACAAATGGAAGAACAGCTTGAAAAAGACGAAAATGTAAAACAAGAAACAAAAGACGAATTTAACCGCGTAAATGAAAGCATTGAACAGACGGAAGCTGAGCTTTCACAATGCGAAGCAAATATTTCTCAAAAGACTTCGGAACTTACGCAAGGCGAAAATAAACTGGAATCACTTGAAAATGCCCTTTCAAGCTTGTCTGCTCCAAGCGGTGACGATGAAGAAGCGCAAAGCAGATACAATGAAAGAAAAGCAGAGCTTGAATCGCAAATAGATGAGCAAAAAGAGGCAAATGAAGCTTTGCAGCAAGAACTTGATGAGTTGGAAGAACAAAAGAAAGAACTTGAAGACACATTGAATGAACCTTCAACAGGTCTTTATGCTCAAAGAGATGCACTCAGAAAAGAAATTGAAGAAACATGCTCGCCCGAAACTAAAGCGGCAATAGAAAATTATGAAGAAAAAGAAGCTGCTGTTGAAGAGATAAAAACAACGGAACTTGCAAGAGTTGAAGGCGAATTAAAGGATGCCCAAAATGAACTGCGTGAAATAGAAGACAAAGAACAAGAAAAACAAAACAGAGCGGCAACAAGCGGATTTGATGCTGATTTTGATGAAATGCTCGGTTATGTATTAGGCTTTGAAGGCGGTTTTTCAAATCATCCGCTTGATAACGGCGGAGCAACAAATTTGGGTATAACCGAGGCAACATATCGCGCATATAAAAATGACCCTAATGCAAATGTCGCAAATATAACAAAAGAAGAAGCGGCAGAAATTTATTATAAAAACTATTACCAAGCCTCCGGGGCTGAAGAATACGCTCAAAACGGCAATGGCGCATATGCTTTTGCACTGTTTGATGCCGCCGTTAACCACGGAGTCGGCGCCGCAAAGAAAATGGATGCAAGCGCTCAGGGTGATACTGATGCATTTATGGAGCTCAGAAAACAAAAATACATAAATATAGTTGAAAATAATCCGTCACAACAGGTTTTTGCGCAAGGCTGGCAAAACAGATGGAATAATGTTTATGCCTATATTGACCCAAATCATGAATACGAAAATTATATTTAAGCGTAGTATTTGAATATGGGAACATTAAAAACATAAAATGCTTTTTCGCTGCCATAATTTCTTGTTGAAAAAACAGGCAGATTGAAAAGTTTGTAGTTTGTTTTGTTGCTCGCCGTTTCAATTTCAAAGAATTTTGCTTTGTTAAAAATGTAGTATTCTTTTGTATTTTCAAGAACTTTTACTTTAAAGAAGGGAATAAACAAAAGTTTAATTTTCTTTGCGCTTTTTTGAAGCAATGTTTCATCATCAATAAGCACATATTTTCCCAAATTTAATCCGTTTTGCAGCGCATAGTTTTTTATGCTTTGTTTTAAATAAGGGTCAATATTTGATTTTTCAAGCTTTTCGAAAAGTTTCTTAGGGATTAAAATGTGGTAGAGTATATTGTGAACAAGTTCGTCGTTATCGTCTTCGGCGGCAAAATGTTTTTTTATTATGTCTTCACATTCACTCCTGCTCAATTCGGCATTCAGGGAAGACATGCCTCCGTGTCTGAAATTTGCTATAATGTGAGGAATTTCAACGCTTGTCGCGCCGTTTAGTATAAGTTTTATAATCAAATCATAATCAGCGGACAGCTTGTAATTTGTGTCAAATCCGCCGGCTTTTACGATTGTTTCTTTTTTGCATATCATTGTTTGGTGGCAAAAAGGCATTCTTGCAAAGAAAAGTTCGGGCTTTGAATCCAATATGTTTAATATATCGCCTTTATCATCCGTAAAATAACATTTTGAATAGGAAAAATCGGCATCGGATAAATTAAGGTAGTCCATTGACAACTCTATTGATTTAGGACTTGTATAATAATCATCTGCGTTTAGAAAGGCAATATATTGGCCTTGCGCGTATTTTAATCCTTTGTTAAAAGCGTCGTATATGCCATTATCCGGCTCTGATATTATCTTGGATTTGTGCGCTTCTTTTTTCAAAAGTTCAACGGTACCGTCATTTGAGCCTCCGTCTATTATTATATGTTCAATATTTTGATAGCTTTGAGAGTATATTGAATTAATGCATTGTTTAAAAAACTTCGCCCTTTTTGCTTCTATAATGTTATATGTAATTGTTATAATGCTTATTTTTGCTTGGGTGCCTTTGTCCCTTGTTTCATTAAGTAATTTTTCTATTTTTGAAGACTGATATCTTTGCATAATATTTTCCTTTACGTTTTATTTTATATTAACTTATTATTAGCCGGTCGGGCAATATGAAAAATGTTATTCTTATAGTTATATAGACAGGCATGGGAAGAAAGAAATTGAGAATATGCGGCAAGTTTTACCAGACAACATTCAAAGCATACAAAAAATTGCACAAATACTGCGTGATGATATTAAAACTCCGATAATAGCACAAATGCGTACTTTAGAGCTTGTGTTAGAGGGAGTTTTCGGCAAATTAAACAATGAGCAGGAGGAAATTTTAAGGCAGACTTATAAATCTGCGAATTTTCTCTATAAAATGACACAAGAACTTTTGACGTACTGTAAGTATGAATGCGGAAGTATTGAAAATCTTGTGGAGAAGCTTGATTTTTGTGTCCTTGTAAGAGAATGTATAGTAAAAAGTTCCAAAAAACAGGTAAAATTTATTTCAAGAGTAAAATATCCTTTTGTCCTTGCCGACAAAGACAAGATTGAAGGGGCGGTTTTGAATTTATTGTCGTGCGCCCTAAGGCATGATGATGAAAATATTTGTATCCTGCTTGAAAATTCAAAAGACGATTTAATCTTAAGTGTTTACTGCAAAAGGAAAACCCCGGAGTATAATTTTGAAAACATTTTTGACGGGAAGGCAAAATACAATATCATAGGTGAGGATTTAAATCTTGCACTTTGCAAAAAAATAATTGTAAACCACGGAGGGCAGGTATTTTCGGGAGTGCAGGAAAATAAAATGATTTACGGCTTTAGCCTTCCTTGCTTTAAGGAAAATATTTAACTAAAAAAGTTTTTTTGATATACTTTTGTTTCGAAGGAGAAAATTATGTTAAATGCTAAAGATTCGCTTGTTTTAATAATTGATATTCAGGAAAAACTTACAAAAATGCTCGGGGAAGATTTATGCCGCAGAATTTGTGATAAATCAAAAAAATTAACACTCGCGGCAAAAACCATGGGTATTGATGTGCTTATAACCGAACAATATCCGAAAGGACTCGGCTTAACCATAGAAGAAATTAAAAATACACTTGAGGATGAATATAAACCTGTTGAAAAAACTTACTTTAATGCACTTTTGGAAGAAGGCTTTTTGACAAAACTAAAAAGTTATTCCAAAAAACAGATTGTAATCTGCGGGATAGAAGCACATATCTGCGTACTTCAAAGCGTTCTTGCCCTTATAAAGGAAGGTTTTGATGTTTATGTTGTAAGAGATATTTGCGCTTCAAGAGATAAATTTGAATTTGAAAACGCTATGGAATATTTAAAAAACGAGGGTGCTAAAATTTGTACTCTTGAAATGATATTGTTCCTGTGGCTTAAGGGGTCTAAAAATCCCTGCTTTAAAGAAGTGCAGGCACTTATAAAATAAATCGGGCTTTGTCCTTTGAGTGTTTGTAAAATATGGGCGGCTGTTTGCCTGCCTTAAAAAGGTGCTGCACTTTTATTACCTTTTTTAATCAAGCTTTTTATTGAATATCCATCCTGCCGCGCTAAGGGTAAAAATCGCGATAATTGCCAGAGGAATTACATTTGACATAACATCAAAAAAGCCCATATCTTTAAAAAATATTCCCTTACCAATTGCAAGATAGTACCTTAGCGGGTCAATATAGGTAATATATTGAAAAAATTTGGGCATATCTTCAATAGGAGAGATAAAACCGCTCAAAAGCGAGGCCGGAGTTTGGAATAAAAAAGCTCCAAAAATTGCCTGTTGTTGAGTTTTTGCAAGGGATGAAACAAAAAGTCCCACACCGGTTATGGATAAAAGAGCAGTAATTGTGCTTATTAAATAAAGAAAAATCGAGCCCCTAAAAGGCATTTTAAAATAAAAAACCGCAATTAGCGCAATTATAAAAGACAGGCACATTGATATGCCCATTGGTGCAATGGTTTTGCCGGCAAGGATTTCAAAAGTGCCGCAAGGGGACACGACAAGATTTTCATATGTTCCCAATTCTCTTTCCCGTGCAACGGACATTGAAGTTAAAAGCAGGGTTATAACCATTGCAAGAAGTACAACAAGCGAGGTCAGCGTATAGTATAAATATTCTAAATTAGGGTTATAAAAGCTTCTTGTGCGCATATTTATGTCGGCTCTTTTGCCCTTTTGTTTTTTGTAAAGTTCATTTGAATAATTGCCTATAATTTCGTTTGCATAAGAAGCTGCAACAGCGGCGGTGTTAGTTTGTCTTCCATCTGTTATAACCTGTACATCTGCGGTTTTTCCTCTTTTTATGTTTTTTGAAAAATCGTTTTTAATTTCAAGAGCCATCTGAACTCTTTGCGCTGCTATATTTTCCGTAATTTCATTTTCGTTATTTACGTAAATAAATTTCCTAAACCATCTTGAGTTTTGAAATCTTGATATAAGCTCTCTGCTTTCATAACTGTTGCACCTGTCAAGTATTGCCACATCAATATTTCTTATCTCCATGGTCATTGCATGTGCAAAAATAAAAAGTTGTAAAATCGGAGGAAGGACAATAAGCATACGGCTTTTGGGGTCACGCCATATTATTAAAAATTCCTTTTTAATTAAAGCTAAAATCCTTTTTAACATTATTCTACTCTTGTTTTTAAATTTTTATATACGATAAAAGCGCTCAATATTCCCAAAATCAAAAGAAAAATCGAATTTATAAATACAATCTGCCATATTGTGCCTGCCAGAAATTCGCTTTGAATAAAACTTACAAAATATCTTGTCGGAATAATTTTCGTAAGTTCCTGTAAAATCTGCGGCATGGAATTTATGGGGAATGTAAGCCCGCTCAAAAGCAGGGAAGGTAAAAAACCTATAGAAAGTGCACTTTGGCTTGCAAGGAACTGGTCTTTAAAATTTGAAGATATAAAAAGCCCTATACCGAGAGCCGAGAATAAAAACAGTGAACATACAAAAAGAAGTACAAAAAAATTCCCGCGAAAAGGGATTTTGAATATAAAAATACAAACAAAAACGTTAAATACCATTGATATCATTCCCAAAACAAAATATGGAATATATTTACTTAAAACTATGTCGATTTTTCTCACATGAGTAGACAAAAGTGCTTCCATAGTGCCCCTTTCCCACTCGCGTGCAATAACAAGAGTTGTCAGAAGCATTCCGATAAGGGTCATGGTAATTGCAAGTGAGCCGGGCAAAATAAAATGGTGGCTGTTAATATCCTGGTTGTAGCGGTAGCGTATTTGTGCTTCTATAAGCGGTTTTTTGCCTAAATATTTATATGCACTTTCGCTAAACCACTGTCTTATGATACTTACAGGGTAGCTTTTGATGTAATTAGATAGATTAACCTCGGATCCGTCAGTTACTATTTGCACATCGGCGGTTTTTTTATTTAAAATATTTTTTGTAAAATCATTCGGAATTACAACAAAGCCGTTTATTTTCCCCTTTGTTAAATCCTTATACATTTCATCCCTGTTATCATAAACGCTTGCCCGCACGTATTTACTTGTATTAAAAGAATGCATCAGTGCCGATAATTCGGGGTTGTTGTCTTCAAATTTAAGGCCGAGTTTAATTTTTGAAGTATCAAGATTAACTCCGTACATATAAATTACAAGCAGCATAAGAGGCATTACAAAAGCTATCATAATGCTTGAAGGATCTCTTATAATCTGAAAAAATTCTTTTTTAATAAGCGCGCCAAGTATGCTCATTTTCTTTTGTTTCCATGATTAAATTTGAAAAAGCTTCCTCCATATTTTTTGCATTAGCCTTTTTTATAAGCCCCTCCGGCGTATCTATGGCTATTGTTTCGCCTGCATAAAAAAGACTTATTCTGTTGCAGTAATGCGCTTCATCCATAAAATGAGTCGTTACCATAACGGTCACACCTTTTTCGGAAAGTCCTTTTATGTGTGACCAGAACTCTTTTCTTGCAATTGGATCAACTCCCGAGGTTGGTTCATCCAAAAATAAGACAGCGGGTTGATGCATAATTGCACAGGCAAGCGAAAGTCTTTGTTTAAAGCCCAAAGAAAGCTCTTTTGCATTTTGTTTTAAATAGGGCTGAAGTTCAAAAACTTCCGTCATTTTTTTAATTTCTTCCTCTTTTTTTCTGCCGGAAAGCCCGTATATGCTTGCAAAAAAAACAAGATTTCCCATAACGTCAAGCTCGCCGTAAAGAGAAAATTTCTGTGCCATATAACCAATGTGAGAGCGCGCTTTTGAAGGGTTTTTTACAATATCCTCCCCCATAATATAAGCATTTCCGGAGCTTGGTTTTATAAGTCCGCACAACATTTTAAAAGAGGTTGATTTGCCCGCTCCGTTCGGGCCCAAAAGTCCGAAAATTTCGCCTTTTTTAATGCAAAAAGTATTATTTTTTACCGCGTAAAAATCTCCGTATTTTTTTTCTAAATTTTGTGCCTTAACCGGACAGTCGGGGTAGTTTTCACTAAGTTCAAAATCCTTAGCAATTAAAGAGGGTTTTTCTTTATATCCGCCCATAAGTTCTATTACTTTGTCTTCAAAGCCGTTCTGTGTTTGGCTCAGGTTATAAGGAGTGCCGCAATAAATAATTTTGCCTTTGTTTAATACAACACAAATGTCAAAACCGTATGCTTCATCCATATAAGATGTAGACCATACCGTTGTCATTTTATTTGTTGATAGCTCATGCACCATTTTCATCAGTTCTTTTCTTGAAATCGGGTCAACTCCGACAGATGGTTCATCAAGCACAAGTAAATCGGGCTGTCCCAAAAGTGCACAACCGAGTGCAAGTTTTTGTTTCATTCCGCCGGAGAGTTTGCCTGCCAATCTGTCTTTAAAGGGGTTGAGTTTTGTAAAATTGTAGAGTTTTTCAAACATTTCCTTTCTGTCATTTTTTGGAATTTCTTTTAAATTGGCGTAAAGTTCAAGATTTTCTCTTACGCTTAACTCTTCATACAGCCCGAATTTCTGCGGCATATACCCTAAAACTTTGTTTAGTTTTTCTTTATTTTTTGAAGGATTTAAATCAAGAGTTATGATTTTTCCTCCTTTAGGAAGAAGAAGCCCTGTTATATTTCTTAAAAGAGTGGTTTTGCCGGAGCCGTCAGCGCCAATAATGCCGGTAATTGTGCTCTTTTTAATTTTTAGGGTTATATCATCAAGTGCATTTATTGTATTGTATGTATAACTTAAATTTTTAATCTCAACGGCGTTTGTCATTTTCGCCCCCTTGTTCTAAATTGATTAAGACGGTTGTGGGCATTCCTTGTCTTAAGTATTTATCCGTTTTATCAACGTAAACCCTTATTGCATATACTAAATCAGTTCTCAGCTCTTCTGTCTGCACGGTTTTAGGGGTAAATTCCGCAACGGGCGAAATATAGCCGACTCTTCCTTCGTATTGTCTTTTCTTGCCGGTGGAGGGATCTGTTGTATCCGTTAAAACCACAGCCTTCATGTTGTATTTAATATTGCCGAGATTTTTTTCCGTTATGTAAGCTCTTATCCACACGGGTTTGTTTAGAGAAAGAGTATAAACGGGGCTTGAAATGTTAACCATAGCGCCCTCCTCGACTATTCTTGTTGTTATAATGCCGTCGTTCGGCGCATAAATTTTTGTATTATTAAAATCATCCTTATAAATTTCGCTTTGCTTTTTACCTGAAATCAGTCTTGCAAGTGACTCTTTTTTATTTTTTAAAATCTCGTCGCATTCTTGTTTTGAAGTGGTGCCGTTTTTACAAAGCATTATATTTCTGTTGTAAATACTTTTTGCGTTTTCGTTTTGGGCAGAGTATAAAACAACATCGGCAAGGGATTTTTCATATTTTGCCTTGTAGGAAATGTCATCTAAAAGTGCAAGAAGCTCTCCTTTTTTAACTTCGTCCCCTTCTTCTTTTAAAAGTTTTACAACCCTTCCTTCCACCCTAAAGCCTAAATCAACCTGACGGATTTCAATATTCCCGTAAAGTTTCAAAATATTTTGATTTTTTGTTTTTAATTTTTTAACCAATAAAATCAAAGCCAGGATTAAAAGCGGGATTGTTATTAAAATTATTATTTTTTTATGCTTCAAAGCGCTCCTCCCGTGGACTTATAAAGAGAAATTATATCTATAAATTTCTGAACCCTTTTAGTAGGGTAATTTGTTTCATTGGCCGATACTCCTGCACTCTCTCTTAAAAGGGCAACATCATCACTTACGCCTTCTTTGTTTCTTAATTTTTCAAGCCTGTAATTCTCTTTTTGTACGAGATATTTTTCTTGCGCTTCTTTTAAAATTTTTTCATCGTAATTTATTTTATAAAGTGCATCACTGATTTCTTTTATCGCTTTCAAATCGGTATGAAAATAATTTTCAAGAAGTTCTTTGTACCTTGCCCGTTTCAGCTTCAAATTTGCAATTTTTTCTCCGCCCTTAAAAATATCCGTTGTCGCCCCCGCTATAATGGCTGCAAATGTTGAGCGCCAGGAGAAAAAATTTCCAGGGCCGATTGTATTAAAGGCATAAAATCCCGTTATATTAAAACTCGGGAAGAATTCTTTTTTAGCCACCGTTATGTCAATTTTTGCACTCAGGAGCCTCTGAAGAGCAGCTTCAACGTCGGGACGCTCAAAAATAACATGCGAGGGAATGGCATCTGCCACTTTTATATCGGGCGCAAAATTTTCAAAGCCGGAGCGTTGCAGGTCATTTGTACAAAAAGCGCTTTTCCCGACTAAAAGAGCAAGGTTGTTAAGCGTAGTATCTCTTTGTTTTTTTGTTTCTTCAAGCTCTTGTTTTTTGTCATTTAAATCTTTTTTAATTTCATTGAGTTCGGTTTTTGATATAATGCCAAATTTGTATTTATCGCTTGTGCGCGCCAAAATTTCTTCTTTATCTTTTATGATTTTTTGATAAATTAAAATTGTTTTATCCAGCCCGAGAAGATTGATATATGAGGTTGCAACATCGGATGCGAGCATAATATAAATCGCTTTTTCATCATATAACGACGCGCGGTAAAGTCTCTTTTTTGACTTTGTTTTATCGGCATTTTTTAAAAGCAAATCCGCTTCGTAATTTGCTTCAAAGGGTAAAATGAAGCCGTTTTGTTTAATTGGAAAATTATCATCAAGCATTGGAATTTTAATACCCAGATAATTTGTCTGAACGTTAAACGACGGGAATTGCGCGGCAAGAGAAATTCTTGCCTGGTATCTGAATTGTTCACTTTTATAAAGCGCGCTTTTTGCCTCGTGATTATTTTTTATTGCCTCAAGTATATAAAAACAAAGCCATTCATCGCCAAAGCGTTCAAAAAAAGGCAGATTAACATAAGACAATCTTTTGTTTAAATCAAGCACTTCATCAACTTTGGCGTATGAAGGCAGCAAAAGACAAATTAAAAGTATTACTATAAACCTGCGCACTATAATCCTCATTTTTTTTAAAATTATAGTGAGCGCTTGAATTCGAGTAAATTAGTACACAGGGCTATATGTTTTTATTTAAAAGGTTTATTACTTCTTGTGCAACGGATACTGCGCAGTTTTGGTTTTGCCCCGTTATAAGATTTCCGTCAATTTCAACATGCTCCGCCCAAGGCTTATCCGATATAAAATCGGCCCCGAGTTTTATCAGTGTATCTTCAAGCGAAAATGGCATAAATTCGCTCATTTTAACTATATCTTCTTCTTTATTTGTAAAGGAAGTCAGAGTTTTACCTTCTACAAAAGGTCTGCCGTCAGGTTTTTTTGCGCTTAAAAGACCGGCAGGTCCATGGCAGAGTGCTGCAATAATTTTGTCATGTTCGCAAAAATACTCCACAACTTCGCACAGTGTTTCATCTGTGGCTAAATCAAACATAGGGCCGTGACCGCCGGGCAAAAATAAAACGTCATAATTTTCAATATCAACTTCGGATAATTTTTCCGTATTTTTTAAATGTTTTGCTGCTTCATCCCACTCCATCGGGTTTGAACAGCTCAGACTTTTTTCATCAATCGGGCTTATGCCGCCTTTTGGGCTTGCAACGGCTATATCATATCCTGTGGCTTCAAAAATTAAATAAGGCTCGGCAAATTCTTCCATATAGACGCCTGTCATAATATCGTGATTAATTTTTGAAAAATTTGTGGTTACAAAAAGTATTTTTTCTGACATTATAAAATCTCCCCTAAATTATTTAGAAGAGATTTTAAATAATTTTAAAAGAAATTTTATCCCTATATCGGGTAACTATTCTTTTACAATTTCACCTTTTTTGGTTTTTGCAATTATAAGAAGTATTTCTTTTTCAAGATTTTCAAGCTCTTGAAGTTTTTCGGGCGTTTGCTTTTCCTTCCAGTCGTTTAATATGGCGTTGAATTCTTCCGAACTTATAATGCAATCGCCGCTTCCGACTTTGCTTTTGTATTTGTCGGTAAAGAGTTCTATGAAATCACCATAAGCATCGGCAATTTTATCCGAAGCAAGCTCCGCATTTTTAAGCATCGTTTCAACATCTTCTTCTATTCTGTTTTTCAACCTTTCAGACACATTAATGTCACCAAGGGCGTTTTGCCCGAGAGAAATTCTGCCAGTTTTCGCACCAAGGCCCATTTTTAAAACGGCAAGGTTTGCAATTTGAGTTGCCATTTGCATATCCTGCGTTATACCCCAGCTTCCCTGCATATTGTAAAATTTATTTTCGCTGGCATGTCCGCCGAAGGCAAAAACAAGTGTTGAGAACATTTTTTCAAAACTGTATTCGTCGTTTTCGGCATCTTTTGAATATACCGCCCCGCCAAAATCCCCGCGTGGGTCAAGGGTTATAAAATTAACTTTATCCGGCAGGTGCCAGGGTTTATTTTCTTTTTGGGCAATGTCATACATTACTTGCATCATAAGTGCATGCCCGCATTCATGTGAGGTTATAACCTCTCTGTCATGCGGAGCGTTTTGCCTTGAGGACACTCTGCCCGTTGTAGTTTGAAGATAGGCTTCGGTGAAGTCTGACTTGTCAATTGCGTCTTTGCCTCTTTCGCGGGAAATTTCATCCGCTTTTTCAAGAATATAAATTAAATCAACAACACTGAAACCTGCGGTTGTTTCAGAGATATTTTTGATTATTTGCGCTTTTTCTTCTTCATTGCGGCCAACTTTGAGATTATTTTTATTTATGTAATATTCAAAAATGTTGCCTCTGTCCTTGTTGTCTTGCGGAGAATAGATGATAATTTTATTCAAGAATTTATATGGCTTCATTATGTTTTCATCAAGCGCATTCGGGTAGTTTGTAGAACCTACTATTATCATATTTATGTTTTTATTTTTTCTTAAATTTTCCATTTCGTATAAGAGTTGAGAGAAAGCTTTTTGTTCATATATTGACGAAATGCCAAAAAGCGGATTAGAGCCGAAATTGTCAAAGTTTTCAATATAAATCATAACAGTTTTGTTTTTATTTGCTTCGGCTTGTGTTTTTGCGGTATTTATGAGTTTTCTTATTTTTAATTCCGAAAAATTCGCATTTGCATTTAAGGCGTCAATGTCTTTAAGGGCGAAATCTCTTGCGTTAATCGTAATCATAGGGATTTGCGCTTCTCCGGCTATGCACTGAGCAGTGTGTTTTCTGCCGCCGCCATAGGATGAACCGTTATCAAGAAACGTTGTAAAACCTTTTATATAGCCTTTTTTCTCCATCAAAATCTGATTTACTATGCTTTGCGCTTCCGCTTTTGTCATCGGGCTTCCTATAATATCATCAAGGGTTTTGTTGGTATTAAAGGTAATTTGAAATTCGTTTTGAGATTCGTCTGTTTGTCTTACGTCGTTTGTTTCTTCTTCATATGCAGTGACATCTTCAATGCTTATGTTTTCTTTATCAATATAATAAGAAGCAACTTTCTTTAAGTATTCAATGGTTTTTTCGGGATAATATCCGTCGCGTTCGTTTGTTATGTTGACGGCAAGGTCAATTGCATCTTTGTCAAAAGTTTTGCTTATAAAATTCTTGATGTAGTCAAGACCCTCGTCGCTTGATAAAATTTCTTTTGCGCCCTGTGCATTTATCATTGGGATAGAAAGTGTATCATACTGTTCAAGCACTTTTTTCAAGCTTGAATTAGGAGCTGTGCTGTTTGCATAATAAACGTCTTTGTTTGAGAAAAGCACAAATCTTATATTGGGGTTGTTTCTGTTTGCCAGCAGTTCGACCTCTTCTTGTGTAAGCGACAGTGCTTCTCTTTCTTCTACTATTGAATTTTGAACTAGTATATCTGCAAAGTTGAAAACAAAAATATAAGTTTTAGAGGGGTCTTTCTTTGCCATCTCAATATATTTTTTGAGCGGTTCAAAAATTAGCCTGTTGTTAAATATTATAATTTCGGTATTATCGGCGTTTAAATTGTTGTATTTCTGCCCGGGCTTTTTAATTAAATTTACAAAGCTTGATAAAAGGTGGGCTACGGATTCTTTATTATCTCCTTCATATGTTATATACATATCGTTGCCAAGATCCAGATTTTTCCAAAGTTTGTCCGCTCTTTCATCATAAATTTTCAAATGATTTTTCTGCTTTGCGGGTTTATCATCTTCCATAACCGCACGCTGCATTTCAAATGTAAACTCTTTTAATCTTTTTTCAAAAGATTTTTTGTCGCAGCTGTAAACCGCAGCAAGGAAAGTATTGTCAGCAAAAGAATTACTGCCTATCAACCTTTTTACGGCTTCATAGGATGTATTTATATCTTCGATAAGAGAATCTGCAAGTCTTGGCGCTCTAAAGCCTTTTTTGGGAATGTCCGAATTGCGCAGACTGTTGGCGGTTATTGCCATATACTTTTTAATTATGGGTTTAATTTTTTTTCTTATTTCCTCTTTTTGAAAAGTATCGTAGCTTCCGATTATTGTAGAAAATGCCTGCGGGGTTACATAAGAGGCGGTGTCTTCGTATTTTTTTGTACCGTTGTCAAGACTTTCTATAAATCTGTACATATCGCTTAAAATGGCGTAAAAAACGTGCTCGTGCGTAATGATTGAATGATTAAATTTATCAGCTACGGCATTTATTTTTTTCCATGTTTTATACGATTCCGGAGTGAATTCCTGTTGGGATTTAATAAATTTTTTTCTGTTATTTATTTCGTAAGCGCCGCCAAAACTTAAGCCGTAATGTGCGGGTAATGTGCCAAGTTCGTTGTTATACGGGGAGGAGTGAGTTATTTGAGAATAGTGGTTTGGTGTTTTTTTCGTGTTTTTTAAATTACTTTTAATTGTTGCATTTGTTATGCTTTGTATTTTCATCTTTTTTATATCCCCGCTAATTTGTTGTTTATATAAAATATGTGCAGAAAAATTTTTGTTAATAAAATCTTTTCTTAAAAATAATTTTTACAAAAATTAATAGAACACCAGGGGATGGAACTATTTAAAAAACGTTTTATAAATTTTAAAAAAGAAAGGAAAAGAACATGTTTAAAAAAATACTTCTCGGAGCAGGAGCACTTGCCGCCGCCGCTTTTGGCATAAAGGCAATAAAAAGTATGCATAAAATGCCTCTTATAGGCGATATGGCACCTTATTTTACCGCAAATTCGACAAACGGGAAAATTACATTCCCTTGTGATTACAGCGGAAAATGGGTCGTATTCTTTTCACATCCCGGAGATTTTACGCCCGTATGTACAAGCGAGTTAATAGCTTTTTCAAAGTATTATGACAAATTCAGAGAAATTAACACCGAGCTTTTAGGGTTGTCTGTGGATAATGTAATAACGCACCGAAGCTGGCTTGTATCAATTAGCGATAAAATGGGAGAGCAGATAACTTTTCCTATTATTGATGACGATAAGGGCGAGGTAGCAAAAAAATACGGAATGCTGCAAAATGACACAAAAACCGTGCGCGCTGTTTTTGTTATATGTCCGAAGGGTAAAGTGCGCGCAATAATTTATTATCCGATGAGCGTGGGCAGGAATTTGGATGAAATTTTACGACTTGTCGAAGCATTACAGGTAAGCGACGGTTTTGACAGTGCTACACCTGCAAACTGGAACATAGGAGATGATGTTTTGGTGGCTTTGGATAAAAAAGCTTATCAAATGAACGAACAGGAACAAAAGACTGCCGGTATTATGTGCTATGATTGGTATTTCTGTACACAAAAACTCTCAAGAGATGAAATAGAGAAAAAAATAAAAAATAAATAAATTCCAAAAAACGGTTGATTTAAATATTGCCCGCGCGTAATAGAATTTTATTATGTCGGGCATTATTTTTATAAATTCTCTAAAAGATGCGGCGGCGGATTTAGTGTCCGTTGTAGCGTTTTTATTTATCACTTTTTTGATAATTGAGCTTGTGGAATTTTACTTTTTTAACAAGGTTTCGGCGTTTGTTAAAAATTCGGGCAAATATGCCCCCTTAATCGGTGCTCTTGCGGCGTCTTTTCCGCAGTGCGGATTTTCGATAATTGCAAGTGTGCTGTATGTCAGAGGCTTAATTACAAAAGGCACTCTTCTCGCCGTTTATTTGTCAACATCCGATGAAGCGCTTCCGGTTTTATTGTCTATGCCCGAACACTACAAAACCGTTTTTCCGCTCGTTGCGATAAAAATTTTTATCGGGGTTGTATCGGGATATGGTGTAGATTTTATTTTTAAAGAACGGCCAAAAATTACGGATAATGCCACGCAAACAAATAAAGAGGGAGAAAATAATGAAATCGATGAAAAGGGCTGCTGTAAGCATGATTTGGAGAGCAGGGACAAGAAAGAACTCATTATTCACCCGCTTGTACATACTATAAGTATTGGCGCTTTTATATTTTTAATAACTTTTATTTTAAATGTCCTAATTGCAAATTGCGGCTCGGCAGAAGCCCTTGGGGCGCATTTAATGTCAAATTCACCTCTGCAACCTGTTATGGCGGCATTTTTTGGCCTTATACCAAATTGCGCCGTATCCGTTGCGCTTATTATGCTCTATACAAAAGGTTCAATTGCCTTTTCTTCCGTTATATCCGGACTTTGTGCAAATTCGGGCCTTGGAATATGGGTTGTTTTTACAAAGAATAAAAGCCTCAAAGACTCGTTTCTTATTCTTTCTCTTTTGTTTTTAATAAGCGTATTTTTTGGCGTATTGCTTTATTTTACCCCGCTTTATTAATGTAATGCATTTGTTTATGCGGTCATATCCTTCAAATCATCTGCCACAATAAAACTTGTGCCTGTGGAAGCTTTTATTTCATCAAGCGTGAAAAAAGGATTAATTTCGCGCATCAAAAGTCCTTTTGGCGTAACATCAAAAACGCAGCGTTCCGTTATAATCAAATCAACCTCGCCGCGCGCGGTAAGCGGCAAATTGCACTCTTTAACTATTTTTATCTGCCCCTTGGATGTGTGCTCCATAACAACGATTACTCTTTTTGAGCCGACAACAAGATCCATTGAGCCTCCCATCCCGGGAACAAATTTATTCGGAATCATCCAGCTTGCAATGTTGCCAAAGCCGTCTACCTGAAGCGCCCCTAAAACGGTCGCGTCGATGTGCCCGCCTCGCATAATCGTAAATGCCATTAAAGTATCATAAAAGCAGCACCCCATAGTAGGCTCCACATAGGCACCTCCGGCGTTTATAATTCTGGGGTCGGGTCTTTCTCCCTTGTGCAGCCTGCCTGCGCCCAAAAGACCGTTTTCGGATTGAAAAATTACCCTTGTTTCATCGGGTACATAATTTGCAACCTCTGTCGGCAAGCCTATTCCCAAAGTAACGACATCGCCCCTTTTGAACTCGCGCGCCGCCCGTTTTGCAATTATTTCCCTTATTTTTTCTTTTGTCATCCCGATTTGTGCGCTAAGCATTAATTTTCCTCGCGTTTTACGATATAATCAACAAACAACCCCGGGATTACGACATCATTAGGGTCAAGGCAGTCAACAAGCTCGTCCGCCTGTACAATTACGGTATCCGCCGCCGTTGCCATAACGGTGTTAAAGTTTCTTGTCGTTCCGTAAAATGCAACATTTCCGAAGCTGTCCACCTTAGTGCCGTAAATGAGTGCAAAATCCGCCCCCAGAGGCTTTTCAAATATAAATTTTTTCCCTTCGATTTCAATAGTTTCTTTGTTTTCTTCTAAAATTGTACCCACGCCGGTTTGTGTCAGAACTCCGCCCAGCCCCGCGCCTTTGGCTCTTATTTTTTCAACCAGCGTGCCCATGGGGACAAGTTCGACTTCAATTTCGCCGTTGTGCATTTGTGCGCCCGTATCCGGGTTTGTACCGATGTGCGCCGCGATAAGTTTTTTTACAAGTTTATTTGCAATTATCTTGCCTTTATCCGTGTTCGGATAAGAAGTATCATTGCAAATCATCGTAAGATTTTTTTTGCCCTGTTTTACAAGCTCATCAATCAGCTTATCAGGCGTTCCGCAGCTTAAAAAGCCCCCAATCATTATACTGGCGCCGTCTTTTATTAACTCTATGGCATCATGTACGGAAACTACTTTTTTCATACCATAAAAATATAGCACAAATTTGCCTACAGTACAATTTGTGTGCCAACGATAATTTTATGCGAGTCGTCTTTTGTGTCGTTTTGGCAGTAGACGTAATTTAAAATAAGCTTCAGCGCCTGACCTTTTATGTAGTAGTTTAGCCCTGCGGTGTACTCGCGCGTGCTGTTGTGATTTTTTGATTTATCGGGGTTAAATTCATCATATCTTGCAAGTAATTCTATTTTTTTTGTAAGATGATATGCCGCAGTTACATAAAAGCCCTCTGCTCCTTTGTTTGTGGGGCCGCTGCCGCCGTTTGACCCGTCGGAATTTGCATACTCCGCCCTTGCCCAGAATTTTTTATATTCATAGCTTAATGCGGCACCCGTCATAAAATAGTCCCAGGAGTGCCTTTTGCCCGCGACAATTCCGCCGCCTGCCACAATTTTTCCCCATTTGCCGTCAGTTTTACCGAGAGGCTTTAAGTTTACCCATCCGTCAAATTCAAAGCCCGGGAAAAACTCCTGAAAAAAAGTATCAGAGCTGTAGCCGCCAAAATCGTAATCAACAAGGGAATAATCCCCCCTCACTCTTAGTCCGAATTTTCTTACGTTTGCAAGATTTCTTGAAATTTGCGAGCGGGCTACAAAAGGCAGGGTATAGGGAGATTGTGCGCCTTCGTACCCTACGCCGGGGCGGGAATTACCGATTAAGATATTGTGATGAGGTATTCTGTTTGTTTCAAAATAGGCATCCTGTACAAGCTGCTGAAAAAATCCGTGGGAGTGGGTCGGGGTAGGATCAAGCATTAAGCGGAAACCTTCCTTGCCTCCCCTGAATTTTCCGTCAAATATTATATTTATTAACGCCATGTTGAATTTCGTATCGGTGTCCGAGTTTTCATTCATCTGCGTTGTAATGTTGCCCTGCAAAGCAACCCAGGTGTGCAGACTCTCGAGCGGCCCCCTGTCAAATTTCATTGTCAGCTGATCTTTTAACAGCTGTGAAGGTACGTCCGTGCGCTCTATTTGCAGTTTAACCACTTCTTTGGGCGCTTTTATCATATTTGATAAAAAGTTATCTTTGTCTTGTTGAAGTTCATGATTTATTTCTTCTTTTGTTTTGCCTGTTACGTTTTGGATAAAATCTCCGTCAGGCTCGTCAAAATTTTCTTCCAGCCGGATTTCATCCTGCGCGCAAAGGCAAAACGGCATAAAAACAAAAAGAGAAATAACGCTTAATAAAATCTTTTTCATTGCCCCGATAAATAAATTAAGGCGCCCTTGTCGAGCGCCTTTTATTATTATTTTATATCTTTTCCATGGTCATCTCTTAAATATGCAGTCCAGAATAACAGGACGACAAATACAAAAGCGCCGACCATATTACCCAGAGTAACAGGCAAAAGGTTGCCCAGAAGGAACGATTTAATATTTAAAGTTGCAAGTTGTTCCGCCGTGTAGCCCGATGCTGCCGCAATAGCCGGTGTTGCTTTTAAGAATAAGCCGTTTGAGATAAAGTACATATTTGCAATACTGTGCTCATAGCCTGAAGCCACAAACGTTGTAATCGGGAAAAATATTGCAAAAATTTTACCTATAACGTGGCGTGAGGAGGAAGCCATCCAAATTGCAAGACAAACAAGCCAGTTACATAAAATACCTCTTGTAAATGCTTCAACAAAAGTTAAGTTTACCTTTGTGTATGCGGTTGTTAAGCCTAAAACCCCGAGTGCTTCATGCGAGTTGTGCGAACAGCCCGTAAAGTAGATTATCGTTGCCAGAAGCACCGAGCCTACAAAGTTGCCGAAATAAACAATTGTCCAGTTTCTCAGTAATTTTGCAAGGCTTGTTTTCTTTTCTATTACCGAAAATGTCATCATAACATTACCGGTAAAAAGCTCTGCACCGGTTAAAACTACCATCATAAGCCCTGTTGCAAAAGTCATTGCACCGATTAGCTTTGCAAAACCCCAGCTGACAGCTTCCGTTCCCGTCATAACGTTTAGCGACACCTGTGCGCCAAAAGCGATGAGTGCGCCCGCCGCTATTGCAAGCACAAAAGTTTTTGATTTTCTGAAGTTCGCTTTTGCGGGCATAACGTTATCCGCAATTTCATGCGCCACATGACTTGGCGAGATACAGTCTTTTGTATCAAGATTTTGTTGTGTTGTCATTTTTAATTTTCTCCTTTTTCAATTTACAGACATTAACAACACGCTGATAAAACAGCGTTTAAATACGGTGCATATAAGGCTATACGGCTCTGTATAAAATCTTAAGTTGTTAATGACCAAAAGTCGCAACCAAAATTTTATATCGTAAAATTAAATTTTCAAGGGGGAATTTTTAATTGTAAAATTCACACTTGACATTAAGTTTTGTTAGTTTTATAACACCGTTTGTTATTAATACTCAGTCGAACTTTGGGATGGAAGTATGGAATTATTTTTTACCGGAATTTTATTTTATCTGCTTGCGGGTTTTTGCCCTCTTGCCCTTGAAAAACAATTTAAGCTTAAAACACTTGCACTTTTATCTTCAATAGGTTCAATCCTATGCTTGATACCTGCACTTGAAGTATTTTTTAATAATCAAAATATTGCATTTATGTTTAATTTTAACCCTGTATTTAAAACGGTTAAATTTGCGCTTGACCCCTTAAGTGCATTTTTTGTGGTTGTAATATGTGTTATGGGTTTAATGGGGGTTATTTATTCAAACGGGTATTTAAAACCTTATTTACAAAAAGCAAAAAATATTAACTCTCATATAATTTTTCTGACCCTTTTAATAGCATCAATGCTCCTTGTTATAACCTGTACAAACGCGTTGATGTTTTTAATTTTCTGGGAAATTATGTCGCTCAGTTCGTTTTTCCTTGTTATATTTGAGTCGGATAAAAAAGAGGTGCTTGGCGCAGGCATTAAATACCTTGTTTTTATGCACATCAGCGTGATTTTTATAATACTTGCATTTGCAATTTGCGCAATTACCTCGGGCGCGTACGATTTTTCGGGATTTACCCTTGCGCTTGGCGAGAATAAAGAAATTGCAGGCATTGTTTTTGCTCTTGCGTTTATAGGTTTTGGAACAAAGGCGGGTTTTGTACCTTTTCACAACTGGCTGCCTGATGCGCACCCTGCCGCACCGAGCCATGTGAGCGCAATTATGTCGGGGGTTATGATTAAAACGGGCATTTACGGGATTTTAAGAATGCTCTCAATTTGCGGCGCCCCTTCAAAGGCAATTGCATATACGGTTTTAATAATTTCTTTAATATCGGCACTCTACGGGGTGCTCTACGCCATAACCCAGCACGACTTAAAAAGGCTCCTTGCCTACCACTCCATTGAAAACATAGGAATAATCGGCACGGGTATAGGTGTCGGCATGCTCGGTATGTGCTATAATCAGCCGCTTGTGAGTGCGCTTGGTTTCGGCGGAGGCATTTTGCATATACTCAACCACTCAATATTTAAAGAACTGTTATTTTTGAGTGCGGGCGGAGTTTATTTAAAAACACATACGCGAAACATTGAAATTTTGGGCGGATTGATAAAAACCATGCCCTACAGTGCGGTTTTGTTTTTAATCGGCTCGGTTGCAATATGTGCACTTCCTCCGTTTAACGGCTTTATAAGCGAGTTTTTAATATACTTTGGCATGTTAAAGGGTCTTTTAATAAATGACTTTTTTGCACTTATCGCTTTAATATTTGCAATCGCCGCGCTTGCGCTTGTGGGTACAATGGCTGTTTTATGTTTTACAAAGGCTTTCAGCATAATATTTCTTGGCATGCCAAGGAGTGAAAATGCCCAAATGCCAAAGGATGACGTTGAAAAATCAATGCTTTTCCCGATGGGATTTCTGGCAATTCTTGCACTTTTAATAGGTGTATTCCCGCAGTATATTTTAAAATATGTACTTGAAGCGGCAAGCACGGTTTCGGGTTTAAATTACGCTTCATCTTTTGAATGCTGTGATTTAATGAGTACAATTTCGTTCTGTGCGCTTGGTTTTATACTCTTCACTCTTGTTTTGCTCTTTATTAAAATGAAATTTTCAAATAAAGTGCAGCTTCACAACACCTGGGGCTGCGGATATGACAGAGGAAACAGCCGCATGCAGTACAGCGCGTCATCTTATGCAAGCCCGTTTTTGTCAATGTTAAGACCTTTGTTTAAAAAGGTTTTTGATATTGAAAAACCAAAACAGCTTTTCCCAAAAAGCGCTCATTTCAGCCTGCATATTGATGACATTGAAGAAGCCTATATATTAAAGCCGCTTGTTAAATTTGACGAATGGTTTTTGTCAAAATTTGAGGCAATGCAGAGCGGAAATATTCAAAGCTATATAAAATACGGGCTTATTTTCCTTGTTTTAATAATAATCGGATGTTTGTTTATAGGATAGTAAAAAATGGGACTTAAAATTTTAAACTTAATAATTGTTTTGTTTTTGCCTTTTTTAATGCTCGGTGTCATTAAAAAGACAAAGGCTTTCTGGGGCGGAAGATACGGGGCGTCAGTATTTCAGCCCTTGTGGGATTTTATAAAACTGATGAAAAAGGACTTTGTGATAAGTAAAACCACAAGCGGCGTTTTTAAAATAGCGCCCGTTATAATACTCTCAAGCACTTTGTTCGCGGCACTTTTTGTTCCGCTTGCGGCCTCAAGTGCAATAATAACAATCCCAGCGGGTTTTATACTTTTTGCATACATTTTAAGCCTCTCAAAATTCTTCTCGCTAATAAGCGCAATGGACACCGGAAGCAGCTTTGAAGGTATGGGTGCCTCCAGGGAGGCTTGTTTTACAACAATAGTCGAGCCTGCATTTTTTATGCTCCTTGCTTCTGTTATGGCACTGTGCGGCAATTTTACTTTTGACTCGCTCGGCAAAATTATTCAAAATTCCGGCGGATACGGTGTTTTAATTTGTATTTTTGCAATACTTGTACTTTTTATAATGATTTTGACGGAAGGCTCCAGAGTGCCTGTTGATGACCCTGCAACCCACCTTGAACTTACAATGATTCATGAGGTAATGATTTTGGATAATTCAGCCGCTGATTTGGCGATTATAAGCTGGGCTTCGGGCATAAAAATGCTCCTTTTATCCTCTTTAATTGCCGCTATTGTTATACCTCAGGGGCTGAGCCTCGGTATAAGCGCGCTTTTATACATTGCATTGATGTTTTTAATATCTGTTGTCATAGGAACAATTGAATCTGCAACCGCAAGGATAAGAATGTCGCACGTTTTTGAATTTGTTTTTGTAATGAGTTCTTTTGCGCTTGTTGTACTCTCTCTTGTTGTTGCAAGGATGTTTGGAGGCTAGAAAATAAAAATGGAAAACGGTTTTATAATACTTCTCGGGCTAACAATGCTCTACCTTGCGGCTACAAGCAGGATAGTGTCGCACATAAGGCTTCTTATAATTCAAGGGGTGCTTTTGTTTCTTGTCTGTGCGTGCCATTTTCAACATCAAAGCGCGCTGAACATTGCTTTTTTAACGGTTGAAACCCTTGTTGTAAAGGCGTTTTTAATACCGTGGTTTTTGTTTAAAGTGGTGCGAAAAAATGCAATCAGCCGTGATATAGGTGCAAACATTCCGCATTTTTACTGCCTTGTGATTGCAAGTATAATTTTGCTTCTGGGGTTTATTGCTCCGAATTACTTTGTCGGAAGCGAAGGTATGAAAATGATTTCGCCTCTGTATTTCGGTATTTCTCTTGCAATAATTATCATAAGTCTGTGGTTAATTACAATTAAACACAAAATTATTTCAAACGTTATAGAATTTATTACTATGGAAAACGGAATTTTTCTGCTTTCTCTCTCCGTTGCAAAAGAAATGCCCGTACTTGTAAATATGGGTGTTTTGCTTGATGTATTTATTGCGATATACATACTCGGACTTTTTGTCAATGAAATTAACAGAGAGTTTAAGGATTTAGAAGTTTCAAATTTATCAGATTTAAGGGATTATGAATAATGATTAACACAATTTTGATATTTCCGATTATCGCCTGCATTTTAATGGCGCTCGTAAAGAAAAAAGCTTTTGACTGCGCCATGGTAAATGTTTATGCGATTTTGCACTTTGTATCAAGCATACTTTTAATGTTTGGCATAGGCAAAGACGGCACCATACCTTACTTTAGCGTTGATAATACAAACCTTATATTTTTGCTTATTTTATCCCTTGTGTTTTTAATGGTTGCCTTTTACAACAACGGCTATGTAAAAACTTTTGAGTATCCCGACGCAAAAATCGGACATTACTCTTTTATGATAATGGTTTTTGTGCTTTCAATGACAGGCACCATACTTTCGAGCAATCTCGGTATCGCCTGGATTTTTATAGAGGCGACAACGCTTTCAAGCGCTTATTTAATTTACTTTAATAAAACAAAACACTCTATTGAAGCCGCATGGAAATACGTTTTTATCTGCTCGATAGGTATTGCGCTTGCTTTTGTGGGCATAATATTTTTAAATATCGCTCAGGGCGACTTAAATACGCTTGATTTTGCACAGTTGTACAAAAATGCCTCCGCGTTTAATCCTTTCTGGTTAAAGATGTCTTTTGTATTTATGCTCTTTGGCTTCGGTACAAAAATGGGGCTTGCGCCGATGCATTTCTGGCTGCCCGATGCACATTCACAGGCTCCCTCGCCCATATCCGCGCTTTTGAGTGCAACTCTTTTAAATTCCGCTTTTCTTGTAATAGTTAGAGTATTTAAAATTTTAGACATCGCACAATGCGACGTCTGGGCAAGGGCAATGCTTTTAATATGCGGTTTTATATCTTTATTTGTGACTGCGGTTTTTGTTTACCATATTAAAAATTATAAAAGAATGCTTGCGTACTCCTCTATTGAGAATATGGGAATTCTGGCAATCGGTACGGCTCTTGGCGGTGCTGCTCTTTATGCGGTTATTTTGCATTTAATCGGGCACTCGCTTGCAAAGGCTTCATTTTTCCTGACTTCAGGAAATGTGCTTGAATTATATGAAACAAAAAGAATAAAATCGGTGCATGCACTGATGGAGGCAGATAAGAAAACAGGCTGGCTGTGGGTTTTCTCGTTCCTTGCAATATGCGCCTTTCCGACTTCCGTTTTGTTTATAAGCGAATTTTTAATGATTAAAACTATGCTTGTTGAAGGTCATTATGTGCTCTGTGCGCTGTTTGTGCTGCTTTTGACGATAATTCTCTGGGGCATAGGCAAAGTTATTATTAATATGACTTTTTCAAAATTAAGTGAAGATAAGGCGCCCGTTATTGAAAAAAATCGCAAAAAACTTTGTTTTTCAATGGTTGCGCCCCAGTTTATCATGCTTTTAATCGTATTTATTTTAGGCGTGTACATTCCGCCGTTTTTAAATGACATTATAAACTGCGCAATGGCAGGATTTTAGAGGATAATAAAATGAACTGGATTAAAACAAAAAATAATACAAAAATTAATCTTAACGAAATTCCGACTCTTAAAATTAGCGAATTAAGAGAGGAGATAATAAGCCTGAACAAAAGACCTCTGGCATTTTTCGGAAAAGATTGGGGCAGTTTGGGGACAAAACTTTTTGTGATACTTGCCGATGATGAATGCGGTGATTTGTACGTGTCATCCGTGCTTTTCGGACAAAACGAAAAAGAATACGACTCCCTGACACAGGTTATGCCATCATTTCATATATTTGAGAGAGAATTTTACGAGCAGTTTGGTATAAAACCCCTTAATCACCCATGGCTAAAGCCTGTCAGAAAAAATCAAAAAGACTATAAATTTTTTGAAATGGAAGGCGAAGAAGTCCATCAGGTTGCGGTGGGCCCAATTCACGCCGGAGTTATTGAACCCGGGCACTTTAGATTTATGTGCAACGGAGAAACGGTTTACCACCTTGAAATTATGCTCGGCTATCAAAACAGAGGGGTTGAAAAATTAATGGTTGAGCACCCCTCAAACGCTCTTGCGGAGTCAATCTGCGGGGGCAGTGTAATTGCTCATAACCTTGCCTATTCAAAAGTTATGGAAATTTTAAAAGATATAAATGTTTCAAAAAGAGCGCAGCTTATAAGGACACTCGCGCTTGAAATGGAGCGTGCGGCAATTCACATAGGTGATTTGGGCGCAATAGCGGGCGATATTGCTTATCTTATGGGCGCGTCAGTTTTCGGTGCGACAAGAACGCTTGTAATAAATACCATGCTTGAATTTTCCGGCAGCCGTTTTGGCAGAGGGCTTATTAATGTCGGCGGGGTGAATTTTGATATAGATAACGAAAAAATCGAGCGTGCCATAAAGACTTTTGAAAAAGTCGAAAAAGATGTTGAGCGTATGGTAAAAACGATGCTCAAAAATACTTCCGTGATGTCAAGGCTTGAAAAAACGGGTACCGTAAACATTGAAAAAGCCCGCGAGATTGGTCTTGTCGGTATGGCGGCGCGCGCCTGCGGACTTAATCTTGACTCGCGTTTTGATTTTGCGGATGAATGTTTTAAATCGCTTGCGCTTCCAAGGAAAATATTTAAAGGCACGGGAGATGTAAATTCCAGATTTCAGTTGAGATATCAGGAAACGATGGAGTCGCTTTCAATTTCAAAGAGAATACTTGCAATGCTTAAAAATCCTTCAAAAGACGAGCTTCTTGCGCCCTGCACAAATAAAGTAAGCGCAAATTCTCTTGCAATATCGATAACTGAGGGCTGGAGGGGTGAAGTGGTGCATATTGCGCTGACGGACGCCAATTCAAACCTTACAAGATATAAAATAAAAGACCCTTCGTTTAATAACTGGTACGGGCTTGCGCTTGCGGTCAGAAACAACGGGGTTTCAGACTTCCCGCTTTGCAACAAAAGCTTTAACCTGTCATACTGCGGAAATGATTTATAAGGAATAAAATATGTTTGATACACTAAAATCAAGAATTTATCAAGGCGAACAGTTTATAAAAGATATAAAAAATGCGCCCATGCGCGAACAGTTCAGAGGGCTCCCGAAACTCTGCGGCAGTAATTGCAACAATTGCACGGCTTGCCTTAGTGTTTGCCCGACAGGCGCACTGAAACTTAACCCTTTATCAATAGATATGGGCAAATGCACTTTCTGCGGTGCTTGTAAAAATGTATGCAAAACAAAGGCAATCGACTTTTCAAACTTTTACAAACTCGGCGCTTCAACAAAGGAAAAACTCGTTGTGACGGAAGGCACAGAGGGAGATGAATTTTTAAAAACCGCAATTGAGGTCAGAAAAGAAATTAAGAGAGTTTTTGGGAAATCCCTTAAACTGAGGCAGGTTTCGGCAGGCGGCTGCAACGGCTGTGAAATGGAGCTAAATGCCTGCTCTAACGTTAATTTTGACATGGGAAGGTTCGGCATAGATTTTGTTGCCTCCCCGCGCCATGCGGACGGGCTTGTAATCACGGGGCCGATTTCAAAAAATATGGCATATGCGCTTGAAGATTGTTATAAATCCACCCCCGACCCGAAAGTGGTCATCCTCTGCGGCGCTTGCGCGATATCGGGCGGAGTTTTTAAAGATAGCTGCGAACTTAACCGAGAATTTTTGGATAAATATCCGATTGACCTTTATATCCCCGGCTGCCCCGTGCACCCGCTTACGTTTATTAATGCCGTTTTGGGACTGATATCGGGTTAATCTCCTCTGCTTCGCCGAATAATCGCTATTCATCAAACCGAATAAAAAGCCTTTTATCTTTGATTGGGGGCTTGAATACTGCTGCAAAACCTGTATAATACCAATAAGGAGGAAATTTGATTAATTTTAAAAGTAATGCAAATCCTATGCAGCAACAAAACAGTATTGGACCCCTAACCAATGTTAATAATACTTTAATGTATATTGCAAACAATGAAAAGATAAGTGCGGGCATAATTGCCGGTACTGTTGCGGCAGGTGAAAAATTACTTGAAAGAGCCTGTGATATTGATTACTTTAAAAAAAGCAATTTACCTATAACTGAAGGGAAAAAGGGTAAAGAATTAGTTAAGTTATTAAAAGAGAAAGAATTGATTAATACCTTACCGAGAACTATACTTATACCATTTTTAAGCGTAGGTGCAATTACTTCGTTTTTATTGTATGGTATAAGCAAGATTTATAGTGGCAGGGAACAAAACTAATAAAATTACTTTGGAGTGTAAAATGAAAGTAAATTTTCAAAGTTCAATTTCAAGAAACTTTGCTGCTAATCAACAAGAGCGCAAACTTACCAATAGTGAAACTCTTGAGTTACAAAAATACAGTGCAAAACTTGACAAAGATGCAATGGGAACAGGCTTGATTTATGGCGTTGCTGCAGGCGGATTAAGTACTCTTTTTGGCAGATTTGTTATGAAAAAACCTGCAAACAAATTATTGGAATTTGCGGTTGGTGTTAGTAGTGCTATCGCTGTTGGTACATATTTTGTCTTAGGCATTTTAAACACAAATAAGAAAATTGAAAAATATAACGAAGTTGCCAAGGATAATAACCAGTGAAAGTAAATTTTGGAAACAATAATGGATTCGTAAAAAATGCTTTTGCGCAGATTCCTGAAGAAGAAAGGCTTGATGTTGCAAAGAAAAGAGCAAAGCAAGCTACTGTAACCGCAGCAGCCACCGCAGGTGTTTTTGCGGTTACAGGTCTTACATCAGGGCTAATTATGAAAAGCAAGGGCGTAAATTCACACTGGTTAAAAGCATTAAATATGGGTGCTATTGCAGGCATAATTACTCATTTTGCCATGGTTACTAAAGATAGTATCAAAAACGTACTAAATCTTAAAAATAATGACAAAATATAATATGCGACATACATTTAAAACGGGCGGCTAAATACCGTCCGTTTTATTATGATTAATTTATGTAAATTTTCCATTATCATCTTGAATATAATTTTTTTTGGAGTTAAAATACTTGTCCATTCTTTTTTGAATGAAAAAAATAGGACAATTTTCGTTGTCCTATCATCCTAATTTTTACAGTTAAATATCTTTTTCTGGAAGTATGAAGTAGATTTTTAACTGTTTTTTTTACTCAAGCTCTCTTATCGCTATAAACCTTACTAATTCCAGAGCTAACGAGTAACAGGGTATTAGGAATGGTTTGTCTGCTCTTTTACTGTAAAAATCTAGCTTATTCCAAATCTCAAACAGCATGTAGGTTGGGCTTTCAGCCCAACGATAAAACTTTGTAGGAATAATATCTCATTAACGCGGCATATATATAATACCGCATAGCTGTCACCCTGAACCGGCCGGAAAATCCCCTGAGACAAGGTCGAAACGTGATTTTGCACCCACACTTGGTATTTCAGCATTTTAGCAGTAAGGCATGATATCATGCCTCACTGCATAAAAACTTAATATATTTTCCGAGGTTGAGGTGTAAATATGATGTATAGCATTTGCAATAGTTAAGTGTTGGGCTGAAAGCCCAACCTACAGGCTTAATGTATTTTCCGGGGTTAAGGTGTAAATATAATGTACAATATTTACAACAAGGCGCAACATTACAAGCTGGCTTGCCGCATTACTAAGATCCTGAACCAAGTTCAGGATGACGGTTACACATTGTATTTATACATTCACCACATATGCCAATAGCGCACCTCGTCCATGCTCATCAGCCGTTGGCACCGGTGAGCGCCTCGCATTCATCTATATACGACCAAGTGCAAAATCAATATCATCAAGTATATCCTGCACATTTTCAAGCCCCACGGAGAGCCTTACAAGCCCCGGGTTTATGCCGCAGGCTTTGAGCTGCTCATCGCTCAGCTGTCTGTGGGTTGCGGAAGCAGGGTGCAGAACACAGGTTCTTATATCCGCCACATGAACCTCGTTTGAAGCCATTTTAAGGCTGTCCATAAATTTTATCCCGTTTTCCCTGCCGCCTTTGATGTTTACCGCCATAACCCCGCTTTGTCCGTTTGGCAAGTATTTCATCGCTAAAGTATGATATTTGTTATTCTCTAAACCCGGGTAATTAACGCTTTCAATTTTCGGATGGTCTTGCAAATACCGTGCAACCGCCATAGCGTTTTTACAATACCTTTCCATACGGATTGCAAGGGTTTCAAGCCCGATGTTGAGCAAAAATCCGCTGTGTCCCGAAGGATAAGCGCCAAAATCACGCATAAGCTGCATTCTTGCTTTTGTAATATAGGGCGCGTTCGGGTAGTCGCGTGTGTAAATTGTGCCGTGATACGATTCGTCAGGCTCGCAAAATTCGCTGAATTTGCCGTTTGTATAGTCAAATTTGCCGCCATCTACAATTACCCCGCCCACTTGCAGCGCATGACCGTCCATATATTTTGAGGTCGAATGAATTACGACATCCGCACCAAAGTCAATCGGTTTGCAGAGTATAGGCGTTGCAAAAGTATTATCCACAATGAGCGGAAGCGAATTTTTATGTGCAACGCGCGCAAACTTTTCAATATCAAAAATTTGCAGCGAAGGATTGGTAAGCGTTTCGCCAAAAATAGCCTTTGTATTCGGTTTAATTTTTGACTGAATTTCGTCTTCATCGGCATCAACATCTACAAAAATGCACTCAATGCCGAGTTTTTTAAGAGTGTAGGCAAAAAGGTTCACCGTTCCGCCATAAATAGCGCTCGTGCTTATAAAGCTGTCGCCTGCATTGCAAAGGTTTAAAACAGACATCAAAGACGCCATCTGTCCTGATGATGTGCACATTGCAGCCGCCCCGTGTTCAAGGTCGGCAATTTTCTTTTCAACGACATCAACGGTCGGATTTGTAAAGCGTGAGTATATATGTGCGCGCGTAGGGTCATCAAATACGGCGGCAATTTCTTCCGTTGAATTAAATTTAAAAGTAGTACTTTGATATATGGGCATTACCCTCGGCCCGCCGTTTTCGGGCGTATATCCGCTGTGCAGGCATTTTGTTTCATCTTTCATCTTGTTTTTCCTTAAATATTTTATGTAAAGATAATACCACATTTGGCTTTTTTGTGATATTAAAAATAAATAACAAAGGAGGAGTGATAAATGAAAGTTTTACTCGTAAATTCAAGCGCACATCCAAAAGGCTGTACCTACAGGGCATTAAGCGAGGTTGCATCTTCACTTAACAAAGAAGGAATTGAAACGGAAATTGTACATTTAAAAGACCCGATAAACGAGTGTCTGGGCTGCGGCGCTTGCAAAAAGACGGGCGAATGCGTAATAAAAAACGATATGGTAAATGACTTTGTAAAAAAGGCAAAAGATTTTGACGGCTTTGTTTTCGGCTCGCCTGTATACTACGCGCACCCCTCAGGCAGACTGCTTGCTTTTATGGACAGAATATTTTACTCAGGCTCCAATGTTTTTGCCTACAAACCCGCAGCCGCCGTTGTAAGCGCAAGGCGCTCGGGAACAACAGCTTCGCTGGATGCCATTATGAAGCATTTTACAATCAACAACATGCCTGTAATATCTTCAAATTATTGGAATATGGTGCACGGCAATAAGCCCGAACAGGTTGAAGAGGATAAAGAAGGTTTGCAGATTATGCGCAATCTGGGGCAAAATATGGCGTGGATTTTAAAATGCATTGAAGCAGGTAAAAACAGCGGCATTCAAAAGCCTTGCGCGGAAGATAAAATCTGGACAAATTTCATAAGATAACTCATTTGCTTAATTGGCGTTATGTCCGCGAGTCATATTATCGATAATTCCTTTAAGTTCACAGTTAAGGTAATTTTGACAGCTATTCCAAATAAGCGTCTGCGGTATTGTTTCATCGGGCGAAATTGCTCTGCATTCGCCCTTTAATACATCCACCGTACCGTCAGGTACCGAGCAAAAATTTCCGCAGGTTTGGCAAATTTTAAGGGTAAAGCCTTTTGCTCTGAGTTTTTTTACAATATCAGCCATGGCATCGTACATTCTGATGAAAGAATCTGATGTAATATGCCTTTTGGCGTGTTCAAAAACAACTTTTCTCATGCCGTCTTCCGAAACTAAAAGAAGTTTGCACAGCTCGTCTTTTTTGCCGTCAGACACTATTGCATTTATTGCCGCCGAATTAACGTTTTCATCTTCATGAATTCGATTTTCAATCCAAATTAAGGAAATTTTCTTTGTAAATATTTTGGCTCTTTGCCAAAATATGCAGGCAGGATAAAAACAAATATAGAATTTTTCTTTAAGATTTAGTCTTGCCGCAAAAGTTCCCAAAATAAAGTTTAAAATCAACAATAGCCCCAGATGAAAAGTGAACTTTAGCTCAAGGGAGGTGAAGTAGCGAAATGCACAAAATAAAAGTGCGATATAGGAAATCATAACTCCTAATGTATCGGGCTTTAAAATATAGAAAACAAATTCCTTAAAATTCCAGGGTTTTGTGAATATTCTCGGAAGATAATATTTAAACATTGCCAGTCTTTGCATAATACTTGGTGTAGAGGCGTCATAATTTTCAACATCAACACTTGATTTTATGAAAGGCGAATACATGGGGCGGATGGAATTAGAAGCGAGAAAAAGTGAAAATTTAAGCTCGTTGTTTTTTGTTTCAAAACAAACTCTGCCTGTTTTTTCAAGCACATCCGAGCTTATAACGCAATTTTGCCCGTCTATTATAACAGGCATTTCAAACATTGAGCGCACAATATTTTGGACTCTGTTTTGATATTTTAAATAAGCGCGCAGCACCTGGCATTTTATCTGCGCAAAAAAGTCGCTGTTTGAAGCCGTTACATTAAGTCTTCCGCTTAATACACAGGAAGTGTATACCGATTTATTCACGGAAGATAAATAATTTTCATCCACCATTCTGTCAGCGCCGAGAAATACAAAGGCGCTAAATCTGTTTTCAGAGGCTATTTTTTGAACAAACAGGGAAATTGCTTTGTCTTTTGAGAAATACTCGGGGTTTTCAATTACATGAACCTGTGCTCCCCAGACAAATTCCGGAATTGTAACGTTTTCTCTGTCCCTTTTGAAAACAACGTGAACTTCGTAATTTTGCCTTGGAAAAGTTTGATTATCAAGAATTTTTAAAAGGTCATAAAGCCTTTTACTGCTTGAATCTGCCCAAATGATAACACATAAATTATTTAACGACCCGCCAGACTCGAGAAGCATTTTGGTGTCCGAAACATAATCATGCGCACTAAATGCCTTGATGTTAAGCGTCAGGGTATATATTGAATAAACTGCTATATAAACAAATAGTAAAAATAAAATCAAATTTATTATTAACATTGCTACATTCTATATAAAAATATTATAAAAATCTAGCTTTTTTTACGATATTTTGCGATAATTATCAGGTACATAAAATAATTTTGGAGGAACAAAATGAGCCAAGAGTTTTACTACATGGACGGCAAGTATGTACCATCGGACGAAGCAATGATTCCTGTCAGAACCCACGCTTTTTTATATGGCACATCAGTGTTTGAAGGTATCAGAGGATACTACAACGAACAGGAAGATCAAGTTTATGCTTTTCGTATGAAAGAGCATTTTCAAAGACTTTTAAACAGCTGCAAAATTATGCATATGGACCCTAAGCACACGCTTGAAGAGTATATGCAGATTACAAAAGATTTATTAAAGAAAAACAACTATCACGAAGACTGCTATATCAGACCCGAAGTGTACAAAAGTGCACTTAAAATCGGCCCCACACTTATTGATAACACGGATTCGGTTTTAATTTTTACAATCAGACTCGGCAATTACTTTGGCGAAGAAAAAATGCTGAAAGTCTGCATTTCAAACTGGAACAGGCTTGAGGATAATACTATTCCGCCGCGCGCAAAGGTATCGGGCGCATATGCAAATACAGCCCTTATGATAACGGACGCTAAACTTGCCGGTTTTGATGAATGTATCTCGCTTTCCGCATCAGGTCATGTTGCAGAAGGCTCCGCTATGAATTTCTTTATTGTTGAAGGTGACACTCTTGTTACAACGCAAATTACAAGCAATATTCTGGTGGGCGTTACAAGAAATACAATTCTTGAAATAGCAAAAGAAGAGTTGGGTATGAAGGTATGCGAAAGAGAAATTGACAGAACCGAACTCTACACGGCCGATGAAGCTTTCTTCTGCGGAACGGGCGCTCAAATCGCACCAATCGGCTCGATTGACAACCGTATAATAGGAAACGGTAAAACAGGCGAAAAAACCGCGGCTATTGCTAATTTATACTATGACATAGTACGCGGCAAAGTTGAAAAATACAAAAAATGGTGCACACCCGTTTATGAATAATTTAGGTATAAATTTTTTAGGACAGTGTGTCCAAAATTTTATAAGTGCTATGAAATACGCTTTTGGGGGTAATGTAGTCCTCAGGAGTGTAATTTCGCAAGCCGCACAAATAGGCTTCGATTCGCTTGGCATATCACTTATGATAGTCTTTATCGCAGCTTCTGTTATTGCACTTCAAGTGTCAAACCAGTTTTTAATGTCAGGTGCAGATACATACATAGGGGGTTCGCTGGCTGTTGCACTTGTTCGCGAAATCGCACCCGGATTTGCCGCCCTTGCAATAGGAGCGCGTGCAGGTACGGCAATAACAGCACAAATTGCCAATATGAAAGTAACGTCACAGGTTGACGCCATGAAAGTACTGCATGTTGATCCCATCGGCTATTACTTTGCCCCCAGAATTATTGCGGGAGCACTGAGTGTTACTTGTGTTGTTGTCCTTGCGGAATTTATAGGAATTTTGGGCGGAATGATTGTCGCATACTTTTCTGTCGGGCTGCACCCGAACCGCTATTTTAACTCCGTCTGGCTTATGCTCAATACAAAAGATATTTACGTAAGCCTTCTAAAAGGTTTTTTATTCGGCGCAATAATTTCAACCGTATGCGCAACTGTCGGCTACAACACTACGGGAGGCGCCAAAAACGTCGGTGAATCAACCACAAAATCAGCTATACTTTGCACAATTTACCTTCTTTTTGCGGATTTACTGATAGGTTTTCTTTTTTACGCAAGTAATCATTAATTTGGTGTATTTTTTTCCGTTTGCACTAAATCTTTTCCATATTTTAGACGATGAAGCAAAATTCCCCATGGAGTATCCTTTTAGTATCAAACTTGGTATAAGAGGAAAATTATTTTGAGGAGGTTCAATTTCAGGCTGCAAAGTATCCTGAATATCAGAGAAAAAAAGCTCGAGGATGAAAGATTAAAACTTGCAGGTATTATATCAAAACTGGAGGAGCAAAAAGATATCCTGCTTGAAATGAATGAGAAAAAGGAAAACCTTGAAAATGAGCTTAACAATTCGCTTGATAATCGGGTTTTAGACATACAAACAGTCGTAGGTTTTAAAAATTACCTTTTGCGGATGTCTGATGATATCAAAATGCAGTTTGAAATAATTAAAAGAACGCAAATTGAACTTGAAGAACAACAAATTGAAGTAAGCAAGGCCTACAAGGAAGTAAAAGTATTGGAAAAATTAAAAGAAAAGCAGTATAAAAATTTCCTTTTTGAATACGAACAAAGTCAAATTAAAGAATTGGACGACATTACAAGCTCAAGACAGAAAAAGAAAGTAATATAATAAATGCAAAATTTAGCAATTTTAACAAATAATTCAAATACACCTTTGCTTGAAGATTATATCGGAGCCAATCAAAGCTATGATAAAAACGATATAATAAGCAAGGGCAGCGATTTTTTAAAAGTTTTAAACGGCGGCGCGGATAATAAAAATGCCGGCTATACGCAAAATAATTCTAATTCTTATGAGCGTCAAAATGAAATTAAGGATTTTAACAAGGCGCAAAAAAACGAGCCTAAAGAAAATAATTCGATAAATCGCAAAGACGACAGTGTGCGTGACAATGATAATAAAACAGATAATTACGCAAAAAAAGAAGATACCGCAACAAAAAACGAACAAGCGGATAATAAAAATCAAACGGATAATACAAAGGATTTAAATACCGATGATAAAAAAACGCTTGATGAGGTAAAATCAAGCTCTGTCAAAGAACAGGCGAGCGAAACCGCACAGGGTACAAATACGCAAGTGTTAAGCTCGGATGAAGTAATTCAAGATACCGTTAATAAAATCAATAACCTTATTGAAACTTCGCTTGACGGACAATTAAATCTTGAGGATGTTGAAGCGCTTAAAAGCGCTCTTGAAGAAATTCAAACCAAAATAAACAACAACGAAATTGTTGTAAGCGAAGATACAAAGCAGATGCTAAGCGATGTTCTTGACAGGCTTTTGACTCAAAATCCTGATGACCTTGCCGTATCCGAGCTTGAAAAGGATTTAAGACAGCTCGCAAAAGATATTAGTGCAAATTCTTTTAAATTGAACTCTCAGGTTAAACTTGAAGAAGAGAATACAAATCCTCAAAAAGCGTTGGAATTAAATGTTGAGGAAGTTGAAACACCAAAGGAAACGACAAAAAAAGATACTCAGCTTGATAAAACAACCCAAAAAACTGACAATTCCCAATCCGCTGTAAGTGCCTCACAAGAAGTTAAAGAAGTAAAAAATACTCAAAATGACACAAAGGTTGACATTGAGCAGAGTATGCTTGATGAAATGAACGTGCAGATTGATGAAGTGTCGTCATCTCAAACTTCTACAAGTTCAAATAATCAAAGTTTTACAACCGCACAGGATGAAGTTATAAAACTTCAAATTGAAAATGCGGACAGCGATTCAACGACACCCGTAACTTTCGCTTTTGATAAAACAATTAAACCCGCTAATAATACTAATTCCCAAATACGTATGGAAGGGCTTACAAAAGAGCTTAATGCAAATGACATATTAAACCAAATCGGCTCAAAATTTGAACAGTTAAAAGACGGTTCAAGTACAAAAATCACAATGACCCTTCGTCCAAATGACCTTGGCAGGGTAACAATTGAGCTTTTATCAAATGCAAACGGAATATCAACAAATATCATTGCTCAAAATTCGCAGGTCAAAGAGCTTCTTGACAAAAATCTTGATATTTTAAAACAGCAGTTGGTATCTCAGGGTATAAACGTTCAAAACGTACAAATTAAAACCGTTGAACAAAATTCGCAGGCAAACCTGAATAACGGCTATCAAAACAGTGATGCTCAAAACAGGGGCGAAGAGCAAAGCAGGAATAACAATCAAAATTCAAACGGACAAAACAAAGAACAAAGAGAGCAAAATTTTAAATTTAATCAATCTAACGTAATAGAAAACGTTGATTTTGAAAATTCCGCGCAAAGTGCAACGGCCAGTATAAATACTCTAAGAGGCAAAATTAGTTACAATCTTTAAAAACAATAAGGAGATATAATGTCATCAAGCATTATAAGTGAAATCACCAACATGCAAAACTGGACTTCGCAGCAAGAAGCCCTGAAAGCAAAAACAGAAGGAACAAGTAATGAGCTTGACCAGGATATGTTTTTAAAGCTTATGCTGGAGCAGCTTAAATACCAAGATCCGTTGAATCCGATGAGCAACCAGGATTTCTTGGCCCAACAGGCGCAATTTACACAGCTTGAACAGCTCACCCAGTTAACAGAAACAATTGAGGCTAACAGCGGACTAACGCAAGGTATGGATTTAATCGGAAAAGAGGTAACACTTATGGATCCCGATGATCCGGAGGCAACAATAACGGGTGTTGTCGAAGAAGCCGTATTTTATCAAAACGGCTGCGCAGTTAAAGTTAACGGGAAAGAATACCCGGCGGGGCTTATACTTTCTGCAAAACAGCCTGATGCCACGGATGATTCTACACAGGGAGGTACGGAAGGAAGCGACTCGGGCAGTGATAACAGTGATACAACAGTTGGCGAAACTCAGGCTGCCGGCTCAAGCACTGCAAGTTCAAGCGGAATAGGGGAAAAAATAGGCGAGGTTATAAATGATGCTGCGGCAGTATCAAAAACGGCAGCCGCATTTACATACATCGGAAGTTTTCTCAACAATTTGGTAGATGGCAATAAAAGCGAATAAGTAATCAAGAGAGGAGAAGAAGCTAAATGTCACAAGCAATGTACACAGCAATGTCGGGCATTAACGCCAACCAGCTTCACATTAACGTTGTTGCCGACAACATTGCAAACTTAAATACCACAGCATTTAAAGAATCACAAATGACCTTTAAGGACGTATGGTACCAAACGCGAACAACCGGAAGCGCGCCCACGGGCAACCTTGGCGGTACAAACCCTTTTCAAATAGGTGTTGGCACAACTGTTGCGGGTATTTCGCGTAACTGGGCGGCAAATAACATAAATACAACGGGCAGGGATACAGACCTTGCACTTCAGGGTAACGGCTTCTTTACTGTTATGGATGCGGAAGGAAGCATATTCTTGACCCGTGACGGCAGTTTTGACCTTGATGCAAACGGCAACCTTGTGACATCTATGGGCTATAAGGTTCTGGGTACAAACTCTGACTACTCCATGAGTGCAACTGAAATTCCGATTTATATACCTCAGACAATAAGAGCAGGCGCCTACGCACAGCCTCAGGGTATCCTTGCAAACAAAGACGTGTCCGAACTTAACGGTACGGATGGCGCAATAACAGCCGGTACCTTCACTATAACACCGACAATCGGCGGAGTTGAACAAACACCTATTGAAGTTTCAATATCCGGTGCAGGCACGGTGCAAAATATGATAAATGAAATTAATGCGGATTTAGCAGGACAAAATATAACCTGTGAACTCGTGGACGGGGCAATAACATTCAAAACCGCAGGTAATGTTGAAAAAATAAGATTTACATCAGGCACATCGAACTTTGTCGATCAAACGGATATCGCACTTCAAGCTGACGGAACGGGAGAATATACTTCAAAAACAATTGACTACAAAGTAGATATTAACCCCGGTGATGGCAGTAAGGACGCTATGATATTTAAAAGCATGTCTGTCGGAAGCAACGGTATTATAACCGCAACATACGATAACGGGGATTCAATAACGGTTTGGGAAGACCCCGATGACGGTTCAAGACTTTTTAAATACACTACCGCATCAGGAGTTGAAATTCTAGGCCCAAATGACGTTACGGCACATCCTGCCGTGTTGGTTCCGGAAAATCTTCAAATTCAGTGTGCAACGGTCAGAAACTACGAAGGACTTGTCGGCCAGGGCAACAATCTTTATAGCACAGGCCCCGATACGGGTGATGTAATTTTCTCATGCGGCAATGATAACGGTATCGGAGCCGTGGTATCAGGAGGGCTTGAAGCTTCAAACGTTGACCTGTCAAGACAATTCTCGAATATGATTATGGCTCAGCGCGGTATCGAAGCAAATTCAAGAGTATTTGACACCGCAAACAGTATTTTACAAACTCTTGTGTATCTTGGAAGAGGCTAAACATAGTTTTAAATTCCAACTTTTTAAATTTGTCCGAATTTAGTATAATTCGGACTTTTTATTATCTAAAAAACCAAGCGGCTCTGTTTATAAAAGCACATCAATTTCACTAAAATCGCTTAAATAAGGTAAATGTTCTTCACCTATGAGTTCGCCGGGCAGCAGCACACTTATTCCTGGCGGGCAAAGTGCAATTACCTCGGCACAAACTCTGCCTATTGCATCCTCTTTTTTAATGCGCTCTTTCTTTGAAAAATAAGCTTCTCTCGGGCTCATAACTACTTTTGGCGCGGTTAGAGGCATAAATTTTATACCTTCAAGATAAGCCAAATCAGGGTAATTTGAAGCCGTAATTTTTCTTAATGCCGCTAAAAGTACGTCAAATTCTTCTTTTGTGTTGCCGATGTTTGAAAGTATTAAAATGCCTTCATCCGAAGCACTTTCAATCTCGATTTGAAAATCAAGCTCTAAAATGCTTTCAAGCCGCTTTCCGCTCAAGCCGTCCACTTTTAAAAATATTTTTGTAATATCAAATCTTACATTACTTTTGGAATTTAAAACCCTGACACCGTCTATCTTTGCAGCTTCACCTCTAAAGTAAAGAGCGTTATCAATGGCGTTATTTATTGCTTGTGCGCCTTTAGATGAGGACAGATAAGCCCTTGCGGCGTCTAAGCTTGTTAAAAGAAGAAGGGACGGACTTGTTGTATGTAAAAGTTTTAGGGCATGTTCGACTTTGTGGATATCAAATTTTGAATTTTTTGAAATATGAAGCATGGAACTCTGCGTCATTGAGCCGCCCGTTTTATGTAGGGAATGAACAACCGCATCCGCTCCGCATTTAAGGGCGGATTTTGGAAGAATATCGGAAAAATTCCACAGACATCCGTGCGCTTCATCAACGATTAGGGGCACATTAAACTCGTGACAAACATGCGAAATTGCCTCAATATCTGAAACAACGCCCTCATAAGTCGGGTTTGTAACCCATACTAAAGAAATATCAGGGTCACCTTCAAGGCATTTTCTTAAACTTATTGCGTCCAAAGAACCGTATATTGCCCAGTCATCCAGTTTTTTTGGCATAATCCAATTTGGGTTTGCACCCGATATAATCATGCCTGAGAGCACCGAGCGGTGGCAATTTCTGCCGATTGCGATTTTGTCATTCGGTTTTGTAAGTGCAAAAGCAAGCGCCAGATTGGCAATTGTCGAGCCGCCGGTTAAAAAGAATGTTCTCTTTGAGCCGAAAGCCTCTGCTGCAAGCCTTTGAGCCTCATCAATTACGCCCGTTGAGGGGAAAAGCGTGCCTAAATTATCAAATTCATCCGTTGTATCGATATTTAGAGCATCAATGCCTATTAAAGAAGCAAAATCATCATACACGCCCTGTCCTCTGTTGTGCCCGGGGATATGAAAACCTGTGCAGGGATTTTCTTTGTACCTTCTCATTGCCTCAACAAGCGGAGCATAGCCGTTATCAAATTTGAGAGGCGCTTCTTTAAAGCTTATTAAATTTTTATCACTGTAATTTTTCATTTTCATATTCATTATACACATAAAAACAAAAAAATTATATTTTTGCGCAAAAAATTTTTTCTACATGTTTTGTATGATAAAGTGCTTTATCATTTGTTTGAATTTTTAAAAAATGATATAATCGCTTAAAACGAGGTAAAGGAATAAAAGCCTATGGTGGACAATCGTTCAGCAGGTTTTTTCGGGATTGGCGGCGGTTTTAATTTTAAATCCGGCGACATTTCGGGAACCGCAGCAAGAACTTCGGATGAAAAAAACGGGCAAGGCGGCGAATATTTTGCCCAGGGTCAAAATCCGGAGGAAAATGAAAATTTCAGACATGAGTCTTTTGTGGATCGCTCTGCGGTTTTGCGTGCCTCGCTTGATTCTCTTGCAACGCTTAATGCGGCAAGTATTGAAAAAAAGAAAATTAAACCAAAGCCTGAAAAAAAGAAAAAGAATAAAAAAGATTTTACATTATCGGAAGATGAAGCACAAAAAGAATAAACCGCCCGTATATTGGGCGGTTTATTTTATTGATTAACTGTCATTCTTTTATAAGCAAGCATCACGACGGATGTTATAAACGGGAATAAAAGCACATAAACAAGGCTTGAAACAAGATTTGCAATTGACTGTATAAAGTTTTCCGAAATAAAAAATGAACATATAAAACTTGCAAGAAAGGCAAATATAAGTTCTAAAATAATTGTAATTATATTAACCACTAGACCAAGGGCGAAAATAAACCAAAATTTACTGCCTTTTATCATATTGAATGATTTTAAAAATACGTCATAGGGCTTTAAATCTTTCTCCATTGTGAAAATCGGCACTATAAAAGTAATTTTTACATAATACCAAATTAGTGCCACTGTCATTAAAAGTATTGCCATTGCCAAAATTGACGGAAGTGCTTGTTTTGCAATGTTGTATGATACGGCAAACACTATAAGCATGCCTGCAACAAATATTAATATGCCAAAAAGTGCCGCCCAAAGTAAAACTTTTGCGTAGTTACCTTGTCTTTTTAAAATGTCATTTTTATAAATTTGAAGGTAAAAACCTTTATTTTCATCGTAATCATTAGTACCAAGCGTGAAATAACAGCTTAGGAGCAGATATTTCCAAAAGCCTATGCAGAATAAAATTATTCCGACTATAAGGCATATTAACATTGGAATAATATAAGGTATGAGCGCTTCGCCATTCAGTTTTTGAATTACTGTAAGAAAAATACAGGGAAAAAGCGAAAGTATTATCCCTAAAATTTGCATTACAACAGGAAAAAACGCACATTTGATAAACGTAAATAAATTTTTTGCCAAAAAGTCAAACGATCTTCCTATAATATTATAAAACGTATACTTTCTATCCACGTCGCACTCCCTTAAATTTATGTTATTATATACTTTATCAGATTGAAAAGGATAAAAGCAAAATATTAATGAATATTAAGGAAAGAATATTATCGATTAAACCTTCCCAATATTATAAAAGTGCAAATTTGCATATACACTCCACATTCTCTGACGGGACTTGCAATTTTTACGATTTAATTGAACAGGCAAAAATTCTCGGGCTTGAGCATATGTCTATTGTTGATCATAACAGTGTCCAAGGCTGGAGGAATTTTGATTTTTCAAAATACGACTTTTTAATACCCGGTGTTGAATTTGATTGTTTTTACAAAGGCACGCTTTTGCACATTTTGGGATATGGAATTGACCCCAATCACCACGATATTTTAAATATATGTGCAAAATCCAAAAAAGAAACCGAATATGATATTATAAGGCTTTTTAAATCCCGCCATCCAAAGACCGCTATTAATGCAATACACAACGCCGGGGGAATTGCGGTCTTGGCACATCCTTGCTGCTGCTGGGCACTAAACCTTGATAAATTTACAAAAAGCCTAAAAGAGCTCGGACTTGACGGAATTGAGGTTTATTATCCATACAAACGCCACAGGGGCATTATAAAATTTCATTCCCGAAAAAAAATTAAAGACCTGGCGCAAAAATATGACCTCATAATGACGGGCGGTACCGATGAACACGGCCATCTTATTAAACAATAGTCGAGTTAATTTCTTTGTGTAAATAACTGTATTTTTCGTAATATTCTTCCGGATTTTCTTTTGCGGCTTTAATTGTATCTCCGAGTTTTACAAATAAAGCGGCTAAATTCGGATCAAATTGAGTTCCCGAGCACCTTTTGATTTCTTCTATCGCAACTTCATGGTCAAGCGCTTTTCTGTACGAGCGTGTTGAGGTCATGGCGTCATAAGTGTCTGCAAGTGCTATAATACGCGCAGACAGCGGAATTTGCTCACCTTTTAAATGTCCGGGATATCCCGTACCGTCCCATTTTTCATGATGAGCCTTAAGCCAGTTGCTTATTCCGTTTAATTTTTTTATGCTTGATATGAGTTTTTCCGAATTTTCGGGGTGAGATTTCATAATTGCAAATTCTTCGTCCGTCAATTTGCCGGGTTTGCATAAAATACTTTGAGGAATTGCAATTTTTCCTATGTCATGTAAAAGTCCTGCAAGTTCAATTTCTTCAAGCATTTTATCATCCAGACCCAATTCTTTTGAAAGAATTAAGGAATACAAAGTCACGCGAAGCGAATGACCGTGTGTATATGGGTCTTTGGCATCAAGTGCAGAGGATATTGATTTTATTGTCTTGTAAAAAAGTTCCCTTAAATCCGTTAAAATTGCGGATTTTGAACTTGCAAGGTCAAATTTATCCAGCCCGTTTTCAATGACTTGCTGCAACTCCTGCGGGTCAAAGGGTTTTAACATGTATTGAAAAAGATTGCATTTATTGACCGCATCCATAAGGATTTCAATGTCGCTAAAACCGGTTAAAAGTATTTTTATGATATCGGGCGAAAGTTCATTTGCCTTTTCTAAAAATTCCGTACCTTCCATAACCGGCATTTTATGGTCGGAAACGATAAGCGAAATTCTATCCAAATTATTTTCAAGGACTTCAAGCCCTTCTTTTCCGTTTGTTGCGGTTAAAATATTGTATTTTCCGCGCAAAGTTCTTTTTAAAAGCTGCAAATTGTTTACTTCGTCATCCACAAGAAGAACGGTATGTGCTGCTTTTGAAGGTGTAGTTTGCAGCATATCGTCAATGTTATTTAAGAAAAGATCGTTCTCCGTATTTAAGGACATGATAAACCTCGAAATATACCAAATGGTTTATCGGCAATACGGAAAAATACTTTAGTAAAATACGCAAAAAATATTAATACTTTTTAATATTTTTAATCTTCGCCCAGAACTTTTGCGCCCGTAGCTTCATTTACAAAGAAATCCAGCCCTTTTGTCGCAACATCGGTGGCAATTTTAACGCCTGCAATGCTTAGGGCATAGAGTATAAGATTTGATTTATTTGTTTTTAAAATGTTCTGTGCGTCTTTATAATCAAGTTTTTTAAGTTTTTTCAGCGCATCTTTAAATTTAATCTCGCCGGTATTAAACATTGTTTTAAACGAGGTAAGCGCAAAAACGGCCGCTGCAATATTTCCGCTTTTCTTTTCCAATTTTTTCTGGCTGCCGTCTGATTTTTTGTTGGGCAAAAGTGACATAAGGCTGAAAGCGCCTGTGCAAATTGCCGCACCGGGAAGCGCATTTTTAAGGTTTTTTGCCGACTGTGAATTTGCCAGAGCCGTGTTTACCGTTTTAATTGCAGTATCTGCCGCACCTCTTATATTCCTGTAAACATTTGTTCCGATGTTTTGTATAGCACCTATGTTCATAAAAACCTCATCCTGCCATATGCACTATAATAAAACATGTGAATAGTATTTTGTGCCGACAATCGGTTAAAAAAGTGTCTAATTGTTACAATATTTAACAAAATTTTGCTTTAAGCGATTAATTATGAAACCATCATACCGTAGTCAAAGTTTTCTTCGGTTCTCTTATCAAGCGTTTCTTCAAGACTTTCGATATCGGCATCTACTGCTTGGATTTTAGGTTCTCTTGCATTGATTTGTTGTTCAATTTCTCTTTCTTTTGCCTGATTTTTTGCAAGCAATGTGCGCATTAGTGTATCGTATTTTGATGCTATTTCACTCATTTTTTTAAGGGCTTCGGTATATGCTTCCGTACTTATATCATCCATACCGTCAAGTTCCATTTCAACAAGTTCTTCTTCGGCTGTTTGTTTGCGCATAAGCTCAGCCTGTTCGTTTGAAGACTGCATTTGCAAATCTTGTAAATTTTGGCTGTCTTGCATTGCTTGAGATTGCCATACGCTTCTTAGGTTGATATAGTTAAGAATTGTCATCAAAATATTTAACATATTATACCTCTGTCGTTTCTTATATATATAAAAAATACTTTGTATATAAAATTGCCAAAAAGTATATACTATTTTAACAAAACTTAATATTTAAAATTTTATTCACCGTATTCATTTTTGTGTTAAATTGAAACTATGCTTTTAGTAATTGATATCGGAAATACAAATACAAACCTGGGCGTTTTTGACAAAGACGGCAATTTGCAAAAAAATTGGAATATATCTTCGGATACGAGCCGGTTTGAGGATGAATACGGCATTTTATTACTTTCTCTTTTGCAAAATTCAAATATAATGCCGCATATAGACAGCGCAATTATTTCAAGCGTTGTTGCACCGCTGAGCGAAACCTATTCTATTGCCCTTGAAAAATATTTAAATATTTCGCCGTTTATACTGTCACATAAGGCAAAACTGCCGGTAAAAATCAATTTAAAACAACCAAAGGAAGCAGGCGCAGACAGGCTTGCAAACGCTTCCGCCGCCGCGGTTTATTATAAACTCCCCGCTATTGTTATTGACCTTGGGACGGCTACAAGTTTTGATATAGTGGATGAAAACAAAAATTTTATAGGAGGGCTTATAGCCCCCGGGCTTAAAATCCAGGCAAAATCCCTGAGCGCATTTACATCAAAGCTGCCAAAACTAAAAATTGAAGCGCCAAAAAGTGTAATCGGTAAAGATACCGTAAGTGCAATGTTATCAGGTATTGTAATGGGTCATGCCGCAATGATTGAAGGTATGATAAAAGCGTCTGAAAAAGAGCTTGGAAAAAAGGCCACGGTTATTGCAACCGGCGGATATTCAAGTGTTCTTTTTAACAATATGGAACGCGGCTTTGACTACGTTAACCCGTATTTAACACTTGAAGGATTGAGGTATTTATATAAATTAAATTGTGAAGAGGTGGCATATGACGGAGAAAATCGCACTGAAAATAGAAAAACTCCCGCATTGTTTTGATTTACCGAAATATCAAACGCCGGGCGCTGCCGCAATGGATTTGTATGCGGCAAATGATACAACAATAACCCTAAAGCCGCTTGAGCGTGCGCTAGTTCCGACCGGGATTAAAATTGAGCTGCCGCATAATTATGAAGCACAGGTTCGGCCAAGGAGCGGACTTGCGGTTAAAAGCGGAATAAGTCTTTCAAATTGTGTCGGAACAATTGATGAGGACTACAGGGGCGAAATTTGTGTCGGTTTGATAAATTTGTCAAATGAAGTATTTAGCGTGCACAGAGGTGACAGAATAGCACAAATGCTAATTGCTCCCGTTGTCAAAGCACAGATTGAAGTTGTTGATAAATTGTCTGAAACACAGCGCCAGGAAGGCGGTTTTGGTTCAACGGGGATTAAATAAAATCCCTTCCATATAAAGCGAGCCGCAGACAATTTTCAAATTTTTTGTTTCATTTATAATCGCAGCAGGGTTAAAAGTTAAATGTGCCCTGCTTTTTAAATCTTTTGGAAGTTCATTGTACTTAAGTGCGTTAGGGTAATTAAATTCAAAAAAATAAAATTCATCATCCTTGTTTAAAAGTATTTTGAGCATTTCCTGCCAATTTTTATTATTTAAACAGCCGAAAATAAAGGTTTTTTTCTCGTTTGGAAAATATTTATCCAGAAATTCCCTTAAAACTTTAATGCCTGATTGATTATGCGCCCCGTCAATAAGTAGTTTTTTATCGGCATGGTATTCAAGGCGAAAGCGCCAAAGGACATTTTTAAGCGCAATTTTAAGTTCATCCTCATTGATTTCAAAGGGCAGGTGCTTAAGTGTTTCAATCACAAGAGAGAGATTTTTTGCCTGATAATCGCCAATAAGTGAAAAATTATATTTCTTATCATTTATAAATGCAAAGCCGTTTTTTCCGTCAAATTCAACCCTAATATTGTCTTTTGGTAAAAAAAGCGGTGCATCTAAAGTTTTTGCATATTGTTTAACCGTATCCAGCCCTAAATTGTCCTTAGATATAATAACGGGGCAGCTTTTCTTTATAATACCTGCCTTTTGATATGCTATTTCATTAATGGTAGTTCCAAGTCGCGCCGTGTGGTCAAAGTCGATTGTTGTAATCACGGAGCAGAGTGTTTTTGTGATTATGTTTGTAGAATCATACCTGCCGCCAAGGCCGGTTTCTAAGGTTACATATTTAACGTTTTTATCTTTAAAGTATTTAAATGCCGCAACCGTCAGAATTTCAAACTCCGTCAGTTCTGAATTTGCGGCGGCTGCCATATTTACATATTTGTCCAGTTCATCCGATGAAATATTTTTATTATTTACTTTTATGCGCTCGGTATAAGAAAAAAGATGAGGACTTGTAAAAAGCCCTATATTCACATTTTTTGACTTAAAATGAGTATATAAAATCTCGTTAAGCATTGCACATACGGAGCCTTTGCCGTTTGTACCCGCAACGTGAATAAAGTGCATAAAATTCTGCGGATTGCCAAGCTTATTAAGTGCATCCAAGGTTCGTGACAAACCCAGGTTTATATGGAATTTTTCCGCTGAAGTTAAAATTTTTCCGGCATTTAATGTCATTTTAGTTTCTTTTTATCCTTTCGGGCCGCTTCGTTAATGAGTTTTGCAATTTCTTCGGCCGCATTGTATTTGGCATTATTTTTTGCACATTTTGCGGCAGCTTCAAGCTTTTTGGGGTTTAAAATAAACTCATCCAATGCATCTAAAAGGCTTTTTGGGGTACAGTCATTGTCATCAAGGTAAATTGCCGCCCCTGTTTCACACATTTTTTCGGCATTAATCCGCTGGTGGTCAGCCGCGGCATATGGATATGGCACAAGAACGGACGGAAGTCCTGCCGCACAAAGCTCAGAGAGCGAAAGAGAGCCGGCGCGCGAAATTGCAACATCTGATGCCATAAGCACCTGTGCCATATTATCAAAGTAAGGACGCAGAATAAGATTTTGCGGAATGCTTGAAAAATGCTCAATGATTGTTTTTTTTACCTCTTCATAATTATTTTTGCCGCTCTGCCATATAATTTCAATGTCTTTATTGTCTTTGTATTTTTGGACTATTGATATGGCGCAGTCGTTGATTTTTTTGGCACCTGATGAGCCGCCCATGATTAATATAACAAATTTTCCATCTATATTAAGTGCGCATCTTGCCTCGTCTTTGGTTAATGTTTTGAAATCATCCCTTATCGGATTGCCAGGACAGTATGAATTTTTGCATTTTGAATATTCAAGTGCGCTTTCAAAAGCAAAGGACTGCGCGTAGGCATTTTTTGAAAAGAGCCTTGAAACAATGCCGGGGTGTGCGTCGCAGTCATGCAAAACGTAGGGAATTTTTAAAAAATTTGCAACAAAAAGTATTGGCGCGCATACATATCCGCCGGTTGCAAAAATAACGTCAGGTTTATATGTAATCGCATAATAAAAAGCAAAAAACATGGCGGCAAAAAGTTTTATGAAGAATAAAAAAAGTTTGGGTGAAATTTTTCTTGGCATGCCGCAAACATCGTAGTGGAGAAACTTTAGCCCTTCATCTTTTGCAATTTTATATTCAAGGTTGTTTTTATTTCCGATATAGAATATATCTTTTTTATCAACCCCCGTTTTAATAAGGGTGCGTACCAGCGCAAGCGCCGGATAGATGTGTCCGCCCGTGCCTCCTCCGGTAATAAAATATTTAATATGGTGCATAGGGTTTAATCCTTTGAACTCTTTTTTTAGATATATTTAACAATACACCAAACATACAAAGAGAAACAAATAAAGAAGAGCCGCCATAGCTTATAAAGGGAAGCGGAATACCTGTCGCGGGCAGAAAGGAGCTTGCAACCGATATATTCATAAGCGCCTGGAAACATATTGAAAAAGTTATGCCTACGGCAAGAAGTTTCCCAAACATATCGGGACAGCGCTTCGCAACGATAAAACCGCGGTAGGCAAACATTGCAAAAAGGCATACTATAAAAAAGCATCCCAAAAAGCCGAATTCCTCCGCAATAACCGCAAAAATAAAATCGGTATGCCCCTCCGGAAGCCAGGAGAGCTTCTGTTTTGAATTGCCGAAACCAACACCGAAAAAGCCGCCGCCTGCAAAAGCAACAAGCGATTGAATTATGTTGTATCCGGCATTATGCGGGTCTTTTTGCGGGTCAAGCCATACAAGGATACGTTGTTTTTGATATCCTAAAATTGAAAAAGCCAAAACGGGTATCGCGCAGGCTATTGCGGCAATAATTGTTTTAACTCTCCCTCCTGCAACAAAATACAGTATAAGGCTTGTCATACAAAGCAAAATCACCATTGATAGATTGGGTTGTTTTAAAATTAAAAACAACATGGCCGCAAAAAGCACATAAAACGGTATTTTCTTGTCATCCAGTATATTTATGTTTGAAGAAAATAAAGACGCGAAAGCAAGCACCACGGCCGGTTTTGCAAGCTCTGACGGCTGAAATTGCAAAGGGCCGATGGCAAGCCATCTTTTTGCTTCATTTACCATAAGGCCCAGGGGTGAAAACTGTACCATTAAAAGCAAGACAAGAACAAGTGTGCAAGCGGGTATTGCCCATACCTTGAGGTTTTTGTAATCGTATTTTGAAAAAAACGATGCGGCAATAATTCCTGCAACAAGCCAAGCCAACTGTTTTACGGTAAAAATCAAAGGGTTATCGCCGTTTGCAATAGCACGCGGGGAACCTGCCGAAAAAATCGCCATAATCCCTATTACTACAAGAAAAATGACAACCGTTATAAGGGTGTTGTCAGGCTGTGAAATTATATAGTTGCTGCCTGAATCCCTATCGTGATACGAGTTGCTTCTTTGATAGGACATAGCGCCTGAAAGCCTCCCCTCTCTGCTCATAATTTTTAAACATATCAAAACTTGCACATGCCGGCGATAAGAGCACAATATCAGGTTTATCAAGGCTTGCAAGGTCTACGGCTTCTTCCAAAGACTGCGCATGGACTATATTTGAATAACCGTTTTTGTACAGTTCGTCCGTAAATCTTTGAGTGGCTTCACCTATTAGTACAACTTTTGAAATCCTCTCTTTAACAAATGCCGCAAATTCATCAAGCGAGGTATTTTTATCCCTTCCTCCCGCAATGAGCACCGTTTTTTTACCTTCAAAAGAGTTTATTGCAACAATTGATGCTTCGGGGTTTGTGGCTTTTGAATCATTGTAATAAGCTGTTCCGTCAAGCATTCTTATAAATTCGCATCTGTGCGCCGGAGCTTTGAAATCTTTTATTGCATTTACAATAATCGATGTGTCAATACCTTCTATTTTTGCCGCAATAACAGCGCACATAACGTTTTGCAGGTTATGGCTGCCGACAATTGGCACGTCATTGGTATCAATTATTTTTTCATCTCCAAAGTATATTGAATTGTCCCAAATATAGCAATTTTTATCTTTCGAGTTTAATTCATCGCCCCTAAGCGCAAAAAAGTGTACTTTGCATTTAAGCTCTTTGGCCAGATTTTTTACTTTTTCATCGTCAAAATTTAAAATAGCATGGCAATTTTCATCCATTCTCCTGAACATTGAAGCTTTTGCCTCAAAATACCCCTCCAGGCCGCCATGCCAAGCGATATGGTCGGGCGTTAAATTGCAAAATATTGCAATTTTTGGCGCAAGTTCAACAGAATAATTGAGCTGATAAGAACTTGCCTCTGCTATTAAATAATCAGGATATACAGAAGAAGCGTCATTTGCATTAAGACATTCAAACGGCGATTTGCCAACGTTTCCGCAGGAGGGAGCAATAAATTTTTGCGAAAAAATGTGTGAAGTTAAAAGAGTTGTTGTTGTTTTGCCGTTTGTGCCCGTGATTACTATCATCTTTGGCTTTTGTTTTTCTCGCGTAATTCTGAAAACATATTCAATATCCGAAAAATATTCAACTTTACATTCTTCAAGAAGCTTTATAATGTCGGCATCCCGCGGGATTGAAGGGCTTATTATTGCAAATTTTGCACCCTGCACAAATTCTTTTGTATGCCCGCCGAATTCAAGCTTTACTCCTAAATTTTCAAGTTCTTTTATTTTGTCCGCATCTTCCTCGTTTTTTTTGTTTGCCTCGGTTAAATAAACATCGTAACAGGTGCTCAAATACTTTGCCGCGGCAATGCCCGTAAGCGAAAAACCTGCTGTTAAAATTTTTTCTTTCATAGACTAGTTCCCGAATATTTTTTGAATGTAAAAACCTGCAATTGCAATAGCTCCGCCAAGTGCCGATATTAGCGAAAATACCAAAACTATTTTTTTCTCACCCCATCCGCAAAGCTCAAAATGGTGGTGTATCGGACTCATTTTAAAAACCCTCTTGCCTGTCAGCCGAAAGCTGGTTACTTGTATCATAACCGAGAGCGTTTCGCATATAAATAAAATTCCGATTGGTATGAGCCAGAGCTCAAATTTGCCCATTATTGCTACTGTTGCAAGTAAACCGCCCAGAGCAAGCGAGCCTGTATCGCCCATAAAAATTTTGGCAGGATTTCTATTAAAATACAAAAATCCCAAACACGCCGCACATGTTGCGGCAGAAATGATTGCAAGGTCAGTATGGCCGTTTAGTTTGCATAAAATTGCACATGCGCCAAAAGCAAAGACCGAGCAGCCGGCTGCAAGCCCGTCCAGACCGTCAGTTAAATTAAGAGCGTTTGACGAGCCTACTATCATAAATACTGCAAATAACGGGTAAAACCATCCTAAATCAATTGAAAAATTAAGAAACGTGATTTCCGTTCTGCCTGAAAAAATAAGGTAGAACGCGGGCAGCATTGAAACGGCAATCTGTAAAAGCAGTTTTCCTCTTGCGGATAAACCCATATTTTGATGAGCTTTTATTTTTTTGATGTCATCTTCAAAGCCCGTAAAGGCATAAAAAATTAAGGTCATAAGGACAATAAGCGCGCCGGTTGTTGTTTCCTGTGCCATAAAAAGTGTAATTAAAGATGCTGCAAGTATTGATATGACAAGGAAAACACCGCCAGTTGTGGGAGTTTGGTTTTTTTTGGCATGAAGCTGCGCCACCTCTTCCCTTATGTATTGTCCGTACATTTTTTTCTTCATAAAAGCAAGGTACGGAATACCCGACAAAAGCGTCAGTACAAGAGCTATTAAAGCTGCAACGCTCATCATTATCATAATCTGCCCACCATTTCAATTATTTCTTCAAATTTCATTGCCCGCGAGGCCTTGAGAAGTATAGTCGAACCTTTTTCTATGTTGTTTAAAATGTATTTTGCACATTCAAAATTAGTTTCAAATTCAACTCCTTCAAGCGTTGAGCTTCTTAAAATATATTTTGCCAGGTTGCCCACCGTCAAAAGCTTTACATTTTTATAAGAACACAAGAACTCGCCTATTTCTTTATGGTAGGCAATTTCATCCTTGCCAAGCTCGCCCATATTCCCCAAAACAAGTACCAACGGCGGTTTGTATATTGACAGAAACGTTTTTAATACAGCTTTCATAGACTCAGGATTTGCATTATAGCTGTCGTTAATAAATGTTAAATCCTTTATTTTTGTTACTTCCCAACGTTTTTCTATAGGTTTGTAATCCAAAAGCCCTTTTTGAATATTTTGTATTTCTACGTTTAATTTTTTAGCTGCTTCAATGACAAGAAGGGCGTTTTCAATGTTGTAATCACCCTCAACATTTAGAGTGTAATTCACCCCCTCATAGCTGAATTCGCTGTGCGAAACGCTCATTTTTACATTTGCCACATTTGCAAATCTTGTAAAAATTTTTTCTCCTTCATAATTTAAATTGTTTTTTATTTTTGAAGAATCCGGGCTTATAAAAACACCGTCTTTTTTAAGCCCTGCGGCAATTTCACATTTTGCGACAGCTATATTTTTTAAATTTCCGAGCCTTTCCACATGTGCGGAACCTATGTTTGTAATTATTCCTATATCAGGTTCACAGTAGGATGATAAAAGCTCTATTTCGCCCAAATTTCTCATACCCATCTCAACAACGGCAATATCCGTGTCTTCAGGCATGGAAAAAAGCGTTTCGCAAAGCCCTATTTCATTGTTGTGATTTAAAAGGGTTTTGTGAGTTTTGTATTTTGTTGAAAGAACGCTGAAAAGCATTTCTTTTGTTGTTGTTTTTCCTGACGAGCCCGTAATCGCGACAATTTTGGGGTTGATTTTATTTCTTATGTAATTTGCAAGTCTTAAATATGCAACAAGCGAATTTTCAACATAAAGCACGAAATCGGCATTTTTATTAACTTTAAATTTATCTTGTGTAAAATAAGCGCAGGCGCCCATTTCAAGTGCTTTATCTATAAAATTATGCCCGTCGTAATTTTCACCGCGGAGGGGCAGATAGATAAATTTTTCAGGATTATCTTTTTGTAATTTTCTCGTATCGGTTGAAATTTCAAAGCTGCCGTCGGTATCTTTTTCAAAAAGTATTTGGGCGTCAGTGCACATAATAATTTCATTGAGTGTAAACTTCAAGGTAAATCTCCAAAACAACAATTTATTATTGAAATAATTGTAAATCAAACAGAGCATGATGTAAAATAATTTTATGAAAAAAGATACCCTGAAAATTTCAATTATACCGATTGACAATCGTCCTATTTGCTATACGCTTCTAAGTGACATTTTATCCCAGGACAAAAACATTGAATTATATATGCCAAAGCGTTCCGCTCTCGGTTCGCTTAATGCAAGTGCAGACACAGATGAGATTTTTGATTTTGTAAACAATCTTCCAAATGTGGATATTATGATAATTTCTCTTGATACCGCAGCATACGGAGGACTTGTAAGCTCAAGAAGGTGTTCTGAAAGTTTTTCAAGGATAAAAGAGAGGCTTTTAAAATTCAAAGAAATAATAAGAAAAAAGGCCGGGAAAATATACGCTTTTTCAAGCATAATGCGCATTTCAAACAACAATATAAACGAAGAAGAAAAAGAGTACTGGGCGCAATGGGGAAAAAGAATTTACGAATTTTCTTATTATCAGCATAAATCCAGGAGGGAAAAAAGCTACAATTGCGTGTATAATCAAATTCCGGAGGATATTTTAAATGATTATCTTGACACAAGAAAAAGAAATTTTGAAATAAACAAGCTTTATTTGGATTGGGTAGAGGATAAAACCCTTGACATGCTTGTTTTTTCAAAGGATGATACCGGGGAATACGGCCTAAATGTTGAAGAAGCGGAGCTTCTGGATTATGAAATAAAAAGCAGAAAATTGAACGCACTTGTAAAAACGGGAGCGGATGAAATTCCTCTTACCCTTCTTGCAAGAGCATTGTGTAAAGATGAAGACATTAAGATAAATGTTGAATATACATACCCAAAAAGTATTAACAAAATTTCAAGATATGAAGACATTAGTGTAAAAGACTGTATTGAAGGACAATTAAGCCTTGCTGGCTGTACAATTTCAAAAGACAGCGATTTGACTTTTCTTGTAAATAATTTTGAAAATGCTCAGGGGGATTGGGTTTTGGGTGATTTAACAAACAGGTACGAAAACCCCCTTGTATTGCCTGAGCAAAATTTTTTCATTGCGGATATTTCAAATGCAAACGGAGCGGATAACGGTTTTACCGAGCAATTGCTGTTAAAAAAATGTCCTGAAAATCTTTTTGGGTATTGCGCATATAATACAAGTGCAAATTCCGCAGGCTGTGCGATTTTAAGTGCTATTGTAAAATTTTTGGCGAAAAAAAACGGCACATATTGCGATAATGCCTTCAAAAAACTTATGTTTATACGACTTCTGGATGATTGGGCTTATCAGGCAAATGTGCGAAAATATATAAGAGAAGCGGGTAATGATTTTTTAAAAACACTGGATGAAAAAACGAAAGATATGAAGAAATTTGAAAATAAAATCGCAAATTATCTGAATTTTGATTATAATAATACTTACTATTCGCTTCCCTGGAACAGGAGTTTTGAGGTAGAAATAAATGTTGAGAACATATAATTTTTTATATAATTTTTTTGCCGTTCCCGCACTTAATCTCCTGGGGCTTTTTTGCCCTAAAATTGCGGCGGGCAAAAAAGAAAAATTCGGAGATTACGGCTTTAAATTTTTAAATCGTACAATCTGGATTCATGCGGTTTCCGTAGGTGAAGTCATGCTTGCACAAACGCTTATTAACAAAATGCACTTTAAAAATGATATTGTCCTTACAACTTCAACGCCGCAGGGTCAGGAACTTGCAAAAAATAAATTATCGGACAAATGCAAAGTAATAACATATTTTCCTTATGATACAAAAAAGGCAATAGACAATGCGGTAAAGGCAATAAACCCCGAGATGGTAATAATGATAGAAACGGAAATTTGGCCAAATTTTGCACTCAGAATGAAAGAACTTGCAATACCGCTTTTTATAGTAAACGGCAGAATATCCGAAAATACTTTTAAAAGCTATAAAAAATTATCATTTTTCTTTAGGGAAGTGTTAAAAAACTATAGCGCAATTTTAACCCAGACCCGCGAAGACGCCATAAGATTTGTAGAAATAGGGGCGCCTGAAAACAGAGTAATAACTTCGGGTAATATAAAATTTGACATAGAAAAGCCGGATGATTATACAAAATACAAATATAATCTTTTATTTAAAACGTTTGGCAAAAAGGTAATTATTTTCGGTTCAACCCATGGAGATGAAAACGAACCGTTGATTGAAACATATTGCGCATTAAAAGAAAAGAACACGGATTTAAAATTAATTATTGCGCCAAGACATCTTGAAAAACTCCCTTCCATTGAAAAATTGCTTGAAGCAAAAGGAATTACATACGGCAAAAGAAGTGCGGAAGCTTCATTTGACGAATGTGACGTAATACTTCTTGATACAACCGGGGAACTTGCCGATGCGTACAGCGCTTGTGATATTTGTATCTTGGGCGGTAGTTTTGATAAAACAGGCGGACACAATCCTCTTGAGGCGACAATTTGGGGTAAACCCGTTATCAGCGGGCCAAATGTGAAGAATTTTCGCCATGTATATAAGAGTTTGTGCGATCTTGATTGCGCATATATCGTGAAAGATTATAATGAACTTAAGGAAAAAATTTCCGAGATGCTCAGTGATAAAAATTATATTGAAAGGATGGGGGCAAATTGCCTTGGCGCACTGGAAAAAAACAGCGGAGCAACGGAATTTACGGTAGATTATCTTGAAAAATTCAGCAGGGAGCAGTATGAAAACGGTTAAATTTGAAAAATGGCAAGGGCTTGGCAATGATTTTATAATTTTAACGGAAGAAAAAGCAACGCCGGAGCTTGCAAAAATTATGTGTGACAGGAATTTTGGAATAGGCGCAGACGGACTTTTTTCGCCAAGAAAATCCGAAAATTCAGACATAGGATGGGATTTTTTTAACTCCGACGGCTCAATTGCACAGATGTGCGGAAACGGGATAAGATGTTTTGCAAAATTTGTGCGCGCACATAACCTTGTCAATAAAGACGAATTCAGCGTGGAAACCTTGGCCGGGATTATCAGGCCGCACATTTTAAATGATGGCAGAGTGCGTGTAGATATGGGAAAACCGGTATTGGAAGCAAAAAAAATCCCCGTTAATACGGATACTCCTCAGGATTTTGAAATAGAAGGTTTTAGAGCTTCTGCCGTAAGCATGGGAAATCCGCACTGCGTAATATTTACGGACGACGACAGCAAAAAGCTTGCGCGCGAATTCGGCCCAAAAATTGAACAACATGTGCTTTTCCCGGAAAAAACAAACGTGGAATTTATAAATATCAAAAATCGTAAAAAAATAAGGCTTGATGTCTATGAAAGAGGCTGCGGCATAACTCTTGCCTGCGGAACAGGTGCCTGCGCTTCGGTTGTAGCAGGCGTTTTAAAGGGTTTGCTTGATGATACGGTAGCTGTGGAACTCCCCGGCGGCGAGCTTACAATAGAATACGACGGTAAAAATGCTTATATGACGGGTGAGGCAACAAAAGTATTCGGCGGCGAATTTTATTTAAACGGCTAAATATTTAGATATGTTAAGTTTTTTGTTGTTTCAAAAATATGTTTGTGCTAGCATTTTGTAACAAAGTAATACAATAAGGAGAAACCATGAAAAAATACGAACTGCTTGCAACAATTAAACCCAATTTAGATAATGATGAAGCAGATAAAGTTATTGCCAGAATTGAAGATTCAATAAGCTCGCTCGGCGGAAGCGTAATTGATACGGATAAAATGGGCAGAAAAAAACTTGCTTATGACGTAAAAGGCTTTAGAGACGGTTTTATTGCCGTGTTTAAAATAAATCTTGATGCGGATAAAGTTGCCGAATTTAAAAGACAGCTTAAACTGAATGAAAACGTTATAAGAACAATGTTTATAGAACAACAAGGCGTGAAAGCGTAGGAATATGACTTTAGCAAAAATCTTTGTAACGGGAAAAGTTGTGAAAAATCCTGAAAAAAGATTTACACAAAATGATTTGCCCATAACAACCTTTACACTTGATGTTAATCCGCAGGATGAAAGTCTTGTAAGAGTTTTTATTATGGGCAATGCCGCAAATACGGTTGAGCAGACCGTAAAAGAAGGTGACAGTGTGCTTGTTGAGGGCAGACTCCAGACAAACACATTTAAAACTTCAAACGGCAGAGATAAAAAAGTTTTTGAAATTAACGCATCAACGGTCGAAAAAATCTCGGGCACATCAAGTGCCGGCGCATCTTCCGCTTCCGCACAGAAAGAAAATCTTGTACAATTTGCAACAGAAGAGATTTCGCAGGATTTAATCGACGAAGATGAAATACCGTTTTAAAAATAAATAACAGAAAAGGAAATAAAAATGGCAAAAGAATCACTTAAAGACAGCAAAAAAAGAAAAAATTGCAGCTTCTGCGCCGATAAGGTGGAAGCACTTGACTACAAAGACACATCAAAATTAAAAAGATTTTTATCCGAAGCCGGTAAAATTTTACCGAGAAGAATAACCGGCAATTGTGCATATCACCAAAGAATGCTTGCAAAAGCCGTCAAACGCTCGAGAGAAGCAGCTCTTATCGGGTATGTTTTTGAAAATTAATTTGCTGATATAAAATTAAAAAGCCGCTCTTTTTGCAGGGCGGCTTTTAAATTAAGTCTGTCATCTTAAATTTATATCGTGTCTGTAAATTTTGCCTTTATATTTTATATCGCGTGCTGCAAAATATATACTGATAAGTGCACTATCGCCTGATTTTACAAGGCTTAGCACTCTGCCGCCCGCGCTGTAGTATTTTCCTTTCTCCGCCCTGACCCCCGCAAAAAAGACATTAACTCCGTATTTTTTGACGCAGTCAAGATTTAAAATTTCATGTCCGCACTCATATTTTGAAGGATACCCTTGTGATGCAAGAACAACGCAAAAAGAAGGCTCGTTTTTAAAGCGCAATTTTACATCCCGCAGGCGCCCTTGTGTCATTTTTTCAAATACATCCAGGATGTCGTTTTCAAAAACTTCAAGTATGCATTGAATTTCAGGGTCGCCAAAGCGCATATTGTATTCAAGCACATATACTTCATCATCCGCAAGCATAAGCCCCGAATAAATTACCCCGCAAAAATCGGCCTTTGAATTCAAAAGAGCATTTTCAAGCTTTTTTAAATAATCATCAAGAGATTTTTTTTCCGCCGCATTTAAGACACAAGGGAAGCAAGCGCCCATTCCGCCCGTGTTTTCTCCTTTGTCGTTGTCTTTTAATTTTTTAAAATCTCCGGCCGGGTCAAAACTTACAAGCGTTTTCCCGTCCCATAATGAAAACACGGACAATTCGCGCCCGAAAAGCCTTTTTTCAAAAAGAATTTTTTTTGATGCGCTTCCGAATTTTCCGCCCAACGCTTCAAGCGCATAGAGCCTTGCTTCATCAATATTTGAAGGTAAAAAAACTCCCTTACCCATAGCAAGTCCGTCCGCTTTTATGACGGGCAGGTTTTCAAATTTCAAAAGAGCCTCCGAAAGAGAGTCGTTTATTTGCCCCGGATACTCGATAAGCTTGTATGGCGCGGTTTTTATGTTAAATTTTTCCATAAACTCTTTTGCAAAAGATTTTGAACTCTCAAGCTGTGCCCAGTATTTATTTGCGCCGATTGTATTTATTTTAAATTCTTTAAAGATATCACATATTCCTTGTGCAAGAGGCAGTTCGGGCCCTACTACAAGCAAATCGATACCGAGTTTTTTTGCATTTTCTGCAAGATTGTAAAAATCACAAAATTCTATTACTTTATCCTCATCGCAAAATGCGCCCGTTTGTGCGTAATAAAGTTCATCCAAAAGTTTTGACTCTTTTATTTTTTTTGCAAGTGCTGCTTCACGCGCACCCGAGCCGAAAAGTAAAACTCTCATTTTAAAAACTCCTCAATAACACGGGGGTAGAGTCTGTGCTCCAGTATATGAATTTTGTTTTCTAAATCACAAAGTGTCATATCCGGCTCGATTACACATTTTTGCTGTGCAATAATTTCGCCCGAATCTATTTCTTCATTTACTATATGTACGCTCACACCCGTTTGTTTAACTCCCGACAAAAATGCGCTTTTAATCGCATTTGCACCCTTGAAATCGGGCAAAAGCGAGGGGTGGATGTTTAAAAAAGTACCAAAATCAAGTATTTTGGGCGGTAAAATCCGCATATAGCCCGCAAGGACATATAAATCGAACTTTTTGTCTTTCAAAAAGTCGTAAGTATCCGAAAATCTTACATAATGTGATGTTATTCCCAGTTTTTTTGCCCTGTAAAAGGCATTTGCTCCAAAAACATTGCACAGGAGTTCAAATTCAATGTCTTTGTTTTTAAAATACTCTACAATTGCCTCAAAATTTGTACCTTCGCCAGATGCAAAAATTAAAACCCTCTTTGTCATACAATTTCTCCGAAAATAAAAGGAGTATAATCTTGAGTCAAATCAAGCACCTTTTTGACATTCAAAGAAGATACAACAAGACAAAAACCTGCACCCATATTAAAGGTTCCGTATGCTTCTTTTTCGCCCGTTAAATCTTTTAAAATTTCAAAAATTTTCATATTTGGAATTTTTGAATAATCAAGTTCTATTTTTAAATCTTTTTTCACAGCCCGCTTTAAATTCGCCAAAATGCCGCCGCCCGTTATGTTTGCACAGCTTTTAACGAGTTTATTTTCGCATAACTTGGATACAATGTCATAATAAATTCTAACGGGTGCAAGGGTTTGGGTAAATGTTTCGGTATTAATCATATTGTCGCTATATAATTTTCTGATTAAGGAAAAGCCGTTTGCGTGCACCCCGTTTGATTTTAAACCAATTATAACATCGCCGCCCGATACGGTATTTATATTTAAAATTTCGTCTTTTTTGACTATCCCGAGTAAAAATCCGGCAGCATCAAAGTAATTTTTTAAAATTAAATTTGAAAGTTCGGAAGTTTCGCCGCCAAGCAGTGTACAGCCGTATTTTTGAAGTAAGGTATTTAAATCTTTTATAAAATCACCCAAAAGTTTTGTATCAAGGGTATTTGCGGCAATGTAATCAAGGAAAAAAAGCGGCTTTGCTCCGCAGCAGATTAAATCGTTTATATTCATTGCAAAAAGATCATTTGCGATAGTTTTTGTGTCGTGCCTTTCGATAAGCGGGATAATTTTTGTCCCAATACCGTCGCAGCATGCTGCAAAACAGTAATCTTTAAGTACTTTATGCTCATATAAACCCGCAAAAGAACCTATATTTGCTCCGCATGCCGTATTTGCAATTATATTTGTAAGTTCATCCGCTTTTTTTATATCCACTCCGGCATCAAGGTAAGAGTATTTCATTTTATTTCCTCCTTGCCTAAGGGAGTGCGGACATTTACAAAATCATCGGCAGAAGTATTTATAAAACACTTTTTGCACCACATCTCACCTTCAAAAACATCGCTTAACCGTTCAAGCGGCAGAAATTTTACGCTGTCTGCGCCGATTTGCTTTGCTATTTGTTCATCTGTTTTATTATACGAAATAAGCTCTTCTTTTGTAGGTATATCAACTCCCCAGAGGCAGTTATTTATTATCTTTGGCGATACGGAGCGCATGTGAACTTCGGCAGCACCGGCATTTTTAAGCATTTTTACAATTTCTGATGAGGTTGTACCCCTCACGAGCGAATCGTCAATTAGTACAATTTTTTTACCCTCAATCTCCGATTTTACCGGAATGAATTTTAGTCTTACGTTTTTATTCCTTTTGTTTTGTTGCGGCTGGATAAAAGAACGTTCCATCCAAACATTTCGTATAAGACCGTGACAAAAAGGTACACCAAGAGCCTCACAATAGCCGATTGCACAGGCAAGGCCGCTGTCCGGAACAGGAAAGGCAACATCGTGCGAAAAGTCTTTATCTTCACATTTTGCAAGGATTTTTCCAAGCTCATATCTTGCTGCATACACGCTTTTAGAGAATATATTTGATGCGGCGCTTGCAAAGTAAATCTGTTCAAATACGCATTGTGAAATTTTTTCGGACTTTGCAAAAGTTTTTACCTCATACCCCTTGCAAGTAATTTCAACACCTTGCCCCGGCGCTATTTCAATAACTCTTTCAATATCCAAACCAAAAAACCCCACGTCTTCCGAGGCTATAAAATCGCCCTGTTTGCATCTTGCAAACATAAGCGGACGATAACCAAAGGCATCGCGAAAAGCCATTACGCGTTCTTTTGTGTATAAAATAACGCAGTATGCACCATGGGGAAAATTGCTGTTAAGACACTGCGCAACATCATCAAAGCTCCATTCGGAAGGCTTTTTTTTAAGCGAAAAAATAAGGCTTTTTAAAATAATTTCACTGTCTGATGAGCCTGAAAATTTTTCGCCCTGCTGTTTTAATTTTTCCCTGATTTTATGTGCTTGTGGGATATTCCCGTTGTGTGCAAGAGATACATCTTCATCCATATAAAAAACTTTGAACGGCTGAATATTTTCCTTGTCATCCCCGCCAAATGTCGAATATCTTACATGCCCTATGCCAAAGTTTCCCGAGATATTTTTGATTTCAGCGTCATTGAGTGCAAGGCTGACAAGTCCGGGGTTTTTATAAAGCGTTTGTTTTTTATCTCCCGCGCAAAGTCCGGCTGATTCTTGTCCCCTGTGTTGTAATTTTAAAAGCGCACATTTAATATAAGGTGCAATATTGCCGCATTGGCAGTATCCGCCGAAAATCCCGCATTCTTCGTGTACTTTATCGTCTATGATGTTTTTGTTATTCGCCAAGTGCATTTTTTATCGAATTTTTGTAAATATTCCTGAGTTTTACCAAATCAAAACAATAACCGTCAAACTCTATTTTATCACCAAAACACTTGCCTGCGCGATAATATTCAATATTGTTTTTTTGAAGATATTTTTCAACATATTCTCCCTCATCCGTTGCGATAATATACCTGCCTTCAATTTCACCGAAAAGCAGTTTTAATTTTTGAGAATTGTTGTTTGTCTTCTCATTTAAAAGTTTTGCGCTGAAACCGATATTTGAGTCAAAAGCCATGCACAAAAGCGACCCCAGTACCCCGCCTTTTGAAACATCTTTTGCGCCCGTGATTTTCTTTTGACTTATAAGTTCAAAAATTGTCTTTTTTAGCCTTTTTTCAAGCTCAATGTCATATTTATCAGGCATGCCGGAGATGAAATCAAAAAATACGCTTTGATATAGCGAGCCGCCCGTGTTGCTTTCCTTGGTAATTTTTTTGCCTATTATGTAAATTTCATTATTTTCATAAAACCGCGCCTTTATTAAATTGTTTTCATCGGGGCAAAAACCGAGCATGCCAAGTGTAACGCTCGGGTAAACGCGATGTGCCGCACACTCGTTATAAAAAGAAACATTTCCCGAAACAACGGGAATGTCAAATGCTTTCGATATATCCCTTAAGCCTTCTATAGAGCGCACAAAAGAGTACTTTGTATCATTATTTTCAGGGTTTGCAAAATTAAGACAATTTGTAAAGCCAAGCGGCTCAAAGCCGGATGACACAAGATTTCTGTAGCTTTCAAGAAAAGTCGAACATGACCCTGAGTATGGCTCAATTTCGCTAAAACGTGGTTTTGTATCCATGCAAAACCCGATGAAACCTTTGTTGCAAGGAAGCTTTAGCGCCCCGGCTCCGCTTAGCCCGGGAGGAAGATAAGTTCTGCCTCCGACACCATAATCCCATTGTTCGTAAAACCACTCTTTGGAGGCAAATTCGGGCGATTTTATCAGTTTTTCAACCGCGCTTTCAACATCTAAATCTTCTTTGCAAATTTCGTTTTTCGGTTTTTTTATTACAATCGGTTCAAGATTGTAATAAAAGGGATTGCAAAGAACTTCAAGGGGTGTTTTTGAGAGTATCTTGCCTTCTTTTTTAACTATATAATCTCCGCCGCGAAAAGTTTTTCCGATGTGCGAAATTTCAAGTTCGTATTTTTTGGCAATGTCAAAAACTTTCTTAAGTGTTTTTTTCTCAAGCGCAAAAACCATTCTCTCCTGTGTTTCGCTCAATAAAATCTGTGCCGCATTCATATTTTTATTTGCGAGGTGTAATTTATCCAAATCAAGTTCAAGTGAGCAGCCGCCTTTATATGCCATTTCCGATGTTGAGCTTAAAAGCCCTGCCGCGCCGCAATCTTGACAGGCAATTACGCCTTTGAGGCTCAAAATTTCCAGAGTTGCTTCAATTAGTTTCTTTTTTTCAAAAGGATCGCCAATTTGCACATGGATTTTTTCTTCGTTTTTTTCTTCACTGAGTTCTTTTGAGGCAAAAGCTGCACCCCCGACTCCGTCCATGCCGGTTGCAGAGCCGAGCAGAACTATTTCAAGATTTTCTTTTGCGCCCGACAGTTTTATATTTTTAACAGGCGCTATCCCTACGGCCATAACATTTACAAGGGGTAAATCCCTGTAACATTCATCAAAAATAACCTCGCCACCTATGTTTGCTATTCCGCATGAATTTCCGTAATCGCTTATTCCCCGCGTAACCCCGTCGATTAAATGTTTTTGTGATGCGCAAAACTTTAAAGAGTTTAAAAGTGCAACAGGGCGTGCATTTAGTGCCAAAATATCCCTTATTATTCCGCCTATGCCGGTTGCAGCCCCCTGATAAGGTTCGATGGCACAGGGGTGATTATGTGATTCAACTTTAAAAAATATACCCAAATCGTCAATTTTAATTCCGCCGGCATTTTCAAAAGGCAAAAGTGCACCTTTAAAATTCAGTTTTTTTAATTGCAATTTTGAGTGCAGATAGCCGCAATGCTCACTCCACATTGCTTCAAAGATGTGTTTTTCAAGTTCGTTTAAATCTCTTTTGAGTCGTTTTTTAATTTCGCTTAAAATTTTATCATCCACGCTTAATCTCATCCTTTATGATTTTAAAAATTTCTCTGCCGTCAAAACCGAAACAATTCGCAAAAAAGCAGCGTTCCGGGTGCGGCATAAGTCCCATAATGCGCCTTTCTTTATCGTATAGACCCGCTATATCAAAATAGGAGCCGTTTGGGTTGTCGATGTATTTTAAAAAAGCCATGGACTTAACTTCATCAAAGTCTTTTTTTCCGCACACGTATTTTCCTTCTCTGTGGGCAATTTGAAGCGAAATATCTTTTTTTATGCCCGAAAATTCAAGCCTTAGGGGCGTATTTTTGCATATAAACCTTGATGAGTTATTCTCAAGAAGTGCTCCTTTTAAAAAATGCGCTTCGCAAAGTATTTGAAAACCGTTGCAAATGCCTGCCACCACCCCTCTTTGCGCTTCGATATATTTTTTAAGCGCACCTATTACGGGTGTAAATTTTGCAAGTCTGCCTGAGCGAATATAATCACCGTATGAAAAGCCGCCGCAAAGAAAAACGCAGTCGTAGCCGAGCAAGTCGCAAGTATTGGAGTCAACATAATCGCATTCAAATAAACAGGCCTCAAGTGCCGCCTTGGTTTCAACTTCGCAATTTGTACCTAAAAATACTACGAGTGCCGCTTTCATTTAATGTGCTCCGCGGCTATTTCGACAAGCGACATCTCGAATTTTTCAACAACCGGATTACAAAGAGCTTCGGCACAGATATGATGTGCTTTTTCATTTGCTTGTTTTGGGTCTTTTGCAAATACGTAAAATGAATAAAATCTCCCGGTTTTAAAATTTGTACAGTCGGTCATGCCTGTGTTTTTCAGCATTTTTTCAAGCGCAAGTGCACGCACATCCTTAACTTCATCTTTTAGTGTTATTATGGCTTTTGCAAGATATTTGTTCATATAAGTTAAAATTATCATAAAAAAAATATTGCCGCGAAAAAATTTTATAATATTATGTTTCAAGGAAGTAAAGTATGACTTGTGAAATTTTACACAGTGAAAAATATTTACAGTTAAAGGCCTGTACGCGCGCAAACGGTGCAAAATGGGTCTATGCGCATCGTCCAAATGCTAAAGATATTGCGGTTATTGTGCCTGTTGTCAAAAAAGAAGACGGAGAGTATATTTTATTTTTGATTACAAAAAGGCCGCCCCTTACATGCGAAGGGCGTGCAAAATATTGTCTTGAACTTCCGGCCGGGCTTGTCGGAGATATTGATAAAAACGAAGATATCAATCAGGCGCTCAAAAGAGAATTAAAGGAAGAAAGCGGATATGAAGCACAGGATATAAAAATTTGCACCAAAAATGTTTCAAGCTCGGCAGGACTTACAAGCGAAACATCAACAATTGCCATAGCACACATTGACGGAACAAAGGATTACAAAGAGCCTTGTGATAATGACGGAGGAGTTATTTGCGACAGAAAACTTGTAAAAAAGGAAGATGTGCTGAATTTTATAGAAGATTTTGAAGCGGACGGAAATGCAATCGGTGCACAGACGTTGAGCGGGCTTTTTTTCTTCTTTTTTGATAAATAATATATTTTTGTGGGATAATTTTATAAACAGAATTAAGGATAGGTATTAATGAAACTTGATACAATAAGTATAGACAGAGCTTTTGACTACGGTTACCTCCTGAAGCGTATCTGGCCCTATATAAAACCGGTAATGTTCAGAATTATTATAGGTTTTATGCTGGCTATACCGCTCGGTTTGTTGGACGGCGCGACAGCTTTTGCGCTAAAGCCTTATATTGATGTTGTAATTAACGGGGAAACTTATGCCTGGAAAGGCTTTGTGCTTACGCGCGATTTGCTTGCAGCCATAATCCCTTGGGCAATTATGCTCTTTGCGGTAATACAAGGGCTTTTAAAGTATATAAATTCCTATCTTACGGATTGGATAAGTTTAAAAATTTCAATTTCGGTCAAAGAAGATTTATTTAAAAAGCTTGTTTATCTTGATGCAAAATTTTACGATGACAATACCTCAGGCCTTGTTATTTCAAGGTTTTTAAACGATCCCGACACTGCTTCAAAAAATGTCGTTGAATCAATTAAAACGCTTATCACTGCCTTTACAAGTTCTCTTGGCTTAATCGGCGTTTTGCTTTATAATTCCTGGAAGCTCGCTTTTGTGGGCGTTGTGGTTCTTATATGTGCGTTTATACCCGTCTCGCTTATAAGAAAAAGGGTCAAAAACGTTTCAAATGCTTCCATGGTTGTAGGCAGCGGCATGACAACAAACGTGAACGAAACATACCATGGTAATAAAATTATAAGCGGATATTGTCTGCAAGAGGATATTTACTCTAAATTTAAGGCACAGATAAGAGAGCTTTTTGATTTGTCAATGTCACTTACAAAGCGCTCGGGCTGGCTTTCTCCGATTATGTATTTTATTGCAAGTATCGGGGTTGCAATTGTTATGGTTGTGGGAAATCACCTTATTATAACGGGGGAAATGACAACAGGTTCGCTTGCAAGTTTTATTACCTCGCTTCTGCTTTTATATAAACCCATCAAGACTCTTGGCGGTACACTTACAGGCATACAGACAATTTTTGTATCCATGAACAGGGTGTTTGAGCTTTATGACTTGCAGCCTGCAATTGTAGACAAAGAAGGTGCAAAAGAGCTGAAAAGCATTGAAAATAATATTACTTTTGAAAATGTATGTTTTGAATACGAAGAGAATAAGCCTGTTTTAAAAAATGTTTCATTTGAGGTTAAAAAAGGTGAAATACTTGCATTTGTCGGTAATTCAGGCGGCGGAAAATCAACGATTGTGAATTTGATACCGAGATTTTACGATATTTGTGCCGGAAGTATAAAATTTGACGGTGTAGACATCAGAAATTACACCCTGAAATCCTTAAGAAGCCACATAAGTGAAGTTTTTCAGGACAATTTTCTTTTTTCGGGCACAATAAGAGATAATATTTTAATGGGCAAAAAAGATGCAACCGATGAAGAGGTAAGGCGAGTAATTTGTGCGGCACATTTGGATGATTTTGTGGATACCCTGGAAAAAGGTGTCGATACGGTAATAGGCGAAAGAGGTACAACTCTTTCCGGCGGACAAAGGCAAAGGGTCGCAATTGCCCGTGCTATGATTAAAGATGCCCCTATTTTGATTTTAGATGAGGCTACATCTGCGCTTGATAATAAATCAGAGGCAATTGTTCAAAAGGCACTTGAAAATCTTATTGGCGGCAGAACTGTTTTTGTCATAGCGCATAGACTCTCAACAATTAAAAATTCGGATAAAATAGCGGTGATTAACGAAGGAGAGCTTGTTGAGATGGGAAGCCACCACGAGCTTATGCAAATACCGAACGGGCAGTATAAATACCTTTATGAAATGCAGTTTGCAAAAGAAGAAGAAAAAGTCTTGTAAAAATACTTGACTTTAATCCTTGAACAGGTATTATAATATTACTCTAAAACCCTTAGGGGTGCTGCTCACTTGGTAGAACCAATGTGCGTGCGGGCGTTTAGCTCAGTTGGTAGAGCGCCTCCCTTACAAGGAGGATGTCGGGAGTTCGAGCCTCTCAACGCCCACCATTTCTAAAAAGAGCCTTTTGAGGCTCTTTTTTATTGTAACAAAATGTAAACACCGGTTTTCCCTTCAACAGTCCGTGTTTTAACCCTTTAGCTTAGTAATT